>CAXTVS010000001.1:0-210996 GCA_964247735.1 uncultured Acetobacteraceae bacterium
GCACCTCACGCCCAGCCAGGCGAAAACGACGGTCGGCATGGTCGGCAAGACGCATGTCTGAGGACGACTCCCGAGCGGCACCAAGCTGGAGGGTTCGTAACTATAACAATCCCTCCGGTTTACCTACCTCACGTCGATCATGATCCATGGCGCCGCCGGCCTGGCGGGACGGACCTGATCCTCTAGGTTAAAGCGACTGCCGGGGATCCTGCGCCTCGCCATCTACGGCGCCGGCGGCCAGCAACGCCCTCGCCTGCTTCAGGTGGGGCAGGTCCAGCATCCGCCCCTCGAACGCGATTGTCCCGGTGCCCGGGTCGGCGTCGAACAGCGCTACCACCGTCCGGGCCCGCTCGAGCTCCTGTCCGGTCGGCGTGAACACCGCGTTGATCACCGGCACCTGTTGCGGATGGATCGCCATCATGCCGGCGAAGCCGTCGCGGCGGCCGCGCGTCGCGTAGGCTTCCAGCCCGGCCATGTCGCGGAATGCCGGGTAGACGGTCTCGATCGGCGGCAGACCGGCGGCCGAGGCTCCGGCTAAGCACAAGGTCCGGGCCAGCCGGCACAGGTCGCTGTAGCCGCCATCCTCGTCGCGGTTGGTGGAGGCGCCCACCGCCGCCGGCAGGTCCTCCGCACCCCAGGTCAGGCCGGCAAGCCGGCCGCTCGCGTTGCGGTAGCTGTCAAGCGTGAACAGGGACCGCGGCGTTTCCGTCGCGATCGGCAGGATGCGGATGCGGTTGGCCGGCAGCCCTGCCGACGCTTCGAGCGCGGCGAGGTAGTGGTCCAGCCTCGCCACGTCGTGCGCCCCGTCCGGCTTGGGCAGCACGATCCCGTCCGGCCCCGCCGGCACGACGGCAGCCAGGTCCGCCAGCGCGTGGGGACCGGCAAGCGGGTTGATGCGCACGAACAGCGACGGCGCACGCGGCGCCGGCCGTGCCGACAGGAAGTCGGCGACCAGCCGGCGCGCCTCCGGCTTCCTCGCCTCCGCCACCGAATCCTCCAAGTCGAGGATGACCACGTCGGCCCCGGTTCCGCTCGCCTTGTCCAGCTTGCGCGGCGCGTCGCCCGGCACGAACAGCCAGGACCGGAGCCTCACGCCGGGCTCCTGTGCAGCAGGGCGGTGCGCCGGCACCGGCAGACGACCTCGTCGCGCTGGTTCACAGCGCGGTGCTCGAACACCACGATCCCGTTCTCCGGCCTCGACCGGCTGTCCCGCTTCTCGACCACCACCGTCTCGACCCTCAGCGTGTCGCCCACGAAGACCGGCTTCGGCATCACCACCGCGTCGTAGCCGAGGTTGGCCACCAGGGTGCCAAGCGTGGTGTCGCCCACCGAGATGCCGATCATCAGGCCGAAGGTGAAGATCCCATTGACGACGATGCGGCCGAACTCGGTGCCGGCTGCATGCTCCGCATCCAGGTGCAGCGGCTGCGGGTTGTGCGTCAGCGCGGTGATCAGCAGGTTGTCGGTCTCGGTCACGGTGCGGCGCAAGTCGTGCCGCACGCTCCAGCCGACCTCGAACTGGTCGAAATACCTACCGGCCATGATCCGCACCTTCCGGCTCCAGCCGGACCAGCGTCGCCCCCTCGACCACCTGCTGTCCGGTCCGGGCGGACACCTCGACAACCCTACCGGCAAAGGGCGCCTGCAGGGAAAGCTCCATCTTCATCGCCTCGACCACGACCAGCGGTGCGCCCTTCACCACCGCATCCCCGACCGCCACTGCCACCGCCACGACCCGTCCCGGCATCGGCGAGACGACCACGCCGCTTCCCCCCTCCGCGCCGGGGGGCGTGCCGGCAGCGGGATCGCGGAAGGCATACGGCACGCCGTCCTCGAACACGACAATCTCGCCGTCCCGCTCGAACACCGGCAGCCCCGGTTGCCGCGTCCGGGGTGCAAGCGTAATGCACAATGTCTCTCCGGCATGGTCCAGCCTGACCTCGAGGCGGGGCTCGGCGTTCAGCCGGAACCCAGCTGGCGCCGCGACCGACCCGGCGAGCCGCTGCCGTCCCGCCGCCTGCAGCACCCGCTCGGACGGCTGCCTCGGCGGCATCAGCGCGTCGAGCCGGGCCTCGATGAACCCGGTCTCCACCCGCCCGGCGACGAAGTCGGGATGCGACAGCGCGCGCGCCAGGAAGCCGGCATTGGTCCTCACCGGCCACACCTCCACCGCGCGGCAGGCGGCAGCTAGTCCGGCCGCCGCTTCGGCACGCGTGGCCGCATGCACGACCAGCTTGGCGATCATCGGGTCGTAGAAGGCGGTGACCTCCGATCCCTGCTCGACGGCGCTGTCGACCCGCACCCCTCCCGAGGGTAGGCGAAGATGCTCCAGCCGCCCGGTCGAGGGCAGGAAGCCCGTGGACGGGTTCTCCGCATAGAGCCGCGCCTCCATGCCCCAGCCGTCGACCCGCAGCCGGTCCTGCGCCAGCGGCAGGGGCTCGCCGGAGGCGACGCGCAGCTGCCACTCCACCAGGTCCTGTCCGGTGACCGCTTCCGTCACCGGATGCTCCACCTGCAGCCGGGTGTTCATCTCCATGAACCAGATCCGGTCGGCCCGCAGCCCCTCGCTGGCATCCGCGATGAACTCGACCGTGCCCGCACCCTGGTAGCCGACCGCAGTGGCCGCCCTGACCGCCGCCGCGCACACCGCCTCGCGCACCGCCGGCTCCAGGCCGGGCGCCGGCGCCTCCTCGATCACCTTCTGGTGCCGGCGCTGCAGCGAGCAGTCGCGCTCGAACAGGTGCAGAACGTTGCCGTGATCATCGGCGAACACCTGCACCTCGATGTGGCGCGGCTGCGTCACGTAGATCTCGATCAGCACCCGGTCGTCGCCAAACGCGGCACTTGCCTCGCGCCGGCAGGAGGCGAGCGCCGCCGCAAACTCGTCCGGCCGGTCGACCCGGCGCATCCCCTTGCCGCCGCCGCCGGCCACCGCCTTGATTACCACCGGATAGCCGACGCGCCCCGCTTCCGCGGCCAGCCGCGTCTCGTCCTGGTCGTCGCCTAGATAGCCCGGCGTAGTCGGCACCCCCGCCGCGGCCATCAGCGACTTGGCCGCGTCCTTGAGCCCCATGGCCCGGATCGCCGCTGCCGGCGGCCCGACCCAGACCAGCCCGGCGGCGATCACCGCCTCGGCGAACTCCGCGTTCTCCGACAGGAAGCCGTAGCCGGGATGGACCGCGTCCGCGCCGCAGTCCCGGGCGGCCTGGAGGATGCGCTCCGCCTGGAGGTAGCTGTCCCGCGCCGGCGCCGGTCCGATCGCGACCGCCTCGTCGGCCTCGGCGACGTGGGGCGCGTCCGCGTCCGCCTCGGAGTACACGGCGATGCACCGGATGCCGAGCCGGCGGCAGGTGCGGATGATGCGCCGGGCGATCTCGCCGCGGTTGGCGATGAGCAGGGATCTGATCATGAACCGCCCCTCACATCCGGAACAGGCCGAAGCGCGGCGATTGCGGGATCGGCGCGTTCAGCGCCGCCGAGATCGCCAGGCCCAGCACGTCGCGCGTCTGCACCGGGTCGATGATCCCGTCGTCCCACAGCCGCGCGGTGGCGAAGTACGGGTCGGACTCCGCCTCGTAGCGCTCGCGGATCGGCGCCTTGAAGACCTCCTCCGCCTCGCCGCTCCAGTCCTGCCCCCGGGCCTCCATCGCATCACGACGCACCGTCGCCAGCACGCTGGCCGCCTGCTCGCCGCCCATCACTCCGATCCGGGAGTTCGGCCAGGAGAACAGGAAGCGCGGCTCGTAGGCGCGGCCGCACATGCCGTAGTTGCCGGCGCCGAAGCTGTTGCCGATCAGCACGGTGAACTTCGGCACGCTCGCGGTCGCCACCGCCGTCACCATCTTCGCGCCGTCCTTGGCGATGCCGCCGGCCTCGTAGCGGCCGCCGACCATGAAGCCGGAGATGTTCTGCAGGAACACCAGCGGCGTGCGCCGCTGGCAGGCGAGCTCGACGAAGTGCGCCGCCTTCTGCGCGCTCTCCGAGAACAGCACCCCGTTGTTGGCCAGCACCGCGACCGGATAGCCCCAGATGCGGGCGAAGCCGGTGACCAGGGTGGACCCGTAGAGCGGCCGGAACTCGTGCAGCTCGGAGTTGTCGACGATCCGGGCGATGACGTCCCGCACCTCGTACGGCACGCGGCGGTCGGTCGGCACGATCCCGTACAGCTCGTCCGGGTCGTAGCGCGGCGGCACCGGGTCCGCCACGTCGATGTCGACCCGCTTGACCGTGTTGAGGCGGGACACGACGTCGCGCACGATCTCCAGCGCGTGCTCGTCGGTTCGGGCCACGTGGTCGACCACGCCGGACCGGCGCCCGTGCGTGTCGGCGCCGCCCAGCTCGCTGGCGCTGATGACCTCGCCGGTCGCCGCCTTCACCAGCGGCGGCCCGGCCAGGAAGATCGCGCCCTGGCTTTCGGACCCCAGCCCGCGCACGATCACCGTCTCGTCGCTCATCGCCGGCACGTAGGCGCCGCCTGCGGTGCTGAGCCCCATGACGCAGGCGATCTGCGCGATCCCCTGCGCGCTCATCCGCGCCTGGTTGAAGAAGATGCGCCCGAAATGGTCGCGATCGGGAAACACCTCGGCCTGGTGTGGCAGGTTGGCGCCGCCGCTGTCCACCAGGTAGATGCAGGGCAGGCGGTTCTGCTCCGCGACCTCCTGCGCGCGCAGGTGCTTCTTCACCGTGAGCGGGAAGTAGGCACCGCCCTTCACCGTCGGGTCGTTGGCGACGATCATCACCTCGCGCCCGCACACGCGGCCGATGCCGGCGATCACCCCGGCTCCCGGCGCCTCGCCGCCATAAAGGCCCCAGGCCGCCAGCTGGCCGAGCTCCAGGAACGGCGCGCCGGGATCGAGCAGGCGCTCCACCCGGTCCCGCGGCAGCAGCTTGCCGCGGGCGGTGTGGCGCTCGCGCGAGGCGGCCGGACCGCCCAGTCCGGCGATCCGCACCTGCTCGCGCAAGGCCTCGGCGAGCGCCCGGTTGACCGCGGCGTTGCGCGCGAATGCGTCGCTGCCGGTGTCGACCGCACTCGCCAGCCGGCTCATCGGGGCGTCGCCCCCTCGATCAGCTCCCGGCCGATCAGGAACCGGCGGATCTCGTTGGTGCCGGCGCCGATGTCGTACAGCTTGGCGTCGCGAAGCAGCCGCTCCACCGGCCATTCCCGGGTGTAGCCGGCGCCGCCCAATGCCTGGATCGCTTCCAGCGCCGTCTTCACCGCGTTCTCGCTGGCGAGCAGGATCGCAGCCGCCGCGTCGGTGCGCGTGGTGTTGCCGGCATCGCATGCCCTGGCGACCGCATATACGTAGGCGCGGGCCGAGTTGAGCGCCACGTACATGTCGGCGATCTTGGCCTGCATGAGCTGGAACCCGCCGACCGGCTTGCCGAATTGTCTCCGCTCGCGGACATAGGGCAGGCACACGTCCAGGCAGGCCTGCATGATGCCGAGCGGGCCGCCGGCCAGCACGGCGCGCTCATAGTCGAGCCCGGACATCAGGATCGCCACCCCCTGTCCTTCCCGGCCCATGATCGCTTCCGCGGGAACCTCGCAATCCTGGAACACCAGCTCCGCGGTGTCGCTGCCGCGCATGCCCATCTTGTCGAGCTTCTTCGACACCGAGAACCCGGCCCAGCCCTTCTCGACCAGGAAGGCGGTGATCCCCTTTGGTCCGGCGGCCGGATCGGTCTTGGCATACACCACCAGCACCTCGGCCGAGGGCGCGTTGGTGATCCAGAACTTGGTGCCGTTCAGCACGTAGCGGTCGCCGCGCCGCTCCGCCTTGAGCCGCATCGACACCACGTCCGAGCCGGACCCCGCTTCCGACATCGCGAGCGAGCCGACATGCTCGCCGGAGATCAGCTTCGGCAGGTAACGCCGCTTTTGCTCCTCCGTGCCCCAGCGGCGGATCTGGTTGACGCACAGGTTGGAATGCGCCCCGTAGCTGAGTCCGACCGAGGCGGACGCGCGCGACACCTCCTCCATCGCCACCACGTGCTCGAGATAGCCGAGCCCCAGCCCGCCGTGCTCCTCCTCCACCGTGATGCCGTGCAGCCCGAGCTCGCCCATCTGCGGCCACAG
This sequence comes from uncultured Acetobacteraceae bacterium, assembly GCA_964247735.1. Lineage (GTDB taxonomy): Bacteria > Pseudomonadota > Alphaproteobacteria > Acetobacterales > Acetobacteraceae > Lichenicola. The sequence continues at coordinate 6,077 of CAXTVS010000001.1, forward strand.
CGCGCGCGGGAAGGTGTTGCTTTCGTCCACCTCCCGCGCGATGGGCGCGATCCGATCGGCGGCGAACCGGGCCGTGGTGTCCCGAATGGCGTCCGCGTTCTCGCCCAGCGCGAACTCGAGCCCGGAGGATGCAAGCCCAGAACTCATGATCGGATCCTGTCAGTGGCCGGAGCCGGCAACGGCACGGCCGGACGTGGCGTTCCCCGGCAGCGGCCGGTCGGCGCGCGGAACGGAAGGGCGGAACGGATGGCGCGCGTCATCCCTGGTCCACGAACAACAGGGCAGGCCGCTCGATCAGCCGCTTCATGCCCTGCACGAACCGGGCGGCATCGTAGCCGTCGACGATGCGGTGGTCGAACGACGAGGACACGTTCATCACCGTGCGGACGACCACCTGGCCGTTGATCACCACCGGCCGCTCCACCAGCTTGTTGGGGCCGATGATGGCCACCTCCGGATGATTGATCACCGGCGTCGCGGACACGCCGCCGAGTGCTCCGAGGCTGGTGAGGGTGATGGTGGAGCCGGTCAGCTCCTCGCGGCTGGCGCTGCCGTCCCGCGCGGCCCGCGTGACGCGTTCGAGCTCGCGCGCGCTCTGCCACAGGTCGAGTGCCTCCGCATGCCGCACCACCGGGACCATCAGCCCGCCCGTTGTCTGCGTCGCGATGCCCACGTGCACGGCGTCATGGGTGCGCAGGATCCCGGCGGCGTCGTCGAACCGCGCGTTCACCTGCGGGAACTGTGGCACCAGCCGCACCACGGCCCGCATGAAGAACGGCAGCAGCGTCAGCTTGGGCTGGTGCTCCGACCGGCCGGCGTTGAGCTCCCGGCGCAGGGCTTCCAGCTCGGTCAGGTCGAACTCCTCGACGTAGCCGAAATGCGGGATGCGGCGCTTCGCCTCCGCCATCCGCTCCGCGATCCTGCGGCGCAGCCCGACCAGGGTGATCTCCTTGACCCCGGCGCGGCGTCCGGAATGCCCGGCCGGTCTGGACGGCACCGCATCGTCCCGGCGCGCGACAAAGGCGTCCAGGTCCTCCGGCGTGACCCGTCCGTCGGGCCCGGTGCCGGACACGGCCTGCAGGTCGACGCCGAGCTCGGCCGCCCGCCGCCGCGTCGCCGGCGAGGCCAGCGGCGCTTCGGCCCGTTCCGCCGCAGCCGCAGCCGCAGCCGCCACCGGCGCCGGCTCGGCCGGGTCGGGAGCCGCGGTTCCGGGCGGCGCGGCCGACCCATCCCCGGCCGCGATGGCTTCGGGAAGCGTCGGCGTCTCGGGACCGTCCAGCGCATCGACGGGTGCCTCGACGGACGCCTCGGCCGCGCCATGGAGCGCCAGCTCGATCAGCGGCGATCCCACCGGCACCATCTGTCCGATCCCGCCGTGCAGCGCCACGACCACGCCCGACACCGGCGCGGTCATCTCCACCGTCGCCTTGTCGGTCATGACGTCGACCGTCGCCTGGTCCTCCTCGATCCGGTCGCCGACCCCGATGTGCCAGGCGACGATCTCCGCCTCGGCGACGCCCTCGCCGACGTCCGGCAGGCGGATGACGTAGTTGTCCATTCTCAACCCTTCAGGGTGCGCTGCATCGCCGCGACAACGCGGGCAGGTCCGACGAAGTAGTCCCGCTCGAACGCGTGCGGATACGGCGTGTCCCAGCCGGCGACGCGCTCGATCGGCGCCTCGAGGTGATAGAAGCAGCGCTCCTGCACCAGCGACGACAGCTCGGCCCCGAAGCCCGCGAAGCGCGACGCCTCGTGCACCACCACGCAGCGCCTGGTCTTGCGCACGGACTGGAGGATGGCGTCGAGGTCGAGCGGCACGATGCTGCGCAGGTCGATCACCTCGGCGTCGATGCCGCTTTCCTCCACCGCCGACAGCGCCACGTGCACCATGGTGCCGTAGGCGAGCACCGTGACCGCCGCACCTTCCCGCGCGACCGCCGCCTTGCCCAGCGGCACCGTGTAGTGGCCTTCCGGCACCTCGCTCGCCGGATGCTGCGCCCAGGTGCCGACCGGCCGGTCGAAGCGGCCGTCGAACGGCCCGTTGTAGATGCGCTTCGGCTCCAGGAAGATCACCGGGTCGTCGTCCTCGATGGCGGCGATCAGCAGGCCCTTGGCGTCGTAGGGATTGGACGGGATCACGGTCTTGAGCCCGGACACGTGGGCGAAGATCGCCTCCGGGCTGGAGCTGTGCGTCTGCCCGCCGAAGATGCCGCCGCCATAGGGCGAGCGCACGGTGATCGGCGCCCAGAACTCGCCCCCGGAACGGTAGCGCAGGCGTGCCGCTTCCGACACCAGCTGGTCGTAGGCGGGCAGGATGTAGTCCGCGAACTGGATCTCCACCACCGGCCGCAAGCCATAAGCGCCCATGCCGATCGCGGTCGCGACGATGCCGCCCTCGGAGATCGGCGCGTCGAAGCAGCGCGTCAGCCCGTGCTTCGCGGCCAGCCCGTCGGTGGCGCGGAACACGCCCCCGAAATATCCCACGTCCTCGCCGAAGATCAGCACGTCCGGGTCGCGCGCCAGCATCACGTCCAGCGCCGAGTTGATCGCCCGCACCATGTTCATGGTCGCCATGATCAGCAGCCCAGCTCCCGGCGCTGCTCGACGATGCGCCAGTCGGGCTGCTTGTAGACGTCCTCGAACATCTCGCGCGTGTCCGGCTTGGACTGCCCGAGCGTGCCGACCGCCTCGCCCTGCTTGGCGGCGGCGCGCACCGCCTCCCGGCACTCGGCCTCGAGCGCCTCGTGCCTCTGCTCCGACCATTCGCCGCACCCGAGGAGGTGCGCCTTCAGCCGCAGCACCGGGTCGCCGAGCGGCCAGTGCGCCGCCTCATCGGCCGGACGATACCGGCCCGGATCGTCGCTGGTCGAGTGCCCGGCGGCGCGATAGGTGACGAACTCGATCAGCGTCGCGCCGCCGTTGCTCCGCGCCCGCTCCGCCGCCCACTGGGTCGCTGCGTATACCGCCAGGAAGTCGTTGCCGTCGACCCGCAGCCCAGGCAGCCCGTAGCCGATGGCCCGCGCGGCGAAGGTGGTCTCCTCGCCGCCGGCAATGCCCTGGAACGACGAGATCGCCCACTGGTTGTTGGTGATGCACAGGATGACGGGGGCTCGGTAGACCGAGGCGAAGGTCAGCGCCTCGTGAAAGTCCCCTTCCGCGGTGGTTCCCTCGCCGATGAAGGAGATCGCGATCTTGTCGTCGCCCTTGTAGGCCGATGCCATCGCCCAGCCCACCGCGTGGCCGAACCGGCTGCCCACGTTGCCGGACAGCGAGTAGAACCCGTACTCCCGGGCGGAGTACAGGATCGGCAGCTGCCGCCCCTTTAACGGGTCGGCGGCGTTCGAGTAGATCTGGTTGACCATGTCGAGCAGCGGATAGCCGCGCGCCAGGAGGTAGCTGACGATGCGATAGGTCGGAAAGCACATGTCCTCCCGGCCGAGCGCCATGGACGGCGCGGCACCGAGCGCCTCCTCGCCGGTCGAGGTCATGAAGAACGAGGTCTTGCCCTGCCGGTGCGACTGGAACATCCGCGTGTCGAACGCCCGGGTCAGCACCATCGCCCTCAACCCGTGCCGCAGCATGTCCGGATCGAGGCGGGGATCCCATGCGCCCACCGCGCGGTGGTCCTCGTCCAGCACCCGGACCAGCCCATAGGGCATGTCGCGCAGCCCGGCCTCTGCATCGAGCACGTCGGGACGACGCATGGCGTCCGCCGCCGGGACCGCGACGTGGCTGAAGTCCGGCCGCTCGCCCGGCCTGACCTTCGGCACCGGAACGTGGAGCGTCAGCCTGGGGCGGTTCGACATGACTCGGGACTTCCGGAGCGACGGAACAGGTATACGGACGGAGAGACTTGCACCAAAACCTGACCCGACGAATTGCTATTATCTGCTCAGAAAGGCAGGCACCCGCAATTGCATAGCCATCTCGTGGCGTTGCGTAGGATGACATTCCATGGATGCGGTGGACCTCAAGATCCTCCGGCTGTTGCAGGAGCGTCCCGGCATCTCGGCTGTCGAGCTGGCGCAGAGGGTCGGGTTATCGCACACGCCCTGCTGGCGGCGCGTCAAGCAACTGGAAGCGAGCGGTGCCATCCTGGAGCGCGCCGTTATCCTCGACCCCAGGATCATGGGGTTCGACATCACGGTCTTCGCCAGCGTCAAGCTCAAGGCGCATGACGAGGAAACGCTGCTGGCAATGGAGCAGGCAGCGTGTGACCGGCAGGAGATCGTCGACTGCTTCTCCATGAGCGGGGAAAGCGACTATATCCTGCGCATCGTCGTCCAGAGCATCGCGAGCTATGAGGTGTTCCTGAAGAAGGTGCTGCTGCACCTTCCAGGCGTCGCATCGGTCAGCTCCCATTTCGCGTTGAAGTGCGTCAAGAAGACGACGCGGCTGCCGATCTAGGATTGTCGCATCTGCCCGCATCCCCATGCGGAACGGGCATTCGGCGCGGCAGCGCGTTGCCGACGGGCAGGCAGCCGGCTAGGAAGCGGCACCCATGCTGCCCATGCCATGTGTCGTATCCGATCCGGTGCTGATGGTCGCCAGCTTGATCGCCCGGTCCGCTTCCATGCCGAGGCGCACCTCCCCTTCCTCGACGGACGCGACCGCGCTGACCGGCAGGTAATGGTGGTGCTGGCCGGACCCGTCCGGATCGTCCTTCTTGGTCAGCTTGATCCGGTCCTCTTCCACCTTGTCGACGGTGCCGACATGGCCGCCGTCGCTGCCGACGACCGGCATGTGTTCCGTGATCTGCGAGGCAAGGGCGCTGCCGCTCATGCTGTCTCTCCATCATGCCGCGCGAGACTGCGCGTGCTCCTGGAACGGCCCAGGTGACGGCAGGATTGCTGCCACACGAAGGCGTCATGCCCGACGCCACGCAGGACCTGGCCCGACATCGTGCGCACGATCGGCATCATCCTGGCTGGAGCGCGGCCGGCAGGGAAAGGAAGTCGGCAGCCGGGCCGGTCGATGGCGAGGCCGGGGGCGCCCAGAGCCGGAGGTTGCCGAGGAGGAGACCGCGGCCGGCGGCACAGCCGGACCGGCTCGTTTACATTTACCGCCGCCGTCCCTAACACTTCGACAGTCGACCGGCCGGACATCACCTCATGGACGCCATCCTGCTCCTGCTCGAATGCGGCGGCATCTTCCTCGTCATGACGTGGATGGCGAAGGGGCGCGGCGAGGCCGGGCTGCTGGGTTGGCGCAGGCCGGACGACCCGAAGCCGCAAGCCAGGGCCCGGCACTCGCGACGGTAGAGCGCCCAGGCCATGCGCGATCTCGCCTTCCTCGCCTCCTGGCTCGTGCTGCTGCCGTTGTCGTTCCGCGGCGCCCAGTTCGGGGTGCTGCTGTGGGCGTGGACTTCCCTGCTGGCGCCCAACGACCTCCTGTACGGCATCGGCGTGTCGGTTCCGTTCGCCAAGGTGGCGGCGCTGCCGACGGTGCTGCAGCTCCTGTTCCGTCGCGATCCCGGCATCCGGCCTGGGCTCGACCGCACCGCGATCCTGCTGCTGGGGCTGGGTGCCGCCGCCCTGGTCGCGCAGGCCGCCTCGCCGATGCTGGACGCGTCGGCGGGCTGGGACCTGTGCGAGCAGTTCCTAAAGATCCTGGCGCTGGCGCTGGCGGTGCTGTGGTGCATCACCGACCGGATGCGGGTGCACGCGCTGCTGATGGTGGTCTGCCTCGGCATCGGCTACATCGCCGTCGACGAGGGCATCAAGTTCATCCTGTCCGGCAGCGCCCACAAGGTGCTGGGATCGCCGTCGATCGGCGACAACAACCAGGTGGCGCTGGACGTGCTGATGATCCTGCCGCTGCTGCACTACCTGCACGGCACGGCGGCCTCGCGGGCGCTTCGCCTCGCCTGCCTCGGCACCGCCCTGCTGGGCGCGACCACGGTGGTCGCCACCTTCTCGCGCGGCGGCTTCGTCGGCCTCGTGATCGTGGGCATCGGCTCGGTCGCCGTCAGCCGGCGCAAGTCGCTGGCGATCCCGCTGCTGGCCTGCAGCCTGCTCGCCGGCACCGCCCTGGTCGGCAGCGACTGGACCGCACGGATGCAGACCGTGCAGCAGGCAGACAGCGACGACTCCTTCATGGGCCGCATCCAGGCCTGGAAGGTCAGCCTGGGGGTCGCGCTCGACCGTCCGCTCACCGGCGGCGGCATGCACGCCATCCAGCACGGCGACGTGTGGGGCGCCCAGGCGCGGAACTTCCAGATGCTCGACATCGTGCCCAGCCTGCCGCTGGGCACGTTCCCGCGCGCCGCGCACAGCATCTACTTCGAGGTGCTGGGCGACATGGGCTTCACCGGGCTCGGGCTGTTCCTGCTGCTCGTCGCCTCTGCCTGGCGCGACGCCGGACTGGTCCGCCGCCTGGTGCGCGAGGCGGGCCGCCCGGAGCTGGAGTGGGCGAGCCGCCTTGCCGGCCACCTGCGCATCTCGCTGCTCGCCTTCATGGTGTCGGGCGGGCTGCTGAGTGCTGCCTATCGCGACGTCGACTACCTGTTGGTCAGCCTGCTCGCCGCGACCAGGCTGATCGTCCGACGCGCGGTCGGTGACGAGGCGGAGCGTCGGCCGGCCGGGCGCGATCCCCGGCCGGCCGGCCTGCTGCTGTCAGGCGCCGCCGCTCCCTGGCGTCAGCAGCACGCCCATCAGGGTGATGTGGGTGCCGTCGTTCAGGGTCACGCTGGTGTTGCCCGACGCCTGCGTCATTGAGCCGATGCTCAGGCCGCCGAAGTTGACCCGGTCGATGCCGAGCCGGAACCCGGTGACGACGTCGGTGCCGCCGCCGTGCCCGGCCTGGAAGACGAAGGTGTTGGCCGCTCCGTAGCCCGCCTCGTGCACCGTGGTCGAGCCGCTGCCGAGGGTGACGGTTCCGCCATTGGCGGTCAGGGTGACGTCGGCGTGCCCGCTGCCGGCGGTGAAGCTGAGCCCGGCGCTGCCGCCGGTCAGGGTGATGTTGCCGCTGCCGGCCGTGACGTTGGCGCTGCCGTACTCGGCGTTGATCGACGCGGCACCCGTGCCGCCGATGAAGGTCAGGGCGCCCGGCCCCTGGTCGTAGGTCAGCGACCCGCTTCCGCCGTGCACGGTCTCGCCGTCGCCCGCGGTTGCGTCCTGGTCGAGCACGGACACGGCGCCGGTACCGCCGTAGACCTGCGCGTGGCCGGCATGCAGCGTGACGGTCTCGGTGCCGGAACCCGCCTGGATGGTGTCCGCGCCGCCGGAGGAGACGCTGGCGGCCCCGCCGACCGTCACGGCGGTGCCGGCCGTGGCCGTGGTGGCCAAGGCGATCGCACCGCCGTTGTCGCCGATGGAGGCGGCGCCCCCGGTGACGCTGGCGGAGGCGTGCGTGGTCCCGATCGTGAACGCTGCGGTCGCTGCGGTCTCGGCCACGTCGGTTCCGGCGTCCGCGGTGACGGTGGCGACCGCACCCTTGGTGACGATGACCGCATCGCCGCCGCCGCCGCCGACCAGGGTATCGTGTCCGCCCAACGTGATTTGGCTGTTCCCGATGCCGTCGTCGATCACCGCGTTGCCGTAGGCGGTGATGACCTGGTTGCCGCTGCCGCCCGTGATCGTGTCGTTGCCGTAGCTCTGCACCACGTCGCCGCCGGCCAGCTGCAGCAGGTCGGTCGCCCCGGCCGCGGTGGTGATGGTGTTGGCGCCGCCGCCGTCGGTGGCGAGGTAGGTCAGGCCGCCAGTGCCGCCGCTGATGCTTTCGCGCGATCCGCCATGCACGGTCAGGTGGCCGCTGCCGCCGAGCACGGTGTTGCTGCTCAGGTCGAGCTCCAGCGTGTTGGCCTGCGTGCCGCCGACATAGGTGATGTTGCCGGTGTCGCCGTTGAGGGTCACGTCGCCGGCCGCCGCGTAGACGGTGGCACCTGCGGTGTCGCCGCGGCCGAACACGGACAGGCTGCCGGTGCCGGCATGGATGACGGACTTGCCGCTGACGATGACGGTGTCGTTGCCGGACCCGGCGGTGATGGTGTCGGCGCCCAGGCTGGTCACGTTGAAGGTGCCCAGGCCCAGCGAAAGGTCGGTGCCGACCGGACCGGAAGCGGTCGAGATCTGCGTCTGGCCGCCGTAGACGCTGACGACCGCGGCGCCACCCACCATCGTCAGCGACTCCGCGGCGCCGCCCTCCGTGATGGAGATGCCGGCCCTGCCGCCGTCGTTGGACACGATCAGGTTGCCGAGCGGTCCGGTGATGCTGGCGGTACCGGTGGCGCCGATCGAGACCTGCGGGTTGCCGCCGTTGCCCGTGATCGTGGCGGTGCCGTTCACGGTCCACTGGTTGTCCGCATCGCCGTCCGAGATCGTCGCGGTGCCGTTGATTACGCCGGTGATGTTGCCGCCGCCGGTCCTGATGGTGTCGTTGCCCTCGCTGTCGATCAGGTCCTGCCCGACCACGGTGATCGAGTTGGTCGAGCCCTTCGCGGTCGTGATGGAGTTGCCGCCGGAGGTCGGGCTCTCGGTGAACACCATGCCGCCGCCGCCGCCGATCGCGATCACGTGGCCGCCCGAGGCATAGGCCGTCAGCAACCCGCCGCCGCCTTCTACGGCCTGGATCGTGCTGCCGTCCAGCGTGATGCTGTGCGGTAGGTCGTCGGTGTAGACCACCGTGTTGCCCGGCAGCACGCCGGACTGGGTGATGTTCGGCAGCGGATTGCCGTTGCCGTTGACGTTGCCGGTGCCGGTGGCCGGACCCTGAACCAGCTGGGCTGCCGTCAGGTTGTCGAACCTGTTGTTGTTGATGGTGGCGCTGATGGCGGTCTGGTTCAGCACCGCGACCGTTTGCGGCCCGAGGTCGTTCTCGAACGTGTTGCCGGAGATGGTGAGCGACGACCCGGCATAGGGGATGCCCTCGCCGCCGAAGTGGACCATCGCGTCGTTCTCGGACTCGGGGCCCTTCTCGATGACGTTGCCGGTCAACGTGTCCTTGCCGCCGTCGGGCAGGTCGATGTCGTAGCTCGCGGTGCCGGTCGGACCATCGCGGAAGGTGTTGTCGGTGATGACGTTGACGAGCGCGCGGCTCTTGAACTCGTGCCCGACCACCGCGCCCTCGAACACGTCTTTCGTCGCGGTGAGACTGGTAACGTCGCCGACATAGAGGTTATGGGTGTAGCCGCTGCCGGACCCGTTGTCGGAGAAGGTCGAGTCGGTGATGGTGATGGTGTTGGTCGTCAGGTTCGACAGCACCGGGTTGGCGAGGATGCCGTCCTGGTTGTGGCTGAAGGTGTCGTTGTCCAGCACCATGACGCCGCCCTCGTAGCGTATCCCGGCGCCGTTGCCGCCGTCCGCGTCGTCGATGGCGGCACCCGAGAAGGACAGGTTCTTGATCGTGACGTCGTCGTCGACGGTCAGGATGCCCTTCAGGTTGGTCGGCGGCTCGGTGGCGACGAAGCTGGCGATGCCGCCGACGCCCTCGACGGTCACGTCGGCCGTTACGGTAGCAAAATCATTGACATACGTGCCGGCCTTGACGGCGATTGTGTCGCCGTCATGCGCCGCGGCGAGTGCTGCCGACAAGGTGGCATATTCTTCCCCGCTGCCAACGGTGAGCACGTCGGAGGTCGCAAGCGGAACCGGCACGACCGTTGCGGCAGCAACCGGATTTGCGATCGTCGCGCCAAGGCTCGCGTGCGATGCGTCGTCAGCCGGTTGCGATCCCGTCGCGTCGTCGGAAGCCTGCATGGTGTCGGAAGACGCGAAATACTGCGGTGCAGTATCGGCTTTCGACGAGGGATGCGTCAGGGCAGTCGACGCAGTGGCATGCGCCGGGACGACGTTCGGATTGTGGGACACTGATGCTCTCCGATCAGGCGTCCTGCCGGTGGCACATCAGTCCACGGGAGGCAGGGATCAGGACGCGCTGGTGAACCTGGCGGCAGGACAACGATCCAGACCAGGACTCAACCGTTACACAATCGTAAACACCGAGTCCAGGACTTTATCGGCATTTTCACGATCGAGCCGGACAACCCGGCGGGCGACAAGAACGGCGTGGGAGCGGCGGCGTCAAGTGCCCTTTACACGTTCGTTGCAGGAACGGCGGAACTCGCCTATACGATGTGCCGGTCGCCGCAGGAGACAACGAAGCGCATGTGCGGCATTGCCGGGCTGGTTCGTCAGGATGGCGGCCCGATCGACGAGCCGGTGCTCGACCGGATGACGTCAGCGTTGGCGCATCGTGGCCCCGACGCGCACGGGCTGCATGTCGAGCCGGGTGTCGGGCTCGGACACCGCCGGCTGTCGGTCATCGACCTCGCGGGCGGCGCGCAGCCGATGCACAGCGGCAGCGGCGCCGTGCTGGTGTTCAACGGCGAGGTCTACAACTTCGTCGCCCTGCGCGACCGCCTCGCGGCTGCCGGCCACCGGTTCCGCACCCGAAGCGACACCGAGGTCGTGCTGCGCGGCTGGGAGGAGTGGGGCGAGGGCGTCGTCGAGCGGCTCGACGGCATGTTCGCCTTCGCCCTGTGGGACCGGCGCCGGCGCGTGCTGCTGCTGGCGCGCGACCGGCTGGGCAAGAAGCCGCTGCACTACGCCCTGCTGCCGAACGGGCTGGCCTTCGCCTCCGAGCTGCGGGCCTTCGCCGCCTGTCCGGCGCTGTGCCGGCAGGTGGACCCGGCCGCGCTGCAGGACTACCTCGCCCTCGGCTACGTGCCGGACCCCTCCACCATCTTCGCCGGCATCGCCAAGCTGCCGCCGGCGCACACGCTGCTGCTCGACGGGCAGGGTCCGCCGGGACAGGTGCCGGCACCGAAGCGCTACTGGCATCCGCGCCGGTCCGGATCCGTGTCCGCCGGCAGCTTCGACGAGGCGGCCGCGACCCTGCGCGAGCGCCTGGTCGAGGCGACCCGGCGGCGGCTGGTCGCCGACGTGGAGCTGGGTGCGTTCCTGTCCGGTGGCATCGACAGCGCCGGCGTGGTTGCCGCCGCAATGCGGGCGCGCCCCGGCGCCGACGCGATCGACAGCTTCACCATCGGCTTTCCTGGCGCCGAGGACGAGATCCCCGCCGCCGCGGCCATCGCCCGGCATTGCGGCGCCGCCCACCTGGTGGAACGGGCCGACCACACCGACTGGATCGCCGGCGCCGACGAGCAGGGGCGGATCTTCGGCGAGCCGTTCGGTGACCCGTCCGCGTTGCCGACCGCCCAGGTCTGCCGACTGGCCCGCCGGCACGTGACGGTGGCGCTGTCCGGCGATGGCGGCGACGAGGTGTTCGCCGGCTACCGGCGCCACCGCTGGCACGTGCTGGTCGAGGGGATGCGTCGCCACCTTCCGGCTGGGATGCGGCACGGGCCGATCGCCACGATCGCCCGCCTCTACCCGAAGCTCGACCGCGCGCCGCGCTTCCTGCGTGCCAGGCACACTCTGACCGAGCTCAGCCTCGACTCCGCCATGGGCTACTACCGGACGGTGGCGCGCCTGCAGGACGAGCGCCGTGCGGCGCTGCTGCACCCGGCGCTGGCGGCAGGACTGGACGGCCACGACCCCGGCGCCCGCTTCGCGCAGCTGATGCAGGACAGCGACAGCGACGACCCGCTGGCGCAGGCGCAGCACGTCGACCTCGCCACCTGGCTGCCGGGGCAGATGCTGGTCAAGACCGACCGCACCAGCATGGCGAGCGGCCTGGAGGTGCGCTGCCCGCTACTCGACCCCGAACTGGTCGCCTGGGGGCTGGCGCTGCCGGCGTCGTTCAAGCTGCGCCAGGGGCGCGGCAAGGCGGTGCTGCGCGCGGCGGTGGCGCCCTGGCTGCCGCCGGAGATCCTGCGCCGCCCCAAGCAGGGCTTCGCCATGCCGCTGGGACAGACCCTGGCGGACGGGATCGACCGGGTGCGGGGACGGCTGCTGCATCCCGACTTCCTCGACCACCGGCTGATCCGCGCCGAGGCGCTGGCCCGTCTTCTCGATGAGCACGAGACCCGCCGGTTCGATCACGCCCAGCCGATCTGGCTGCTGCTGGTGCTGGCGGGCTTCCTCCGCAGCGAGCTGGCCGCGCCGCAGATCCTGGCTGACGCGGCCTGACGCTGCCCATGCGCGGACGCAGGCGGTGAGCAGGATCTGCCTTGTCGGCGCGGGTGACATCGTGCGTCTGTACGCTGAGCCGCTGCCGGCCACGGCGATCCCGGCCGCGGAGGGCGAGCGGAACGAGATCGTCCGTGTAGTGGATCCCGAACTGGCAGCGGCGCCTTTGCCAGGCCTGGCCGACGGAACCTTGCATGTCCGGTCGAGCTGATCAGGCACCGCTCCTGTTGTCGGTGTTCCCGACCTTCGCGATGGGGGGCCAGCAGGCGCGCTTTGCCACCCTTGCCAACCGGCTGGGTACCGCTTGGCGTCACGCCATCGTTGCCATGGATGGCAACCATGGTTGCCTCGAGCGGCTCGACCCGTCGCTGGACATCACCCTCATCACCGAGGGAACCCGGGCACCGAACCCGTTGGCGCTTTATCGTAGGCAGCGTGCGGTCCTGCGCGCGCTGCGTCCCGACCTGCTGCTGACCCACAACTGGGGCAGCATCGAGTGGGCGCTGGCCAACCGGTTTCCCGGCCGTCTGGTGCCGCACCTGCATGCCGAGGATGGGTTCGGGCCGGAGGAGCGCGAAACACCCTTGCCTCGGCGCTCCCTGGCCCGTCGCCTCGTGCTCCGCGGCACCACGGTGGTGCTGCCGTCAGACACGCTGCGCCGGATTGCCGAGCGACGCTGGCGGCTCCCGCCTGGCCAGCTGCACCACGTTCCGAACGGCGTCGCCCTCGACCGCTTCTCTGCCGGCGACCGGCTGCCGCCGTTGCCGGATTGGCAACTGAACGGCACCGGACCGGTGATCGGCACGGTCGCGGCGCTGCGCCCCGAGAAGAACCTGTCCCGCCTGCTGCATGCCGCGGCGGCTGCCCAGCCGTCGCGGCTGCTGGTGGTCGGCGACGGGCCGGAGCGGGCGGCGCTCGAGCGCCTTGCGAGCGTCCTGCTGCCGCCGGGACAGGCCGCGTTCGTCGGCCACATGCCGGACCCTGCGCAGGCCTACCGACACATGGACCTGTTCGCCCTGTCGTCCGACACCGAGCAGATGCCGCTGTCCCTGCTCGAAGCGATGGCGAGCGGCCTGCCGGCGGTGTCCACCGACGTCGGCGACGTGGCGCGGATGCTGGGGCCGGAAAGCCTCGCCTTCGTCACGCCCCTCGACGCGTCGGCGCTGGCCGCGGCGCTCGACCGGCTGCTGGTCGACCCCGTGCTGCGCCGCCGGCTCGGCGACGACAACCGTTCGCGGGCCGTGCTGCTCTATGACGAGTGGCAGATGATCGCCCGCTGGACCAAGCTGTTGGCCGATGCGCGCTGAATCCCTCCTGCATGGTTCCGACCCGGCGGCGGAGTCGGCCTGCGTGCCCGCGATCTTGTTCCCGGCGCCGCGGCCGGCGCGGCTGCGTCGACCGGAGCCGGTCTGCACCCTGGTCATCGACGCCGAGGAGAACTTCGACTGGCAGCTTCCGGTCCAGGGCACCCGGTATTCGACCACAAGCCTGCAGCATCTGTCGGTGCTGCACGACATCCTCGACAGCTGGAACGTCGTGCCGGCCTACCTGCTTACGTATCCGATGCTGCAGGACGAGGACTCGGTCCGACAGTTGCGCCGCCAGCTGGAGCGCGGGCGCTGCGTGCTGGGGCTGCAGCTGCACACCTGGGTCACGCCGCCATTCGAACAGGGTGCCGCCCACTACCTGTCCTATTCCGGCAACCTGTCCGCGGAGCTGGAGGAGCGCAAGCTCCTGTCGCTCAAGGCGGCCTTCGTCGACCGCTTCGGCTTCCCGCCGACGATCTTCCGCGGCGGCCGCTACGGCTTCGGCGCCAATACCGCCATCCTGCTGGAGAGGCACGGCTTCGCCATCGACACCAGCGTCGCGCCGCGCACGGATTTTCGCGCCGAGGGCGGCCCGGACTATCGCGGCTTCGAGTACGGCCCGTTCTGGTTCGGAAACCGCCACGACCTGCTCGAACTGCCACTCTGTCGCAGCGTGGTGGGCTGGGGCGGCGGCCCCGGCAGCGCCATCTATCGCGCGGTGTCGGCCGGATGGGCGCGACGGCTTCCGCTCGGCGCGCTGCTCACCCGCAGCCATTGTGCCGAGCGGATCACCTTGTCGCCGGAGGGCAACGACGTTGCCGCCATGCGCCGGCTGGCGGCCGGGCTCCAGGCGCACGGCCAGACGCTGCTGGCGCTCAGCTTCCACAGCTCGTCGCTGACGATCGGCGGCAACCCCTACGTGCGGTCGAAGGCGGACCTGCACACCTTCTACGACCGCCTGTCCGGCATCCTGGATTATCTGACGACCCGCACGGGCTGCCGCTTCATCGACCTGCCGCACGTCGCCGACCACCTGCTGCCGCCGGAACGGGCCGCATCGTGAGCGAGTCCCGCCCGACGGTGCTGCTGATCGCCAACAACTTCCCACCGGCACGCGGCGGCTCGGCGGTCGTCTACGACAACCTGGCCCGTCACGCGCCGAACGACATCCTGGTGCTGGCGCCGCGGCGGAGCTACCTCGACGGGCTGCCGATGATCGGCTGGCGCGAGCAGGACCGGCGCGCCCCGTTCCGGACCCGACGGATCGACCTGCTTCGCACGCCGATCCGGCCCGGATTGGAAGTCGGTGCGCCCAGGCCTGGCACCTGGCAGGACGCGCGGTTCCGGCTCGGCGACCTGCGCATCAGGGTGCGGCTCCTGCGCACCGTGCTCCTGCTGGTGCGGCGGGGCAACCTGCGCACGGTGTGCGTCGGCGAGCTGCTGTCGAACGGCTGGCTGCTGGTCCTGCTGCGCCGCCTGGTCCGGCTCGGGCTGCCGCTCCGGCTGGTCGCCTACGTGCACGGCGAGGAGATCACCACGCGAAACCCATACGATCCTGACCACTGCAGGTGCCGCGCTGTCCTGCTGGCGGCCGACCGGATCGTCGTGGTCAGCCGCTTCACGCTGTCGGCGGTGCAGGCCCTGCTCGGGCCGGACGCCGCGTCCCGTACCTGCCTGGCAGGAACCGGCGTGGACACCGCGCGCTTCCTGCCCGGACCAAAGCGGCCGGATCTCCTGGAGCGGTATGGGCTGCAGGGCCGCTTCGTGTTCGTATCGGTATGCCGGTTGCTGGAGAAGAAGGGGCTGGACCAGGCGATCCGTGCCTTTGCCCGGCTGCTGCCGGCGGCACCCGATGCATGCTGCCTTCTCGTCGGCGCCGGGCCGTTCGAACCAGAGCTGCGCCGCATCGCGCAGGAGGAACGCGTGGCAGACCGAGTGGTCCTGGCCGGACAGGTGACCGAGGACGAGCTGGTCGCACACTACCGTCTTGGCGACGTGTTCGTGATGCCGAACCGCGAAACGAGCACCGGCGCCACGACGGCTCTCGGGCTGGTGTTCCTGGAGGCCAACGCCTGCGGCCTTCCCGTGATCGCTGGCCGGGAAGGCGGCAGCCTCGACGCAGTGCATGATAGGGAGAACGGGCTGGTGGTCGATGGCCGTTCGGTGGTGGCAATTGAGGCGGCGATGCGGCAATTGTATGAGGACGCTGCCCTGCGTCACGCCCTTGCGGCCAACGGGTTGCGTGCCGCGGCGGCGTGCGGATGGGAGAGGCCGAGTCGGCAGTTCCTGGCGCTCTGCGGCGTTGGTTGCGCGTCCGGCGCGGCCTGAACCGCGGCAACGCGTCGCTTCGCAATGACGTCCGCTGTCAACGACCATCGATCTTCCGCAGGATCCGCATTCCGCCTCACGAGCCCGACAGGCATCCCGTGCCAGCGGCGGATGAAAGCAACTCCCGGACGACGTCGCTCACGTTGACGAGTGCCTTCTCCCACGTGTTCGGAAGCTTCAGGAAGGATTCGGCGGTGCCGCCCGCCTCGACACGCTCAGCGGCCGCAACTAGGCCAAGGGCGAAGCCTTCGACGGTTGCCTCGACAGCCAGTATGTTCGGCGACAACGCAGCCAGATAAGCGGCAGTCTTGGTCGCAAAGCTGTTCGTGACCACGATGCGATTGCAGGCGGCCATCTCCAGCACCGGATAACTGGTGTGGGGGGACAGCATCGGCGACAGCAGGATATCCGAGGCCTGCAACAGCGCGGCGTAACCTGCCAGATCCTTCCAGGGGGCTTCCTTGAGGATCTTCCCGGCCCCGAGAGGGACAGGGGGTAGGCTCCCACGCGCGCCAATCGCGAGGAACTCCCACCCATCCGCGAACAACGGCAGGGCGGCCACCACTCGCAGCGCGGCCACGGACAAGCCGAGGAGGTTGCGCGGGTTGGTCGGGCGCGCGTACAGCAGCAAGCGTCGCGGCCGCCTGCCATGAGCCTTGGCCGGCCTGAACAGGCGATCATCCACGGCTGGCTCGAACACGGTGCAGTGTTTCCTAAAATCCGGATACGAGAACCGTCCGACCCGGGACTCGAACAGGAAGTCGGCCAGGGTCTGCTCGTTAATGACAGCGTGGAACTTCAGGTTCAGGCTTGCCGCGGCAAGGGCGTAGCGGCTGGACCACGGATAGAAGCCGGGCTCGAAGTCCTGTATCAGATAGATGAACTGGTCGCGCCGCATCTTTGCGACCATGTCGGCCGCTTGATAGGCCGTCGTCCAGAAGCTGGCCAGGACCAGGTCATCAGCGCCGACTTGCAGCGGGACGCCAAAAGCATCTTGAACTACTGCGCCAGCGGGCCGCTCCGATACTCCTGTCAGCTGGGCCAGATGGGTCCAGAACCAATTCATGTCGGGGTTAAGCGGAACGTCACACGATATGAAACGGACCGTGATGCCGCCGTGGGCCAGCAAGGCACCGATTAGCAGGACGGTGTTGGGTCCGCCCGTCATGCCGGATCGGTCGATACGAGGAAGGAGAATGTTGAGAGCCGCGGCCGCAGGCAAGCCGTCGATAGTCGACGCGATGCCGACGTCAAACGTCCTGACTTCAGGCATGTCCAGGAGCTGATCCAGGAACGCGGCCTTGTTGGTGACCTGCTTGAGGTTCCGCAGGAACTCCTGGGGATTGCGATAGCTCAGATGGAGCTGCCCCAAAAGACTTCGCATTATCCAAGCCAACGTCATGTCAGCAAAACCCGACAAAGAGCCGAACGGCCGCATCTCGCCTGCGAAAGGTCATCGGTCCGACATCACCTGCCGGGACGTCTTGTGGACCGGGATGCAGCCACTCCCTTGAGTGATCTTCCCAGCATCGGGACGACTGTGGGAACGCAGGACACCATCAACAGGATGGTCATGACGCAATCCCAAGCCGGCGACGGCAGATCGGGCCAAACCTCGGCGTGGGAAAACCCTGAAGGGATGGGCGAGACGGGTTTTGCTGGCAGGCGGTCCCTTGCCAGATGCCCGACCTTCCGGAAGATGCTCTTTGCCGGGATGAGGGCGAAGACGGCAGACTTCAAGAGATCAATCCGACTCCCTCCGTTCCCGGTCCGGATGCCAGGAACATGCCGAAGCGACGAGAGCCCACCGCTCCTGATCCGTCGTTCGAGCGCCAGGATCCACGTGTCCCTGACCGACGTCAGGATGGCATCGGCTACGTGAGCTGGCGAGTTGTTGTCCCTGACGAAGCAGCGGGCCATGACGTCGAGGCAGTCGCGCAACCGGCAAAGCTCGTCATCCGTCCGCGCCGTCTCGCGACTGGCGACGAGCCGTGTCATCATCCGGGAAACCTCGCTTGCTTGCGAGCCGAACCACTTCCCGTAGGCATCCTCCAGCACCAAGGCAGCATTGTGCTGCATCTCGTCCATTCGAAGCCGGAAGGTGTTGCTGCCATGCAAACGGTAGATCACAAGGGCTTCCGGAAGACGCGCGATCTCCCCGAAATCCAGAAGGCGGTGATAGAAGTCGAAATCGTCAGCCAGGACTCGTTCCTGCCGCATGGGTGGACTGAGACGACGTACGCACTCGGCCCGGACCATAAGGGTCGAGTAGCACATGATGTTCGAGAGATGGAGTGCCCAGCGAATGAGCGGCGGATCGGTGACCTCGTAGAGATCGAACGAGGTCTGCCCGTTGCTGAAGTTCAGCCAGCGTGAGCCGACAAGCACCACGTCCGGGTGGGCGTCGAGATACGCGACCTGACGTTCCAGCCGGTCCGGCACGCTGAGATCATCGTGATCCAGGGCCGCAATATAGCGCCCGCGTGCTAGGGAGAAGCCGACGTTGCGACTTCCGACGACCCCAAGGTTGTGCAGGTTGCATACCAGACGGATCCGCGGATCGACATGGTGCTCGATCCGAGCGACCGTGTCGTCCGTCGACAGGTCGTCCACAATGATGAGCTCGAAATCGCGAAAAGTCTGCGCCAGCATGCTGGCAATAGTCTGATCGATCAGCAGCGAGCCGTTGTACGTCGTCACAACCACACTGACGATCGGCTCAGCGGACGTCATGGCCGACCCGTCTCTGCCTGAGGATTGCGTGCATGAGCTGATGACCGGGATCTGGTCGGGAGTGGGACCTGTCGACAGCAGCCTACCAGGAAAATGTGTGTCTTGCATCTCTCGCGCAGCAGTCTCCTGTCCGCCCGGGGGCAAGGAGTCCGAGCTCGTTCCGGGCCACAAGCCTGACTTCACGTCCCATCATGATGCTCCGGTTGCTGCTGGCCGCGTTCCGAAACGCGCCTCCTCATGAAAGACGCGGCCTCCAGGCCAAGGGGATGGCGAGTGAGAACGAGCCCCGCGATCCAGCCCGCGCCACCTGCGGCGATCGCCAGCGTCAGCGCAGGCAGCGGTGCGTCCGGCATGATCGGCAGCGCGAAGGCTCCGGATGCCGCTCCGGCGGTACAGCCGGCGACGATGGCGCTCGGCCATAGCGAGGCAAGCAAGGCTGCTGCCGAGGTGGCACAAATCCGGTTCACCATGACCTGGGACGGCAGATACTCGATCACGGCGCTGGCGATCGTTCCAAGCGCCGCCTGCACCAGCGTGCCGTGGGCGGCCGCGAACAGCACCAGAAGCTGCGCCGGGGTGACCGCAAGCTGTAGGATCATGCGCGTGCGCATGGCGCCGGCAGCCTGATAGACGACGGCGTGCACAGCGGTCATCGACGTGATCATCGCTGCGAACACGACAACGCTGGCTGGTGCGATTGCCATGGCCCACTGCGGGCCGAACAGCAGGCGGATCGCAGGTCCCGTGACCACCGAGAGCCCGGCAAAAGCGGGCCATGTGAGCCCGGTCAGCAGGCACAGCGCTTGCGGCAGGGCCGCATCCAGCGGCTCGCCCGCCCGGCGCTTCTGCGCGAACAGCGAGAGGACGACCGGCAGGATCGCACTCGTCATGCTCTGGTTGACGAAGGCGACAAGGCTTGCGCCCTTGCTGAACTGGCCGAGCGCCGCGAGCCCGGCGAAGCGGCCGATGAACAGGTCGGCTCCGTTCGGCGTGATCGTATCGCACAGGTTGCCAACCGTGGAGTAGACGCCGAGGCCGGCAATCGGGCGCCACGCCTCGAGTGAAGGCCAGTAGCCGAACTGGCGCGGGCGCAGGCGGATGCTGCCAAGCAGGATGACCGAGGAGTTGGCGACGCTGCCCCAGGCCATGCTCATGGCCCCGTCGCCAGCCCAGGCCAGTGCGACAGTGACCATGGTCTGCGTTGCCGCACCGGCAAGGGAGAGTTTGTAGAGCGCGCCGTAGCGCATCTCGCGCCGCAGCCAAGTCAGCACCAGCGCGTTAAACGGGATCAGCAGAAGGGTGAGACCGGAGATCAGCATCACCTTGGTGACGTCGGGATCATGGTAGGCGTGCCCGGCGATGACGCTCGCGACGATCACGGCAGCGAAGACCGAGCCGCTGGTGACCGCGCTCACGCCGAGGGCGGAGCGCCATTTCTGGTCGGTGAGGTCGGGCTCCTGAATGACATAGGTCGCGACGCCGAAGTCGCGAAGGGTTCCGATCATCACGGTGAGGGCGAAGCCGACGGTGAAGAGGCCGGTCTCGTGCGGGGTGAGCAGGCGGGACAGGACAACGTTGGAGACGACGTAGATGAGGGTCGTGGTATATCGTTCAAGAAATGAGAGCAGGAGGGCGGAGTGCAGGGGCTTCATGAGGACGGTCTAGAGGATGTCGATAAAACGAGACATGCGGCGCCTCCGGATCCGTTCTTCTGCGAAACCCGCCTGTTCCGTTTCCCGCTTTCATGTCTGCCTATACCGCAACAGCATGTCCAACCGAAAGATGGCCTTGAACCGTCTCGTCTCGATCGTGCCGAGCTTTTATACCGGACATCAGCCGATGCCGTTGCGGCGCAACGTCTGACGCCCGGAGCGCATGCCGAGACGGCGGTGCCCGAGGGTCTCTCCGGTTCGAACGCAGTGCGCGCGAGGCAGCCCGGCACGAAGGTGGCGATCGGGTTTGCCGGCAGCAACACCCCCGCCTTCTGGTACGCCTGCGGCTCCGCTCCCGCCGGTGACGCTGTTGTCATGCCGTGCGGTGTCGCTCGCGGAGTCGTGGGTGGGCAGTCGGCAGCAGCCGCCGCGTGAGGGCGATCAGCGGCATCTCGACAGCACGCGACACCGCAAGGCCGACCAGCATCGCGCCGGTGACGAACAGCGCGAACTCGCTCCAGATCGGCAGCGCCGTTTCCAGCCGGCACAGCACGAGCAGCTGCCAGATGGCGCCAATGCTCAGCAGGTGCGTGATGTAGAGCGAGTAGGACGCCCTGCCCAGCCAAAGCAGCGCCTGCGGCGCGTGCAGCCGATGCCGTTGTTCCAGCTCCACAACGCCGAGCACTGAAAGCATCGAGGCCAGGCCATAGGCGAGATGCGTGGTGCTTGCCGACCCTGTCACCCGGTGCAGATCCTCGGCGGCGCCTAGGGTGAAGAACATGGCCACGCCGAACAGCAGCAGGATCAACGGACAAGGAACGTGGAGGCGGCGCACGAGGCCGGCAGCGAGCATGCCCAGGAAGAACTCGGCGTCGAACGTGCCCATGATCGAACCGGGGTGAAGCGTGAGAATGTTGCAGGCGATCAGCAGGAGCCAGATGCCGAACACCATGGATCCAAGACGCCGGTTGACGATCAGGATCGCGAAGACGGCGTAGAAGACGACCTCATGCTGGAGCGTCCAGGCGACCGGTACTGGCAGCGGAAGCGGCAAAGGCAGCAGCAGGATTGCGTTGGCCAGCACGGTTGGCGACGGCAGCGGGTGGTGGACCGTCATCAGCGCCAGCGAGACTGCCAGCACCGCCCAGTACAGCGGCAGCACGCGGGTGACGCGTTGCGCGACGTAGTGGCCGAGCCGTTCCGGCCGGCCGACATCGTTCCAGTGAACGTGCAGGATGATGAAGCCGCTCAGCACGAAGAAGAAGTCGACTCCGCTATGGCCGAAGCTGAACGTCGCCTGATGCCGAAACGGTCCGAACGCCTTGAGCAGGTGCCCGCGCGCGTGCATCGCAACCACGAGCAGAGCCGCGATTCCCCGTCCGGCCTCGATCCCGGTCAGCCGGGGCGGCTGCATGCGACTCGCTGTGGCAGACGGGCGATCGGACAGCAGCACCGTCACGCTTCCGCCTCGACCGTCCGGTCGCCCTGCTGCCGCCCGTCGTGGCGCAGTGCCGCCTGGCGGAACGCCCGCATCTGTCCGGCGCTGACCGCCTCCCAACCAAACTCCCCTGCATAAGCCCGCACCGCCGCCCGATCCGGCCCGTCCGCGAGCAGGCGGCCGATCGCCGCCGCCAGCCCGTCCGGCGTGTTCGCTTCCGCAATCAGCCCGGCCGCGGCGGAACGCACCACCTCCCCGTTGCCCGGGATCGGGCTCGCCACCACCGGGGTGCCGCACGCCATCGCTTCCAGCAGCACGTTGGCCCATCCTTCCCGGCTCGACGCCAGCACCAGCAGGTCGGCCGCGCCGTAGATCGCCGGCAGCGCCGTCGGCGGCTGCAGCCCGAGGAACCGCACCCGGCTCGCGACGCCGAGCCGCACCGCAAGCGCCCGCAGCTCCGCCTCCAGCGGACCCTCGCCGACCACCAGCAGCTGCACCGTGTCCGGCAGCAGGGTCAGGGCGGCGATCACCCGGTCATGCCCCTTCCGCTCGATCAGGTGCCCGACCGACAGCAGCACCGGCTCCGCCGCACCGAGCCCGAGCACCGCACGAGCCTGCGCGCGATCAACCGGTGGCCGGAACAGCGCCAGGTCGACCCCGTTGCGCAGCACGTGCACCCGTGCCGGATCCGCACCCAGCGACACCAGCCGCTCGCCCAGCGCCGCGCTGACCGCGATCAGCGCGTCCGCCGCCCGGAGCGTGCGCCGGATCATCAGCCGCGGCAGGCGGTAGTCCGGCAGCTGCGTCACGTCCGACCCGCGCGCGGTGATCACCAGCGGCCGACCGAGCGCCCGCGCCAGGGCAACCGCCGCCACCCCGTCGGGATACACGTAGTGCGCGTCCACCAGGTGGAAGCCGGCCCGTTGCGCGGGAGCCAGCCCGCGCAGCCAGCCCAGCGCGCTCGCCGCGAGCAGCGCGGGTGCTGCCGTCATGCCGACGCGCGGGATGGCGGCATACCGCGGATGATGCACCACCAGCCCATGACGCTGCTCGACCGGCGCGATCAGCGCCGACCGGGTCCGCCCGGGACGCTCCGGCACCCAGTCCGGACACCAGGGCACCGGCGCCAGCACCGTGCTGCGGGCTGCACCCGTGCCCACCAGCTGGCGCAGGCGGGTCTCGACGAACACGCCGTGATGCGGCCGCGACGCGTTGGGATACAGCGTGCTGAAGGTCAGCAGGTGCGGCCGGCATTCCGGCGTGTCCGGGAGGGTCGGGGACTCCAGGACGGGCGCCCGGTCCATGGTCAGGACTTCTGCAGCGACTGCATCAGGCGCTGCGCCTGGGCGCGCTCGTCGAACGGCGTCGCCGTATCGAGCACCGGCCGAAGCACCGCCCGGGCGGCATCGGGCTTGCCGTCCTGCTTCAGCGCCTCGGCCAGGTGGAACTGCACCGACGGGTCATGCGGCAGCCCGTTGCTGGCCTCGCGCAGCAGCGCCAGCGCGTCGGCGCCACGGTTGCCGACGGCGAGCAGCACGGCACCCAGGGTGTCGGCCACCTGCGGCGTCGGCGCGAGCCGGTAGGCCTTCGCCGCGTGCGCCTGGGCATCGGCGAGGTCGCCGTCCCGCTGCTCGACCCAGGCCAGGTTGTTGAGGGCGACCGCGTCGTCCGGCCGCAGCCTGAGCGCCGCCTGGAGGTTACCGCGCGCAGGACCGAACGCGCCGGTGGCGATCTCGGTCTGCGCCAGCGCGACCAGAACCCCCGGACGGTTCGGATGGCTGTTCTGCCAGGTCTGCAACAGGGCCGTGGCGCCGGCCGTGTTGCCGCTCCGGGCCAGGGCCCCGGCCTGGCGAAGCAGCAGCGTGTCCGCCAGCCCTGGATCGGCGTCCTGCGGCAGCCCGTCCCGGCTTGCCGCGAACGCCTGTGCCGCCTCGTTGAAGCGTCCGGCCCCGAGCAGCAGGTCGCCCTTCAGCAGCCGCGCCCCCGGGTCCGCGGCATGCGCCGCGAAACCGTCGGCGCGGGCGAGCCCGCTGTCCAGGCCGTTCCGCGCCGCCGCCAGCGTCACCGCGTCGCCCTGCAGCCCGAGATCGTCCGGATGCGCTGCCAGCCCCTCGTCGAGGATGGGTGCTGCCGCATCGTATCGCTTGTCCGCGAGCAGCGTCCCGACCACCCGCCGGCGCAGCACCACGTCCCCCGGCGCCTTGGCCAGCAGGCTGCGCCAATCGGCGAGCGCCGCGTCCTGGCGTCCGAGCGCGCGCTCGGACGCGGCCCGCAGCACGAGGTGCTGGATCGATCCCGCCGGCATCGCGTCGGCCACCGTCAGCGCCTTCGCCGCCTGGCCGGTGCGCAGGTAGAGCTCGGTCAGCACGGTGGCGGCATAGGCATCGCCCGGTGCTGCCGCATGCGCCGCTTCCAGCGCCGGCAGCGCGTCGGCGAGCGCATGCCGCGCCGTCGACAGCCCGACCAGGGCGGCGAGCAGCTCCTTGTCGGTTGGCCGGCTGTTGATCGCCTGGCGCAGCAGCGCGTTGGCGCCGGCTCCGTCGCCCTGCAGCTGCATCACCTGCGTCAGGGCGATGAGTGCCTTCACCGAGCCCGGATCGCGCGCATGCGCCTGGTCGAAGGCGGCACGTGCCCCGGCCAGGTCGAACTCCGCCAGCCTGATCTGGCCGCCGAGCAGGTCGCTCCGTTCCGCCTCGCCCGGCATCTGCCGCAGCCGCTCCAGGGCGGCGGCGGCACGATCCGGCTGCCCGGCCCGCAGCAGGGTCAGCACCAGTGCCGCCGCGGTGTCCCCCTGCGCCGGCACCGCGGCTGCGCCCGCGCGTGCCGGCGACGCGTCCAGCGCGTTCTGCAGCGCCTCGGCGGCAAGCCCGTTGTCGCCTTCACGGGCCGCCACGTCCGCCAGCCGGACCAGGGCGCGCGGATCATCCGGCTTGATGGCCTGCCGCAGGGTGGAGTCCGCCGCCCCGCCCTGGCCGCTCATCGCATAGCTCTGGCTCAGCAGGGACAGGATCTCCGGATCGGTTCGTCCCGGAACGTTCCAGGCCGTCAGCAGGGTGACCGCCTGCGCGGGCTGCCGCTGCATCAGGTAGAGCCTGGCCAGAAGCGCCGCGCCGGCGCGGTCGTCCGGGTTGTGCAGGTTGAACCGTTCCGCCGCGTCGAGCGCGCCTTCGGGCTTGCCGACGTTGGCGTCGACGATCGCCAGCAGCACGTCGCCGCGCTTGAAGCGGTCCAGCGCCGGCCCGAGCTGCGCCAGCGCCTCGTCCGCCTCCCGCCAGTGCCCGGCGTGGATGTCGAGCAGCACGGTGAGGTAGTTGGCGAGCGGGTTGCGCGGCGACGCCTTCAGCACCGGCGCCACGTCCGCCTTCGCGGCGGCATCGTTGCCCGCGGCCAGGAACAGCTGCGCCCGCGCCAGCCGTGCCGACAGCAGCTCGGGCTGGCCCAGCAGGGGATCGGACAGCACCGTCCCGTAGGCCGCGATCGCGCCGGCACGGTCGCCGCGCCGCGCCAGGAGCTGTCCGTGCAGCGCCAAGGCTGCCCCCGAATGCGGATCGATCGACAGCGCCCGGTCCACCAGCCGTTCGGCCCCGCCCGGATCGTCGGACGCCGCGGCCACGCGTGCGCCGTTCAGCGCGGCGTCGACGGAATGCGGTGCCGCCTGCTGTGCCGCATCCGCCTCGTTCCGCGCCAGGACAGGCTGCTTCGCCGCCAGTTCGGCCAGGGCACGCGCCATGTGCAGCCCGGCTGCCTGTTCGGGATCCAGCCCGTCGGCGTTGAACGCGCGCAGCACCTCGTCGCCGCGATCCTGCGCCACCAGCGCCTGCGCCAGCAGCGGGCGCACCGCATGCTCGTCCGCCCCGTGCGCCAGCGCCTCCCGCAGCTCGTGCTCGGCCGCGACCGCATCGCCCAGGCGCAGCTGCAGCTGCGCCAGGCGCAGGTGGGCGTCGGCGCGCTCCGGATGGTGGCGCAGGAGGTTGCGCAGCACGAGCTCCGCGCCGTGCAGGTCGTGGCGCTGCGTCAGCAGGCGCACCTGCGCCATCGGGTCGCCTCGGTGCAGGGCGATCCAGCCGACCGATCCGGCGCCGGCGATGACCAGCGCTGCCGAGGCCGTCAGGAGGAGGGAAGGTCGCATCGGTTCGGATCCGGTGAGGAGGACCTGGACGCGTCGTGCGGCTCCGCGACCGCGCGCGACAGCCCGTGCGTGTCCAGCAGGTCGTAGAGGGTCGGACGGCTGATGCCGAGCAGGCGCGCGGTCACCGACAGGTTGCCGTCGCCGCGGGCGAGCGCCCGCGTCAGGGCGACCCGCTCGGCCTGCAGACGCACCGTGCGCAGGTCGGGCCACTGCTCGGGGTCCACCGGCGCCAGTTCCAGGTCCGTCGCGTCGACCAGCGGCCCGTCGGCCATCAGCACGCCGCGCTTTACCCGGTTCTCCAGCTCGCGCACGTTGCCGGGCCAGCCATGCGCCTCGATCGCGGCAGTGGCGCCGGTGCTGAAGCCGCGCAGGCTGCGGTTGAACTCGCCCTTGAACCGGCCGAGGAAGAAGCGTCCCAGCAGCAGCGCGTCGCCCGGCCGCTCGCGCAAGGGAGGGATGCGCACCGTGACCGGGTTCAGGCGGTAGAACAGGTCGGCGCGGAACCGCCCGGCTGCCACCAGCTCGTCGAGCCCCTGGTTGGTCGCGGACACCACCCGCACGTCCACCGGGATCGGGGTGCGGCCGCCGATCCGCTCGACCACCTGCTCCTGCAGGAAGCGAAGCAGCTTGACCTGCAGCGGCAGCGGCAGGTCGCCGATCTCGTCCAGGAACAGCGTGCCCTTCTGCGCGCTCTCGATCTTGCCGATGTTGCGCACCACCGCGCCGGTGAAGGCGCCGCGCTCGTGGCCGAACAGCTCGCTTTCCAGCAGCGCCTCGGGGATCGCGCCGCAGTTGATGGCGACGAAAGGTCCGCGTGCGCGGGGTCCCAGCTCGTGCAGCGCCAGTGCCAACGCCTCCTTGCCGGTGCCGCTTTCCCCGGCCAGCAGCACGGTGACGTGCGCCCCCGCCAGCCGCTCGACGTCGCGGCACACCTTGAGCATCCCGGGGTCCCGGGTGACGATGCGCCGCACCGCCCCCGGCTGCACCGCTTCCGACAGGCGGCGGTTCTCCGCCTCGAGGTCGGACAACCGCAGTGCCCGCGCCGTCACGCTGCGCAGCAGCTCGATCTCCTCCGACTTCTCGCAGAAGTCGTAGGCGCCGGCCGCGATCGCGCGCAGCGCATGTTCGCGGTCGCCGTGGCTGGTCGCCACCACCACCTTCGTGTGTGGCGCCGTCGCCAGCACCGCGTCCAGGGTGGCGAAGCCCTCGCTGACCCCGTCCGGATCCGGCGGCAGCCCCAGGTCCATCAGCACCACCGGCGGCCGCTCCCGCGCCACGAGGGCGAGTGCTGCCGGACGCGACCCCGCGAACAGCAGCTGGAACTCCGGGAACGCCCAGCGGTACTGCCGGCACAGCCCCTCGTCGTCCTCCACGATCAGCAGCTTGGGCAGCGCCTGCTTAGGCAGCGCTTGCTTGGGCAGCATGGACACCGCCCGGTCGGTCCTGTCCGCCATCGCTCAGGCCTCGACCGGGACGCGGCGCGCCATCTGCGGCCGCGGCAGCAGCATGCGCATGGTCGTGCCCACGCCCGGCCGGCTCAGCACCAGGAGGTCGCCGCCGGACCGCCGCAGCAGCTCTCGCGCCTGGAACGCGCCGATGCCGCTGCCGCCGGCGGTGTTGCTGCGGAACGGCCGGAACAGCGAGTCGCGGATGAACTCCGCCGTCATGCCGGGACCGTCGTCGCCGATCTCGATTGCGATGCGCTCGCCCGCCGCCGCCACGCCGATCCGCACGACGCCGCCCGGCCGGGCGGCGGCGGCGTTGTCCAGCAGGTGGGTGAGGACCGCGTCCAGCTCGGCCTCGCCGATGGCGGCGCGCCAGTCGCCGGGACCGGCCGGTTCCACCTGCAACGCGGCGCAGCGCGACGCCGCAGCCGCGGCCCGGATCCGCGGCAGCAATGCAACGAACGCCGGCGCCGCGTCCTGTTCCACCTTGTCCAGGCGCCGGAGGAGGTTGGCGATCTTGCGCACCGACGCGTCGACCGTGCTCAGCATGTCGCGCTGGAACTCCGGATCGGCCAGGTGCTGCTCCGCGTTGGCGGTGAGCAGCCGGAGCTGGCCGGCGACGTTCTTGATGTCGTGGGCGACAAAGGCGAAGCGCTTGCCGTAGTCATGGAGGTCGCGGGTTTCCATCACGGCACGCAGCGCCTCCTGCTCGGCCAGACGGGCGGCCACCTCCTGTGCCAGCACGCCTAGCAGCGCTTCCACCTCGTTGTCGAGCCGAAACGGCCCGCGCGGTGCCGCCAGCAGGACGCAGCCGGCCGACCCGGTGTCGCGGCCGGGCAGCGGCACCGCGAAGCGCAGCCGAAGCCCTTCAAGCGGCGAGCCGGCGAGGAGGGACGGCGACAGCGTGATGCAGCCGCCCTCCGACAGCGCCGCCAGCAGCGGATGCTCGGGCGGCAGCGGGGCGACCGGCGGCAGGTTCCACGACGCCGCCCAGGCCAGTCCGGCCTGGTCCGGCCGCGCGGACAGCAGCAGCCCGGCCGGGCTGTCGACGATGTCGGCCAGCGCCCGGATCGCGCAGCGCGGCAGCGCGTCGAGATCGGACCGGTCGTGCTGCGACAAGGTGGCGAGGCAGCGCAGCCATTCGCGCCGGTAGTCGTAGCGGCAGGTGAAGAAGTGCTCCGACACCAGCCGTCCCAGCCAGTGCCGCGTCGACGCCGACACCAGCAGCACGGCGATCAGCAGCAGGCCGGCGAACAGCAGCAGGATCGTGAACAGCCCGGTCCAGTCCGATCGCGGCGCCCACCGGGCGTTGGCGAGTTGCGCCAGGCTGCCGAGCGACAGCAGGAAGATGCCGCTGCCCATCAGCGTGGCGCTGTGGAACGCCGCGGTGCGCGACACGTGCAGCCTGACGTTCCAGGAACGGTTGCGCGCCGCCGACACCGCGAACAGGGGGGCCACCAGCATGGTGGCCAGCGCGCGCCCGGTGACGAAGGCGGGCGACACCCGGTGCGCCAGCACCGCGTCGGCGATCAGCGCCACGTCGTAGGCGGCGATGCTGCCGAGCGCCACGCAGGCGAGCCCGACATGCCAGCGCCCTTCCGGCGCAGTGCCGCGGTAGAGGTTCTCGATCAGCACGATCTCGCCGATGGCCAGCAGCAGGCGCAGCAGGATTCCGAACGACAGCAGGCTTACGGCGCCGGGTGCGGCAGCAGGATGTCCGAGGAGGGCGGACAGGCAGGCCGCCGCCACCACCGCCACGCCGGCGACGCCGTAGAACCGCGCCTGCGCCCGGTCCGACACGGTGCGCCGGTACAGGTGCAGCGACACGCCATACCAGGCTCCGGCACGAAGGAGGTCGAGCAGGCTGTCCGGCCCGGTCTGCGCGGCACCGTAGAACGCGCCCGCAGCCGCCCACGATGCGGTCGCGAGGCAGGACGCCGCCAGCAGCAGCGCGGTGCGGCTGCGTTTCGCCTGCATTGCCATCAGGCCCGCCAGAAGCAGGTAGATGGCGGCACAGGCGAGCTGCGACGACAGGAACAGCATCGATCGCGACCGCGCCGCCGGCGGCCCCTGTTCCCTAGCGCGCGCCCACGCCGAACAGGATCACGCGCACCGTGGCCACCATGATGGACAGGTCCAGCAGCACCGAGCGGTTGCGCAGGTAGTACAGGTCGTAGGCCAGCTTGATCCGGGTTTCCGTTTCGCTGGCGGTATAGGCGCTGTTGACCTGCGCCCAGCCGGTGAGGCCCGGCTTCACGCGCAGGCGCAGGCTGTAGAACGGGATGGTGGCGTCGTAGAGCTGCACGAAGTCCGGCCGCTCAGGCCGCGGCCCGACAACGCTCATGTCGCCGAGAAGGATGTTGAACAGCTGCGGCAGCTCGTCGAGGCGCACCTTGCGCATGAAGGCGCCGACCCGGGTGACGCGACGGTCGTTCCTGGCCGCGAACATCGCCTTTCCGTCGGCTTCCGCATCGACACGCATGCTGCGGAACTTCAGGATCACGAACCGGCGGCCGTCGAGCCCGATGCGCTCCTGCCGGTAGATCAGCGGGCCGGTACTGTCGAGCCACACCATCAGCGCGGCGAGGAGCATGAGCGGGGCGGTCAGCACCAGCAGCAGGCTGGCGACGACGATGTCGAGGCCGCGGTGAAGGATGCGCGCGGTGGCCTCCTCCTTGGCAATCCCCTCGACCGCCTCCGAGGGCGTCAGGCTGCACAGGTCCACCCGGCCGAGCTGGCGCTCCCAGAACGTGCCCAGGTCCGTCACCCGCGCCGGCCGTCCGGAGCGGGTCCGCAGGGCGTCGAGCGTGATGGCCCGGTCCGCATCCACGATGACCTGCCACGGGCGACGCAGGCTGCGCATCAGCGGCTGCCGCGACGCGGGGCCGGCCTGGGTGACGCGGAACAGGCGCGGATGCGAGGCTGCCAGGACGGCGGCGATGTTGCGCACCTCGGGCTCGTCGCCGAGCAGCACCACGTCGCGGACGAACAGCCCGGAGCGTATGCACACCGTGTAGGCGAGCCGCGTGCACACGAGCAGGGCGAGCCAGAACAGCATCAGCGCCGCCAGCCAGGCGCGTGTGCCGCCGAACAGGGCGCGGGTGTCGATCAGGCCGAGGGCGGAGACCAGCCAGAGCAGCGGCGCCGAGCATATCGCGGCAACCAGCGCGGTCAGCAACAGGCGACGGGTTTCCAGCACCACGTCCGGCTTGTAGAGGCCGAGGACGATGCCGGGAGCACCGAGCAGCACCGACAACAGCAGCGCCTGGTCGGCAACGGTGATGCCCTGGCCCGCGATCGCTCCGGTCATCGGGAGCGGCGCCACCGGAACCCCGCCGGACACGGCGTAGAACCCGACAAAGCCGAACAGGGTCTCCAGCGCCCACAAGGCGATCATGTCCACCCGGCCGGTGCGGTCGAGAAAGCGCGGCAGAAGCCTGTACTGGTCGCGCAGGCGGGATTGGTTATGGCAGGACACGGGGGGTCGCCTGATGATTGAGACTGTGAAGAACATCGACGAACCTCAACAGAATGGCCGCTCCAGCAGATCCTCGAGTTCACCGGGGCCCGGCTCACGTCACGCGACGGAGCGATCATGCGGAAACACCGTGCGGAACTCTGGATCTTTGACGGGCGGCCCTTCGGGTGAAGTCGATCCAATGCCACCGGAGGTTGTCAGCTTCTTCATGTCTCGTCAAACATTTTGTTCCAAAAATCGAGATCCGTTCTTTCCGAATGCAAGACGAAATACGTCCGCGTCAGAAAATCGCTAATATTCGACAAGCTTCCGAAGAGCCTGGACATCGGCATTGTGAATTTCGCGCAAACAGGCTGAACGGGCTGTGGTCCGGCGTTGCCCGCGGTGCGCGTCCCGGGAGCACCGATGTCCCTGCTGCTATAACGCGACGGAGTCATGTCGAGATCGTGCCGTGCCGGGATCGGCTGCCCCGGCCGCAGGCCGATAACAAAGCGTAAGCAAGAAGCTGGACAAGGAGGTTGCCGGGACGTAAAGCTGCCTGCATCATCACGTAACGAGACGAGTTGTGCGCACAAGAGTTGGCGTTGTCCGGATCGGCCGCCTCCGTCCATGCCTGCTCCCTCTCGTCGGCACCTTGGCGTTGCCGGGATGCTCGTCCTCCGCGCCGGACATGGTTCCGCCCCCCGCGAGCGCGGCTGTAGACGACTCCTACATTATCGGCCCCGCCGATCACCTGGGCGTGCTGGTCTACGACAAGCCGCAGATCTCCATGGAGGACGTGCCCGTGCGTCCGGACGGCCGCATCTCGCTGCCGCTGGTCCAGGACGTGGTCGCGGCCGGACGCACCCCGGCCGAGCTCGCCCAGGACGTGTCCGCCCGGCTGTCCGCCTACGTCAAGAAGCCGGACGTCACGGTTGTCGTCCGCAACTTCGTGGGCCCGTTCGACCAGCAGATCAGGGTCATCGGCGAGGCTGCCGACCCGCAGGCGATCCCGTACCGGCAGCACATGACGCTGCTCGACGTCATGATCGCGACCAAGGGCCTGACCCGCTTCGCCGCCGGCAACCGCGCCGTCATCATCCGACGCACCGGGCCGGACAGCCAGGTCAGCTTCCACGTCCGCCTCGCCGACCTGATCAAGGACGGCGACGTGTCCAAGAACGTTCCGATGCAGCCGGGCGACACGCTGATCATCCCGCAGACCTGGTTCTGATTCGGCTGCCCCACTTAGGATCGGTGGTCATCCTCCGGCCGCCAACAAGGAGTTCCAGGCGTCGATGGACGAGTTGCGCGACCAGCTGCGGCGCCACGTTTCCGGAATGCTGCAGCGCAAGTGGATCGCGCTGGGGCTGGCCTGGCTGATCTGCGTCGTCGGCTGGATCGCCGTTGCGGCCGTTCCCGACCGCTACCAGGCCAACGCGCGCGTCTACATCGACGCCGACGCGGTGCTGACCCCGCTGCTGCACGGCATCGCGCTCGACGACCCGCTCGCGGCCCAGATCGAGGTGCTGCAGCGGACGCTGCTGAGCCGGCCCAACCTGGAGAAGCTCGTCTCGCAGACGGATCTCTCGCTGCAGATCACCCGGCCGGACGACCTGGAGCGCATGGTGGCGGCGCTGGGCCGGGAGATCGAGGTGGTACCGCAAACGCGCAACCTGTTCACCATCACCTACCGCAACAACAATCCGCACCTCGCCTACGACGTGGTGCGGACCGTCCTGGGGATCTTCGTCGAGGACAAGGCCGGCGCCAGCCGCACCGACATGGCCAACGCCAGCTCGTTCCTCGACAAGCAGATCGGCAGCTACGAGGCCCAGCTCCGCGAGGCCGAGCTGAAGCGGGCGACGTTCCGGGAAACCTATATCGACCTGCTGCCCGCCGAAGGCTCCGGCGGCAGCACCAGGCTCGACGCCGCCCGCGACGCGCTGCGCCGCCTCGAAGGCGAGCTGACCGACGCGCAGGGCCGCGCCGGGCGCCTGACCCGCATGATCGCCACCACGCCGCCCACCCTGGTCACCGAGACCGATCCCGCCGTCGCTGGCTCGGACGGCGGCAGCCTCGCCGCGGCGCAGGCCTCCCTGCGCGAGATGCTGACCACCCTGACCGAACAGAACCCGGACGTGATCCGGCAGCGGGCGCTGATCGCGGCCCTGCGCAAGGGCGGCGGCGGTGGCGGCAGCGGCGGCCACGGCGCACGCAGCCGGAGCGAGCCGAACCAGGTCTACCAGCAGCTGGAGGTGATGCTGGTGCAGGCGCAGGGCGACGTGGCCTCGCTGACCCGACAGGTCGACGACGCAAGGCGCGAGCAGGCGCGCCTGGAACAGATCGCCCGCAACACCCCGTCGGTGCAGGCGCAGTACATCAACCTCAACCGCGACTACGACGTGCTGCGCCGCAACTACGAGGAGCTGCTGAACCGGCGCGAGGCGATGCGCCTGGACGCCGCCGCCGACACCGGCGCGCAGAAGATCAAGCTGGAGGTGGTCGACCCGCCGCAGGTGCCGCAGATCCCGGTGTTCCCCAACCGCCGCCTGCTGCTGTCCGCGGTGCTGCTGGCCGGGCTCGGCGGCGGCGTCGCCGGCGCCTTCCTGCTCGGCCAGCTCGACCGCTCGTTCCACACCACCCTGGACCTGAGGGCGGTCGGGCTGCCGATCGCCGGCAGCCTGTCGCTCCTGCCGTCCCCGATGGAGGCGGGCGGGCGGCGTCGCCTGCGCGGCCTTGGCGCCGGGGCGGCGGCGCTCAGCGTCCTGCTGCTGCTGTGCGCCACCTACACGGTGCTGATGTATCAGCTGCTCGCCGGCACCCGGGTGACCTGATGCCGAGCCCCCAACCTGCCGCGGCCGATCCTGGCCGGCCCGGAAAGCGACCGTCATGACAGATCTGGCAGCGCCCCACCTCATCGAGCGCGCGGTCAAGCGCATGCGCCAGCGCCGTCCGCGCGACGTGGGCGACCTGCTCGAGCCGGCCGACTGCGGCCCTGCCCCGGCCGGATCGCACGGCACCCCGGCCAGGGCCGCGCCGTCGATCCGGCTGGAGCTCGACGTGCTGCGACGGGCCGGGATCGTGGTGCTGGGAGAGCGGCGGTCGCGCGCCGCCGAGGAATGGCGGATCATCGCCGACATGCTGCAGCGCCGGCAGCAGGCCGTGTTCGGGCGGAGCCTGCCGGGCGCCCTGATGCTCACCAGCAGCCGCCCGTCGGAGGGCAAGAGCTTCTGCGCCCTCAACCTCGCCGCCACCATCGCCCGGAGCGGCGGCGCCGAGGTGCTGCTGGTCGATCTCGACGACAAGCCGGACAGCCTCACCGGGCTGCTGGGCCTGGCCGGCCGGCCGGGCCTGCACGACCTTTCGACGGGACAGGAGACCGCGATCGAGCACGCGGTGGTCGCCACCGCGCAGCCCAACCTGTCGGTCCTGCCGATCGGCCGGCCGGTCGAGGCCGAACGGGGGCGCGGCGTGACGCGGGCGGTGATCGCGATCCTGGAGCGGATCGCGCGACGCGACCCGGACCGGCTGCTGATCCTCGACACGGCACCCTGCCTCGCCAGCAGCGACGCGGCGGCGCTGGCGCCGCATGTCGGGCAGATCGCGATGATCGTGGAAGCGCAGCGTACGCAGCGGGGCGAGCTCGACAGCGCGCTCGACCTGGTGGCACCTTGCGAAACCATCAGCCTGGTGCTCAACAAGGCCCGTTCCGGCACCCCCAGCCGGTTCGGCAGCTACTACGACCGCTACGGCAGGAACACGTGATCGTTCATGCCGTTCCGTGTCCCGTCCGCGATCCGGCCACTCCCGCTCGCGGCCATCCTGGTCGCGATCCTGGGTCATGCCCGGGCTCAGACCGACGCGGCGTTCCCGGCGACAACCGCCACCGTGCCCGCCCCGGCAACCGGCTCCCCGCTACCCGGCCCTCTGGAAGCCGTTCCCGGGACCGGCCTGTCCGCGACGGGCGCGGAGCCGGTTCCCGCGCCGATCGCGGCACCTGACGGCCTGCTGCCGGCAACCGGCGCCAACCTTCGTCCGGGCGACGTCCAGGACGTGCTGGGTGCCACTGCCTACGGCGCGCCGCTGCAGCCGGCCCAGCGCAGCTGGACGGTCAGCCCGAGCCTGGGGCTGGGCGAGGAGTTCACCGACAACGTCCAGGGCGACGAGGGACGGGGCAGGGGGGCGGACGTCATCACCCTGTTCCAGCCCGGCCTCAACCTGGGCGTCGACACCGTCCGCCTGCAGGGCAGCCTGTCCTACCATCCGGAGGTCGATCTCTACGCCCGCAACTCCGGGGACACCCAGGTCAACCAGGACTTCGGCGGCCAGCTGCTGGCGACGGTGCTGCCCGGCACGCTGTTCCTCGACCTGCGCGGCGACGGCACCGTCACCAGCAACGGCTTCGGCGGCCCGGTCGGCACCCTCGCCAACGGCTACGGCGGCGCCACCCAGAGCGTCGACCTGTCCGCCAGCCCCTATGCGCTGCACCGCTTCGGACCCTGGGGCACCGGCGAGATCGGCCTGAACGTGAGCCGCACCACGGTGGGCGCCCCGGAAGGCAGCCCGAGCCCGCTCGCCGTGTCCGCGCTCACCCCGTTCGACAGCAGCACCAACCAGGACGTGACCAGCTACAGCGGCCATGTCGCCTTCGCCACCGGCGAAGCGTTCGACCGCTACAGCGGCACCGTGCTCGGCTACGCCACCAAGTACGACGGCACCGGCGTGCTGAACAACGCCGTGCGCGACACCGCCACCGTCGACGACGACTACGGCCTCACCCGCCTCGTCACCGTGCTGACCCGCGTCGGCTACGAGCACATCCGCTACGCCGGCAGCAACCCGCAGCGGATCGACGACGAGATCTGGAACGCCGGCCTGCGCCTGACCCTCGGGCCGGACAGCACGGTCTCGGCCAGCTACGGCCACCATGACGGGTTCGATTCCGCCACGGTCGACCTCGCCCTGTCGCCGACCGCGCGCACCCGCGTCTTCCTGCGCTATTCCGAGGGCCTGACCACCGAGGCCGAGCAGCTGCAGACCGCGCTGGCCAGCTCCGACTTCGACCAGCTGGGCAACCCGGTCGACCACACGTCCGGCGCGCCGCTGCTGAACGACACCGGCTTCTTCGGCGCGCAGGACAACCTGTATCGCAGCCGCAGCCTGAGCGTCAGCGCCGAGCTGGTGGAGGGGCGCGACACCTTCTCGGCCAACCTGGACGCCGAGGACAACACCCTGGTCTCGTCCAGCGGGCTGCCCGGCGCGCTCGGCAGCAACAAGGGGCTCTACGGCAGCCTGACCTGGTCGCACGCCCTGTCGCCCCTGCTCAGCCTCCAGACGCTGGGCCAGTACGGGGTGACGGAGGACGAGGCCGGGCCGGCCGGACGGCAGGACTTCCTGCTGGGCTCGCTCGTCCTGGTGGACGCGCTGTCGCCGACCCTGTCCGCGCAGCTCAGCTACAGCTTCGATCGCCGCTCCGGCGACGGCGCCCAGGTCTCGGCGCTGTCGCAGAACGTGGTGATCCTGTCGGCGGTGAAGTCGTTCTGATGCCCACGCCGACGCCCGCTCCGGCCTGACCGGATGTACGACACGCTCTACGGCCTCGCCGCGCCGCCCTTCCAGCTGACGCCCGACGCGCGCTTCTTCTTCGCCAGCGAGGGTCAGACCCGGGCGCTGGCACACCTGACCTTCGGGCTGCAGCAGGGCGACGGCTTCGTGGTCATCACCGGCGAGATCGGCGCCGGCAAGACCACGCTGGCCGAGCGGCTGTGGTCGCGGCTCGATCCCAACACCCACCTGCTGGCACGCATCGCCACCACCCACCTGTCCGGCGACGAGCTGTTCCGCCTCGCCATGGCCGGCTTCGGCGTCGACATCACCGGCGGCGACAAGGCCCTCATGCTGCTGGGCTTCTCCCGCATGCTCGGCCGGCAGCGCGCGGCCGGCTGCCGCTGCGTGCTGGTGGTCGACGAGGCGCAGAACCTGTCGCACGCGGCGCTCGAGGAGCTGCGCATGCTGTCCAACCTGTCGCAGGGCGGCGGCGCCCTTGGCGTGCAGATCGTCTTGCTGGGCCAGCCCGAGTTCCGCGACATGCTGGCCAGCCGCGCGCTCGACCAGCTGCGCCAGCGCGTCATCGCCTCGTTTCACCTCGGCCCGCTGGGGCAGCACGAAACGCGTGCCTACGTCGAGCATCGCCTGACGACCGTGGGCTGGACCGGCACGCCCGCCATCACCCCGGACGCGTTCGAGGCGGTATACGGGGCGACCGGCGGGGTGCCGCGCCGGATCAACCGGCTGTTCGGGCGCGTCCTGCTGCACGGCGCGATCGAGGAGCTGAGGCAGCTCGACGGTGCCCTGGTGGACGAGGTCGCGCGCGAGCTGGCGCGGGACCTGGACGGCCCGGCCGTGTCGGAGCCTGCCGCGCCCGCGCAGGGTCCATCGACCGGCAGGCCGAACTTCGGCAGGCCGGGCCGGCCTGGGCCCGCGGCTCGTCCTGCCGGTCCGGACGGCACGATCGCCGCGCGGCTGGACGCGCTGGAGCTGGGGATGGGGCAGTTCAGGCAGATCCTGGGCGAGGTGCCCGACCCCTCCCGGCCGACCGGACGGCCATCGGGATGAGCCCGTCCCGTTCCGCCATCCGCCATGCGTTGACCGTCGACGTGGAAGACTGGTTCCAGGTCCAGGCCTATGCCGGCGTGCTGCGTCGCGACGACTGGGACCGGCTGCCCCGGCGCGTCGAGGCCAGTACCGACCGGCTGCTCGCCGTGTTCGGGGCGGCCGGGGTGCAGGCCACCTTCTTCACCCTGGGCTGGGTGGCGGAGCGCCACGGCCCGCTGATCCGCCGCATCGTGGCAGCCGGGCACGAGCTGGCCAGCCACGGGCAATGGCACCGTCCGGTGAACACGGAGGACGCCTGCGCCTTCCACGAGGACGTGTCCGCCGCCCGCGCCCGGCTGGAAGCGGCCGGCGGCGTCGCCGTACGCGGCTACCGTGCCCCCACCTTCTCCGTCGGGCCCACGACGCCCTGGGCCTGGGAGGTGCTGGCGGAAACCGGCCATGCCTATTCCTCCAGCGTGTTCCCGATCCGGCACGACCTGTACGGCGACCCCTCCGCGCCCCGCGCGCCGCACCGGCCGTTCGGCGGCCAGGTGTGGGAGATCCCGATGACCACGCTCCGCCTTGCCGGCCGCAACCTGCCCTGCGCCGGCGGCGGCTGGTTCCGCCTGATGCCCTATCCGCTGTTCCGCATCGCCTACGCCAGGGCGCAGCGTCAGCAGGGCGCCGGCGTGTTCTACATCCATCCCTGGGAGGTCGACCCCGGACAGCCGCAGGTGCCGGACGCGTCCCGCACCGCCCGCTGGCGCCACCGCGTCAGCCTCGGCGCCACGGAAGGGCGGCTGGCACAGCTGTGCCGCGACTTCGACTGGGGCCGGATGGACGCCGTGTTCCCGCAGGCGGCCGTCGCGCCGTGAGCCTGCGCCTCGTGCCGCTCGATGCCGGACAGGCTGCCGGCTGGGACGCGTTCGTCGCGGCCCGACCGGACGCCACCTTCTTCCATCGCGCCGCCCTGCCGCCCCTGATCGCCCGGGTGTTCAACCACCGCGACCGCTCGGTGCTGGCGCTGCAGGACGGGATCGTGGTCGGCGTGCTGCCGCTGGTCGAGCTGCGCACCCGCCTGTTCGGCCACGCGCTGATCTCGCTGCCGTTCTGCGTGTACGGCGGCCCGCTCGCCGCCGACGCCGCGGTGGGACAGGCGCTGCTGCACTACGCCGCGCAACTGCTGCGCGACACCGGTGCGGCGGCGCTGGAGCTGCGCGGCCTCGCGCCCCTGCCGTCGGACTGGTTCGCCGCACCCGGCTCCTGGACCGACCGCAGCGGCCTCTACGCCAGCTTCCGCAAGCCGATCAGCGCCGATCCGGCGCTGAACATGAAGGCGATCCCGCGCAAGCAGCGCGCGGTGCTGCGCAAGGGGCTGGAGCGCGGCCTCGCCGTCCGGACCACGCGGGACGCCGGCGCCGCCTGGCGGCTCTACGCCGAAAGCGTGCGCAACCTCGGCACCCCGGTGTTCCCGCGCCGCTGGTTCGAGGGCCTGCTCGCCGCCTTCCCGGCCGACGCCGAGGCGACGGTGGTCGGTAACGAAGGCCGGGACCTGGCGGCCGTGCTGACCCTGCACTGGCGCGACGAGGTGCTGCCGTACTATGGCGGCGGCACCCCGGCCGCGCGCGACTGCCAGGCCTTCGACGTCATGTACTGGGACGTGATGACGCGGGCGGCGGCGCGCGGCGCCACCGTGTTCGACTTCGGCCGGAGCAAAGAAGGCACCGGCGCCTACGCGTTCAAGAAGAACTGGGGCTTCGCGCCGACGCCGCTCACCTACCGCTTCCTGCTCCGCCCCGGCGGATCGGTGCCGGAGCACAACCCGCTCAACCCCCGATACCGCCTGCTGATCGAGACCTGGAAGCGCCTGCCGCTGCCGGTCGCCAACCGGATCGGCCCGCACCTCGCGCGCGGCCTGGGCTGACTGCCGCGGATGCGCGACCTGGCACCCACCCGGTTCCCCTCGGCGCGGCGGCGGGACCGGCCGTCCGACCGCGCGCGGAGCTGGGCTCCCGCCCTGGCGGCGCTTGCAACCGGCTGCGCGGTCCTGCTGGCCGTCCACCACGCCGAGATATCGGCAGCGGTGCGTGTGTGGTCTGCCTCGACCGCGTTCGGCCACTGCTTCCTCGTGCTGCCGATCGCCGCCTGGCTCGCGTGGGAGCGGCGCGACCGCCTCGCTGCCTGCCTGCCGCGCCCGCTGCCGGCCGCCGCCCTGCTGATGCTGCCGGCGACCGCGGTCTGGCTGCTTGCGGAACGGCTGGGGGTGATGGAGGGCCGCCAGCTCCTGTCGCTGGCGATGCTCTGGGTGCTGGTGCTCGCCTGCCTCGGCCCGTCGGTGGTCCGGGCGATGGCGGTGCCGCTCGGCTACCTCGTGTTCCTGGTCCCGTTCGGCGCCTTCCTGGTGCCGGCGCTGCAGGCCTTCACCGCCCGCTTCATCGACCTCGGCCTGGGCGCGCTGGCGATCCCGCACCTGGTGGACCGGACGGTGATCGAGATCCCGGAAGGGATGTTCCGCGTCGCCGAGGCCTGTGCCGGCCTGCGCTTCCTGATCGCCTCCATCGCCTTCGGCGCGCTCTACGCGGTGACGATCTACCGGTCCCCCGGACGACGCCTCCTGTTCCTGCTGGCATCCGTGCTGGTGCCGGTCGTCGCCAACGGGGTGCGCGCGCTCGGCATCGTCCTGCTCGGCCACTGGCGCGGCAGCGCGGAAGCGGGCGCGGTGGATCACGTGCTGTATGGCTGGCTGTTCTTCTCGATCGTGATCCTGCTTCTGGTGCTGCTCGGCCTGCCGTTCCGCCAGGACACCGCGCCGCGCCGTGCCGTCGCCGCTGCGCCTCGTCCGCTGCCGTCACCGGCTGCGTCCTGCGCCGGCGCGGCGGTCGCCGCGCTGGTGCTGGCCCTGCTCGGCCCCGTCTGCGCCTGGGGGCTCGATCGTCGCGCGCAGTCGGAGCAGCCGGCACAGCCGGATGCCGCGCTGCTCGCGATGCTGCCGGCACCGGCCGGCTGCCGCGACGACGTCGGTGATCCTCCCGGGCAGCGGAGCTATCGCTGCGGTGCCACCGGCATCGTCCTGCGCGTGAGCCGGCTCGGCCCACATGCCGGATCGGGCATGGTCCTGGACCAGTTCCGCCGTGCCGAGGAAGCAATCCAGGCGGCCGCGGGCGAGGACGACGTCAGGCACGGTCTGCTGGCGCAGGACGGCGGCGCTTGGCGGCTGTCCCGCCTGCCTCGCGCAGGGATGACCACGGTGGTGGCGGCATGGACGGACGGACGTCCCCTGGCCGGCGGGATTGGGGACCGTCTGCGGCTCGGCTGGCGCAGCGTCGCCGGCGGCGCGGCACCGGTCACGGTGGTCGGCATCTCCGCCGTGGGTCCTGACGCCGACGCCGAGGCGAGGGCGTTCGCGCAGCGTGTCGCAGCGTCCCTGCAGGGCTGAGTCCGATCCGGGAATGGACCGTAACAGCTGTAAGATTTTCCGACATGATTAGATGTCTGGTGACTTCTGACGCTTGATTCTACACATCTTTCCGTATGGCACGGGCCTTGCTGATCTGGTGTGTCAATCGAACGGAGACCTCACCGTGCGCAAGCATCTTCTCGCCACCGCCGCCCTGCTCGCGTCTGCGGCACTCAGCGCGCCCGCGGCCCACGCTGCGGCGCTGATCTCGATCGGCCTGCAGGAGTCGAGCGTCGACGGCGGCGCCATCGACACGGTCCAGACCGG
Organism: uncultured Acetobacteraceae bacterium; assembly: GCA_964247735.1. GTDB lineage: Bacteria > Pseudomonadota > Alphaproteobacteria > Acetobacterales > Acetobacteraceae > Lichenicola. The sequence goes on from CAXTVS010000001.1 coordinate 46,916, forward strand.
TTCGGGCAGCGTGATCTTTGATGGGAGCTACGGCACCTTCAAGATCAACGAGATCCAGGCGCTCGGCTCGCCGGCCCTGAGCCAGCCCAACCTCGACAGCGGGGCGATCGACCTCAGCGGCGCCAAGGGAGGAACCCTCACCGTCTATGTCACCGAGTCCGGGCTTGCGAGGCCGGTCGGCGTGAACGAGCTGACGAGCGCGTTCACCTCCAACGTCTTCAACGGCGACGTGACCTCGGTCGTCGAGAGCACCTACATCGACACCTCGAACAATCTGTATGACGGCACCCTGCTGGCGTCCAACACCTTCAGCGACATCGGCACGGCCTCGTTCACCGACCTCACCCCGTCGCTGAGCAAGCCGTATTCTGAAACGATGAAATACGTGATCACCACAACCGGCAACGCCGACGTCAACGACACGATCGACATCGCCTCCGTTCCTGAGCCCGCCTCTCTCGCCCTGCTTGGCAGCGGCCTGCTGGCATTTGGCCTGCTGCTGCGTCGCCGCTCGGCCTGAACCGGTCGTCCGTCTTCCTGCCCCCATCCGGCCAGGCTGGATGGGGGACCGTCAGCCATGAACTTCAGAGGATACAACAAGAGGAGAGACCGATGACGCGATATACGCTGCTTGCCGGTGCCGGCGCGGTGGCACTCGGCTTCCCGGGTTGGGTATCGTCCGCCCGGGCGGGCGACATCATCCTGACCGGGCACGACAACGACTACCATTGCGATGCCGGAAATGCCGGTAACGCCTGCACCGCGCTGGGCGCGGAACTGAACTATACCCGAGCCGGCTCGACCCTGCCGGTGCTGGTCATCGACGACGGCACCGAGCTGACCAGCTCGCTCACCGACCTTTCGATCCCCTACACGGCCGTGACCGTCAGCGCGGTGACGGCAGGGATGTTCAACCACAGCAAGTACAGCGCGTTCGCCGTCGCCTCCGTATCCACCTGCGGCGGATGCGACAACCCGGTCGGAAGCGGAACGGCCCTTTCGGCCTACAGCACCTCGATCGCCAGCTTCTTCGATGCCGGCGGCGGAATCCTCGGCCTTGCCGGCGCGAGTGATCCCGACGCCTATGCCTATGTGCCCGATGCCGCCGGCACCACGACGCCGATCTATTCGTCCTCCGGTTTCGTGACCACCACCACCGGCGCCAGCATCCCCGGCTTCTTCGCGGTGAACGGCGACGAGACCCACAACACCTTCGCCGAGCCCGGAACCGGAGGCGTGTCCTCGACCTACAAGGTGGCGGAGCGCTTCGGCGCCGGTGGTCCGGCGGTGACCTTGTTCGCCAGCGGCACCATCAAGTGCACCGGCTCCTCCTGCACCATCGGTCCCAATCCGACCACGCCCACGGTGCCGGAGCCGATGAGCATCTCGCTGGTCGGTGCCGGCCTGTTCGGTCTGGCTCTTGCCCGCAGGCGACACGGCCACTCCGTGGGGGCCTAGTGTCAGGTGGCGACGGGACGGTCTTCGGGCCGTCCCTGTCCGCGGCCCCCGCCATCCCGCCCGCCCGCCCGCCGCAGACCTTCTCCGCCGCCCATCTACGGCGGCAGCGCGACGCGCATGCCAGGGCCGACGGCTATGGCCGCCACCGGCACCTCTACCTGCAGGACACGTTTGTCCGGCTGGCGCGGCGCCTGCGCGACGCGGCCGGCCGTCCTGGGATCGACTGGCTCGACTACGGCTGCGGCAAGGGCACCTTCATCGACCAGATCGCACCGTTCGGGTTGTTCAACCGGATCTCCGGTTACGATCCCGCGGTCGAGGCGTTCCGGTCCAGGCCGCAGCGTCGCCATGACCTGGTCACCTGCCTGGACGTGCTGGATGTCGTCGAGCCGCGCTTCCGTGCAGAGCTGCTGGAGGAGCTTGCCGCCCTGGCCAGCGGCGTGGTGCTGCTGGACTGCCTGACCCGGCCCCGGCCGGGCGGCGCGCTGCAGCCGCATCCGCCGTTCTACTGGAGCACGCTGGTGCGGCAGCACCTGAAGGTGCTCGCCACCCGCATCGAGTTCGCCGGGATGGACGGCTTCGAGCGCGTGCTGATCCTGGCAGCACCGTCCGCGGGCGTGCCGGCCGCGCCCGGCATCACCCTGGACTGAGCTGCGCCGATCGGGGCCGCTCCCGACCGGCTCAGCGTTGCGGAGCCGCGACGACGATCGTCCGCTCCGGACAGGCGCCGTTTTCCAGTTCCTCGGCGCTGGCCTCCCGGATCGTGCAGTCCAGGATGCGCATCTGCCGGCCGATCGCCTCCCACCAGGCAGAGGCCGGACGCGGCGCCAGGTGCGCCAGGGCTGCCACCTGGACCGTGATGACGTCGAAGATCGCGGTGCCCCCGGTGAATTGCGCGACGTCGGCGATCACCGCGTCGACGAACTCCGTCTCGACCTGGTCGAGAACGTCCAGGCACAGCACGATGTCGTAGCGCTGCGACGGCCGCGCCTGGAACGCCGGCCGCACCGGGTCGAAGCCGCGCACGAAGCGGAACCGGCCCGACCGCTCCATCTCGCGCAGGAACACGCCCTTGCCGCAGCCATAGTCCAGCAGGCTCGGCTTCTCGTCACCGGTTGCCGCATCCGCCAATGCATGAACCGTGTTCACGAGGTACGGGTGGCGGTGGGTGCCGAACTCGGGATGACGTGCATGCGTGTCGCGATGACGCGCCAGCCAGGCGTCGCTCGCGGTGCGGATCGCCCGGATCATGTCGGCCCGTCGGCGTCTGCGTCGGCATGCAACGCCTGCAACGCGCCCAGCCACGGCTCGTAGCGACGCCAGCGCGCGACCGAGCCGCGATGGATCGCCTGGCGCGCCTGCCATACGCTGGCGGTTCGGATCGGCCGCGCGTTGCGCTCGGGCCGGAGGCAGGCCCCGTCCCAGTCCAGCCCGCAGAACGCGACCATCCGCCTTGCCTGTGCCTCCGGCTCCGCGGTCAGGTCCTCGTAGTCGACCTCCAGCAGCCGGTCCGCCGGAAGCAGCGCGCGCCAGTGCCGCATCAGCCGCCGGTACTGGCGGTAGAAGAACACCAGGTCGTCGCGGTGATAGGCGAAATGCTGCGGCGTCGCGAAGCGCGTGAAGAAGATCGACAGGCAGGTGTCCACCGGGTCGCGCCGGCAGTGGATGAACCGCGCCTGCGGCAAGGCCGCCTGCACGAGCCCGATCGTCAGGAAGTTGAACGGGTTCTTGTCGGTCACGCGGGCCGCGTCCGGCGCGATCCGCGCCAGCAGCGCCAGATAGTCGCGCGCCGGCGCTGCGGCAGCCGGAGCGGCCTTGCCTGTCGCCCCGTCGGCCAGGTCGGTCCAGAAGGACAGCTCGCCGCCGGCCGCAACCGCCGGATGCGCCGACAGGATCTGCTCGACCAGGGTGGTCCCGGAGCGCGGCATGCCGACGATGAGGATCGGGCGCTCGGACTGCAGGCCGGACGAGGTCGCCGTCACAGCGGCGCCGGGAGAATGGCGTGCGATCAGCGCATCGACCCGTGCCGCCATCGCATCGCGGTCGAACCTGGTCTTGCGGTGCTCGGCCGCGTTGGCCGGCTCCAGATGGGCCATCGCCTGCGCCGGCTCGCCGAGATCGTCATGCGCCTTGGCCAGGGCGAAGTGCAGCAGGGTGCGGTCGTGCCCGGAACGGCCGGGCTGGTCGAGCATCGCTTCCATCTGCGCCAGCAGCGGCCGGTCCTCCTCGCCGAGGCGCTTGAACAGGACGATGTTGAACACGGCGCCAACACGCTCCGGATCGCGCGCGACGGCGTGCCGCAGGTGCAGGACCGCCTCGTCGAAGCGGCCGCACTCGCCGAGCAGGTCACCGAGCATGGCATGCGCCAGCCCGTTCTCCGGATCGAGCGACACCACCTCGCGCAGCCTGGCCTCGGCCTCGGCCGAGCCCTCCGCACGCAGCAGCTTCGCCTCCTCCAGAAGCTGGTCGGCCGGACGCGGCAGCAGGCTGCCTGCCCGGCGGAAGCAGTCCAGCGCGTCCGCCTGCGCGCCCTGCGCCTGCAGCAGGTTGCCGAGCCGGCTGTGCGCGGCGCCCAGCTCCGGTGCCGCCGCCAGCGCCCGGCGCAGCGACGCCACCGCCGCCGCGGGCCGGCCCTGCCGTTCCAGCGCCGCGCCATGGTTGTAGTGCGCGACCGCGAAGTCGGGCTCGAGCCCGATCGCGCGCTCCAGGCACTCGACCGCCTCGGCGATCCGGCCTGCCGCGAGGTGCAGGGTGCCGAGCTCGTTCAGCAGCACCGGGTCGTGCGGGCTGTGGCGCACCGCCTGCTGCATGCAGTCGATCGCCTCGTCCATGCGGCCGGCTTCGCGGAGGCGGCGCGCGCGCGGCAGCGCCGGGTCGTCGGACTGCGGATGCACGATGCGGCCGGCCTCGCCGCCGGGAAGCAGCGTGCGCAGCTCGCCGAGCCAGGGCTCGTAGCGGCGCCAGCGCGCAACGGCGTCGCGATGGGTCGGCTGTCGCACCTGCCATTGGCTCGCTGTGCGGATCACCCGCCGGTTCCGCTCGGGATGCAGGCAGGCCTCGTCCCAACCAAGGCCCAGGAAGTCGAGCATCCGCCGCGTCACCGGCTCCGGGTCCGCAACCAGCTCCTCGTAGTCGACGCAGTGGAACGCTTCCGGCGGCAGCACGGCCTGCCAGTGCTCCATCAGGCGGCGATAGGTCCTGTAGTAGAAGGCGAGGTGGCCCTTGTCGTAGGTATAGGCCATCGGCGCCATGAAGTTGGTGAAGTAGTTCGACAGGCAGGTATCCACCGGATGCCGCCGGCAATGGATGATCCGGCCCTGCGGAAACGCCAGGTGGAACAGGCCGAGCCAGAGGAAGTTGCCGGGCGTCTTGTCGGTGACGCGCAGGGCGTCCGCATCCACGCCGCGCAGCAGCGCCCCGTACTCGTCGGCCAGCGCGTGCAGGCGGTCCCGCGTCAGCGCCTCGCCGTGCCGGGCGATGCCCTCCGCGGCGCGGTTCCAGAACGGCAGCTCGTCGCCGGCGGCGACGTGGCGATGGCTGGACAGGATCTGCTCGACCAGCGTGGTTCCCGATCGCGGCATGCCCAGCACCAGCACCGGCAGCCTGGACGACGAGCCGGCGTCGCGATGCTCGTCGAAGAACGCCCGGTCGGTGCTGGCGATGACCCGATGCACGGACGCGCCGAAGCGCGACCGGTCGAACGGCCGCCGTTGTGCCACCAGCGTGTTGCCCGCCTCGAACTGTCGCATCGCTTCGGCCGGCCGGCCGAGATCGTCATACGCCTTGCCCAGGCCGAAATGCACCCATTGCCGGGCGAGCTCCGGCAGCGGCCGATGATCGAGCAGGGCCAGCATCTGCTCGATCATCGGCTGGTCGTCAGCCACCACCTTCTTGCTGCTGACCAGGTCGAAATAGGCCGCCGCCGCTTCCGCCGGGAGGCCGGCGGTCGCCGCCTCCAGCAGCGGGAGCGCTTCCTCAAACCGGCCCTGCTCGCGCAACACCGCAGCCAGGGCTCGCTTGGCTTCGCAGTGATCGGGAAACAGCGCGACGGTGTCGCGGAGCACGGCCTCGGTCTCGGCGCGCCGCCCTTCCTCCTGCATGGCCTTCACGCGGTTCATGCGGCCCTTGGCCGTGTCCGGCGCGACGGCCGCCGCACGCGCGAAGCAGTCGCGCGCGTCGTCCTGTCGTTCGTGCACGCGCAACAGGTTTCCAAGGCGTTCGAGCGCGTCGACATGGTCCGCATCGCACCGGATGGCGCTGCGGAACGCCGTCATCGCTTCCGCGTCCCGGCCGAGCATCTCGAGCGCGATCCCGCACCAGTAGTGGTGGGATGCCTCGCCCGGTGCGAGACGGGCGGCACGTCCGAGAAAGGGCAACGCCTCGGCGGATCGGCCGGCGTGCAGGTGCACCAGGCCGACCTCCGCATGGGCGGAGGCGTCCGGCCCGCTGACGGCGAGATGCTGCTGTGCCAGCCGACCGGCTTCGAGCAGCCGGCCGGCTTCGCGCAGCGTCCGGATCCGGTCGAGTTCCGTGGTCCCGGACGGCAGCCCGGCCTGCTGCGCCGCCGCGACGGCGCAGCAGTGCTTGTACTTGATCCCGCTCCCGCACGGACAGCGCCCGTTCCGCCCAGGCCCCGCTGCCTTCGCCCCGATCGGCCTCCGATCAGTCCCGTACATCACAACCTCCCGGATCCAGTTCAGCGTCTCATCCGTATCGTTCGTGCGGCTACACGATGTCGCCCGGCAGCGTCAGCACGGTTGGAACCACCGGATCGAGCCGGATCCGGCGGCACAGCGTGGGCAGGTCCAGCACCGCCTCGTCCGGCTGCCGGGCGCGGTCGGCCTGGACCGCCACGGTGTGTCCGCGATCGTAGCGGAACACGCTCACGTCGGAGCGCGGCCGTCCGTTCGTCGCCGCCAGCACCGCGAGGCTTCCCGGCAGCAGCGGCCGCAACGCGGCCATGTCCAGCGCCGCCACGTGCCGGGTCATCCGGTCGAGCGGCAGCCGCTGCCGCGCCCGCCCGGCGGCATCGAACGTCCCCGGCTCGCCATCGGCGACCAGCAGCCCACCCCTGGCTGCGAAGCGACGCAGCAGCACCACCGCCCGGTCGTCCAGCACGATGGCCTGCGGCAGCAGGATCGCGTGCAGCCCGTCCAGGCGCGCCTGCGTCAGGGCATCAGCATCGATCCAGTCCGGCGTCCGGCCGAGATGGGCGAGCGCGTCGGCGGCATCCTCCAGCGACCGGCGCCACGGGCTGTCGACCAGGTCCTGGTCGTTGCTGCGCTGCGTCCAGTCCAGCCCGCGCGACCGGTCCACGCGCCGGTCCAGCAGCCAGCGCATCCGGAACGAGGCCTGGCTGTAGAGCACGCCGACCGTGTCGCGTTCCGGCCGCGCGTGCAGCAGGCGGGTGCCGAGCGGGCCGCGCAGCCCCGCCAGCACGGGCGCGAGCGCCGCGCCGCGCGGCCCTGGCAGGCCGTCCGGACGCATGACCTGGCCGTCCGGATCCCAGATCACCACGCCACGCCCGCCCAGAAGCAGGGCCCGCCACAGCCGGTGCGCGTCCTCCGGCCCATCGCCCTGTGCCGTCGTCAGCAGCACCAGCCCCGGATGGAACGCCTGCAGGATCGAGAACCCGTAGCCGACCGACCCGTCCTCGATCACGTCGACCGCCGGCGCCAGGCGCGGATAGTCGTAGCCGCCCCAGCCGGGCAGCTGCACGCCCTCGATCGCCGCACGCGCGCCGGGATCGGCCCGGTGCACCGCCTCGGTGCCGCGACGCAGGACCGCCGCGAACCGGGCGTCCATCCAGGCCTTGTAGTCCAGCCAACCCGCCACCGGACCGGTGCCATCCAGCGCCTGGTCCGTTCGCGTCGGCCGGACCTCCGACCAGCGCCGGAACCGGCCGTGCCAGGCCCGGTCGAGCCGGGACACGCTGCCGTAGCGGATGCGCAGCGCGCGCCGCCACGCCCGCACCACGCTGCCGGTCTCGTCGAAGTCCCATGCCGCCGACAGGTCGGCGATGCCGGTCTCGTCGCCCAGCGACAGGTAGAGCGCCGGCCTCTGCCGCGCCGTCCCGGCATGGACCGCCAGCCGGTGCTCGATCGTCCGCAGCGCGTCGGCATCGCCGAGGCTCGGATGCCGCAGCCACAGCGACGGGTCCCGACCCTGCCTGGCCCGCGCCGCCAGAAGCCGGAAGGCGGCGTTGACCGGCCGGTCCGGCTGCCAGCGATGGTAGGCGGCGTAGTAGTCGGTGGCGATGTTCTCCACCATCGGGTCGAGGCCGGCGCGGCGCACGCGGTCGAGCCCCGCCGACAGCGCCGCCCTGTCGACCCGCCGCGTGCGCTGGCCGAACACCCGCGCCCCGGTGATTCCGATGCCCGGCAGCGCCCCCAGTGCTCCCGGCGGCAGGTCGTCCTGCCACAGGATCGCGGTGAAGCGGTCCCAGCCCGCGGATGCGGCCCGGACCGGGGCGGCACACAGCAACACCGGAAACGCCAGGCAGGCGCACCGGAGCGGCCGGACTGCCCGCGATCCGGCCGGCCCGGCGACGCGGCTCAGGATCGGCGCCACCGGATCAGGCCAAGCCCGAACAGGCCCACGCCGAGCAGCGCCAGCGATCCAGGCTCGGGCACCGCGACCGCAAGCACCGGCGTGATCACGGCATAAAGCTCCGCCGTCACCGTCGCGGCGCCTTGGGACGGGAGCTGCGTCGTCACGTCCCGGCCACCGTCAAACGAGAACCCCTGCAGCGACAGGGTGTAGGCGATGCCGCCGGCGCTGAAGACGTCCGCCATGCCGCCGGAAACGCCGATGCTCTCGGTGTCGAGGAACGGGATGCCGTCGGCGTCGGGCACCGAACGGATCGCGAAGTCGAGGCTGCAGTCCTCGGTCCGGGAAACCGTGCTTCCCGGCAGCGTCAAGGCGAGCTCGATCCCGAGCACCGCGGAGTCCAGCCCGGTTCCGCCCAGGATCGTGCCGCCGGAATAGGTGAAGCGGCCGATGTCGAACGGCTGCCCGACGCCGATCCCGCTGAACCCTGGCGCACGCGCGTCGCTGCCGACGCCGTCGAAGGCGAGCACCGCCGGAGCGAACAACGGCAGCCCGAACCAAAGCGACGCGGCACCCCCCGTCGCCGCGTCGGCGTCGACGCCGACCGCCAGCGGGAACGGATTGCCGGGACCGCCGGCATAGGCGTCCCACGACCCGGTGGCGCTGCCGGAGAACAGGATCGCGTCTGCCCGGGCGAGGGTCGGGCTGCCGCACGCGCCGAGCAGGAGGCACAACAGGACCGGACGCTTGACCATGAAGCCGGCCTCCCGGCGCCGGTGCCGCGACAGCACGCAAGATGCGGACCAGTCTACAACCTGTTGGTGTGCCCGGATCTTTCCGGTTGTCCCGACGCGGCTGTAAATTATTCCGACACCCGCCTCAGCCGGACAGCCCCGCCAGTCCCTGCTCGAGCCGCACCTGCGCCCGCACCCCGAGCGCCGCCACGGCGGCCTCGTTCGAGCCGCAGGAATGGCGGATGTCGCCGGCGCGTGCCGCGCCCTGCCGCGCGCGCAGCGGCACGCCGTGCAGGCCGGCCAGGATCTCCGCCAGCGACCGTATCGACACCGCCCGGCCGGTGCACACGTTGAAGCGGGCCGGCTGCGTGCCAGCTCCCTGCACCGGCTGGTCGAGCCGTCGCATGGCCGCCAGCAGGTGCGCCACCACGTCGCCCACATGCACGAAGTCCCGCGTCTGCGCCCCGTCCCCGTGCAGGGTGATCTCCGCGCCGGCACCGATGCGGTCGGCGAAGATCGAGATCACCCCGCTGTACGGCGAGCTCGGGTCCTGGCGCGGGCCGTACACGTTGAAGAAGCGCAGGCCCAGCGTCGGCACGCCGTGTACCAGGCTCGCCACCCGCGCATGCAGCTCGCTGCCGAGCTTGTCGGCGCCGTAGGCGGTCAGCGGCGCCGGCACCCGGTCCTCGCGCGCCACCGCCTCGCCGGTGTCGCCGTAGACCGCCGCGGACGAGGCATACACCACCGGCACCCCGCCGTGCGCCCGCGCCGCATCGAGCACCGCCACCGTGCCGCCCTGGTTGATCCGGTGCGTGCCCGGCCAGTCCTGGTTGCCGCGCTCCACCGAGGCGATGGCGGCCAGGTGGAACACGCCGTCGACCCCCTCCGCCGCCGCCCGCACGGCGTGCGGATCGGCCACGTCCCCGACCGCGAGCCGCACGCGCGGATCGAGGTTGCCGCGCTTGCCGGTCGACAGGTCGTCGAGCACGACCACCGCGTCGCCGCCCTCCAGCAGCGCGTCGCACAGGTGCGAGCCGATGAAGCCGGCTCCCCCGGTGACCAGGTAGCGCTTCGGCCCGCTCACGACCGCCCCGCCTGGAACCGCCACCGGCGCAGCGCGTCGCCGGCGACCTGGCGCAGCAGCGCCGCCGCCCCCGGCGGATGCAGGGGATCGGCGACCACCAGGCCGTCGCGCTGCCGCCGCTCGGCCGCCCAGCCGCGCTTGTACGCGTCGTCGCCGCGTCCGAAGTCCAGCATGGTCACCTGTTCCTCGTCGATGAGGCGCCGGATCGTCCAGGCTGTCAGCACCGTGCCGGGCGACTGCGTCCTGGAGTTCTCGTCGTGGGCAAGCTTGTGCAGGATGGCGTGGCCCCGCTCCACCGTCCAGTACTGCGCCGCGACCGGACGCCCCTGTCGCCGCAGCACCGCGATCCGCAGCACCCCCGCCCGCGCCGCTTCCGTCGTGAAGCGGGCCGCGAACCCGGGAAACGGCTCGGGGGCCTTCCAGCTCGCCGCGTGCACCGCCTCGTACTCCGCCAGGTGGCCGGGCACCGCGGCCGGATCCGTTGCCAGCACGATCGTCGTGTCCGGATCGCGCTCGGCACGCCCGAGGCGGCGGCGGATGGTTTCCCGCAAGGCACCGGGCCGGTCGGCGAGGTAGCCGGCCCAGTCCCGTCCGTCCAGCCGCTCGTGCCAGTTGCCGAAGCCCGCGAACCAGGCATGGCGCCGGCCCGCCCGACGCAGCCCGCGCAGCAGCGGCTCCCAGCCTGCCCAGCCCGGGTCGAGCGCGTCCAGCCGAAGCACCGGCGGCAGGCGACGCCCCAGCGCCAGGCCTGCGTCGACGAGCCGGTCGAGGCGGAGGCAGGGCGGCTGGAACAGGGTGGTGTAGGGCGTGGTCAGGCTCCCGGCCGCGTCCCGGCCGCGGCCCATCCGCAGCGGCAGCAGCAGCAGCGGCACCCCGTCCTGCCGGACCAGCACGAAGCGCGCGCGCGACCCGTCCGGCATCGCGGTATCCGCGACCGTCCGCCACCAGGCGGCACTCGACCCGAAGGCCAGGTCGCGCAGCAGCGGGAGGTCCTGCAGCGCCGTCACCGGGCAGTCCTCGACGCTCAGCGCCATCGGAGGTCGCGCAGCCGGTACCAGCCGATGCCGATCCATTCGTGCAGCGCGAAGTAGCTGCGCTGCCAGGCGGACACGCGCGGCAGCAGGATGCCGGCCAGCACGACGAGCCCGCTCCCGCCGCCGCCGGCCGACGGATAGCCCGTCCGCCAGACCGCCGCCGGAATGGCAAGGAGGCCGCTGTGGCGGAAGGCGAGCAGGCTGCGCCGCATGTGCCAGGCCTGCGTCACCACCAGCACCCTGCGTATGCCGAAGGGCGCCAGCAGGACTTCGCTGTCCCGCGCGTTGTCCCAGGTATCGGTCGAGCGCGTCTCGACCCAGCGCGCCGGCACCCCGAAGTCGCGTTGCAGGCTGTCCGCCATCACCGTCCCGATCGGCGGCCCGCCGCGCCAGGCGGGGCCGCCGGTGACCGCGACCGGCAGGCCGCTGCGACGCGCCAGGGCGGCCCCGTCGCGCAGCCGGTCCAGGGTCAGCGGCCCGGGCACCGCCGTCCCGCTCCCATCCCGGTCCAGGTCGCCGCCCAGGACCAGGATCGCCTGGGCGCCGTCGAGCCGGGTCGGCGGCACGCCCCGCTCCAGCGTGCCGGTCAGGAGGTCGGCGATGCCCGGCATCGCCAGCAGCACGAGAACCGTCAGCAGAACCGCCGCCGCACCGCGCCGGCGGCGCCACACCGCGAACAGGGCCAGCAGCAGCAGGTTGACCGGCGGCACCACGATCGGCGTCAGCAGGGCGCTCAGACTCATGCAGCGCGTCGAATCATGCAGCGCGTCCGGCCCGGTCTGCCATAGGCTCTCCAACCGCGTTCCGTCCGACCCGGCCGGGACATGCACGGCATGATCCGCTACCCCGGGCGCGGCGGCAACGGCGTCCCGGACCGGCATGCAGGGCCCAGGATCGGAGTTGATGCCACGATGCGGGTGACGATCGAGACGCCGGACCTGTCGCCGGCCGGGATCCGCGCGCTCGGGCACCACTGGCGCGACCTGGAGCAGCGGTCGTCGTGCTCGTTCTTCCAGTCCTGGAGCTGGATCGGCTGCCGCGTCGGCGAACGGTTCGACGCGCCGCGCCTGGTCCGCGCCACCGCGAACGGCGCCACGGTCGGGCTCGCCCTGTTCAACCGCCACGAGCTGCGGCTGGCGCGCCGCGTCGCGCTGGACGCGTTGTGGCTGCACCAGACCGGCGACCCGGCCGAGGACAGCGTGTTCGTCGAGCACAACGGGCCGCTGGTGGCCGACAACGAGCCGGGCGCGGCACGTGCCATGCTCCGGACCGCCCTGCGCGAGTGCGGCCTCGTGGTCCTGGGCGGGGTCGGCGACCCGGTGCGGCAGGCGGCGCGCGGGCTGGGGGTCCGCCACGGGCGCGAACGGCGGGACGCGCCCTATGCGTCGCTCCAGCCGGATGGCGCCGCCGCTTGGCAGGCGCGGCGCGGCGGCTCCACCCGTGCCCAGCTCGCGCGGTCGCGGCGGCGGATGGAGGCGCACGGGCCGGTGTCCTGGCACCGGGCGCAGGACGAGGCGGAAGCGGATGCGTTCCTGGACGGGCTGGCCGCCCTGCACCAGCGATCCTGGACCCGGCGCGGCCGGCCGGGGGCGTTCGCCGAGCCCGCGTTCCGCCGGTTCCATGCCGGCCTGATCCGGCACGCCCTGCCGCGCGGCGAGGTGGCGCTGTGGCGGCTGTCTGCCGGGGGCATCCCGCTCGCCTATCTCTACAACTTCCACTGGCGCGACACGGTGCTGGCGTACCAGAGCGGCATCGACACCGGGCTGCCCGGCACCTCGCCCGGGCTCGTCGCCCACGCATGGGCGGTCGCCGACGCCGGGTCCTCGGGCGTCGCGCGCTACGACCTCCTCGGCGGCGACGCCCGCTACAAGCGCAGCCTCGGCGACCAGGCGGTCACCCTGCACTGGATCGAGCTCGCCTCCCTGCGCCACGGGCGCGGCTGGCTGGCGCTCGGCCTGCGCATCCTGTCGGCGCTGCGCCGCCGGATTGAGCCACGCCGGAACGGTCCGCACGCCGTGCCGCGCGGGGCTTGCCGTGATCCTGCGAATGGTCCAGACCTATGACGCCGTCTCGAACTCCCGCAACACCGGCGGTCGCGTATGAGTAGGACAGACAACCGCGCCGCAATGGTCCTGCTGTCCCGGTTTCGTCGCCAGTTCAGCTCGAACGGCCCTCTTGCCTGGCCGGCGGCGGCACTGCTGATCCTCGGGCTTTCGGCAGGGCTCTGGATCGGCATCCTTTATCTTGCCTGGCGGCTGCTGTAGGCGCAGGAAACGTTGCGCCCGGGCGACGATTCCCCGTCCCTGGCGTCCGGTTCGCGGGAGAAGACAGGTGCAGGCTCCACACGAGCAAGACCGTTCGCGGCGCCGGCCGGGGGTGCTGCGCACGGGATCCGCGATCGGCACGATCGCCTGCCTGCTCCTGCACGCGTCCTCTGCCGGCGCGCGCACCCTGTCCGCCGGCGCCGGCGGGACCTATCCCACGCCCAGTGCTGCCATCGCCGCCGCCCAGCCGGGCGACGTCGTGCACATCGCCAAGGGGCAGTACTTCGACTGCGCGACCGTGTCGCAGGACCGCCTGACGATCGAGGGCGACGGGCCGGACACGGTGCTGACCGACAAGACCTGCGGCGGCAAGGCGCTGCTGGTGGTCGACGGGCACGACGTGACGATACGCAACCTGACCCTGCAGCGCGCGCGCGTCCCCGACGGCAACGGCGCCGGCATACGCGCCGAGGGCGGCAACCTCCTGGTGGACGGCGTCCGCTTCGTCAACAACCAGGACGGCATCCTGGCCGCCGACAACCGCGACGCGACGATCCGCATCCTCCACAGCGAGTTCCTCGACAACGGCAGCTGCCAGAACGGCGGCGGCTGCGCGCACGGCGTCTACGTCAACACGCTCGCGCTGCTGCACATCGAGAATTCGCGCTTCTTCGACACGCACGAGGGCCACCACGTCAAGTCGCGCGCGCTGCGCACCGAGATCCTGGACACCAGCATCGAGGACGGCCCGGACGGCACCTCCAGCTACCTGGTCGACATCCCCAACGGCGGCAGCCTGCTGATCGACGGCGGCACGATGGAAAAGGGACCGCACTGCACCAACCACGGCGCCGCGATCTCCATCGGCGAGGAAGGGGTGGACCGTCCCAGCGACACGATCGTGGTGCGCAACACCCGTTTCCGCAACGACATGGACCAACCGACCACCTTTGTCCGCAACATCACCGCGACCCCGGTGCAGCTGGTCGGCGACACGCTGACGGGCCAGGTGCGCCCTTTGGAGGGGGACGGCTCGACGCGCTGATCGTGGACGCGAAGCTGCGCGCGCACGCCATGCTGTCGGCCGTCCGGCACCTGCTCGGCCGTCTGCGCCGGATGGTCTGAGCGATGACGCCCGGACCCGTCCGGCGGGTGTTCCTCCTTTGCCAGCGCGTGCCCTATCCGCCCGACCGCGGCGACAAGATCGCCACCTTCCACCTGCTTCGGCACATGGCGCGCACGCACGAGGTGCACGTGCTCTGCCTCGCCGACGGGGCCGCGGACCTCCGCAACGTGTCCGGGCTCGACGGCCTGGCCGCCAGCGTGAACGCCGTTCAGGTCAGCGCCTGGCGCAGCCTGTGGCGGGCGTTCGTCGCGCTGTTCTCCGCCCGACCGCTGTCGGTGTCGATGCTGGACGAGCCGGCGCTGCACGCGGCGATGCGCGACGCGGTCGCGCGGCTGCAACCGGACGTGCTGTTCGTGTACAGCTCCACGGTGGCGCAATACGCCGAGCCGTTCGACCGGCCGACGCGGATCATCCACTTCGCCGACCTGGATTCGCAGAAGTGGCTTGCCCTGTCCCGGCGCACCTCCCCGCCGATGCGCTGGATCTACGCCATCGAGGCGCGCCGGATGCTGCGCTACGAGCGCAGGCTGGCCCGCCATTTCTCGCGCTCGTTCGTCTGCACCGAACGGGAAGCCGAGGATTTCCGCCGGCTCCTGCCGGGGCAGGCGGTCGAGGTCCTGCGCAACGGGATCGACCTCGCGTTCTTCCGGTCGACCGGCGGCCCGCGGCGGCCCGGCGCGCTCGTCTTCACCGGGGTGATGAGCTACCCGCCGAACGTCGACGCGATGGCGTGGTTCTGCGAGGGGATCCTGCCGCTGGTGCGCGCCGAGGTCCCGGAGGTCACGCTGACCATCTGCGGCAGCGCGCCCTCGCGCCGCGTGCGGCGCCTGGCGCGCCTTCCGGGCGTCACCGTGACGGGACGGGTGCCGGACGTGCGGCCATACCTGGACCGGGCCTCGCTGTTCGTGGCCCCGCTCCGGCTCGGGCGCGGCATCCAGAACAAGCTGCTGGAGGCGATGGCGATGGGGCTGCCGGTGGTCACCACGCAGGCCGCCCTGCACGCGACCGGGATCCCGCCCGGCGCCGGCATCGTCGCCGCCGACACTCCGGCCGCCTTTGCCGCGGCGGTGGCGGCCCTGCTGCGCGACGACGCCGGGCGCCGGCGGATGGAGCAGAAGGCCCGCGCCGTGCTGGAAGCGGGGCTCGACTGGGACACGGTGCTGGCTGGCAGCGGCGACTTCCTGTCGGCGCCGCGTCCGGCCGCCGCGGGCGCGGCCTGACCGCCGGCCCATGCGCATCCTGTTCCACCACCGGATCGCATCGCGCGACGGCCAGTCGGTCCACCTCGACGAGCTGGTGGCGGCACTCCGGCGCCAGGGCCACGAGACGATCCTGGTCGGGCCGCCCGGGCTGATGAACGCCCGCTTCGGCGGCGGCAGCCGGCTGGTGGCGCGGATCAAGCGCCTGATCCCCGGCGCGCTCTACGAGCTGCTGGAGCTTGCCTACAACATCCCCGCCTTTCTCCGCCTGTCCGCAGCGGCGCGCGCCCATCGCCCGGACATCATCTACGAGCGCTACAGCCTGTTCCTGTTCGCAGGCGCCTGGGTGCGTCGCCGCTCCGGACTGCCGCTGCTGCTGGAGGTCAACGCCCCCCTGTTCGAGGAACGCGCGCGCCATGACGGGCTCCGCCTGCACCGGCTCGGCCGCCTGGCGCAGCGCTCCTTGTGGCGCGGCGCCGACCGCGTGCTGCCGGTCACCGCGGTGCTGGGCCGGATGATCGAGGGCTACGGCGTGCCGCGCGACCGGATCGCCGTGATCCCGAACGGCATCGACCCCGACCGCTTCGCGACAGTGCTCGATCCGGCCGCGGCCAAGGCCAGGCTCGGCCTGCCGCAGCGCCTGGTGCTCGGCTTCACCGGCTTCGTGCGCGGCTGGAACGCGGTGCACCGGCTGATCGACTTCGCGGCCGTGCACCGCGACCGGTTCGACCTGCAGGTCCTGGTGGTCGGCGACGGGCCGGCGCGGGCCTCGCTGCAGGAGCATGCGCGGCGGCTGGGCGTGGCGGACCGGCTGTCCATCACCGGCGTGGTCGCCCGCGACGACGTCGCACGGCACGTGTCCGCCTTCGACATCGCCGTGATCCCCGGCCTCACGCCGTACGCCTCGCCGCTCAAGCTGTTCGAGTACCTCCAGCTCGGCCGCGCGGTCGTGGCGCCGGATCTCGACGCCATCCGCGAGATCCTCACCGACGGACAGGACGCGCTGCTGTTCGACCCGGCGGCGGAGCACGGCCTGGAAGCGGCGCTGCTCCGGCTGTGCGAGGACGCGCCGCTGCGTGCCCGCCTGGGACGTGCCGGCCCGGACACGATCCGGTCCCGGTCGCTGACCTGGGCGCGCAACGCTGAACGGATCGCAGCGCTCGGCCAGGCGCTGCTTCGGACCGGCCGTCCGGCCTAGAGTCCAAACGCAGGCAGGTCCGCGGCCGACCCCTACCGGACTTCCGCTGCTTGCCGAACTGCCTCAAGCTGGTACGCCTCGGACCGAAACAGAAACCTGTGGCCGCGCCATCACCTGGCCGCGCTGGATCACGGGGGTGGCGTCACCTTCGCCCTGGTCGTGTTGCGCCCTGCCTGCGTCGGCCCGCTGACTACATCTTCTCCTTGGTGCCGCGTCGGATCAACCACCAGTTCACGGGGTAGGTCGTGGCGAAGCCCAGCACCATCGCCACTTGCATCATCAGCCAGTAGCTCCACGTGGTCGGCGGCAGGCCGGGGAGCAGCCAAGCGCGGAACCCCATCCAGGCGAACATGCCGATCTCGTACGCGAGTAGCGACAGCGTATCGACCTTGATCGCCGCCACCAGCCCGTCGCGCAGGCCCAGTCCCTTCATCGGCGCCACGGAGAAGAACTGGAACACGATGCCGAACAGGTAGGCGAGCACGAAGGCGAACAGGTATTTCCCGCCAAGCTCCGAGCCGAAGAGGGTGAAGCCGACCGCGAAGGCGATCCAGTCGCCCAGGAAATCGCCGAGGGCGCAGCCGGCGCCGCAATGCGTGGCGCCGCTGAACGTTGCCTGCCACGTCGGCCTGTCGCCGCCCATGCCGCAGTGGCCGCCATGCCTTTCGCCATGCGGCGCCATGCCGCGCCCGAACCAGACGTAGAACACCAGCCCGACCGGTCCCCAGTACAACATGGTCAGCGGCCACACCGCGTCCATGATCGCCATGTGCTGGCGCCGGCCCAGGATGAAGATGTCGGCCAGCACCAGCAGCGCGCTGGCGATCGCCAGGGGCACGTAGATCGCGGCCAGGGTTCGCAGCCAGGCGGGGGCATGGCTTCGTCTCCGCACCATTCGGCGCCCAAGCGATCAATGGCAGGACGGAATTTCCGGGATCCGGGTTCCACCGTTCCGGGCGGTTCGGCTGATCGAGTCCGGGCTAGGCATCCACCTCCTCCAGCACCTCCGCCTCCTCGTCCTGCAGCACCGCCTGCCGGTCCGGTGTCAGCCCGAACCGGACCGCCACGTCGGGGGCATAGCGCAGCAGGTCGGGGCGGAGCCGGAGCAGGGCGATGTCCTTGACCTTGCTTTCCAGCATCACGTCGAAATCGAGCCCCTCCATCGCCCGCATGAAGCCGATGAACTCGAACGGGCTGCAGAAGTCGGCATGTCCGGTCCAGACCGGCGCCACCGAAACGGCCTTTAGCTTGCCTGTCTTACGGTCGCGTCGCTTCAGCTCGCGCATGCCGTTGTTCGGGGTGGAGAAGTGCAGCTTCGGCCGCTGCTCCGACGGCCAGGTGGCGAGGATCGCCTCCACCGTGGGTCTGAGCGCCAGCCCCTCGGGGTTGAGGCACCAGAAGTGCTGGTGGTCGAAGATCAGCCGCACCCCGGTCTGCCCGTGCACCCACAGCACGTCGGCGGCGGAGAAGCGGATGTCGTCGTGTTCCAGCACCAGCCGCCGGCGCACCGGCTCCGGCAGGGTCGGCCAGGTGCGGGCCCAGCGCTCCCGGCTGGCGACGGTGTCGCCATAGGCGCCGCCGACGTGGATCACCATCACCGCTTCCGGGCCCAGCTCCATCCGGTCCAGCATCTCGGCCTGGCTCGCCAGGTCCCACACGCTTTTCCGCACCAGCTCCGGGTCGGGACTGTTCAGCACCACGAACTGCGACGGGTGGAACGACAGCCGTATCCCCAGCCGGCGCGCCTTGGCGCCGAACGCCCTCAGCTCGGCGTCGGCTTCCGCCACCATGCCGTGGAACTGCGGCATGTCGGGATGGGTGGCGTAGGGGGCGATGTCCGAGGACATCCGGTACATGCGGATGTCGTGCCGGTCCAGGTGGTCCAGGATCGCATCGAGGTACTCGAGGCTGACGCGCAGGTGCGGCCCGCTCTGCCAGCGCCGCGCGTCGTTGCTCTTGAGGTCGGGGCGGGCCATCACCTTGACCGGGAAGCCGAGCCTGAGGGCGCTCATGCCGCCGCGTCCATCTCGGCGACCTGCATGTCGGGACCGAAGCCGAGCGCTGCCACGAACCGGTTCCACACCGGGTTGCGCAGCGCCCCGCCGGTCGCCTGCGCATGGCCGTTGCCGTAGTGGGCGTCCGCGCCCTCCGGCGCGTGCGCGCGCAGGAAGGCGACCAGGTCCTGCCCGGTGGCCGAGCGCACCGCGAAGTGCACCCAGCCCGGCCGGAACCCGGTGTTGGCGGCCATCACGATGCTGTCCTTCAGCCGGCTGCGCCAGGACTGCGCCACCAGGGGATGGATCTGGCAGGGCGAATCGAGCCGGATCAGCGCCACCGGCGGCCTGATCCGCGGGGCGATCCGGCGTGCCGCATCCAGCGCTGCCTTCACCTCCTCCCGGGCCGCCTGCAGCGACGCGGTCTCGGGATGCTCGCCGGAAACCACCGCCTTGGGGTTGACCGCCTTCATCAGCAGCGCCAGCGACGGCGCTGCGTCGCCCAGCCCGGCGCGCCTGGGCGCGTTCAGCAGCGACACCGCTTCCCGGAGCGCGGTCGAGCCGTAGCGCTTCCTGGCCTCGGCCAGCTCGGCGAACGGCGCCTTGTCGCCGAGGTCGCCGATCAGCCCGATCGCCGCCAGCCACAGCAGGTCGTCCGCCGGTCCGAGCCCGTGCGCGCACCACCAGCACAGCAGGCTCGTGGTGGGCACCGGCTCGGTGCCGAACCCGGTGATGACCGTGGCACCGCCGGCATCGCCGGTCGGCACGTGGTGGTCGATGACCACGGTAGGCGTCCCGTCCAGGATCGGCCCGGGTCCGAGCCCCAGGTCGGCAACCACCAGCCCCTGCGGCCGGCGCTCGCGCAGCTCCGCCCCCATCTCCGCCGACCAGGCCGATTCCCCGCGCCCGACCACCCGGATCTCCGGGTCGCGCCCGGACCGCGCCAGTGCCCGTGCCAGGATCACCCCGGAGGACAGCCCGTCCGCATCGTTGTGGGTGAGGATGAGAGGGTTCCGGCCGAAGCCGGTCATCGCCTCCGAGAAAGTCTGCCCGATCGACGCGATGTCCATGCGGCCTACAACTCGCAGGCGCCGCCACCGTTGCCTGCTTCCACGCCCTGCGCATCCGGCGCGACCGCCTGCCGGTGCCGTTGGCAACGGGGAGCCTGTTGATGCCCGACCTGCTCCATGCTTGACCTGTTCCGGCGCCGCGCCACGCCCGACGCAAACGTCGCGCTTCAAGCGGCGGGCTGTCACGGCAAGCTTCCGGCCCTCGGCGATTTCGTCACGCGCGGCCTCGGTGCGGCTGCGCTGGAACGCTGGGACGGCTGGCTGCAGCAGCTGGTGTCGGCGTCCCGCGCCAGTCTCGGGCCGGAATGGCAGGCCGCCTGGCTGCGCATGCCGGCCTGGCACTTCGCGCTGGGCCCTGCGGTGCTGACCGACGAGCCCTGGGCCGGGGTGCTGATCCCGAGCGTCGACAGGGTCGGACGCTCCTACCCGTTCAGCGTGCTGTCGCCCCTGCGGCCGGAAGGCCTTCCTTCCACGGACTGGCAGGGCCGGGCGGAGGCCTTGGCGATCGAGGCGCTCGAGGGCGGTCTCGATGCGGCGCTGCTGCAGCAGCGGCTGGACCGGATCGGTTGCCCGTGCTGCGACGCGGACCCGGCGGAGTTGGCGTCGGCAGGCGAAAGCATGTTCTGGTGGCACCCACATGATGCAGCGGGTCGGCCGACGCGTCGAACGCCGGGACTGCCCGGGCCGGAGCACGCACAGGCGCTGGTGCTCGGCATCTCGGCCGTGTCCGGGCCGGGCCGGAACTGAACGGGAGCGATCGGGCACCGCGCCTGGTGCACCGCGATCCCGGCGCCGGATCCGCCGTGCCGCCGTTCCGGGGCCCGGTCGCTACTTCCTCTGCTCCGCCACGAGGCCTGCCGGCTTCGCCAGCCGCCGGCGCGGCAGCATGCGTTGCAGCACCGGATCGCGATCGAGCAGATGGTGCTTCAGCACGCCGAGCAGGTGCAGCGCCAGCAGGGCGTAGAGGCCATAGGCCAGCAGGCCGTGGATCCGGAACCAGGTGGCGTGCACGGCCTCCTTTCGCACCGGATCCAGTGCCATGATGGCGCCGATCCGCGGCCAGGGCACGAGGCCGAACAGGCGCAGCGGGTGGGCGGCGGCGTCCTTGAAGGCGGAGTCGTGGATCCAGCCGGACAGCGGCAGCCCCAGGATCAGCGCGTAGAGCGCGAGGTGCGCCCCGTGCGCCAGGAGCCGTTCCCGGCGCGGATACGCGCGGGCAAGCGGCGGCGGCGGGTGCGACAGGCGCCACAGCACGCGCAGCAGGACCAGGCCCAGCACGGTGATGCCGATCGACTTGTGGGTGTCGATGGCGGGCCGGACCATCGGGTCGGGCAGGAAGCCGATGGTCCACACCAGCACGAGATTGCCGATCACGAGCAGGGCGACCAGCCAGTGCAGCGCCATTGCCGTGCCCGTGTAGCGTCCCGGACGTGTCATGCTAGATCGATCTTCCCCGCCGTCTCGTCGGCCCGGCCGGATGGAGGATGCCCCGGGCGTCGCCCGGTGCAAAGGCTCGGCTGCGCCTTCCCCGCGACGGAGGAATTTTGATGACCGGCCAGTTGATCGCCGAGGAGACGATCGCGGGCGGGACGATCGCCGGACTGCTCGCGCGCCGCCGCCGGGCGATCTCGCCGCGGTTCAGCCCGCCGCCGACGCCGCTCGCCAGCGTGCTGATCCACGGCGCGGTGCTGCTGCTCTGGGTCGTGCTGTTCTGGCGCGCGCTGGGCGGCAGCGGGGTGTTCGCCTGGTCGGTCGGGCTGGCCTATGTCGGCTACGACACCCTGCTGCTGTGCTTCGTGTTCCGGCAGACCCTGGTGCTGGCGCGGCCCGGTGCGGCGCAGAAGGGGCCGCCCCTGGCGCCGCCCCCGGGGCCACGCGGCCCGGCGCCCACCGCAACCGTCATCATCGCCGCCCATGACGAGGTGGCGGTGCTGCCGGGAACGCTGGCAGCGCTCGCGGCGCAGACCGACCCGGCGGAGGTGGTGCTGATCGCCGATGACGGCTCGACCGACGGCACCGCGGCGCTGCTCGGCGGGCGCTACGGCCTGCTCGCGGCCGGGCCGGGCCGGATCGGACCGCCCGGCCGTGTCGACCCGTCGCTGCGCTGGCTCCGGCTGCCACAGGGCGGCAAGGCGTCGGCGCTCAACGTCGCGGTGGCGCTGGCCGACACCGAGCTGGTGATGACCATCGACGCCGACACGGTGGTCGAGCCGGACGCGCTGGCGGCGATGCGCCAGGCCTTCGCCGACGATCCCGGCCTGGTCGCCGCCACCGGCGTGCTGACGCCGTTCTGCGAGGCGGGCCTGTCCGGCCGGATACTGGAATGGTTCCAGAGCTACGAGTACGTGCGCAACTTCCTGTCCCGCTACGCCTGGGCGCAAATGGACGGGCTGCTGCTGCTGTCCGGCGCCTTCTCCTGCTACCGGCGCGACGCGCTGCTCCTGGTGGGCGGCTTCGACCCCGACTGCCTGGTCGAGGACTACGAGCTCACCCACCGGATGCGCGACCACGGGGTGCGGCAGGGCCTCGGCTGGCGCACCGCGGTGGTCGGCACCGCGCAGGGCCGGACGGAGGTGCCGGGGACGGTCGGCACGTTCCTGCGGCAGCGCCGGCGCTGGTTCGGCGGCTTCCTGCAGACGCAGTACTGGTACCGGCACATGGTCGGCAACCGGCGCTACGGCCGGCTCGGCACCATGATGCTGCCGGTCAAGGCGATCGACACGCTGCAGCCGTTCTATGGCCTGGCCGGCGCGCTGCTGCTGGTGGTGTTCCTTCTCACCGGCCGGTTCGGCGTGCTCCTGCCCGCCGGCCTCGTGATCGCGGCCAAGATCGGCATCGATCTCGCCTTCCACCTGTGGACCCTGCGCGTCTACCGGCTGTGGCTCCGTCGGGAGCGGACGATGTCGCCGGTGCTGGCGGTGCTGGCCTCGTTCCTGGAACCGTTCACCTTCCAGCTGCTGCGCCATGCCGGGGCGGCGCTCGGCTGGTGGTCGTTCCTCAGGCAGTCCCGGCGCTGGTAGTGCCGACGTGACAAGGCGGATCCGCGCGGCTTAAGTCACGCTCCCGGTCGCCCGGCTGTTGCGGTCGATGCGCGATCAAGGAGTGACCGGTTGCCTCGTCCGTCCGTCATCGACCCTGGGCGTCCCGTTGCAGGATCGGCCCGATGAGGATCGTCCTCGCGGGAACGCCGATGATCGGCCACCTCAACCCGCTGCTGTCGATCGGCAGGCTGCTGGTGGCGGACGGTCACGAGGTTCTCGGCCACAGCGCCGGCGCCCACCGCAACCGTTTCGAGGCGGCCGGCATGCGGTTCGAGCCCTTCCCGCCCGCGATCGACCGCGACCTCAGCGACCTCGACCAGGCCTTCCCGGAGCTGAAGTCGCTCGATGCCGGACCGGACAAGCTCGGCTTCCTGTTCCGGCACGCTTTCATCGGCCCGCTTGGGGCGCAGCACGCCTCGCTCGCGGCGCTGCTGGAACGTCATCCCGCGGACCTGGTGCTGAGCGACAACCTGTTCCTGGGCGTGCTGCCGTTCCTGCTCGGGCCCAGGGCCGAACGCCCGGCGATCGCCTGCTGCGGCGTCACCCCGTTGTTCACCAGCCGCGACGACGGCGCGCCGAACGGCCCGGGGCTGCTGCCGACCGCGGACGAGGACACCCTGCTCGACTACGAGCTGATCAAGGCGTTCGCCGACCACGACTTCTTCGACCCGGTCCAGGCGGAACTCGACCGGGCGCTGGCGGCGGCCGGACGCGGCCCGCTCGCCATGCCGATGAACGACGCCGGGGTGGCGCTGCCGGACCTGTACCTCCAGCCCACCGTGGCCGCCTTCGAATACCCGCGGCGCAACGCCCCCGCGACGCTGCACTTCATCGGCGCCCTGCCGCTGCCGGTGATCGACATGCCGCTTCCCGAATGGGCCGGCGAGGTGGCGAGAGCGGCCAGGGTGGTCCTGGTCACGCAGGGCACGCTGGCCAACCACGACTTCCGCGAGGTGGTGGCGCCCACGCTGGCCGCACTCCGGGACCGGGACGACATCCTGGTGCTGGTGACCACGGGAGGGCGTCCGCTCGACGCCGTCCCCGGGCCGATCCCGGCCAATGCGCGGCTGGCCCGGTTCCTGCCCTATGACTGGCTGATGCCGCTGGTCGACCTCGTGGTCACCAACGGCGGCTACGGCACGGTCAACTACGCGCTCAGCCGGGGCGTCCCGCTGATCGTCGCCGGGGTCAACGAGGACAAGGCGGAGGTGGGCGCGCGCGTCGCCTGGAGCGGCGTGGGCCTCGCCCTGCAGGCCGAGGCCCCGGAGCCGGCCGCACTCCGCCAGGCCATCGACCGGGTGCTGGACGACGACGGCTACCGCGTCGCCGCCCGGGCGATGGCGGCCCGCTTCTCGGAGGCCGACAGCGAGCGGCGGGTCCTGCGGCTGCTCGAGGCCGCCCGCGCGCAGCATGTCGCCGCGTCGGGCGTGTCGCCGCCCGCGTGAACATGGTTCACGGCTGAACAGCCTGGGCCGCCGCTGTTGTTCCGAATCCGGTTGCCCGGCTCGTGCGGCCAGGGCGGGTTCCAGTCGTGGGGAGGTATCTTCTCAAGCAACCTTGACGGGAGGCAAACAACACATGCCGCCATAAGCGTCTCAAAATAGGCTCTATACTTACATTGTTTGACAAAGGCTCAATTAGTTTTTGTCTGTCGCGCGGTTTTTCCTACTTTTTCATGTTGAAACGACGCGGGAAGCGCCACTATGTTCACAACACGGCCGCTCACTAGAACGGCGTGACCCTCAGGAGGATCTTGTGATGGCTACAGTCTCGCGTCATTTCACGGCCCAACGCTCCGGCATCGCGCTTGCCACGTTGCTGGTTGCATCGGTGTCGGTGCATGATCATCGCGTCGCGGCAGCCATGCAACAGGGCGTGTCCGTCGCCGCCAGCACGACGACCGGCAGCCAGCCCGCGCACCTGGTGACGGCCGCCTACGATTCCATCGGCTCCGGCATCGCCCATCATTATCCCTGATGCATGGCACGGACGAGTCCCGCCGGCCGCTGACGACAGGCAGATGAGCCGGTCGTCGCGGCGGCCTCCAGCCTTCTTCCTGGAAATCGCGACAACCGAAAGCCCGGGCGCTCGCCGCGCACGGGCTTCTCGGTTGTGCGCCATGGTGAATTGCGTAGTCTGTCGTCCTGTCTTCAACGTCCGATCATCATGGGGCGGTCTTCAAGCCGACGGAACAGGTCCATGGCTTTCGGTCCCATCGTGTGGCATCCATCGGTCCGGGCACCGCTTGCAGCCGCCCTCGCGATCGCAGCCCTGTGGTGCGCCCCGGCGGCGCGGGCTGACCGGTCGACCTTCCGCACCTATGACGCCGACCAGGGCCTCGCCAGCGTCGGCGGCGACTGCATGCTCCAGGACCGTGCCGGCTACATGCTGGTCTGCACCGAGCACGGCGTGTTCGCCTATGACGGCAGGCGGTTCACCAACTTGGGCGCGGACCAGGGTCTTCGCCAGGGCGGCTTCGTCGAGGGCCTGACCCTCACCGCCACCGGGCGGGTCGCGGTCGAGTTCGCCGACGAGGTGCTGGTGTCGGACCGGCCGTCGGACGCGTCGCATCCGCCCGGCGCGCTGTCGTTCCACACGGTGCTCCACCCCGGCATCTCCTTCTACGACGAGCGGCCGCATCGCCTGGCTGCCTGGCAGGACGGCCTCGTGTTCCTGGCCAACGACACGATGGTGATGATCGCGGTTCCCGGATCCGGGGCACCGCGTATCGAGGCGATGCGCTACAGCCGCGAGCAGCGGGAGCTGCTCAGGAACGCGGCTGCCGTGTTCTCCGTGCGCGGCCACCTCTGGGAAGCGTTCGACGACGGCCGGCTGTGCGCCGCCGATCCGGACGCGGTGAGATGCTACGGCGCCGTGGACGGGCTGCGTGGCGGCCCCTGGCTGGACGTGGTCGCGGGTCCCGACGGCCGGATCCTCGCCAGGTCGGCCACGTCGGTCGGAACCTTCGATCCCATGTCGGGCCGCTGGTCGGTGGTGGACCTGCCGGACCAGGGTGGCCGCTACGGCAACCATTCCCTCAGCATCGGCCTGTTCAGGACGCCCGACGGCAGCTTCATGACGCAGGCGGATCACGGCCTCGCCATCCTGCGTCCGGATGGGTGGCAGCCCTTGAGCGTCGCCGACGGCGCCCCGGCGGGCGACATCATGAGTGCCGTGACCGATGCGACCGGCCAGCTCTGGTTCCAGGTGCTCGGGCGCGGGCTGGTGCGCTGGGTCGGCTACGGGCACTGGCAAAGCCTGCAGAAGGCGGATGGGCTGTCCGACGGCATCCCCTGGCAGTCGGCACGTCCTCCCGGGAGCGCGCTCTGGGTGTCCACCGACACCGGGGTGGACGAGGTGGTGCATCGCGGGCCGTTCCTGCGCGTCGGCAGGGTGTTCCCCGGACCCTCCTTCGCGCTCATCGTCGGCCCGCACGGCGAGCTGTGGAGCTCCTCCGGCCTGAACGGCGCCAGGATCATCGATCCGGCGGACAACGCAGTGACCAGGGTGGACCTGCCGCCGATCGACGCCATGGTATCGGATCCGCACGGCACCATGTGGATCGGCACCGAGGCCGGGCTGTTCAAGGTCGACGACCGTCCCGACGTGCCGCTTCACGCCCGGATCGAGGGCTCGCCGCACGCGCCCGTGCCCGGTCTCGTCCATGACGGCGTCGGCGGCGTGTTCTACCTGTCGGGCGGCCGCCTGCGCCATTGCCACGGCGACGGCACCGACGTTCCCGTTACCGGCGGATGGCCGTCCACCGCGTTCGATCCGCTCGCCATCACCATCGACCAGGAGGGCGGGCTGTGGATCGGCGGCGCGGGCGGGCTGTTCCGGTTCACCGTCTCGAACGACCGCGTGGTGTCGAGCGAGGCGGTCCCGACCGCCGACACGCGCACCAACACCATCGTCGCCGTGATGGTCGACCACCGCGGCTGGGTCTGGGCCGGCACCGCGCTCGGCGTGTCGGTGTTCGACGGACGGCGCTGGGTGTCGGTCGATGCCGATGGCGGCCTGCTGTCCGACGACGTGGACCAGAACGGCATGCGCGAGGATCCGGACGGGTCGGTCTGGATCGCCACCACCGAAGGCTTCTCCCACCTGCTCGACCCGGCCTGGCTGTTCACCGACCGGCCGCTGGAGGTGGTGGTGAGCCAGGCAAGGCTCGGCGCGCGCCCGGTGACGACCGGCTCGCTGCCCTTCACCCGGGATGCGCTGTCGATCCAGCTCGGCACGCCGAACTACGGCGCCGAGCGGTCCCTGCTGTTCCGCTACCACCTGTCGGGGGTGGATGCCGGATGGGCGGAGTCCTCGTCGGGGCTGGTGCGCTACCCCTTCGTGCCGCCCGGCCGCCACGTGCTGACGGTGGTCGGCTACGACGAGATGATCCACCAGGCATCGCCGCCCGTCACCCTGGTGGTCGACATGGCCTATCCGTGGTGGCGGCAATGGTGGTCGGAAGCGCTGTGGCTCCTGCTTGCCGCAGCACTCCTCTACGGCGTCGTGCGCCTTTGCATGCGCGCCAGCCTCCGCCGCCAGCGGGACCTCGAACGCCGCATCGCCGCGGCCACCGAGGAGATGCGCGCCGCCCAGGCCCTGCTCCGGTTCCAGGCCGCGCACGATGCCCTGACCGGCCTGCTCAACCGGTCGGAGATCGAGCGGCGGCTGGCGGCCAAGCTGGGCAACGCCCATCCCGGCGACGAGATGGTGGTGGCCCTGCTCGACGTCGACCACTTCAAGCGCGTCAACGACAGCCACGGCCATCTCGGCGGCGACGACGTGCTCCGTGCCCTCGGGCGGCTGATCTCGCGGACCGTTCACGACGGCGAATATGCCGGCCGCTACGGCGGCGAGGAGATCCTGCTGGTGCTCGACGATACCGACGGCCGCGGCGCCGAGCGCGTGCTGAACCTGCACCTCGCCGTGCGGCACGACATCTTCGAGGTGCCGGGCGCCGCGATCAGGGTGACCTGCTCCATCGGGCTCGCCTGGTCCGTGCCCGGCGACGACTGGCAGTCGCTGATCGGACGCGCCGACGATGCCCTCTACGAAGCCAAGGAAGGCGGCCGCGACCGGGTGGTGGAAAGCCACCGCGTCAGGCCCAGCCTGTCGGGCAGCACGGCCATCGCCCGTCCGGACGGAGCCTGACGGGTTCAGCCGTCCGTCCGGCCGCGATCAGATCGGCAGGTCGTCGGCGCTTCGCGGCTCGGCGATGCGGCGCCCGTTGCGCTCGGCGCGGAACAGGATCGACCGGGCGTAGGCGACCCGACGCGTCCGCATGATCGAGCCGAGCGGGCGGTGAGCCGACAGGCCGTGCCAGGGGCTGAACGCCAACCCGTCATCCACGGCGGCGGACCGGGCCGGGCTCCACCCTTCCTGCGGCGCCACGACGATGCGCGCCACCGGCCGATATGGGCTGCGGTCTTCCGGCCACACCGCCGAGGCGTCCTCGATCGGCATCGTCGCCCCGTCGGTGGCGAGCTGGACCCGCAGCTCCCACTCGCCGCCCTCGGTGGCGAAGTGGCGGTTGACCGCCTCGCGCAGCCCGTCCGGCTTGCCGGCGAGGTCGAGCTTCGCCTCGCTCAGCGCCACCAGCCCGGGAGACACCGGCGCCACGCAGACCTTGCAGTAGTTCTCCCCATAGAGCAGCGCCGCCTGCGAGTAGAAGGTGTCGCCCAGGATGTGGGTCTTGCGCTGCCCGGCCACCGTCACCAGCGTGGCGCTCCTGCCGCCGAACGCTTCGAGCACCCGCTCGGTGCCGCGGCTCAGGGCGGAGACCGCCTTCTTCAGCCCCGGCGCCTGGTCGGTGGTCGCCGCGATCGGCTTCAGCTGCGCCAGGAAGCCCGCCGCGTCGCGCGTGTTGAAGGCAGGCGAGTTGCCCAGCACGAAGTCCTGGGTGTTGTCGTCCTCGCTGCCGGGCAGCCGCTCACCGGACACGCCGACCACCTTGAGCGCCATGCCGCGCGGCATCGACACGTTGTCGTCCAGCACGTCGCCGGGCGTGGTCGACAGGCGGATCACCACCGGATACCGGCCCGGCCGGGCGAACATGCCCTGCGCCAGGTCGGGCGGCAGGTCGGGCACGGACAGGATGCCGCGCAGGAAGCCGTGGCTCTTGGCGTGCACCGAGCGCATCGCGTGCCCGCAATGTCCGAAGGTGGTCCGGCTGATCGACAGCATGGTCTCGGCAAGGTCTGCCTCGATCGCGGCCTCGTCCGCCCGGCTGGACTCGAGGGACGGATCGAACGGCAGGGGAGCCGCCGTCAGCGCGGCGTCCGGTGCGGGCATCTCGACCTCCACGTTCTCGACCGGCCGATAACGGGCGGACAGCGACATGGTCGAGGAGGGTACGAGCTTGTGAAGCCGGCCGGCCCGGAGGGCGCGGGCCGGCGTCTCGGATCCGGCGCGCTACCGGGCCGGCGGGACCGCGGTCTTGGTGATGGCCGGGCTGACCGTGGGCAGCGGCAGGGTGCCGGGACCGCTGTTGCCGGTGTCCGCCGGCGGCGGCGCGCCCACCGTGCTGGTGGCGTCCGGATACCAATCCGGCACGGTGGCGCGACGGTCGTTGCGCGCCGCGTTGACGTCGTTCTGGCGCAGCTGGCGATACAGCGAGCGTTGCGTCGCGTACGGGTCGAGCGCGTTCTCCTTCAGCTTCCTGAGGTCCTCGATGTGCGGCGCCACCCCGTCCACCGCCGCCAGCCCGGTGGAGATGTCGTTCAGGTGGTGGACGCCGTTGAAGGTCGCCCAGGTGTAGGGGCTGACCGCCTCGTCGACGCCGCGGCCGATGCCGTCGCGCACCCCCGACGGGCCGAACAGCGGCAGGTAGAGATAGGGACCGGCCGGGATGCCCCACAGCGCCAGGGTGGTGGCGCCCTCGGCGGAATGGTCCGGGTAGCCGACGTGCTTGGCCACGTCGAGCACGCCGCCGATGCCGACCGTGCTGTTGATGATGAAGCGCACGAAGGTGTCGCCGGCCCGCCTGGGCTTGGTCTCCAGCACGTCGTTGGCGAACTGCGTCGGCGCGCCGAGGTTGTTCAGCACGTTGTGGATGCCGGTGCGCACCGGCTGCGGAAAGACGTAGTTGTAGCCGCGCGCCACCGGGATCAGCACGTAGGTCAGCAGCCCGTCGTTGACGGTGTAGATCACCCGGTTGGTGGGCTCGAACGGGTCGTTGGTCGCCTTGTAGTCCGCCAGCGCCTCGGGATCGCTGGCCGGCGGCCGGGTGGCGCAGCCGGCCAGGAGCAGGGCGGCGGCTGCCGCCGGGAGCAGCCTGGCTGCCGGCCTGCTCCGTCCGCCCCGGATCACCTGCCGCATCGTCTTCCCCCGCCCGCCCTGGTTCGCGTCCCGCGCGGGCATGGATAGGGGAGGGCGCCGGTTCCGGAAAGAGCAGCGCCGCCACACCTGCGGAGGAAGCGTCGCCTCAAACCCTGAACACGTAGCTCTCGCCGGGCCTGCGCTCGATGTCCGGCGGAAAGGCGGCGCGCTTCTCTGCGAAGTAGCGGCGGCGGTGGTCGCCGTGCCCGACGCCGTTGTAGGTCAGGTAGAGCACCCGACGCTGGGTATCGGTCAGGTTCGGCTTGGACGCGTGCGGCACGAAGCTGTCGAAGAAGATCACGTCGCCGGGCTCGGTCGGCACCGCCACCAGCCCGAGCGCCTCCTCGGCCAGCGGGGTCCACTCGGCGCCGATCAGCTCGCGCGTGCGGGGCACGCTGGCGATCTCCAGGCAGCCGTTCTCGATCGTCGCCGGGTCGATGGTGACCAGGGCGGTGACGAAGATGGGCGCGTAGCTGGTCCAGCCGGCCTGCTGGTCCTGGTGCGCCTTGAAGCCGTCGCCGCCCGGATACTTGAAGTTGATCTTGTCCTTGAACAGCACCGCCTCCTCGCCGGTCAGCACCGACAGCCAGCGGCTCAGCGCGCCGTGCCGGGCAACCGCGTCCATCGCCGGGTGGTGGGAGCAGAAGTCCTCGATCCGCTGCACCACCCGCCGCCCGGGCTCGAGCAGGCTGTCCTCGTGGTAGACCATCTGGCCGCCCGGCACCTCGGGGGCCGACGCGATCTCGCCGGTCCAGCGGATCAGCGCCTCGGTCTCGGCGGCGGAGAAGAAGCCGCGCACCACCAGGTAGCCGTCGCGCCGCATCGCCCGGGCCTCGTCCGGCTCCGGCAGGCGGGCGGACGCGCCGGGGCGTGCGGTGTCGGCCGGGCGGGTCACCGCGTTCATGCCGGCAGCCTGCCGGTCAGCGGGCCGTCGATCAGTGGCAGCAGGTGTTCGGCTTTGGCGATGTCTTCCATGAAGTCGATCTCCGTCCAGGGCAGGCCCGTGATGTCCTCGTATCCGAACATCGGCGGGCCGGATGCATCCGCGCGGATGAGGGCTCGGATGGGCTCCTCGTATTCGAGGCTGCGGTCGCCCTGGATCATGGCGCGGGTGCGCCCGGCCAGGCTGGCGGCCACCTCGGAGGAGAAGCGGAAGAAGCCGACCGACTCGCCGTGGAAGGCGTGGTCGGCATCGGGACGCTTGGCGAAGTCGACGATCCGGCCGCCCGCGTCGACGCAGATCTTGACCGGCTCGTCGCCCGGCTCCAGCGCGCGGTCGAGCAGCAGGGCAGCCGGATGCGCGCTGTCCAGCAGCCGGTCGATCAGGGGCTGGCCGTAGAGCACGTCGGCATCCATCAGCACCACCGGGCTGCCCTCCAGCACCGCGCGGCCGGCATCGAGCGACACGGCGCTGCCCTCCTGCCAGTGCGGGTTGCGGATCAGCGCGACCTCGTCGCGCCGGCCGAGGCGATGGAGCTCGGCCTCCACCAGCTCGGAGCGGTAGCCGACCACCAGCGTCACCGGGCCGGCTCCGGCACCGGCTAGACAGTCGAGATGCCGTTCCAGCAGGGTCCGGCCACCGAACCGGAGCAGGATCTTGGGGACGTCCGGAGCAGCGGGGCCGAGGCGGCGACCGCGTCCGGCGGCCAGGATCAGGACAGCCGTATGCCCCCGGGAGTGGTCGCGGCGATGCATCTTTTTCTGTGGCCGTTCCGGGAAAATTGATGCAGGAGATGAATGGTTACATGACACTCTGATGAGGATTGCGCAAATTGCCGAGCGGAACCGAGGCATATCAAGGGACTGTGGCGCAGGGTCCGGACGGCGCGACCACACACGCCCGTCAGCCGGCCCAGGCTCCCCGACGCCCGGTGTCCCGCTCCGCCCGGCTCCGCGCCATGCTGTCCCGTCCGGAGCTCGCCTTCCTGATGGAGGCGCATAGCGGCCTGTCGGCCAAGATCGTCGAGGAGGCCGGGTTCGAGGGCATCTGGGGCTCCGGCCTGTCGATGTCGGCCTCGCTGGCCTTGCGCGACAACAACGAGGCGTCCTGGACCCAGGTGCTGGAGCAGGCCGAGTACATGGCCGACGCCACCAGCCTGCCGATCCTGCTGGACGGCGACACCGGCTACGGCAACTTCAACAGCGTGCGCCGGCTGGTGCGAAAGCTGTGCGAGCGCGGCGTCGCCGGGGTGTGCATCGAGGACAAGCTGTTCCCCAAGACCAACTCCTTCATCGGCGAGGCGCAGCCGCTGGCCGACATCGCCGAGTTCTGCGGCCGCATCCGCGCCGGCAAGGACAGCCAGACCGACGACGACTTCCAGATCGTGGCGCGGGTCGAGGCGCTGATCTCCGGGCACTCCATGGACGAGGCGCTGCGACGCGCGGAGGCCTACCACCGGGCCGGCGCCGACGCGATCCTGATCCACTCCAAGAAGCGCACCGCGCACGAGATCGCCGGCTTCATGGGTCGCTGGGGCGGGCGCTGCCCGGTGGTGATCGTGCCGACCATGTACTATGGCACCCCCACCGACGCGTTCCGCAAGGCCGGCGTCTCCACGGTGATCTGGGCCAACCACCTGGTGCGCGCCTCCATCACCGCGATGCGGGCCACGGCGTCGCGCATCCATGCCGACCAGAGCCTGGCCGAGGTGGAAGGACGGGTCGCCAGCGTGAAGGACATCTTCGCGCTGATGGACAACGACGAGCTGGAACGGGCCGGCGAGCGCTACCTGCCGGTGTCGGGCGGCCTCGCTCCGGAGACCGCGACCGGTGCGACGATCGAGGCGGCCACCGGGGCGGCCGGGGATCTTCCGGCTCCCGGCGTGCCGGTGCGCGGCATCGTGCTGGCGGCGTCGCAGGGCGAGGCGCTGGGGCCGCTGACCGCCGACCGCCCCAAGTGCATGGTCGACGTGCGCGGCCGGCCGCTGCTGGGCCAGCTGCTCGACACCCTGCGGCAGAGCGGCGTGCGCGACGTCGCGGTGGTTCGCGGCTACGCCAAGGACGCGATCGGGCCGGAGGTGTGGTCGCAGCCGGGACCGGACGGGGGCCTGACCCTGCTCGACAACGACGACTATGCCGACACCGGCGAGGTCGCCTCCCTGCTCCGCGCCGCCGACCGGCTCCATGGCGAGACCGTGCTGGTCTACGGCGACGTGCTGTTCCGCCGCTACATCCTGGACGCGCTGATGGGGGTGGACGCGGACATCGTCATCGCGGTGGACGCGCTGCACCAGCGGGCGGAAGGCAAGCCCGGCACGCACAACCCCCATCCGGGCGACCTGGTGCTGGCGGACAAGCCGTTCTCCGCCAGCTACCTGGACGACCAGCCTGCGATCCTGCGCCGCATCGGCGGGGTGCGGCCGGCCGACAGCATGGGAGAATGGATCGGGCTGATGCGGCTCAGCGCCCGGGGCGCCACCCTCCTGCGCGCCGAGCTGGCGGCGATGCAGGCCGACAACAGCGCCGCCCGGTCCGACATCCCGACCCTGCTCGGGCGGCTGGCGCACAGGACCCCGGTCGCGGTGCACTACATCACCGGCCACTGGCTCGACGTCGACACCATGAGCGACCTGGCGGACGCGCGGAACTTTTCCTGAGCGCCGCCCGCTGGAACCGGCAGGACGCCGTCCGACTGGAGGATCCATGCGCCGCCCGCTCCTGACGCTGCCCTGCCTGCTTGGCCTGGGCTCCTGCGCGGCAGCACCCGCCCGGGTGGCCGGCGACAGCGACGCACGCTGCATCCACCGTCTCTACGACTATCCGGTCCGCTCGGAACCGTTCCAGGCCGCAGCCAGCACCTGCGCCCCAGGGCGGGTCGTCGACCTCACCGGCGACCGCTACTACCAGGTGCTCGCCACCAGCCTGAACGTGCCCTTCGTCGACCACGACCCGAAGCGCAGCGACACCATCGTGCTGACCGGCAGCCGCATCCCGCAGCCCACCGACCAGGTGCCGCCGCCGGAGCTGCAGCTGCGCTAGCGGCTGCTGCCGGCACCGGGCAGTTTCCACGCCGAGGCATCCGGTCTAAGCGACCGGACATGATCCAGGCGCAGGACTTCCTCGACCAGGCCGCCGCGTGCGGGCTCGACTTCTACAGCGGCGTGCCGTGCTCGTTCCTGACCCCGATGATCAACCGGGTGATCGGGGCGGGAGCTGCCGGCGGCGGGCTCGACTACGTGGGCGCCGCCAGCGAGGGCGAGGCAGTGGCGATCGCCTCCGGCGCCTGGCTCGGCGGCCGCGGCGGCGTGGTGATCTGCCAGAACTCGGGCCTCGGCAACTGCGTCAACCCCCTGACCTCGCTCAACGCGCCGTTCCGCATCCCGCTGCTGCTGATCACCACCTGGCGCGGCCAGCCGGGACACAAGGACGAGCCGCAGCACGCGCTGATGGGGCAGATCACCCAGGCGCTGCTCGACCTGTGCGCGGTGCCCAACCGGCCGTTCCCGCGCGAGGCAGCGGAGATCGGCCCGGCGCTGCAGGCCGCCTCCGCCCGCTTCGCCCGGGACGGGCTGCCGTTCGGGCTGGTGATGGAACAGGACAGCGTGGCGGGAGAGACGCTGTCGGAGCCGGTCCCGCTGCCGCTGCCGCCCGGACGCCGCACCGACCTGCGTCGCCACGGCGAGCGGCCGGCGCGGGCGACCCTGCTGCAGGGCCTGCTGGCCGTGCTTCCCGGCAACGCTGCGGTGATCGCCACCACCGGCAAGTGCGGGCGGGAACTGTTCACCCTGTCCGACCGCGAGCAGCACCTCTACATGGTCGGCGCCATGGGGGCCGCATCCGGGCTCGGGCTTGGCGTGGCGCTGACGGTGCCCGACCGGCCGGTGGTGGTGGTGGACGGCGATGGGGCTGCGCTGATGAAGCTGGGCACGATGGCCACGATCGGGGCCAGGCACCCGCCACGCCTGCTGCACGTCCTGCTGGACAATGGCGTCCACGACTCCACCGGCGGCCAGGGCACCGTGTCGGCCTCGGTGGATTTTGCAGGGGTGGCACTCGCCTGCGGCTACCGTGCGGCCTGGTCGGTGGACGACCGGGCCGGCTTCGAGCAGGCGGTGGCCCATGCCGTGGATGAACAGGCTCCGGACGGACAGGGTCCGGTGCTGGTGCATGCCCGCATCGCTCCCGGATCGATGGGATCGCTGGGACGGCCGACGGTGCCGCCGCATGCGGTGGCGCAGCGGTTCCGCGGCTTCCTGGCCGGGACCTGAACGCGAACAGGGCGTCCCGGCAACCGGGACGCCCTGTCTCGCCTCACGATCCGGAGCCGCCGCCGAAGCGGCTGCTCCGGAGCCGGATCACGGAACCTCGGCGCGCGGCGGCAGCCCGCTGCCGGCCAGGCCGGTGGTGCCGGTCAGCCCGGTGGTGGTGCCCGACGTGTACGGCCCGGCCGTCTCGTCGTGGCGGGTCCAGCCGCTGCTCTGGTACTCGGCGCGGCGGGTGGTGGTGTTGATCGCCGTCTGGCCGTCCATGATCGCCTCGACAGTCGGCGCCTGCGACTCGTCGGCGCGCACGGTGACGAGATTGCCGCCGCGGCGGACCGTCTCGGCATACACGTGGGCGTCCTCGTCCGGCACCCCGGCGCCGGTCAGCGCACCGACCAGGCCGCCGGCTCCGCCGCCAACCGCCGCACCGACGCCGGCGCCGGTCAGGGTGGCGATCAGCCAGCCTGCCGCGACCACCGGACCCACGCCCGGGATCGCGAGCGAGCCGATCCCGGCGAGCAGGCCGGCACCGCCGCCCAGCACGGTGCCGATCGTGGCGCCGGTGCCGGCACCCTTCTCGGTCTCCTCGTCGCGGGGGATGTCGGTCCCGGTCCCGGTTCCGGTCACGCCGGTCCCGGTCGTGCCGACCGGCCCGGACTGGGCGCCCTCGCGTCCGACCAGGCTGATGTCGCTGTGCGGAATGCCGGCGTTCTCGAGGGCCTGGACCACGCTGGTTGCCGTAGCGTAGCTGTCGTAGGCGCGGGTGATGGTGCGCTGTGCCATGATCTGCTTCCTTGTTGTGACGTGTCCGGTTCGGATGCGACCGCGCTCACTCGGTGCCGACGCTGCCCTTGTAGTCTTCCCACACCTTGACCGACGAGCCGTTCTGCATGGCGCTGCCGTGCCAAACGCCCTGGTCGTCCTTGGTCAGGTCCTTCACCTGGGTGAAGCCGTGCTTCATGATCCGGTGACGGGCCTGGCGCATCGTGAAGCTGTTCGACCCGTGCGCCGGGGTGGCGGTGTCGGCCGAGGTGGTGGCGACGGCCTGGTTGTGGTCGGGACCGCTGGTCGTGTTCTGGCCCATGGACGACGTGCCCGTCGTGTTCTGGCCCGTGGCTGGGGCGCTCATGGTGTTCTGGCCCGTGGCCGGGGCGCTCATCGTGTTCTGGGCCGGGGCCATGGTCGAGCCCTGGTTCTGGGTCTGCGTCTGGGCCTGGGCGGCGCCTGCGACAGCCGTGAATGCGATCGCGGCGGCAAGCAGTGTGGCGGACTTCATCTAACGTTCCTCGTTCTTGATCTGCAGATCGCAGTGCCGGAGCGAACGGAGGATTCGACGATCGGTTCCAGACCGGTCCCGCAGGCCCGACCTCCGCGCAGCACACGCTCTCGTGCGGAACCTGCCGAGAACAACGGGCCGGACGCCCCGTTCGTTCGCTGCACCGCTTGCAGGAGACAGCTGATCGACACGCTTGCCACCTATCAGCCCGTCACGACGCCTGCCTCCCGCGCGTCGCGGCAGGACCGGCCCTGGATGCCCCGAACCGTGCTGGTCACGCCGGCGGCGCTCGGCTTTCCGCACGGCGTCGCGATGGTGGAGCGCGCGGAACAGGCAGGGGCCCGCATCGTCCGGCTGGCGTCCGACCGGCTGAGCGGGCTGCCGGACCAGTACCGCGACGCCAAGACCACCATGGCCGTGGTGGTGGCCTCGCCCAGCCGGCGGAAGCCGCAGCCGATCCCGCCCAGCGCCGACTGGCGCTTCGACCTCGCCGAGGGCTGCCCGGCGCACTGCCAGTACTGCTACCTGGCCGGCTCCCTGGCCGGGCCGCCGATCGTGCGCGCCTACGCCAACCTCGACCAGATCCTGGCCGAGCTGCCGCCGCTGCTGGGACAGGGCACCATCACCTCGCGCTCGGACGCCCGCCGCCACGAGGGCACCACCTTCGAGTGCTCCTGCTACACCGACCCGCTGGCGATCGAGCCGGTCACCGGCAGCCTGTCGGCGGCGATCCGCCATTTCGGCGCCTGGGATGCCGACGTGCAGCTGCGCTTCACCACCAAGTTCGGCAACGTCGAGACGCTGCTGGACCTGCCGCACCGGGGCCGCACCCGGATCCGCTTCTCGCTCAACGCCCGCTCCGCCGAGCGGTACGAGGGCGGCGCTCCGCGCATGGACCGCCGGCTGGCCGCGCTGCGCGCGGTGGCGCAGGCGGGCTACCCGGTCGGGATCACGGTGGCGCCGATCCTGCCGCTGCCGGACTGGCAGGCGGAGTACGACCGGCTGCTGGCCGACGTGGCACGGGCGCTGGACGGGGTGCCGGCGGTGGACCTGACCGCCGAGCTGATCACCCACCGCTTCACCGACAAGTCCAAGACGGTGCTGGTCGGCTGGTATCCCGGCAGCTCCCTGCCGATGGACGAGGCGGAGCGGACCCGCAAGCTGACCAAGTTCGGTACGGGCAAGTGGGTGCTGCCGCGGGTCGAGATGGCGGCGCTGCGCGGACACATGACCGAGGCGCTGGCGCGCCACCTGCCGACGGCCCGCCTGCTCTACTGGACGTGACGCCGCCGCCGGTGACGCCCGACGGCCGCTACCTTGTGGTGCGCGGCCGGCTTTGGCGCTGCACCGACCCCGGCCTGGACCCGGAACGCCGCGTCGTCCTGACCCGCGAGTTAATGGCCGCCCGCCGCGCCAAGCGCGCTGCGATGCGCGCCGGCGATGCCGACGGCCGCGAGGCGGCGCGCGCCCGGGTCGACGCCGCCAAGTGCGCGCTCGGCGAACGCGGCCCGCCGTGGTGGACCGATGGCGCCCCCGACTACAACCGCCACATGGCCCGCAGCACGCCCTATGCCGGATGGTTCTCCCTCCTGCCGGCAGGTTCGTGAACCGCGTTCACGTCCGCCGCGTCCACACCGTCCGCGCCTCGGCGAACCCGTGGACGCCGGACGGCGACGGCCTGCACCCGCACCGCCCTTCCCATCCCGGCCACCGGAGCGTGCGGGTCCGCGGCAATGGATCCGTCCGGCGACCTTGGCGCCTCTTCCTCCGCGTCGGCGGCCACCGACGCGGCCGGCCGGGCCGGATCAGTGCTTCTCGACCGAGGCGCGGTAGATCGCGTCGATCGACTGGCCCAGCCGCGCGTCGAACGCCTCGTCGCTCATGTCGCGGGTCAGGCCCTCGACCAGGGCGCGGGAGAAGCTGGCGATCATGCCGTGGTTGGCGCTCAGGTGCTCGCACGCCTCGGCCAGCGGGTAGCCGCCGGATAGCGCCACCACCCGCACCACGCCCTTGTGCGCGATCAGCGGCGCATACAGGTCCGGCACCTCCGGGATGGTCAGCTTGAGCATCACCTGCTCGCCCTCGGGCAGGGCGTCGAGCGCCTTCGTCAGCTCGGCCAGCAGGATCGCCTCCGCCCCGGCCTTGTCCGGGCTCTTGATCAGGACCTCCGGCTCCAGGATCGGCATCAGCCCGGCCTCGCTGATCTGCCGGCCGATCTCGAACTGCTGCTTCACGATGGCGGCGATGCCCTTCCCGTCGGGCAGGTTGACCACCGAGCGCATCTTGGTGCCGAACACGCCGAGCCCCTTGGCGCGCGCCAGCAGCGCGTCGAGGTCCGGGATCGGCTTCATCAGGCTGACGCCGTCCGCCTCCTTCTCCAGCCCCTTGTCGACCTTCAGGTAGGGCACCACGCCGCGGTCCTCCCACAGGAAGGTCGGCACCGGCTTGCCGTGCGCCTCGCCGTCCATGGTGGCCTCGAACAGGATGGCGCCGATCACCTTGTCCCCGGTGAACGCCGGCGCGCTCATGATGCGCACCCGCATCTCGTGCACCAGCTTGAACATCTCGGCGTCGCCCTCGTAGGCGTCCTCGGGAATGCCGTATTGCCGCAGCGCCCCGGGGGTGGAGCCGCCGCTCTGGTCGAGGGCGGCGATGAAGCCGTTCTTGCCGGAGGCCTGGGCCAGCATGGTGGTGTCGGGCATGGTCGTCATCCTCGTGGTCGTTTTCGCAAGGGAACCGCTGCAACCGGAACGGAAATCCGCCACGGCCGGTTTCGTCGCCATCGCACCCGTCAGCCGTCCAGGCTGCGCTCGGCGGCGGTCAGGGTGTTGCGCAGCAGGCAGGCGATGGTCATCGGGCCGACCCCGCCCGGCACCGGGGTGAGCCGGCCGGCGCGGCCGAGCGCCTCCTCGTGCACCACGTCGCCGACCAGGCGCGAGCGGCCTTCCGCCGTGGTGATGCGGGTGATGCCGACGTCGATCACGGTGGCACCCGGCTTGATCCAGTCGCGCCGCACCAGGCCCTTGTGGCCGGTGGCGACCACCAGGATGTCGGCGAGGCACGCCAGCGCACCCACGTCCGGGGTGGCGGCGTGGCACACGGTGACGGTGCACTCCTCCTGCAGCAGCAGCTGCGCCATCGGCCGGCCGACCAGGTTGGACTTGCCCACCACCACCGCATGCAGGCCCTTCAGCGTGCCGAGCTCGGCGCGCAGCAGCAGCAGGCAGCCGAGCGGGGTGCAGGGGACCAGCCCGTGCTGGCCCAGGGTGACGCGGCCGACGTTCATCGGCCCGAGCCCGTCCACGTCCTTGGCCGGATCGATCGCTGCGGTGACGGCGTTGGCGTCGATCCCGGTCGGCAGCGGCAGCTGCACCAGGATGCCGTGCACCGCCGGGTCGGCATTCAGGGTGGCGATCAGCGACAGCAGCTCGGACTGCCGGGTCGAGCCCGGCAGCACGTGGGCGAAGGAGCGCATGCCGACGTCGCCGGTGTGGGCGATCTTGTTGCGGACATAGACCTCGCTCGCCGGGTTGCTGCCGACCAGCACCACGGCGAGGCCGGGAACGACGTCGTGCTGCTCGGACAGCCGGGCCACCTCGTCGCGGATCTCGGCGATCATGCGGGCGGCATGCGCCTTGCCGTCGATCAGGCGGGTCTCGATGGGCAGACGGGTCTCGACGGGCCGCATTTCGGTCGAATCCGGGGTCATGGCGCGCTCCTGGCTCGTCCCGAGGTCCCAGCCCTGCTGGAACCGTTGCCGCGATCGAGGCAGGATGCGGCGCATGAAGCCCATACGGAAGAACTTCGGCAGCGACAACGTCGGTCCGATCAGCCCAGCCATCCTCGACGCCCTCGTCGCGGCCAACACCGGAGCGGTGCCGTCCTATGGCGGCGACCCCTGGACCGCGCAGCTGCAGGAGGCGGTGCGGGCGACGTTCGAGGCGCCCGAGGCGGAGGTGTTCGCGGTGGCGACCGGCACCGCGGCCAACGCGCTCGCGCTGTCGGCGCTGGTGCCGCCCTATGGCGGGGTGTACTGCGACCAGTCCTCGCACATCGAGAACGACGAGTGCGGCGCGCCCGAGTTCTTCACCGGCGGCGCCAAGCTGCTGACCCTGCCGAGCCTGGACGGCAAGCTGTCGCCGGCGGCGCTGCGGGCCAACCTGGAGGCGAGCCGGGCGATCGGCGTGCACAAGAGCCGGCCGACCGCGATCAGCATCACCCAGGCGACGGAATGGGGCACGACCTACTCCCTCGCGGAGGTGCGGGAGATCGGCGACACGGCGCGCAGCCTCCGCCTGTCCCTGCACATGGACGGCGCCCGCTTCGCCAACGCCCTGGTGACGCTCGGCTGCAGCCCGGCCGACGTCACCTGGCGTGCCGGCGTCGACGTGCTGTCGCTGGGCGCGACCAAGAACGGGGCGATGGCGGCGGAGGCGGTGGTGTTCTTCCGGCCGCAGATGGCGGAGGAGTTCGCCAGGCGGCGCAAGCGGGCCGGGCACCTGTGGTCCAAGGCGCGCTACCTGAGCGCGCAGCTGGTGGCCTACCTGCAGGACGGGCTGTGGCTCGCCAACGCGCGGCAGGCCAACGCGATGGCGACGCGCCTGGCCGACGGGCTGCTGCGGCTGGAAGGCGCCAGCCTGCTGCACCCGGTGCAGTCGAACGAGGTGTTCGCGGTGCTGCCCGAGCCGACCATCGCCCGGCTGGAGGCGCAGGGCTTCCTGTTCTACCGCTGGTACCTGCCGCAGGGGCTGGAAGTGGCTCCGGGCCGCCTGCCGATCCGGCTGGTCACCGGCCTCGACACCGAGGCGGACGACGTGGACGCGCTGCTGGCGGCGGTGGGATGACGGCCGTCCTTGCCTGAGCCTGCGGTCGTGCGGTCCGGGACGGTTCTGGTCAAGGCGAGGGTTGGCACGTGCTGCAGCAAGAACGCCGGGAAAGCGGGTTGCACGTCGGCAAGGGCCAAGGCCACCGGCGTTGCCGCTGCGGGTGCCGCACCCGCGGCATCCGGCCCCGCATCGCCCGCCGCGGCGTGGAACCATGCTGCCGACGCCGGACCGACATCCACCGGGCCTTCCCAGGCTCGGCTGTGCCCTCGTCTGTTTCCGCCAGGTCCGGTGGTTCTGTCAGGCGTTCTCATGCAGAAGCTGCAGCGGCGTCCGAGGTGCAGATGCGCCGCGCCATCCAGCTACCGGGCTAGGCTTCTGCTCACAGGCGAGCGAGCCCTCAGCCCGCTCCGGAACGGGCTGCAGCGCTTCGGGTATCACCCCCGTCGTCTTGAAGGAGATCCACACCATGCCGGACATCACGCTCTGGGGCTTCGACAACTCCACCTTCGTGCGCACGGTGAAGATGGTGCTTTCCGAGAAGGGCGTGACCGAGTTCAGGCAGGTGCCGCTCAACGTGCTGAAGGGCGAGCCGCGGAGCGAGGAGCATCGGCAGCGTCATCCGTTCGGCAAGGTGCCGGTGCTGGACTTCGACGGCACGCGGGTGCTGGAAACGGCGGCGATCGCGCGCTTCCTCAACGACAAGCTGCCCGGCGCGTCGCTGATCCCGGCAAGTGCCGAGGATCGTGCGCGGATGGACATGGTGATCGGCATCATCGACTCGTACGGCTATGGCGCGCTGCTTGGCGGAGTGGCGGCCTACCACCTGTTTCCCGGCTTCGTCGGCGGCAAGAACGAGACGGCGCGGCAGGACGGGCTCGAGACCGGCCGCAAGGTGATCGAGTTCGTCGTGAAGACCCGCGGCGGCTCGCCGTTCATTGCCGGCGACCTGAGCCTGGCGGACCTCTACTTGGCGCCGGTCATCGCCTACGTCGCGATGACGCCGGACAAGGACGCGCTGCTCGACACCGACGGCTTCACCGGGTGGTGGGACCGGGTGCAGGCGCTGCCGAGCTTCAAGGCGACGCAGCTGCGGGCCCGCTAGGAGCTCGGTTCCGTTGCTGCTCTAGGCGCTGCAGGCTGTAGCACGCAGCGGGTCGAACGCTGCTGCAGCTCGGCTCCAGCTACGAGCTCCGTCTGGCAACCAGTTTGGAACGGCGTTCGTCCTCGATCTGGAGCCGCTTCCTGGCCATTTTTGCAACGGTGGAGATCACAAACATCATCGTGACTTTCTACGGCAGCCTGATCGGGAACGCGCCGTCAGCGCCAGAACGCTGTTGCCTCGGCACTGGTGACAGCGACTCGCGAGGCTGCGAACACACCAGAAGACATGGATGAATGGCTGTCCTTCGATCTTTCGGTCTCGGCCCGAGTTGCTGGACGACTGGTTGGCGCTCCGACAAACGTTGTGGCCACACCGGACGCTAAGCATCACCATGGCGAGGTCGAAGCGGCGCTGGGTCTATCGGATCGAGGCCTCGGCTTGCTGGCCCGGTCGCACGAGACGAGCGTCGGGTTCGCCAAAGCCGGCTTGGGCACTGACGACGTGAACGGCTGCAGCAGCTCTCCTGTCGTGATGCTTGAGGAAATCCACGTGCAGCCAGCTCGGCGTCGTCGTGGCGTGGCCCGCAACCTATGCCATGCAGTCGAGGCGTGGACGTCCGATCTCGGGTGTCAGGAGTTCGCCTCCGACACCGCACTGACCAAACTGGATGCGCACCGGGCACACCGGGTACTTTGGGCTCGGGGAGACGGAACGGGTCGT
This sequence comes from uncultured Acetobacteraceae bacterium, assembly GCA_964247735.1. Lineage (GTDB taxonomy): Bacteria > Pseudomonadota > Alphaproteobacteria > Acetobacterales > Acetobacteraceae > Lichenicola. Next base: position 90,109 of record CAXTVS010000001.1, read on the forward strand.
CTTCTACCGGGAAGTGGTCCGGCGTCGCCCTTGCCTCAAGGCGTAGGCCATGCGTCTTCACGCAGCCTCCGCTGATCCGGGAACAAGACGCCAGTCGAAACGAACCCGTCCGGTGCGTCAGGCTTCCGCCAGCCGGTACAGCACCCGCACCCAGGAGCGGGTGCCGCGGTGGAAGCTTTCGAGGTCGTACTTCTCGTTCGGCGAGTGGATCCTGTTGTCGGCCTTGGCGAAGCCGATCAGCAGGCTGTCCATGCCGAGCGCTTCCTGCAGGTCGCGCACCACCGGGATCGAGCCGCCGCTGCCGACCACCGCCGCAGCCTTGCCCCATTCCTCGCCCAGCGCCGCCAGCGCCGCCTTGAGGTAGGGCCCGTCGATCGGCACCGTGCTGGCGCGCGAAGCGCCGTGCGAGCGGAAGGACACGCTGCAGTCGGCCGGGATGCGCGCCTGCACGTGGGCGCGGAAGGCGTCGCGGATCGCCTCCGGGTCCTGGCCGCCCACGGTGCGGAACGACACCTTGGCGGAGGCCTGCCCGGGCAGCACCGTCTTGAAGCCGTCACCGCCATAGCCGCCGGTGATGCCGTTGATCTCGCAGGTGGGCCGGGCCCAGGTCTGCTCCAGGGCGCTGTAGCCGGTCTCGCCGGCGGCGATCGACAGGCCGACCGGGCCGAGCAGGGCGGAGTCCGGACCGACGATGCGGCGCCAGTCCTCCCGCACCGCGTCCGGCAGTTCGGCCACTCCGTCATAGAAGCCGGGCAGGGTGACGCGCCCGTCTGCGTCGCGCAGGGCGGCCAGGATCTCGACCAGCAGGTGCAGCGGGTTGCGCGCGGCGTTGCCGTACAGGCCGGAATGCAGGTCGCGGTCGGCGCAGGTGATCGTGATCTCCTCGCCGACCAGGCCGCGCAGCATGGTGGTGACGGCGGGAACGCCGCCCTCCAGCATGTCGGTGTCGCAGATCAGGGCGATGTCGGCCTTGAGCTCCGCGGCGTGGGCCTCGAGGAACGGGCGCAGGCTGGGGCCGCCGCTTTCCTCCTCGCCTTCCAGCAGGATCGAGATGCGCAGCGGATAGCGGCCGTCTGCGGCGCGGATCGCCCGCAGCGCTTCCAGGAAGGTCATCACCTGTCCCTTGTCGTCGGACGCGCCGCGGGCGGTGATGCAGCGCCCGCCGGCCGCCTCGGCCAGCACCGGTTCGAACGGCGGGCTGGTCCACAGCGCCACCGGGTCGACCGGCTGCACGTCGTAATGGCCGTAGAACAGGACGTGCGGGCCGGTGGCGGTCGCCGGATCCGCGAAGGCGGGATCGTGCGCGACCACGATCGGCAGCCCGGGGGTGTCGCGCACGCCGGCCTCGAAGCCCAGCGACTGCAGGTCGCGGCACAGCCATTCCGCGGCGCGTCGGCAGTCCGGCGCGTGCTCGGCCTGGGTGGAGATGCTGGGGATGCGGAGCAGCGCGAACAGCCGCTCCAGGCTCCTGTCGAGCCCGCTGTCGACGTGGTCGAGGGCGGAACGGGGGGCGGCGGGCGGGATGGCGTTCATGACGCCATGGTGCCCGGTGGCGCGCGGCTTGTCAGCCGTCCACCCGCTGCAAATCCGGTTGCGGCACATCGTCTCGTGGCGCGGCCGGGGTTCAGGCGGCCGGCGCTTCCCCGGACTGGAGGGCCTGCGCGGCGGCGGCACGCTTGTTCTGCCAGAACGCCACGAAGTCGATCGGCTGCAGCATCACCGGCGGGAAGCCGGCCTCGCGGGTGATGTCGGCCAGCACGGCGCGGGCGAACGGGAACAGCAGGCGCGGGCATTCGGCGAACAGCATCGGCTCCACCACGTGCGGCGCCACGTTCTGCAGGGTGAAGATGCCGCAATAGGCCAGCTCGACCACGAAGGCGGTCGCGGGCGCCTCCGCGTTCTCGGCCGGCGCGTGCGTGGTGGCGCTGCACCCCAGCAGCAGCGTGACCTCGTAGACTGGATGACCCTCCTGCGCCCGGCGCACCTGCACGTCCAGGCTCAGCGTCACGTGCGGGCGCAGGTTCTGCACCGCGTAGATCCCGGGCGCGCCGGGAACGCGGAACACCATGTCGCGGACATACTGGTTGCTCAGCACCAGGGGCGGCACCGACGGGCTGGCGGGCTGGGTGCCGCCGCCGACGCTGTCGATCGGTCTGTCTGACATGGCTCACATCGCTCGTCGTTCAGGGGCTTCTTGGCCGGGGATCGATCCTACAGGAGCGCCCACGGCCCGGCGAGGGCAGGCGGGGACCGGTTCAGACGAAGCGGCCGCGCAGGAAGCCCAGCGCCGGAAGCGGGGTCCAGCTCCGCGGCAGGTCGGCGCGACGGATCGGCGCGATGCTGTAGCGGGGGATCGGCTGGCGCGTGCTGCGCAGGAAGTGCGCGTACGCCCTGACCTGCTGTTCGCGCCAGTCCCGATCGGCCAGGGCGGCGTCGCGGCTGGCGTAGATCTCGGCGATCCGGCTGGTCCGGCCGGCTTCCGCCATCACCGCCCAGATGCGGTCGTCGCGCGGGCGGTCGTCTGCGGACACCGCGTGGGCAACGGGCGGGCGGGAGAAGGGGATGATGTCCGTCATGCGGCGCGTGTCCGGGTGGGCGGAGCGGAAGCCATCGCAGCCGACGAGACCATGGCTCCCTCCTGCCGGCAAGGCCCCGGCTGCAACCCGTGCCGCCGGGCTCCGTTGCTTGGGACGACCCCGAACAGGCCCCGAGGATGCGACCATGAGCACCAGCGAGAAGATCCCTGCCACCGACCGTTCCCGCGGCGGCCCCGGCAGCAGCCACGTCGACACCAGCGGCAAGCACAAGGATTCCGCCGGTGCCCACCACCAGAACACGCCGGCGGACAAGAAGCATCCGCGCGAGGACGCCAACAGCGGCAACCACGGCACCCGGCACGAGCAGCACGAGCCCGGCGAGGGACGCCGGTCCTAGCCGGGTCTTGCGGCGCCCAACCTTGCGGCACCAGGCCTTGCAGCAACGGCAGCGCAACGATAGGAGCCGGTCATGCTTCGCCTGATCCTCACGCTGCCGTTCCTGATCCTGCTGGTCGTGTTCGTGCTGTTCAACCAGACGCCGGGCGCGATGGAGCTGCCCTACCTGTCGTGGCAGTCCTCGGTGGGGGTGATCGCGCTGATCACGGCGGTGATCTTCTTCCTGGTCGGCGCCCTGTTCGTGTGGTTCGCCGAGCTGCGGCAGCGGCGCCGGGCCCGACGGGCGGAGCAGCAGGTCCGCACCCTGGAAAACCAGGTCGCCGAGCTGCGCACCCAGCTGTCGCAGGCGGTGGCGCAGAATGTCGCCTATCACGGCACCACCACGGTCGCGACGCAGCCGGGCCCGGGTCCGCTGTCCATCGTTCCGTGAGATGGCGCCCCACGGGATGCCGACCGGCCGCACCCGGCTGATCCTGGCGCTCGACACCGTCGACACCGCGTTGGCAGAGCGCTGGATCACCGCCACCGCCGCGTCCTGCGACGCCATCAAGCTCGGCCTGGAGTTCACGCTAAGCCGCGGGCTGGATGCCGCACGTCGCCTCGGCGACGGCCGGTCGCTGTTCCTGGATCTCAAGCTGCACGACATTCCCAACACGGTGTCGGCGGCGATCCGGGCGCTCGCACCCACGCGGCCGGCCATGCTGACGGTCCACGCGGCCGGCGGCGCTGCCATGATCGCGGCGGCGCGGGAGGCGGTGGAGGACGGGTTCGCGCCGGACGCGCGGCCGATCCTGCTCGCGGTGACGGTGCTGACCAGCCTCGACGCGGAAGCGCTGCACGCCACCGGAGTCGCCGGCGGCTCGCGCCAGCAGGTGCTGCGCCTGGGTCGCCTGGCCATGGGAGCCGGCGCGCACGGGCTGGTGTGCAGCCCGCACGAGGTGGCGCCGTTGCGCGACGCGCTGGGACGGGAGCCGTGCCTCGTGGTGCCGGGCGTCAGGCCGGCCGGTGCCGAGATCGGCGACCAGAAGCGGGTGATGACGCCGGCCGAGGCCAGCCGCGCCGGCGCCGACTGGATCGTGGTCGGGCGTCCGATCACCCGGGCCGCAGATCCGGCGGCGGCGGCGGCGGCGATCGCCGCCGAGCTCGGGACGTGAGCGCACGAGTCGGCATCAAGATCTGCGGCATACGCGACGAGGCGGCGCTGGACGCGGCGGCGGACGCCGGTGCGGACTGGATCGGCTTCGTGTTCGCGGCACGGTCGCCGCGCGCCGTCGTCCCGGCCGCGGCAGCGGTGCTGGAACGGCGCCTGCCCCGGTCCGTGCGACGCGTCGGGCTGTTCGTCGAGCCGAGCGACGAGGAGGTGGCGCGTGCGCTCGACGCGGTGCCGCTCGACGTGCTGCAGCTCTACACCGACCCTGCACGAGCGGCGGCCCTGCGCCGTGCCTTCAACCGTCCGGTCTGGCTGGCGCACGGGGTGCGCAGCCGGGCGGAACTGCCGGCGGACACCGGACTCGACGGGCTGGTGATCGAGGCCAGGCCGCCGGCGGGCGCGGATCGTCCGGGCGGCAACGGGGTCCGCTTCGACTGGTCGATCGCCAGGGACTGGACGGCGCCGGCACCCTGGCTGCTGGCCGGCGGCCTCACGCCGGGCAACGTGGCCGAGGCAATCCGGCAAAGCGGGGCGACGGCGGTGGACGTGTCGTCGGGGGTCGAGGACGCGCCGGGCGCCAAGCGGCCGGCGCTGATCCGCGCCTTCATCGCGGCGGCGCGCGGCGGCTGAGCCAGGTCTCGAGCAGCAGGTGCGGCAGGGTCAGCGCGGCCAACCCCTGGATCGTCAGGCAGAGCAGCCTGTCCGCGGCGACGCCGGGATAGAACGGCCACAGGGCAGCACCCAGCAGCAGCGTCAGGACGGTCACCGGCACGGCAAGCCGGATCGCGCTGGTGGCGTCGACGATGCGGGCTCCGTGGCCGGGATCGCGGATCAATGCCAGCGTGTGCGCCGGCGCGTGCACGCACACGAAGTAGATGGCGAACGAGGTCAGCGGCGGCAGCAGGATCGCCGACGCGGCCAACAGGACCGTCGCCGGCAGGGCGGCATCGCCGGCACGGACCAGCTGGCCCATCCGCGTGATCGCGGGAAGGAGCCACAACAGCGAGGCCGCCCACAGCCAGCCCGGTGGGCGGATCATGGCGGTTCCGGACACGGTGGCGAAGATGGCGGCCGTGGCGGCGGGATGCGCCAGCACCGCGAGCGCGATCGGTGCCCCGCCCGTGGCGATCACCGACAGCGGATCGGCGGATCCCGTTTCCTCGGCACCGAAATGCCAGACCGAGGCTGCCAGGAAGGCGGCAAGCACGAGCACCGGAACGAGCTGCCAGGCCACCAGGACCAGGGCCGACAGGCCGAGATAGGGCAGCGCGAACACGGCGAACCAGCAGGCGCCGAAGCGCGGGCGCAGCGCCGTGCGGGCGAGCTCGCCGTCCAGCGCGCCATGCGGGACGCCAAGAACGACGATCACGGCCAGGGTCGCGATCATGCGCTGCCCCAGCGGCAGCAACGCCAGCGCCGCCAGGACCGGTCCTGCAACCAGGACCGGGTTCAGGCGAACCGGACGCAGCACCCCCGGCAATGCACCGGAAAACGACATGGCCGGGAGGACCGCTCCCGGCATCGCGTCAGGCCGCCATGCGGGCGGTGGCGGTGGTGGTCCGGGTCTCGGACAGGTCGCGGTCCACCGTCTTGGTGTCGGACAAGGTGGTCATCAGGCCGTAGACGACCTTGGACACCACGTCGAGCACCGCGATGCAGAACACGCTGAAGGCGTCGCCGAAAACGCCGAGGCCATCCGGGGCGAAGAACAGGATGACCGGATAGATCAGCCACAGCACGGACAGGATGGTGGCGTTGCGGCGGTAGTTGCTGCGCACGTCGTCGCGCTCGAGACGGTTGGCCTCCACCTGCGACACCCAGATGACGTAGTAGACGCCGAGGAAGGCGATGCAGGAGATGACGAACCAGGTCCACTTGATCCACGGGACGATCGACGCACCGAAGAAGAAGGCGGTTGCGATCATCATCACGTCGGCCAGGATGACGCCGACGATGATGCCGGGGCGCTTCGGGCCGGAATGCATCGCCGTCATCGCCAGCGTCGCCAGCAGCAGCGGCGTGGTGAAGGTCCAGTCGACGTAGCGCGCGTAGTAGAAGATGCGGGTGGCGGTCGCGCCGGAAGAGGTGCCGACCGGCAACGTGATCGCGCCCTGGCCGATCGCCATGGCGAAGTAGGAGCAGGCGGCGATGATCGGCACGATGCCGTGCATCACCGTATGCAGCTCCTCACCCGACGTGCGTCGCTTGCCGACCGCCAGGATCGCCAGTCCGCCAAGCAACATGATGGCGGTCGTCAGCCAAAGCCAGAAACTCGAATCCATGACCGCCCCATTCCACTACGAACGGTGGCAGAAGGTCCGGATCCCGATCCGGTTGCCGCGCCGTCGCGATTATGAACGGCGGCGGCAGCCGGAGCTGGGGGTGTCAGTAGCCGTAGGCACCGTAGGTCGGGGCGGCATACACCACCCCGGCCGGGTAGCCGTAGACCGGATACGGCGCCACCGGGTAGCGGTACGCGGGGTAGCCGTAGCCATACGGTGCCGCGACCGCTGCGCCGATCGCCGCACCGGCCAGGAGGCCGACGCCCAGGCCACCGAAGCCGAACCCGCGGTAGCCGTAGCCGTAGCCGCGGTAGCCGTATCCGCCCCGGTAGCCGTAGCCACCGTGATAGCCGTATCCGCCCCGGCCATATCCGCCATAGGCCTGTGCCGGCTGTGTTGCCGCGAGGGTCGCTCCGGCCAATCCCAGCGCCGCGGTGGCGATCATGAGGGATCTACGCATCGTGAATCTCCTTCGGCTCTTGCCTGTGTGCATTAGATGGGCTCAAACGCGCCCAAACGAAGGCGCGACCGTGGCAGCCGAATGTTCGCCGCCGAACGTGATCACCGTCCCTGCAGACATGGAACGGCCGATCCCCGTGGTCCGTGAGGAAGTGTATCGCAGCGATACGGCCGCGGGCGTGATCCCGGCGGCGCGCCGATCCGGCCTGTCCGGTGCAGCCGGATCCGCTTGGACACCGTTGGCGTCCCGCTTTACCTAAGGCGGACACAGGACCGGCGCGGTCCGTGCAGGGCGACGGCTGGTCGCTGCACGGGCCGTTCGAAGGGAAGCCGTTGGCGAGACAGACCAAGGAGCACGCGGAACGGACGCGGGAGCGGATCGTCGATGCCGCCGAGCAGGTGTTCTACCGGCGCGGCATCGCCCGTGCCACGCTCGAGGGCATCGCACGCGAAGCCGGCGTGACCCGGGGCGCGGTGTACTGGCACTTCGCCGACAAGGTCGAGCTGTTCATCGCGGTCGAGAACCGCGCCAAGCAGCCGTATGAGCAGATGCGGGCGGCGCTCAGGTCGAGCGTGCCGCGCGCCGGCAACGCCCTGGAGGCGATGCAGGCACTGGAAACCAGCCTCGTCGAGGCGTTCGAGCGCATCCAGTCCGACGAGCTGACGCGGATGCGCCTCACCGTCATGCTGCTGCGCTGCGACTACGTGGACGAGATGGCGCCGGCGCTGGAACGGCAGACCGCCGTCACCCGGTCGTTCTTCAGCGAGCTGCAGCACTACTTCAACGTCGTGATCCCGCCTCCGGCACCCGGGTCGGACTGGCAGCCGGAGGAGGCAGCCCAGGTGCTGCAGGTCGTGGTGCACGGCTCGTTCATGCGCTGGCTGCGCTCGCCGGACGAGTTCCCGATCGGCAAGGGCGTGGTCGCGATCAGGGCGTTCATCGACGCGCTGCGCAAGGCCTGGATCCCGGCGGCAGCAGGCGAGGAGCGTGATCCCGGCCGAGGCCCGGATGCCGGTTGACATACGTGCTGGAACGTATGTATGCGCCTCCGGCCGGTTCGGATCATGCCGTGGCATGACGCCGAGGCAGGCCACGACCGGATCCTGAGCCCGGGTCGGCCGGGCGCCGGCAACCCTGCCGATCATGGTCATGGATCGCCTGGTTCCCGACATGCAACCTGGTCACCGCCGATGATGCCGAGCACGCCACAATCCAGGATCGACCCGCGCGACCCCGGTGTCGGCGACAGGTCCATGCCGGTCCCGTCGAGGGCCGCAATGCGGCCGATGCCGGGTCCCCCTTGCTGATCTCCCTGAATCCCCGCATCAGCAGGACGATGAACGGCGTCCTGGTGACACGCGCGATCGCCTCCCCCGGCCTGGCTGCCGGCTCGGCGGGGTTCTTCATGAACCCGGCATCCGGGTGCGGCCTGTCGGGCCGGGCCCGCCGGAGCGGGACGCCGCCGTCCCGGTTCGTGTCTGCCGGCTTGCGCCGTTCCGGTGGCCGGCCGCCGGCAGCTCCGGCAGGCGCACCGGCCCGGCAGGCGCACCGGGTCGACCGTCGCCGGTCCTCCGCCGGCGCCGGGACGTGCCGCTGCAGCAGGTGCGGCAGGGCCTGGCCGCACGGGCGGCTCGATGCAGCCGGCGGCGCGGGCCGCACCGGGGCCGGGGCCTCCGGATGCTGAGGACGCGGTCCGCGGTGCCGACCCGCACGGCCTTGTTCCCGACGGCCCGCATGCCGTCCGATGCCGGACCCGAGGCAAGCGGCGGGGGGCACCGGACGATGCGGTCGGCGACGAGCGCGATGGCCGGCGCCAGCCTGCTCGTCCTGGCTGCCTGCACGGTCGGGCCGGACTTCAAGCCATACCGGGCGCCGGTGGCTCCCGGCTGGAACGACCCGTCCGCGCGCAAGATCAGCTTCAACCCGGTCAGCCAGGCCAGCAACCCGGACCCCGCCTGGTGGAACGGCTTCGACGACCCGGTGCTGACAAGCCTCATCCAGCAGGCGATCGCCGGCAACCTCGACCTGCAGCAGGCGCTGCTGCGCGTGGTCGAGGCGCGCGAGAACGTGGTCACCGCGCGCGCCGCCGGCCTGCCCACCCTGAGCGGCACCGCCAGCTACAACCGCGAGCAGCTCGGCCTGCGCGGCATCCTGGAGTCGCAGGGGGTCGGCAGTTCGTCCAGCCTGCTGGCCGGCCGGTCGAGCCTGCTCGGCGGCGAGTCCAATGCGGTCGGCCAGGGCATCGACTCCGCCCTCAACGAGGCGGAACAGCCGATCGACCTGTTCCAGTACGGGCTGAACGCGTCCTGGGAGCTCGACCTGTTCGGCCGGGTGCGCCGCTCGGTCGAGCAGGCGAAGGCCACCACCGAGGCGCAGGCCGAGGCCGCCAACGACTCGCTGGTGATGCTGGAAAGCCAGGTCGGCCAGGCCTACGTGCAGCTGCGCGGCGCCCAGGCGCTCTACGCCACCCAGCAGGAGAACATCCGCGCCGGCTCCTCCACCGTCACCCTGACGCACCGGCGCCAGGTCGGCGGGCTCGCGACCGAGCTCGACGTCGACCAGGCGCAGACGCAGCTCTACAACTACCAGCGTCAGCTCCCGGTCTACGCGACGCAGATCCAGCAGGCCGAGAACCAGCTCAGCGTGCTGACCGGCCAGGCGCCGGGCGCCCTGGACGCCCTGCTGTCGCCGCCGGCGCCGCTGCCGCGCACCCCCGACCTGGTCGGCATCGGCATCCCCTCCACCCTGGCGCGGCGGCGCCCCGACATACGCGAGGCGGAAGCCAACCTCCACGCGGCGACCGCCAGCATCGGTGTCGCCGTCGCCAGCTTCTATCCCGACGTTTCGCTCACCGGCAGCCTCGGCATCCGGGCGATCGACGCCAGCTACCTGACCAGCTGGGCCAGCCGGTTCTACTCGGTGGGCCCGAGTGCCTCCCTGCCGATCTTCCAGGGCGGCCGGCTGACCTCCAGCCTGCGGCTCGCCCGCGCCCAGCAGAAGGCGGCGGTGCTCAGCTACCGCAGTACGGTGCTGAACGGCCTGCGCGAGGTGGAGAACGCGCTGGCGGCCTATCGCAACGACCGCGACGCTCGCGACCGGCTGGTCCAGACGGTAGCGTCGGCCGAGCGGTCGTTCCAGCTGTCGCAGAACAGCTACCAGAACGGGCTGTCCGACTTCATCACCGTGCTCAACGCCGAGCAGACCCTGACCAGCGCCCGGCAGAGCCTGGACCAGATCGAGATGTCGCTCGCCGACGACGTCGTCACCCTCTACACCGCCCTCGGCGGCGGCTGGCAGCAGCCGACGACCCCGGTCGTCACCCCGCCGATCGACAAGGCGCCGCCGTTCGTCCCGGCCGCGCTCGACAGCGTCGCGGCGGGCACCGCGCACACCCAGACCGACTCCCAGTAGGCAGCCTGCACCGCGTCAGGGCGGCGCCGGATGCGGGTGATAGCGCCGCGCCACCCGCTCGATCGTCAGCCCCTGCACGACGATGCTGAACACCACCACGCCGTAGCACACCGCGAGCAGCGAGGACCGCAGCGGGCTGCCGGGCAGGCTCAGCGCCAGCGCCACCGAGATGCCGCCGCGCAGGCCGCCCCAGGTCAGCAGCGCCAGGGTGCCGCCGCGCTCGGGCCGCCCGAGGTGCAGCGGCATCGTGGCCAGGAACACGCTGAGCCCGCGCACGGCCACGGACAGCGGCACCGCCGCCAGCGCGGCGGCGGCATGCGACCAGTGGAACGCCACCGCCAGCACCTCGAAGCCGATCAGCAGGAACAGCAGCGCGTTCAGCACCTCGTCCACCAGCGACCAGAAGCCCATCAGCTCGGCATGGCCGCGGCCGGTGATGGCGGTGCGGCTGCGTCGCACCCCCATGGTCAGGCCTGCCACCACCACCGCGATCGGGCCGGACATGTGCAGCGCGTTGGCCAGGCTGAAGGCGCCGGTGGCCAGGGCCAGCGAGATGATCAGCTCCAGGTGCGCCTCGTCCGTGGCGCCCATCAGCAGCATCGCGACCCAGCCGAGTCCGAGCCCGAACAGCGCGCCGCCGACAGCCTCGACCGCGAACCGGGTCAGGATCACCGTGCCGTCCGCCATGGTGCCGTCGCCGCTGGCGATGCCGAGCGCCACCCCGAACGCCACCACGCCGACCCCGTCGTTGAACAGGCTTTCGCCTGCGAACAGCGCCTGCAGCGGCGCCGGCAGGCCGATCCGGCGCAGCATGCCGACCACCGAGACCGGATCGGTCGGCGCCAGGATCGCGCCCAGCACCAGGCACCACACCAGCGGCACCGGCCGGTCGACCCAGGGGAAGATCAGCCACATGCCGGTGCCGAACAGGCCGATCGCCAGCACCGTGCCGAGCAGCGCCAGCGCCAGCACCGGCTTCCAGCGCCCCAGCAGCTGGCGGAGGTCGACCTGCAGGGCGCCCGCGAACAGCAGGAACGACAGCGCGCTGCCGAGCAGTGCCTGCGGCAGGTCGATGGTGCCGAGCCACTGCCGCGACAGCGCGTGCAGCCCGATCTCCGGGACCAGGCGGTCGATGCCCAGCATCGCCAGCGACGCCAGCAGCGAGATCAGCAGCACGCCGATGGTGGTGGGCAGGCGCAGCGTGCGGTCGTTCAGCACCCCGAACACCGCCGACAGGGTGAGCAGCAGCGCGAACAGTGCCAGCGGGGTCATGCGTGCGGCCGTTGCTAGCCGTGCGGCGCGCCCGTCATGAACGCCGCGATGTGCCGGTTCAGGAACAGGGCGTCGGCCGGGCTCGCGCCGGCCCCCGCCGGGTGGCCCCACAGCGAGGGGATCGGCAGCAGGATGCAGTGCGGGATGGACTGCGCCTCGTAGCGCGCGTCCTCGACCGGGAAGTAGAGGTCGGTGGCGGACGGCATGTAGAGCACCGGCACCCTGATCGAGCGCAGCGCCGCCTGCGTGTCGCCCTTGAACGGCTTGGTGTTGCCGACGTCGTTCGACTCCCAGGTGCGCATCTGCAGGATGAGGTTGTTGGCGTCCGCACCGGCGAAGAACTCGTGCGTGTAATGCGCGACCGCCTGCGCGAAGGTGGTGCCGGGCGGGTTCTCGCTGCGCCACAGCTCGCGCCGCCACCATTCCTGCCCGTACAGCCAGCCCAGCCACACCAGCGACGTCGCCTCGATCCCCTTGGCCGGCTCGGCCGTGTAGCGGCCGCCGTCGAACGCCGGGTCCTCGGTCAGCGCCGCGATCTGCCCTTCGAGCCGGACGATGCCGTGGCCATAGGTCTTCGCGGTGCCGGAGGTGGCCACGATCCGGTCCATGAAGTCCGGGTAGCTCACCGCCCATTGCAGCGCCTGCTGCGCGCCCATGGAGAAGCCGATCACCGCGCGCAGGTGGCGCACGTGCAGCTGCTCCACCAGCAGCCGGTGCACCGCCTCCACGTTGTCGCGGATCGTCATCGCCGGGAAGTCGGGCCCGTGGAAGGGTGCCAGGGTGTTGCTGGGCGAGGAGGACCGGCCGTTGCCGAACAGCTCGCTCGCGACCAGGAACAGCTTGCCCGGGTCGAGCGCCTTGCCTGGACCGACCAGCCACTCGTAGCCGTGCATGTCGGCCATGTAGTGCGACGGCAGCAGCACCGCGTTGTCGCCGGCGGCGTCGAGGGTGCCATAGGTGCCGTAGACGACGTGCGCCTCCGGCAGCACCGCGCCGCCCTCGGTGCGGAAGCCGTGGATGACGAACTCGTGCTGCACCGGACCGGCCGCCGGCTCGGCCGCCTGTGGCCAGTCGGGCATCAGGAGCGACGTCGCAACGCAGGCCGCCAGGACGGCCTTGTTCATCATGCTGGGGCGGCCTGACATGTCGGGATCTGGCTCCTGCGCGTCGGCCGCACCGGCATCCTGTGGACCCCCGGGACGCAACCTGTTCCCGTATAGGCCGGCCCATGGGGGAACGCGATCCTGGGCGGGCGGCATCCGGGTCCCGTCGGTTCCACGACGCGCCGCCCGTCCGTGACCGGCTCGGCTGGCGGCAATGCGGTCCTGGTCCCGAGCCGGCTCCTCAGTCGAACCGGCACGGCCCGCTGGTCTGCGGCAGGCCGGCGAGCTGCGTGATCATCAGCGAGACCGGCACCGTGCCCGGGTTGCGCGACAGGTGGCCGCGATGCCCCGCCGCGTCCGTGCGCGCGCCCTGGTCCTCGCCCACCACGAGGTCGCCGGGGCCGACTGCGATCCGGCTGCCGTCCATCGCCTGCACGAACCAGGTGCCGGCGAGCGGCACGATCCACTGCACCGCCGGGTTCTCGTGCCAGCCGCCGTCCCAGCCGGGCGGCTCGACGTGGAACTGCACCATGCGGGCGCCGCTCGGCTGCCCGTCCTGCCATTCCGGCGTGGCCGGTCCGGACACGCTCCTGAGCGCGAAGCGGTGCAGGGCGCAGCGCGTCAGGTGGCTCATTCCCGACGCGTCGGTCCAGTTGTCCCAATACGCGATCTCTGGCGTCGCCGCGCCGGCCGCGCCGGCCGACAGCAGCAGCAGCAGGCTGCCGGCGATCCGGCTCAGGCCTCGGTCAGCCATTGCGGGTTGTGGTTGGTGCCGTCGAAGTGCAGCGTGGTCTTGTACTGCTCGGTCTGGCCGGTCATCGCCACCTGCTCGCTGCGCGTCAGCAGGGCGGCGCGGAACTCCGGCGTCGGCGGCACATATGTGCGCACCGCCTCCAGCGCCTGGTGCAGGATGTCCATGCCGTCGATCCCGGTGACCTGGATGCTGATCGGCAGGCTCATCGGGTACTGCAGCATCTGCATCGGCGGCACCACGCCCGACTTCAGGATGAAGTTGTCGCCGAACGCCTTCATGCCGATGATGCCGGTGCCGCGCGCCACCGCCATCGGCACCACCGTCTTCTCGAAGCTGTCGTAGTGCGCGTCCATCACGTTGAGCGGCATCTGCACGGTGTCGAAGTGGAAGTCGTGCGCATCCGCGGTCTCGAACATGCTGGCGTGGATCGCCGGGCTCTTGTGCCCGGTGAAGCCGATGTAGCGCAGCTTGCCCTGCTCGCGCGCCCGCAGCACCGCTTCCAGCGCGCCGCCTTGCGCGAACACGCGCGCCGGGTCGTCGGGACGGATGATCTCGTGGAACTGCAGCAGGTCGAGGTGGTCGGTCTGCAGCCGGGTGAGCGAGGTCTCGATCTGGCCCATCGCCGCCTTGGCGGTGCGGCCATCGATCTTGGTCATCAGGAAGGTGCGGCGGCGGTAGCCCTGCATCGCCAGCGCGCGGCCGAGGCGCACCTCGCTTTCGCCGTCGTTGTAGTCCCAGCAGTTGTCGCAGAAGTTGATGCCGGCATCGAGCCCGGCATGCACCACGCGGATCGCCTCGTCGTTGGTCATGCCGCCGGGCTTGGCCAGGTGGAACCCGCCCATGCCGACCAGCGACACCGCCTCGCCGGTGCGCCCGAGGGCGCGGTACTTCATGTCGGGATGCTGCCCGATCGCGGCGGTGACGCTGCCCGGTCGCGGCAGGGCGTTGCCGGGTGCGGCGGCCACCTGCGCCTCCGCCGGCCGGGTCGACGCGGCGGCCGCGCCGACGCCGGCGGCGACGGTCTTGATGAAGTCGCGACGTTCCATGGCCGTTCTCCTGATCCGATCAGCCCGGCAGGCCCAGCACGCGCAATGCCGCGCAGGCGGCGCCATAGCCGTTGTCGATGTTCACCACGCTGAGGCCCGGCGCGCAGGAGGCCAGCATCGCGTCGAGCCCGGCCCGGCCGCCGGCGGCGACGCCGTAGCCGACCGAGGTCGGCACGCCGACGACCACGCCCGGCACCAGCCCCGCCACCACCGAGGGCAGGGCGGCGTCCATTCCCGCCACCACGATGACGACGGCGAAGGTGCGGAGTTCCTCGACCCGGCGGAGCAGGCGCCACAGCCCGGCGACGCCGACGTCGGCGATCTCGGCGGCGTCGTGGCCGGAAAAGCGCAGGGTGCGCGCGGCCTCGCGCGCCACCGGCAGGTCGGAGGTGCCTGCGGTCACCACCGCCACCCGGCGTCCGGGCGACAGCGGCGCGGCGGTGCCGGTCCAGGCGGTGCGGGAGACCGGGTCGTAGTCGAGCCGCACGCGCAGTTCCGCCGGCAGCGCGTCCAGCCGCGCCGGGTCGAGCCGGGTGAGCAGCAGCGGCGCGTCGCCGACGGCACCCAGGATGGCGGCGATCTGCTCCGGCGACTTGCCGGCGCAGTACACCGCCTCGCCGAAGCCGATCCGCGCGGTCCGCTCGCGGTCGAGGAGGAACTCGCTCACGACGCGGTCGCCTCCGCTGCGGGGGCCGGCCGCAGGAAGGCGCTGCCGGTCCGGTAGGCCGCGAACCGCACCGGCCGCGCCGGCTCGCCCGCCGCCGCCGCCAGTTCGGCCACCGCCTGGCCGAGCGCGTCCTCGCCCGCGTCCCGTGCGGCCCGCAGCGAGGTCGGGTCGAGCTCGATCACCAGCCCGTCGCGACGCACCCGGCAGCGCACGGCGCGCGTGGCGCCGGCCCCCCCCGCCTGCGCCATCCCGAGCCGCGCCGCCACCAGCCGCTCCGCCTCGTGCACCAGCGCCAGCGTGCGCGGCTCGATGGACAGCCCGGTCTCGATCCGGCTGGACAGGCAGGGCGCCGAGGGCAGCTCCGCCAGCGCGCCCAGCCCGAGCCGCGACGCGATCCCGCGCAGGGTCGCCTTGGAGATCCCCGCTTCCACGAACGGATGCCGCACCCCGTGCGCGTCCGCCGCCTGTAGCCCGGGGCGGTAGTCGCCGAGGTCGTCGGTGTTGGTTCCGGACAGCACCAGCGCCCCAGATCCCTGCAGCCGGGCCACGATGGCGCCGTACAGATTGGTCTTGCAGAAGAAGCACCGGTTCGCCGGGTTGGCGCGGTAGCGTGCGTCCTCGAACTCGCCGGCGTCGAACACCTCCAGCGCCACGCCGCGTTCCGCCGCCAGCGCCCGCGTCCGCTCCGTGGCCTCTCCCGGCACCGCGGGCGAGCTGGCGTGATGCAGCGTCAGCCGGTGCTCCAGCACCGGCGCCGCCGCCGCGGCCAGGGTCAGGCTGTCGATCCCGCCGCTGACCGCGATCGCCACGCGCGGCGCCTCCAGCCCCGCCAGCAGCGCCTGCAGCCGCAGCAGCGCGTCCCGCACGTCGCTCACGTCCCGGCCTCCTCGTCCAGCGCCAGCGCTTCCGCCTGGCGACGCCGTTGCTGGCGCTGCGCCTGGCCGGCCAGGTCCCGCAGGTGGTCCGCCTCCGCCTTGGCGGTGGGGCCGTCCGGACGCTGCACCAGCTTCACGTCCACCGGCGCCCCCTCCACGGTGGTGCGGGCGATGCGTCGGCGCAGCGCCTGCCCCTGCACCAGGTGCGTGCGCAGGCCGATGGTGGTGGTCTCGCTGAAGCAGGCAGCGGTCACCGCCTCCAGCGCGTCGGGCGCGGCCAGCACCTGCACGTGCACCGCCATCCGCCCCTTCTTGCCGATCGCCGCCATCTGCACGACGTCGTGCACCCCGGCCACGCTCCGGATCCGCTCCAGCCCGGCAGCGAGGTCCTCGCCCGATTGGTCGTCCACCTCGAACGCGATCACGCCCAGCGTGCGGTGGCCGCCGTCCGGCGCGCCTGCCGGCTCCGCCGCCTCGATCACCAGCGCCCGCACGCAGTTGCTGGTGCCGGGAAGCCGCCTGGTGCCGAAGCCGATCCCGCTCGTCCCGAGGCGCCCGGACGGCCGCGCCCGCAGCCGGCCGGTGTCCCGGAGGTAGCGCAGGATCGCCGCCCCGGTGGGCGTGACCCGCTCGCCGGCGATGCCGTCCTCGACCGTCTCGAACCCGTCCAGCAGCAGCGCCGTCGCCGGGGCCGGCACCGGCATCATCCCGTGCGCGGTGCGGATCCGGCCGGAGCCGAGCGGCAGCGCCGACACGCTCCAGCCCGCGGCGCCGATCCCGTCGATCAGCACGGCAGCCGTGACGACGTCGGCGATCGAGTCCGCGGCGCCCACCTCGTGGAACGTGGCCGCGTCGGCCGCGACGCCGTGCACGCGCCCCTCCGCCTCCGCCAGCACCGCGAAGATCCCGACCGCGTGCGCCGACACCGCCGGCGCGAGCCCGCACGCCAGCAGGTGGGCCCGTATCTCCTTCCAGGCCCGATGCGCGTGGCCGGTCCCGTGCCCGTTGCCAGGTCCATGCTCATGCCCATGGTCATGCCCGTGTCCGTGATGGTGCGCCTCGCCGTGGGCATGGCCAGGCCCGTGGGCATGATCAGGTCCCGGCGCATCCGCCGCCTGGCCATCGGGCCCCTCCACCCGGAAGCGCATCCCGCTCAGCACGCCGTCGTCGTGCGGCAGCAGCCGGCAGCGGACCGGGGCCGCCCGCGCCACCGCCTCCGACACCCGCGCCTCCTGCGCCGGGAACGCGGCCAGAAGGGCGGCTGCGAACATGTCGCCGGCCAGGCCGCCGAGCGGGTCCAGGTGCACGTGGATCATGGTCCGATGATGGCCAGACGCCCCGGCCTTGTCCACGCGAGCGGCTTGCCGAACCGCATCGTGTCCCGCACGCTCGGGCGATGCCGCCATCGCCTGCGCCGCTCGATCGTCCCGGCCTTCCTGCCCTGCTCGGTGCGTGCTTCCCGGCCGGCACCGGAGCGGTCGGCGGCCAGAAACGCCGGATCCTTGGCTTGGCCGCTTCCCTGCTCGGCGCCAACCTCCTGGCCTGGTGCTGGGCACTGGCGGCGTTCCGTGGCGCGCCGGCGCTGCTGGGATCGGCCCTGATCGCCTGGGGCTTCGGCCTGCGTCATGCCGTGGACGCCGATCACATTGCCGCCATCGACAACGTGTCCCGCCGCCTGATGCAGCAAGGACAGCGGCCGATCGGCACCGGCCTGTTCTTCTCCCTCGGCCATTCAACCGTGGTGGTGCTGGCCGGGCTGGTGGTGGTGCTGGCGCAGGACTGGTTCCGCAGCCGGCTCGGCCTGCTTGCCGGATGGGGCGCCCCGGTGGGCGCCACCGTGTCCGCCGGCTTCCTGCTGCTGATCGGCATCTCCAACCTGCTGGTGCTGCTGGCCCTGCTTCGCCTGCGCGGTCGGCTGCGGCGCGGCGAGCCAGCCGGCGACCCGCTGCCCGGGCCTGGCGGCCCCCTGTCGCGCCTGCTGGCCCCGCTGATCCTCCGGGTGGGGAGCAGCCGTGGCATGTTCTGGCTCGGCCTGCTGTTCGGCCTCGGCTTCGACACCGCGACCGAGATCGGCGTGCTCGGCCTTGCCGCCGTGGGTGCCGCGCACGGGCAGGCCGGCTGGGCGGTGATGGTGTTCCCGGCCCTGTTCACCGCCGGCATGGCGCTGGTCGACACCGCCGACGGGGTGATGATGCTGGGCGCCTACGGCTGGGCGCTGTCGGAGCCTGGGCGCAAGCTCGGCTACAACGTGGTCATCACCGCCGGCTCGGTGCTGGTGGCGCTGGTGATCGGGGCGGCGGAGGTGCTGGACTTGGTTGCGGTGCCGGGCGTCGCCACGCCCGGGTGGGCACGCCTCGTCGACACGCACGGCGAGCTGGTGGGCTACGGCGTGGTCGGCGGCTTCGCCCTGCTCTGGACTGGCTCCCTGCTCGGGTGGGTCCTGCGCAGCCGGACGCGCGCCGGGAGCTGAACCGTTCGGCCGCGCCTCGCCCATGTTGCAGACTCCGCGGGACGTCTTCGACACCTGCTGTTGCCGCGACCGTGCAGGCGCGTCAGGACATACCCGCTGTACCGTCGGCGGGTTGCCGTTGTTGCGCCGCGACAACACCGGATCGTGTAGGTCTGCAGCAGGACAATGCGTCGGCACGGTTTGTAACGCGTCACACGATCTTCTAGCGTGCGCGCCGGATCATCCGGACGATGACGACATGATCCCGCAGAGGAGGGCCGACGCGAGAACACGGCCGACCCGCCATGCGGCGAAGATGATCGCCCGGACGCGTCGATGGACAACATCATGATCGGACGGCGGCTGTTCATGACGTGCACGACGATGACGCTGGCCATCCCGCCGCATCCGGCCGGCGGGCAGGTGGCGCATCGGCTCGTGCCGATGCCGCTCCCTGGATGAGCATCAGCCTGTCCGCTGGCCGGCGCGGGACGCTGCCGGAGCAGCAGGTGCCGGCAAGGCTTCTGCTGCAGGTCGCATCATGTTGATGCGGGCTGCCGGCCGGCTGCATGCTCCCGTGCAGCCTTGGTCCCAGGGGCGCGGTCGGCACGGTGAACGGCAGGACCTGGCAGCCGGCACGTAGCGCCGCCGGCTGTGTCACGGAGCTTCCGTTCGGCCCCGCGGTCCTGTCGGCGTTTGTCCCGGCGGTGGAGCTGGGGGCCAGCAGGTCGCCGACGTGGCGATGGCAGCGGGCAGGATGTTCGTGACGAACTTCGTGTGCTGCGGGTCCGCAGCCGTGACGGAGCAGCGGGAGATGACGGCGCGGGGCGTGCGGCCGCTTCCTTTGCCGGACCCTGCGCACCAGTCCAACGAGCGCAGCGGCGGCGTGCTGAACCGCATCCTGCTGCCGGCGACATCGCCTTCACGGCGTCCTGCCGGCTCTGCCGACGAGGTTTCATTCGACCTCGTCGCCTGATTGGCAATTTGAACCAGATCAACCGGTCCAGGCGACATCAAGTTGCTCCGGCATGCCGGGCAATCGTCATGAAGTTGTTGACCGCGTCGGCTGGCTCGCCAAATCGCCTCACCGACACCTGCTTCGAGCATCGTGCCGGCATCCACGCCACCGTCGCGCGCCGAAATGCATTACTTGCATACCTGCCGGATCAAGAAATCTTGTCAGACATTCTTGAACCTCGATTGTGGGACAAGAAGGTTCGACATCGGCTCGTGACGGATCAATCGCCTCGCTGCAGTCTCAATCCTGATTGCGATGCCGGCAGCCGCGCTGCCATGCATGGACGCCGAGGTAGATCATCCGCCTGCGGAACGTTTTCCGAACTCACTTGCGGAACGCAGTTCGGCTTTCTAAGCTTGTGATGTCGACAGCCATTCCCTGGGACTTGGCCTCCTCTTGAGCTTTGGCGAGGCGCATCAAGGCTTCTTCACAAGGGAGTCCGTCAACAGGTCATGTCGCCAGCCATCGTGTCGGAGGTGGCACAGGCGAGGGCATGATCTCGGCATCCCGCTGACTGTCGATCCAAGAAAACTGAGGAACGTCAAGAATGATCAGCGATGATGGCCGTCAGCGGGCGGCGCGGCTTGCAGGAGCGCGACCTCCGGCAAGCGTATCCACGTCCAGGAGCAGGCGACAGGCCCGCTGGGCCGGCGCCGCCTTGCCGGCTCTCCTTGTGGGACTTGTGCCGCTTCAGGCGGCGGTCGCTGGACCGGTCGGCAATCCTGCCGATTGTCCCTGGCTCAACCCGAGCCTGTCCGTCGCGACCCGCGTCAACATGCTGCTCGCGAAGATGACCGTCGCCGACGAGATCGCGCTCGTGCAGGGCAACGGCACCAGCGAGAGCACGCCGCCCGCCGTGCCGTACGTGTTCTTCACCGCCGCCAACCCCGCGCTGTGCATCCCGGGCATCGGCTACGAGGACGGACCGGCCGGCGTTGCTGACCTGCTCACCAACGTGACGCAGTTCCCCGCCGGCATCGCCGTTGCCGCGACCTTCTCCAAGAACGACGCCCTGCTCTACGGCATCACGCTTGGCGCCGAGCAGGCCGCCAAGGGCTCCGGCGCCGACCTCGGCCCCACCATCAACATCGATCGCGACCCGCGCTGGGGCCGCACCTTCGAGAGCCTGTCGGAGGATCCGGGACTCACCGCCGGCATCGGCGCCGCCGAGATCAAGGGCATCCAGAGCCAGCGCGTCATGGCGCAGGTCAAGCACTTCGACGCCTACAACCAGGAGACCAACCGCAACACGCAGGCGGACGACGTCATCGCCTCCGAGCGCACCCTGCACGAGATCTACCAGCCCGGCTTCCGGGCCGCGATCAACGACGCGGGCTCCGGCTCGCTGATGTGCGCCTATTCGTCCGTCAATGGTTTCTATTCCTGCGAGGACCGCTCGCTCCTGACCGGCGTGCTGCGCAACGAGCTCAACTTCAAGGGGCTCATCATGTCGGACTACGGCGCGATCCACGACGTCAGCGCCGCCACCGCCGGCACCGATTCCGAGCAGCCGGAGAACACCTATTTCGGCGCCCCGCTGCAGGCCGCCGTGCAGAACGGCAGCATCTCCCGCGCCGTGCTCAACTCCCAGGTCGAGCCGATCCTCTCCGAGATGTTCCGCTTCGGCTTCTTCAACGATCCGCCGCCGGTCACCACCTCGGCCGTCGCGACCTCGCCCGACCACGTCGCCACCAGCAACGCGCTCGCCGAGGAAGGCAGCGTGCTGCTCAAGAACAAGGGCAGCCTGCTGCCGCTCGGCGCCGGCGCCGACATCGCCATCATCGGCCCCGCCGCCTCGGCGCAGGTCATCACCAGCGGCGGCGGCAGCGCCCACGTCATCCCGGGTCCCGTGGTCTCGCCGCTCGAGGGCATCCAGGCCGCGTCGACCGGCAGCGTCACCTACAGCCAGGGCCTGCCGACCGACGCCGAGCTCACCGCGATCCCGTCGAGCGCCCTGTCCACGCCGTACAGCTCCACCAACTACGGCGGCTCCTACAGCGCGACGCTGACCGCGCCGGAAACCGGCACCTACATCCTCGGCTTCACCAACCCCGGCAGCTACAACGTCGCCTCGCTGACCATCAACGGCGCCACGCTCATCAACAACCCGGGCACGCCGCCGGTCTCCGAGTACTCGGCCGCGATCCAGCTCACCGCCGGCCAGACCTACAGCCTGACGCTCGGCGGTGCCGGTCCGACCAGCAACCTCGTCTGGGCGACGCCGTCCACGCTCCAGACCTATCTCGCCCCGGCGGTCGCCGCCGCCCAGGCGGCCAAGAGGGTGATTGTGGTGGTCGGCGACGACACGGAATCGGAGGCCGCCGATCGTCCGAACCTGTCGCTCCCCTCGGCGCAGGACGCGCTGATCGAGGCCGTCGCCGCCGCCAACCCGCACACGGTCGTGGTGGTGCAGGCCGGCGCGCCGATCACCATGCCCTGGCTCGACAGCGTCGACGCCGTGCTCGACACCTGGTACTCCGGCCAGACCGCCGGCACCGCGCTCGCCGACCTGATCTACGGCAAGACCAACCCGGGCGGACACCTGCCGATCACCTTCCCGACCAGCCTGAGCGCGATCCCGACCGCGTCGGTCGCCCAGTTCCCGGGCGAGAACAACACGGTCCAGTATTCGGAAGGGCTGCTGGTCGGCTACCGCTGGTACGACCAGAACAAGGTCACGCCGCTGTTCCCCTTCGGCTACGGGCTGTCCTACACGACCTTCCAGTACAGCGACCTCCAGGTCGAGAACGCGTCCGTCGACGGCGTGACGCCGGTGCACGTGAGTGCCACCGTCACCAACACCGGCAAGGTCGCGGGCAGCGACGCGGCGCAGCTCTACCTCGGCTATCCGTCCGCCGCGGGCGAGCCGCCGCGCAAGCTGGTCGACTTCCGGCGCGTGACCCTGGCGCCCGGCGAGTCGAAGCGGCTGAACTTCACCATCCGCCCGAGCGACGAGTGGTGGTGGAACAGCAACGGCTGGGACGAGAGCACCGGCAAGTACAAGGTCTGGGTCGGTGACAGCTCCGCCCTCGCCGACCTTCCCGCCACCGGCAGCTACACGATGGAGCAGGGCATCGGCGACCGCCACGTCACCGTCACGGCGCCGCGCAGCTTCACCGTGGGCGCCTCCGGCAGCGCGGTCGTCACCGTCAGCGCCGGCGGCACCCAGACGCTGGCCGCCGTCACCCTGTCGCTTGCCGTCCCCGGCGGGTGGAAGGCGCAGCCGACGACCAGCACCCAGTTCAGCAACGTGCTGCCGGGCCAGACGCTCAGCGCCGCGTTCCAGCTGACCCCGCCGGCAAACGCGGTCACGCGCGACGTCACGCTGTTCGGCACGGCCGACTTCGCGCCGAGCACCTGCGCGCAGGTGACCGACGCCCAGGAGGCCAACCCGGTGCAGCTCGCGCAGGACGCGGCAAACGGCGTCGACGCGTGCAAGCCGGCGGTCCGGCACGGCGGCGTGCAGGCCCGCCTGCTGAAGTAGCTGATTGGCGGCCTCCTCGGAGGCGATTCGCAGACCTGGAGGACCCCGCCGCGATCAGCGGCGGGGTTTCTCGTCTCGACCAACCCTCAGGCCGGCATCATCGAGGGCTGTTCGCTCCCATCCGATACGGGATAGCGGGAGAAGCCTGTGCGGCCGCCTGCGACGCTCCTTCGCAACGCGTCGCGTCACCCGGCCCGCTCCGCGTCCGCCACGACCCCGAACATCCGGTTCCAGGTCGGCGAGATCACCACCTCGTTGAGGCAGACATGCGGCGGCAGCGACGCCACGTAGCGGATCAGCCCGCCCAGGTCGTCCGGCTGCAGCATGCGCGCGCGCTGTTCCGTGGTCGCCTTGACCGGCCGCTGGTCGAGGATCGGCGTCGCCACCTCCGCCGGGCAGATCACGCAGGACCGGATCCCGTTGACGCATTCCTCCGCGTTCAGCAGCTGGCTCATCACCAGCACCCCGTGCTTCGCGGCGGAATACGCCGCACCGGACACCGGAGCCGGATAGCGCCCGGCCCAGCTCGCGGTGTGGATCAGCAGCCCGCCCCGCTGCGCCCGCATCGCCGGCAGCACCGCGGTCACGCAGTAGAACGCCGACAGGAGGTTGGCGCCGATCACCTGGTCCACGCCCTCCGGGGTGAGCGACGACCAGCTCCGCGCCGGGATGTTGGCGCCGGCGTTGTTCACCAGCACGTCGATCCGCCCGAGCGTGTCCACGATGAAGCGCGCGATCTCCGCGACCCGCGCCGCCTGCGTGACGTCGCCCGCCTGCACGTGCGCGACCCCGCCCGCCTCCCGGATTCCGGCAGCGACCTGCCGGAGCGCATCCTCCCGCCGTCCGGTCAGCACCACCGTGCAGCCATCCGCGGCCAGGGCCCGTGCGCCGGCCTCGCCGATGCCGGTACCCGCCCCCGTCACCCAGGCGATCCTGCGTTCTGCCACCGGCGTCCTCCCTTGCGGCCCGGGATGCGGTCCAGCCGCCACGCTACGCCGGGCCGGTGCCGATGGCGATGCCGACGCAGGCTAGCGGATATCGGGATAATCCCGCGCGATGCCGCGGCGCCCCAGCCCCCAGCGGATCCCGACCGACAGGTAGATCCGGTTGGCGCGCCAGGCGCCCCAGCGGGCGACCCGCCGGTCGGAGGTCAGGACCACGCGGTTGACCAGCCGGATGCGCCCGATCCGGCCGAACCGGACGCACAGGTCGGCATCCTCCATCACCCGCAGGCGCTCGTCGCAGCCGCCGACCTGCAGGAACTGCGCCCGTCGGAAGAACAGGGCGTGGTCGCCGAACAGCAGCCGGGTGCCGCGCCAGAACAGGTGCGGACGGAACAGCAGTGGCGCGTACCAGGTCTTGATCCAGTTGTGGAAGCTGGTGCCCCAGCGCACCGTGTCCGCCCCGCACAGCAGCGCGGTGAAGCCGGCCAGCACCGTCCGCTGGTCGGCGAGCACGCGACGCATCACCGCTACCGCGTCGTCCGGCAGCAGCGTGTCGGCGGGCACGATGCAGACGATCGCGGCGCGGGACGCGGCCACGCCGCGGTTGATCTGCGCCGCCCGGCCGCGCACGGCCGGCTCCAGGACCTCCATCCCCGCGGCCCGTGCGAGGGCGACCGTGTCGTCGCCGCTGCCACCGTCGACCACCAGCACCTGGTCGGGCGCCGGGTGGAGGGTGCGCAGGATGCGCAGCAGCCGTGGCAGCACCGCCCCCTCGTTCAGCGTCGGCACCACGATGCACAGGGTGTCGGGTCCGGAGCCGCCGGTCGTCAAGGACCGGAAGCCGGTGCCGCACCCGCAGCGCGGCTACCGGCCGTGGCCGCCGCCACCTCCGCCGTGGCCGCCTCCGCCTCCGCCGCCGTGGAAGCCACCCCCGCCGCCGCCGTGGAAGCCGCCGCGCGCGCCCGACGCGATCCCCGGGATCGGCCGGCCGCCTCCGCCACGTCCCCGGTCGAACCCGCCGCCGCCGCGGTACGGGCCGACGAAGTAGCCGCCGCCGAAGCCGCGGTCGAAGCCGTCATAGCCGCCGGCATCGTAGTAGCCGCCCCCGTAGCCGCCCCCGTAGCCGTAGTCGCCGCCGTCGACGGCGCAGCCGCCCGCCAGCGTCGCCGCCAGCATCCCGAAGACGAGGGCGACGCGCGGCCTCGCGGATCGCGCGGTCATGGCGCGGTCCCCGTCGCGGCCGCCGACCATTCGAGCAGCCCGAACAGGGCGCCCGCCGGATCGGCGACCAGGGCGATCTTGCCGCCGTGCCGGTCGAGGTGCGGCGCCAGCACCACCCGGCCGCCGAGCGCGGTGACGCGGGCCACGGTCGCGTCGGCATCGTCGACGCGGACGTAGCTGACCCAGCGCGGATGGGCGTTGGTCCAGCCGGCCGGGATCGGGTTGACGCTGGCCCGGGCGTAGCCGTCCGAGGCGAGGATCAGGTGCTGGGCGTCGCCCGGATCCGGCAGGTCGAACACCGCGTCGCCGAACACCGTCCCGTAGAACGCGGCGGCGGTCCGCGGGTCGCTGGTGATCAGCGAGCTCCAGATCCAGTCCCCGGGATCGGCCAGCAGGTCGGGCGGGTCGCCGCTGTCCGAAGCCAGCACGCCGAACACCGCGCCCTGCGGGTCGGCGAGCACGGCGCCCTGCCCAAGATGGGCGAGGCTTTGCGGCCTGAGCAGCAGCTTCCCGCCGTTCTGCTCCGCGACCGCCGCCGACCTGTCCATGTCGGCGGTGGCGATGAACGAGATCCAGGAGGGACGCCTGCCCGGGCGGAGCGGCCGCTGCAGGATGCCGGCGACCGTCTGCCCGTTCAGCGAGGCCTGCCCGAAGAAGCCCGCTTCGGTGGTGATGTTCTGGAACGACCAGCCGAACAGCGACTCGTAGAACCGTTCAGCGGCGACCAGGTCCGGCGTCACCAGCTCGGCGAAGGCGAGCTTGCCCGCATGATGCTCGCCGCTCGCCGGCACCGTCAGCGGCGGCAGGTCGGTCGACGCGGCGACGGCCGGGGCGGCACCGCCGATGGCGGCACCCAGCAGCAGCGCCAGGGCCTGCCGCACCTTGTCCGGCCGGCGGCCGATCCGGCCGGGCCCGGATGGGGATGGATCTGGCATGGTGGTCCTCCTTTGCGGCGCGGCGTTGGCCCGAAACAGGCGCCATGGCCAGACGGCTGGCGCGATACGTAAGCGAGGATCTGCCGGTGCGGTTCCTGGCCCCGCTTCTCAAGGCGGGCCGCGCCGCTCCCGGTCGCGCGGCGCGGCCGCGCGCACGAACATCGTGCCGGTCGCGTAGCTGATCCACACCTGGTGCGCGGCGAACCAGTCCGCACCCAGCAGCAGGTCGACCGGTTCCGCCAGCGGCGCCACCGTCAGCACCGGATCGTCCACCGTCTCGGTCCCGATCACCAGCCGCCGGAACCGGTGCCAGTGGTACTCGCTCGGATGCAGGTCGATCCCGGCATTTACCCCGCCCGGATCGGCGCCGAGCCGGTCGCCGTCCACCCCCAGCCGGCGCGCCGCCGCCGTCGACAGGATGCGCGAGCGCGCCCCGGTGTCGACCAGCACGCTGACCGGCCGCCCGTCGAGCCGCGCCGTCATCAACAGCCGGTCGCCCTGGCGGCGCAGCGGGATCGCCTGGTATCGGGCCGTCCAGCCCGGCGGCGGCGCGCAGGCGACCGAGCCCGCGGCGATCCGCCAGAAGCCGATCCGCCGGTGCGGCAGGTCGAGCTCCAGGTCGAACCGCGACAGCACGTCCGCGCCCAGCAGCCCCGCCACCGGCGGGTCCACCACCGGCGTCGCCGGCAAGGCTCCGACCGGGACGCTTGCCTCCTGCAGCCGCATGCCGCCGATCGCGAGCGGCAGCAGCACGTTCGGCACCCGCTCCCCGGTGCCCCCGGTGCCGCGCAGCAGGGTTCGCCGGTCCGGGTCGCGCCGCAGGCCGAGCGCGCCTGCCGCCGCTTCCGTCAGCAGCCCGCCATCCGAGCCGGTGTCCACCAGCAGGCTCGCCGCCTGCCCGTCGATCGTGACCGGCATCGAGATGAAGCCGTCGTCGTCGCGCAGGGTGGCCTCGGCCATCTCCTGCCGCAGGCAGGCCTGCGCGCATGCCGACCCTGTCGCCAGGACCGCGCCGAGCGCCAGGGCGGCACCGAGCGGCGCACGGTTCACGCCGTGGCGGCGAACCGGTCGGTCGCGTCCAGCAGCGCGGTCATGATGCCGGGCTCGGTGGTGGCGTGGCCGGCATCGGCGACCAGCCGGAACTCGGCCGCGGGCCAGGCCCGGTGCAGGTCCCAGGCGGTGCGCATCGGCGTCGCCACGTCGTAGCGGCCCTGCACGATCACCCCCGGCAGGTGCGCGATCCGGTGGACGTCCCGCAGCAGCTGTCCTTCCTCGAGCCAGCCGCCATGGGTGAAGTAGTGGTTCTCGATCCGCGCGAAGGCGAGGGCGAAGTCGTCGTCGCCGTGCTGCGCGCTCAGGGTGGGATCGGGCAGCAGGGTCAGGGTCTCGCCCTCCCACAGGCTCCAGGCCCGCGCCGCTTGGAGCCGCGCCGCCGCGTCGTCGCCGACCAGGCGCCGGCGGTAGGCCGCGATCAGGTTCCCCCGCTCGGCCTCCGGGATGGGTGCGAGGAACCGCTCCCACTTGTCCGGGAACAGCCAGGAGGCACCCTCCTGGTAGTACCAGGACAGCTCGGCACGGCGCATGCCGAAGATGCCGCGCAGGATCAGCCCGGTGGCGCGCTCCGGGTGCGCCTGCGCGTAGGCCAGCGCCAGGGTGCTGCCCCAGGAGCCGCCGAACACCAGCCAGGCCGGCACGCCGGTCATCTGCCGCAGCCGCTCGATGTCGGCCACCAGGTGCCAGGTGGTGTTGGCCTCCAGCGAGGCGTGCGGCCGCGACCGGCCGCAGCCGCGCTGGTCGAACAGCAGGATGCGGTAGCGCCTGGGGTCGAACAGCCGCCGCTGCAGCGGGGAGCAGCCGCCGCCGGGGCCGCCGTGCAGGAACACCACCGGCGTGCCGCGCGGGTTGCCGCACAGCTCCCAGTAAACCGAATGGCCGTCGCCGGCCTCCATCATGCCGCTCGCGTACGGCTCGACCGGCGGGTAGAGCGACCGGACCCGCATCCCGTCAGCTGCCATCCGCGCGCTCCTCCGCCGGTGCCGGCAGCCTGGCCCGGGGATGGGTGCGGCGCCACACCTCGATCAGGTGCGCCTCGTCGGCCAGGGTGTAGCGCTGGGTGGTGGACAGGCTCGCGTGGCCGAGCAGCTCCTGGATCGAGCGCAGGTCGGCGCCGTTCTCCAGCAGGTGGGTGGCGAAGGAATGCCGCAGCGCGTGCGGCGTGGCGTGCTCCGGCAGCCCGGCCAGGCGCCGGTAGTCGCGCATCGCCTTCTGCGCCACCGCCGGGTCGAGCCGGCCGCCGCGCACGCCCGGGAACAGCGGCGAGTCCGGCGCCGGGTCGGGATGCCGGTTGGCCCAGTGCTGCAGCGCCGACAGCACCGCCGGCAGCAGCGGCACCAGCCGTTCCTTGTTCCCCTTGCCGCGCACACGCAGCACCGCGCCCTCGGCCGACGCGCGCGGCAGGTCGCGCAGGTCCAGCGCCAGCGCCTCGCCGATGCGCAGGCCGGCGCCGTAGAGCAGGGTGAACAGGGCGCCGTCGCGGTGCTCCGCCAGCCCGGTATGCGCCAGCGCGGCGATCCCCGCCGGTGCCGCCAGGGCAGCCCCCACCGGCAGCGGCCGCGGCAGCGGCACACGCACCCGCGGCGAGGCCATCAGCCCGGGTGCCGCGTTGTCGATGCCGTGGCGGCGCGACAGGTAGCGGAAGAAGCTGCGCACCGCCGACATGCGGCGCACCCGGGTGCGGTTCGCCTTGTCCCGCGCGTAGTCGCTCCGTGCTGCCGCGTCGCGCGCCTCCTCCGCCAGCCAGGCGCGGAAGTCCGCCTGGCGCAGCGCGGCCAGCGCCGAAAGGTCCGGCTCCGCGCCGAGGTGGAGCGTGAGGAAGCGCAGGAACCGGCCGACGTCGCCGCGATACGCGATGACCGTCAGGGCGCTGGCCCGCTTCTCGTCGCACAGCCAGCCGAGGAACTGGTCCAGCAGCGCGGTGCCGGACAGGGTGCCGCCGCCGCTCACGCGAGGCTCTCGATCCGCGCCGCCAGCGCCGCACCCAGGAACGCCAGCGCCGCCACTCCGCCGCCGCCGGCGGTGCCGCCGGTCACGCTGGCCGGCAGCCCGTCCTGCAGCACCTGCGCGTCCCGGCTCGCCAGCGCCAGCAGCATCGGCGGCTGGTCCCGCACGCTCACGCGGAGCAGCGCGTCGTGCGCGGCGAGGGGAGCCGCCTCGCCGTGCAGCGACCCGGCATCGAACGGCGCGATCCTGACCCGCACGTCGCGCCGCCCGAGCAGGCGCACCACCGTGCCGGACGGGAAGCTGCGCGCCATCAGCCGCTCGGACAGGCCGCGCGCCGGCCCCTCGACCCAGAGCAGGGCGGAGTCGATGCCGAGCAGGCGCGGCAGGTCGCAGGCGACGCACTCGCCCAGGTCCGTCGCCCGGATCAGCGCCAGCACCGCCTCGCGCACCCGGTCCGCCAGCCCGAGCGCCGCACGGCCGGCCTGCAGCACCGTTTCGGCCCGTGCGGTCATGCTGGCCGCCTGCTGCCGCGCCGCGTCGATCATCGCCGCCATGTGGTCGGCCAGGGTGTCGCCATGCACCCGCCTGGGCGGCGACAGCACCTCGTAGAGATCGGTCTGCGTCGCCAGCCAGTCGGGGTTCTCGGCCAGGAAGCGCGCGACCCGGTCCTCCTCGGTGTCGCGCACGGAGCCGCTCTCATTGTCCATCGTGCCGCTCGCTCCCATTCTGCAGGGAACCGGCCGCACTGGATGCAGATCTGCCCGTCACGCGTATCACGCCCCCGAGCTTAGACGTCCCGGCCGCATCGGCAAGCCGCCGTGATTCCCGCTCCGTCGTTCCCCATCCCGTCACCGGACGGGTTCCGGTGCTGCTGCCCTATCCGTTCGCCGGCGCGTTCGACTACGCGTCCCCCGCCGCCCTGGCGCTGCAGCCGGGCGACGTGGTGCTGGTGCCGCTGAACCGGCGGGCCGAGGTGGGGGTGGTGTGGGATCCTCCGGACGGGCTGCCGGCCGACCTCGCCACGCCCGGCGCCGCGCCGGTGCCGGACGCCAAGCTGAAGCCGGTCTCCGCCCTGCTCGACGTGCCGCGGATGCCGGCGAGCCTGCGCCGCTTCGTCGACTGGGTCGCCGGCTACACCCTGACCCCGCCCGGCCTGGTGCTGGCGATGGCGCTTCGGGTCAACGCCGCGCAGGCGCTGCCGCTCACCACCGGCTGGGTCCGCTCCGGCAGCAACTCGGTCACGGTCCGGTCCACCCCGGCACGCTCGCGCGTGCTGCAGGCGCTGGCCGACGGCGTGCCGCGCGGCACCGCGGAGCTCGCCCGTCTGGCCGGGGTCGGCACGGGGGTGGTGCGCGGCATGGCGGAGGCCGGGCTGCTGCGCGAGCAGGAGATCGCCGCCGCCTCGCCGTTCGGCCGGCCGGATCCGGACCATGTCGGGCCGGTCCTGTCTCCGGACCAGGACGGCGTGGCGTCGCAGCTGCGCGGCCTGGTGCAGGCGCGCCGGTTCCAGGCCGCCCTGCTCGACGGCGTCACCGGCTCCGGCAAGACCGAGACCTACCTGGAAGCGGTGGCGGCCTGCCTGGCGGAAGGGCGTCAGGCGCTGGTGCTGCTGCCGGAGATCGCGCTGTCCTCGCAATGGCTGCAGCGCTTCCAGCGCCGGTTCGGGGTGGAGCCGGCGGTGTGGCATTCCGACCTCGGCTCCAAGCGGCGGCGCATCACCTGGCGCGCGGTCGCCGGCGGCGAGGCGCCGGTGGTGGTGGGCGCCCGCTCGGCGCTGTTCCTGCCGTTCCCCGACCTCGGCCTGGTGATCGTCGACGAGGAGCACGAGACCGCGTTCAAGCAGGAGGACGGGGTCACCTACCACGCCCGCGACATGGCGGTGGTGCGGGCGCGCCTGGCCCGGGCGCCGGTGCTGCTGGTCTCGGCCACCCCCAGCCTGGAGACCCTGTCCAACGTCGAGACTGGCCGCTACCGCCGGTACTCCCTCGCCGTGCGCCACAACGGCGCCCGCATGCCGGAGGTGGCGTCGGTCGACCTGCGCGACCATCCGCCCGAGCGCGGCCGCTTCCTGTCGCCGCCGCTGATCGAGGCGGTGGCCGCCACCCTGCACCGCGACGAGCAGGCGATGCTGTTCCTCAACCGCCGCGGCTACGCGCCGCTCACGCTGTGCCGCGCCTGCGGCCACCGCATCTCGTGCCCGAACTGCACCGCCTGGCTGGTCGAGCACCGCGCCCGGCGACAGCTCGCCTGCCACCATTGCGGCCACACCGAGGCGGTGCCGGTGCACTGCCCGTCCTGCCGCGCCGAGAACAGTTTGACCCCGATCGGCCCCGGCGTGGAGCGGATCACCGAGGAGGCCCGCGCCACCTTTCCCGACGCCCGCATCCTGGTGATGGCCAGCGACACCCTGCCTGGCCCGAACGCCGCCGCCGAGGCGGTGCGACGCATCGCCGAGCGCGAGGTCGACCTGGTGATCGGCACCCAGATCGTCGCCAAGGGCTGGCACTTCCCCGGCCTGACCCTGGTCGGCGTGGTCGACGCCGACCTGGGCCTCGCCGGAGGCGACCTGCGCGCCGCCGAGCGCACCGTGCAGCTGCTGCACCAGGTAGCGGGCCGCGCCGGACGCGCCGAGCAGCCGGGCCGGGTGCTGCTGCAGACCTACAGCCCGGAGCATCCGGTGATGCAGGCCCTGGTCGCCGGCGACTTCGCCCGCTTCATGGAGAAGGAGGCCGAGCAGCGCCGCCCCGGCCAATGGCCCCCCTTCGGCCGGCTGGCGGCGCTGATCGTCAGCGCCGACACCGCCGAGGCGGCGGACCAGGCGGCGGCGGCGCTCGGCCGCAGCGCGCCGTCAGGAGAGGGACTCCAGGTGCTGGGCCCGGCGCCGGCGCCGCTGGCGATCCTGCGCGGCCGGCACCGCCGACGCCTGCTGCTGCGCACCCGGCGCGAGGTGGCGGTGCAGCCCATCCTGCGCCACTGGATGGCCGCCTGGCGCACCCTGGCGCCATCGGTGCCACGCTCGGTGGAGGTCGACATCGACGTCGACCCGGTGTCGTTCCTTTGAACGATGTTCAGATGAACGCTGTTCAGGCCAGGCAGGCTGCGCCCTAGCCCTCGTGCTTGCGGTGGCCGCGGCCACTTTGCGTCTTCTCCGCCCCCACGCCTGCCGCGTGCTCCTTTTCCAGCCTGCCGGCGGTGGCGGTGCTGGTGTCGTCGCCCGCGACCGCGCCCTCGACGGCGGCCTTGGAGGCCGCACCCTTGGCAGCGCCCTGGCCCTCGGTCGGCGCCGGGGCCGGGCCGCCCTCCGGAACGTTGTCTTCCGGACTGGCATGATGGCCCTTGACCGTGCCGTGGCTGGTGATCCGGTCGCTGCCCTCGTGCTTGCTCATCGCTGGTCCTTCCTTGGCGTCTGCCGTTCAACCCGGCGCGGTTTGGGGAGTTGCGTCCATCCGGGTGCCGCAGCCGGCACGTGGAACCTGGGAGAACCGGCATGCAACCGTTCACCGTGGCCTGGGACGACGCGACGCTGGACCGCATCCGCGGGCGCGTGCGCGAGTATCGCGTTCCGCGGACGCCCGAGCAGGCCGGATGGCGCTACGGCTGCGATCCCGGGTTCCTGCGCGACCTGTGCGCCTACTGGGCGGAGGGTTTCGACGCACGCGCCGCGGAGGCCGAGCTGAACCGCTTCCCCCAGGTGCTGCACCGGGTGGAGGATATCGACCTCCACGCCGTCCATCTCGTCGGCGAGGCGGAAGGACGCCGGCCGCTCCTGCTCACCCATGGCTGGCCGGGCTCGGTCTACGAGTTCTGGCAGGTGGCCGAGCCGCTGGCGTTTCCGTCCCGCCACGGCGGCCGTGCCGAGGATGCGTTCGACCTCGTGATCCCCTCGCTGCCCGGCTTCGGCTTCTCGGGCAAGCCGCCCACGCCGATCGGCGCGCGAACCACCGCCCGGCTGTTCGACCGCCTGATGCGCGACCTCGGCTACGGGCGCTACCTCGCCCAGGGCGGCGACTGGGGTGCCGGCGTCAGCGCCTGGCTGGCGCTGGAGCATGCCGGCTCCGTCCGCGCCATCCACCTCAACTACCTGCTGGTGCAGCCGGACGCGGAGCCGGAGACCGATGCGGAAAAGGCGTGGAAGGCAGCGTTCGACGCCTCGCAACAGGCGCTCGGGGCCTATGCCCAGCTGCAACGGACCCGCCCGTCGTCGCTGGCCTACGCCATCGCCGACAACCCCGCGGCGCAGGCCGCCTGGATCGTGGAGCGGTTTCACGACTGGTCCGACCTGCGCGAGCGACCGTTCGAGACGGTGTTCCCCCGCGACCGGCTGCTGACCAACCTCCTGATCTACGTCGCCAACGACGCCTTCCCGACCGCCGCGTGGTACTACGCGGCCGCCGAGGCGGAGGGCGTGCGCCGGATGCCGCCGGGCCGACGGGTGACCGTCCCCACCGCGTTCGCGGCCTATCCGGATCCGCGCTCGCCGATGCCGCCGCGCTCCTGGGTGGAGCGCGGCTATGCCGTGACGCGCTGGACGGAGCCGCCGCGCGGCGGGCACTTCGCCGCGATGGAGGCGCCGGACCTGTTCGTGGAGGACCTGCGCGACTGGGCACGCGCCCTGCCGCCGGAGTGACCGCCGCCGGTGCAGGGTGGCGCGGCATCGTTATCGGTCGGCCCGGTTTCCTGCCGATCGGGCGCGCCGCTCCGGCGTTGCAGCGGCGTCCCTACCGGACACTGAGGAACGTTCCCATGAAGGCACTGGTCTGGCACGGCATCGGCGACATCCGCCTCGACGAGGTGCCCGATCCGGTGATCGAGGCGCCGACCGACGCGGTGGTCCGCCTGACCGCGTCCGCCATCTGCGGCACCGACCTGCACTTCGTCCGCGGCACGGTGAGCGGCATGAAGCCCGGCACCATCCTCGGTCACGAAGGCGTCGGCGTGGTCGAGGCGCTGGGCGACCAGGTGCGCAACTTCGAGGTCGGCGACCGGGTGGTGGTGTGCTCCACCGTGTCCTGCGGCGTCTGCTCCTACTGCCGCGCCGGCGACACCGCGCAGTGCGACAACGCCAACCCCAACGGTCCGTCCGCCGGCACCAGCTTCTTCGGCGGCCCCGCGACCACCGGGCCGGTGAACGGGCTGCAGGCGGAGCGGGCGCGGATCCCGTTCGCGTCCAACACGCTGGTCAGGCTGCCGGACCAGGTCAGCGACGACCAGGCGATCCTGCTCAGCGACATCTTCCCGACCGGCTGGTTCGGCGCGCTGCTCGCCGAGGTGACGCCGGGCGACACGGTGACCGTGTTCGGCTGCGGCCCGGTCGGCCAGTTCGCCATCGCCAGCGCGCTGCTGCAGGGGGCGGGGCGGGTGATCGCGGTGGACCAGCACGCCGACCGGCTGGCGATGGCGCGCCGTCAGGGCGCGTTCCCGGTCGACTTCTCCAGGGAGGATCCGGTGCAGACCATCATGACGCTGACCGGCGGGATCGGCGCCGACCGGGCGATCGACGCGGTCGGCGTCGACTCCCAGCACGCGCATGGCGGGCCGGCCGCGAAGGAGGCGGAGGAAAAGGCGGACAAGTTCGCGGCCGAGGTGAAGCAGGTGGCGCCGGAACAGCACAGCCATGACGGGCACTGGGTGCCCGGCGACGCGCCGACCCAGGCGGTGGAGTGGGCGATCGCGTCGCTGGCCAAGGCCGGCACGCTCGGCATCATCGGCGTGTATCCGCCGTCGGCCGAAACCTTCCCGATCGGCATCGCCATGAACAAGAACCTGACGATCCGGATGGGGAACTGCAACCACCACGCCTACATCCCCCGGCTGGTCGAGATGGTGCGGACGGGACTGATCGATCCGACCGCCGTGCTGACCAAGGTCGAGCCGATGTCGGACGTGATCTCGGCGTACGCGGCGTTCGACACCCGCCAGCCCGGCTGGATCAAGACCGAGCTCAAGCCGGCGGCCTGATGCCCACGAGTTCGGACATGTTGTCGATCACGCATGACCTTACTCCCAGGTAAGGCAGAAGTTGACGTACGACAGGCGCTGCCTTGCTAGCGGTTGTGGATAGGAAGCATCCGCAGCAAGGCGCTCAAGCGCTATTGGACGAAGAACGATGAGGGCGCGCTTCGTGCCGATTGGCGTGCCAAGGTGCGGCGGGCGATGGCAGCGCTCGATCAGGCGTCGGAGCCGGCTGACCTTGACCTGCCAAGCTACGGCTTCCACGCGCTGACCGGCGACATGAACGGCCGGTTCTCGATCACGATTTCCCGCAACTGGCGTCTGACCTTCGATTGGAAGGAGGGTGACGCCACAGATGTTGACCTGGAGGACTACCATGGCTGAAACGCCGACCCGCCACGGCTCGATCGTTCCGACTCATCCAGGTGAACTGCTGGCCGAGGACGTCATTCCTGCCATCGGCAAGAGCAAGGCGGAGATCGCGCGGCTGCTCGGCATCTCGCGGCAAACGCTGTTCGACATCCTGGCCCAGCGCCAGCCAGTCACGCCACAGGTCGCGGTCCGCCTCGGAAAGCTGTTCGGCAACGTGCCGGGATTATGGGTGCGGATGCAGGCGGCGCACGACCTTTGGAAGGCCGAGCGGGACACCGACGTGTCCGGGATCGAGCCGCTGAAGGCAGCGTGACGGCAGGAAGGAATGCCACGCCCGGTTGCTGACGCGGCAGCCGCTGCGCGACACGAACGGAAGGCCAGCCGGTGCCGTCCGACCGGGTGCCAGGCGGCGCCCGACAACCGATCGGTTCCGGTGTGTCAGAAGAAGCGGCCGACCAGGTTCTCCAGCCGCTCCTGGCCGCCGGAGCGCGGCTGCGGCGACAGGTTCTGCTCCTCCGCACGGGCGGCGATGGTCTCCAGCGTCTGCCCGCCGCCCAGCATGTCGCGTGCGGCGTCGCTGTCCCAGCCGGCATAGCGGTCCTTCAGCGCCTGCTCCAGCCGCCCGTCCTCCACCATGCGGGCCGCGATCAGGAAGGCGCGGGCGCAATGGTCGATGGCGCCGACATGGGCGTGCACCAGGTCCGCCGGGTCGATCGACTGGCGCCGGATCTTGGCGTCGAAGTTGCAGCCGCCGAGGCCGAGGCCGCCGGCCTTGATGACGTGGTACAGCGCCATCGCGGTGTCCTGCAGGCTGTTCGGGAACTGGTCGGTGTCCCAGCCCAGCAGCGGGTCGCCGCGGTTGAGGTCGAGCGAGCCCAGGATGCCGAGGCTCGCCGCGGTGGCGATCTCGTGCTCGAAGCTGTGCCCGGCCAGCAGCGCGTGGTTGGCCTCCAGGTTGAGCTTGACCTCGTGCTCGAGGCCGTAGCGGCGGAGGAAGCCGTACACCGTCGCGGTGTCGAAGTCGTACTGGTGCGCGGTCGGCTCCTTCGGCTTCGGCTCGATCAGGATCTGCCCCTTGAAGCCGATCCTGTGCTTGTACTCGACCACCAGCGACACGAACCGGCCGAGCTGGTCGACCTCGCGGGTCAGGTCGGTGTTGAGCAGCGTCTCGTAGCCCTCGCGGCCGCCCCACAGCACGTAGTTGTCGCCGCCGAGCGCCAGCGTCGCGTCCATGCAGTGCTTCACCGTGGCGGCACTGAAGGCGAACACGTCGGGATCGGGGTTGGTCGCCGCACCGGCCATGAACCGCGGATGGCTGAACAGGTTGGCCGTGCCCCACAGCAGCCTGGTGCTGGAGTCCTGCATCTTCAGGCCGAGATAGTCGACCATCTCGCGGAAGTTGCGGAGCGCGGTGTTGAGGTCGTCGCCGTCGGGTGCCACGTCGCGGTCGTGGAAGGTGTAGAACGGCACGTCGAGCACGCGGAACAGGTCGAACGCGGCGTCGGCCTTGTCGCGGGCACCCTGCATCGGGTCCGG
Source organism: uncultured Acetobacteraceae bacterium (assembly GCA_964247735.1). Classification (GTDB taxonomy): domain Bacteria; phylum Pseudomonadota; class Alphaproteobacteria; order Acetobacterales; family Acetobacteraceae; genus Lichenicola. Next base: position 126,973 of record CAXTVS010000001.1, read on the forward strand.
GTTGCGCATCCACGGACGGTGCAGCGTGGGTGCTCCGAACGGGTCGCTGCCGTTCATCGCCAGGCTGTGCCAGTACGCCACCGCGAAGCGCAGGTGGTCGCGGAGCGGACGGCCCAGCACCACGCGGTCGGCGTCGTAGTAGCGGTAGGCAAGCGGATCGTCGCTGTCGGGACCGTTGAAGCGGACCGTGTCGAGGTCGCTGAACAGGGTGGTGGTGACCATGACGGGCTCTTTCGGGTAGTCGCGGTCGCCCTCAGGGGACGTTGTCGCGAAGGAAGATCTGGGTACGCACCGGCCTGGGCAGGAACGCGGCCTCCGCGCGCGCCAGGGCGCGCAGTGCCGCGATCGCATTCTCGACCTCCTGCTCCTGGTCCTGGTGCAGCACCGCGGTGAAGGTCCCGGACAGCAGCGCGTCGCGCGCATGCGCGGTGAGCTCGTGCGCCACCACCACCGGAGCAGGCAGGCGCCCGTCGGCACGCAGGGCGGCGATGATGCCGCGGTTGCCGGCGCCGGCGCTGTAGATCCCGACCAGGTCCGGATGCCGGCGCAGCATGCGTGCCGCGAGCGGCCCGGTCACCGCGCTGTCGTCGCGGCCCTCGATCGTCGGCAGCAGGGTGAGGTGGGGGAACTCGCGGCGCAGCACCTGCTCGAAGCCGAGCCTGCGGTCGGCATGGTCGTGCAGCGTCATCCGGCCGACCACCAGGCCGATGCTGCCGCGCCCGATGCCTGCCGCCTGGGTGCCTGCCGTCTGGGTACCCGTCATGTGGGCGCCCGTCATGCGGCCGATCAGGGATGCGGCCACACGGCCGGCGGCCTTGTTGTCGATGCCCAGGAACAGGCTCCGCCGCGACGGCGACACGTCGGACACCAGGGTGACGACCGGCATGCCCTTCTCGACCAGCCGGTCGATCTCGTGCCGCACCGGCGGCGACTCCACCGCGACCACCGCCACCCCATCGCACCCGGCGCCGTCGAGCGACGACAGCAGGGCGGCGAGTGCGGTGTCGTCGAGGGCCGTGTAGTCGAGGGTGCGCACCAGCACGCGCTGGTCCGCCAGCACCGCGGCGGCGGCGGCGATGGTGTCGTGCAGCGCGTTCATGAAGCTGTTGGTGCCGCGCCCGGGCAGCACGAACAGGTAGCGTTCGCGCCGCTGCGTCGCCAGCCCGGCGGCGAACGCGTCGCGCCGGAACCCGAGCCGGCCGATCGCCGCCTGCACCCGCTCCACCGTGGCCGGGCGGACGCCCTTGCGTCCGTTCAGCACCCGGTCGACCGTGGCCAGGCTGACGCCGGCAGAGGCTGCGACCTCGAATACGGTGACCTTGGGCATGCCGTCTCCCCGATGCGGACATAGGGCCCGCTCCTGAGGCACGTCAATCAAAAACGCCGGTGCCGGTCCGGCAGCGGACGCGGGCAGGCCAGGTGGCCCGCCAGGAACCGGCCAACTTGCTGCGGCGCAACAATTATGTGCGGCGTGATGCCGCCCGGCACGGTGATCTTTTGGTCGCCGCCGCGGCATTTGTCCGGAACGAAGGCGCCGCGGCGACCGGCCGCGTCGCCGGTCTGGAGCCTCCTCTTGCCTTACGTGCCGCAATTTGCTTTCGTTGCGCCAATGTCGATGACGCGGCGGCCGTGCGGCCGCCGGCAGCGGCAATCGACCGGCCTGTCCAGGCTTCCTTGGGCAAGGCTCGGCGCAACGGAGGAATCATTCGTGTCGCATCTTCCCAACCGGATCGCGTTCGGCGGCTCGGGCCTCACGCGTCGCCTGCTCGCCGGCGCCGCCCTGTCGCTGGGCCTGGCCGCCCTCGTGCCGGCCGCGGCCCACGCCAACGCGGCGCATCCCAAGATCGGCTTCTCGATCGACGACCTGCGCCTGGAGCGCTGGGCGCATGACCGCGACTACTTCATCGCCGCCGCCAAGGCGCTTGGCGCCACCGTCAACGTCCAGTCCGCGGATGCCAGCGAAAGCCGGCAGAACGCGCAGATCGAGAACCTGATCTCGCGCGGCATGGACGTGATCGTGATCGTGCCGTTCAACGGCAAGGTGCTCGGCAACGTCATCAACGAGGCCAAGCAGGCCGGCATCAAGATCATCTCCTACGACCGGCTGATCCTGGATTCCAACATCGACGCCTACGTGTCGTTCGACAACGTGCGCGTCGGCCACATGCAGGCGCAGGGCGTGGTGAACGCCGCTCCCACCGGCAACTACTACCTGCTCGGCGGTGCGCCCACCGACAACAACTCCAAGCTGCTGCGCCAGGGCCAGATGGAGGTGCTGCAGCCGCTGATCGACAGCAACAAGATCAAGGTGGTCGGCTCGCAGTTCGTGCCGGAATGGAGCGCCACCACCGCGCTGTCCGACACCGAGAACGCCCTCACCGCCAACCACAACGACATCCAGGGCATCGTCGCCTCCAACGACGCGCTCGCCGGCGGCGCGATCCAGGCGCTGGCGGCGCAGGGGCTGGCCGGCAAGACCGCCGTGTCGGGCCAGGATGCCGACCTCGCCGCAGCACAGCGGATCGAGAAGGGCACCCAGACCATGACCGTCTACAAGCCGCTGAAGCTGATCGCCAGCACGGCGGCGAAGATGGCGGTGCAGCTCGCCAGGGGCGAGACGCCGACCTACAACAGCAAGATCAACAACGGGCAGAAGGACGTCGACACCATCCTGCTGACCCCGATCCCGCTCACCAAGAGCAACGTCAACCGCCTGGTCACCGACGGCTACTTCACCCAGGCGCAGATCAGCGGCCAGTAGCGCCGGGCCGGGCCTGCCACGCGGACCGGATCGCCACGCGCGGTCCGGTCCCGACGCCTTTCCTGGACTCCGGAGGGTTGGGACGATGTCCGAGTACTTGCTGGAGATGCGGGGCATCACCAAGGACTTCTCCGGCGTCAAGGCGCTGGACGGCATCGACCTGCGCGTCCGGCCGGGCGAGTGCGTCGGCCTGTGCGGCGAGAACGGCGCCGGCAAGTCGACGATGATGAAGGTGCTGTCGGCGGTCTATCCGTACGGCACCTGGGGCGGCAGCATCCTGTGGGAGGGCCGCGAGCTGCGCTGCGCCTCCATCCGCGAGAGCGAGGATGTCGGCATCGTCATCATCCACCAGGAGCTGATGCTGATCCCGCAGCTTTCGGTGGCGGAGAACATCTTCCTCGGCCGCGAGCCGCGTGCGCGGGGCGGGCTGATCGACTTCGACCGCATGGTGATCGAGGCGTCGAAGCTGCTGGCCAGCCTGCGCATGGGCCACATCAACGCGGCGATGCCGGTGTCGAACTACGCCGGCGGCGAGCAGCAGCTGATCGAGATCGCCAAGGCGCTGAGCAAGAACGCCCGGCTGCTGATCCTGGACGAGCCGACCTCGTCGCTGACCAAGTCCGAGACCGCGATCCTGCTGCGCCTGGTCCGGGACCTCAAGGCGCGCGGCACGGCCTGCGTCTACATCTCGCACAAGCTGGAGGAGATCGAGGAGATCGCCGACACCGTCACGGTGATCCGCGACGGCCGCTACATCGGCGACGCGCCGATGCGCGACATGACCACCGGCGACATCATCCGCATGATGGTCGGGCGCGACATGACCAACCTGTTCCCGCGCGAGGAGCACCCGATCGGCGAGGTGGTGTTCGAGGCGGTCGGCATCACCTGCCTGGACCCGGAGAACCGGGAAAGGAAGCGCGTCGACAACGTGTCGTTCTCGCTGCGGAAGGGCGAGATCCTCGGCGTCGCCGGCCTGGTCGGCGCCGGCCGCACCGAGATGGTCAGCGCCCTGTTCGGCGCGTATCGCGGGCCGCACTCCGGCGAGGTCCGGCTCGACGGCAAGCGCATCCACGTGCGCACGCCCCAGGAGGCGGTGCGCCAGGGCCTGTGCATGGTGCCGGAGGACCGCAAGGCGCACGGCATCGTGCCGGGGCTCGGCGTCGGCTACAACATCACCCTGTCGGTGCTGGACCAGTTCACCGGTTACGGCCTGATCGACGAGCACCGGGAGTTCTCCACCATCGGCGAGGCGATCAAGCGGTTGCGCATCAAGACCGCGAGCCCGGTGCTGCCGATCTCCAACCTGTCCGGCGGCAACCAGCAGAAGGCGGTGATCTCCAAGATGCTGGAGCCCAAGCCCCGCGTGCTGATCCTGGACGAGCCGACCCGCGGCGTCGACGTCGGCGCCAAGTACGAGATCTACCGCCTGATGTTCTCGCTGGTGCGTGAGGGCATGTCGATCATCATGGTGTCGTCGGAGCTGCCCGAGGTGCTGGGCATCAGCGACCGGGTGCTGGTGATCGGCGAGGGCGAGCTGCGCGGCGACTTCATCAACGACGACACCTTGACCCAGGAGCAGATCCTGACGGCGGCGATCACGCCGCTGCGTCGCGCCGCCTGAGGGGGAACGCCCGATCATGACCGAGACCACCTCCATCGTCCCGGGCCCGGACGCAATCGCAGCCGCCCAGGGCGAGCGGCGGCGCACCCTCAAGCTCGAGCACTTCAAGGGCGCCTTCGCGCGCTACAAGATCCTGGCCCTGGTGGTCGCCATCGCCATCATCTGGGCGCTGTTCACCGAGCTGACCCAGGGCGACTTCCTCACCGCGCGCAACCTGTCGAACCTGCTGCGCCAGATGGCGATCAACGGCATGGTGGCGTCCGGGATGGTGTTCGTCATCATCTCCGGCGAGATCGACCTGTCGGTGGGATCGCTGCTCGGGCTGACCGGCGGGCTGGCCGCGATCTTCGACGTCACCTACCACCTGCCGCTGTTCGTCAACATCCCGCTGGTGATGCTGCTCGGCGCGATGGTCGGCGCGTTCAACGGCTACTGGGTGGCGTTCCTGCGCGTGCCGTCCTTCATCGTCACCCTGGCCGGGTTCCTGGCGTTCCGCGGCGTGGTGCTGGGGTTGACCGGCGGCGTCACCATCGCCCCGGTGTCGACGGCGCTGATCGCGGTGAGCCAGAGCTACCTGCCGGACGTCGCCGGCTACGCGCTCGGCGTGCTGGTGTTCGCGGTGCTCGCCTTTTCCGCCCTGCGCAGCCGCACCAAGCGGGCGGAGTACGGCCTGCCGGTGCCAGCCCTCGGTGTCGACCTGGGCAAGCTCGCGGTGGCCGCGGTGGTGATCGCGGGCTTCTTCGCCATCCTGGACGCCTATCGCGGCGTGCCGCTGCCGGTGCTGATCGTGCTGGTGCTGCTGGGGCTGTTCACGGTGATGGCCAGGCGCACCGTGTTCGGCCGCCGGATCTACGCGGTGGGCGGCAACCTGGAGGCGACGCGTCTGTCCGGCGTCAACGTTCAGGTGGTCAAGCTGCTGGTGTTCATGCTGATGGGCGCGATGGCGGCGCTGGCCGGGATCGCCACCACCGCGCGCTTGGCGGCGGGGTCGCCGTCTGCCGGCACCGGGCAGGAGCTGGACGCGATCGCCGCCTGCATCATCGGCGGCACCTCCATGCGCGGGGGTGCCGGCACCGTGTTCGGGGCGCTGATCGGCGCGCTGATCATCGCCACCCTGGACAACGGCATGTCGATGCTGGGCGTCGACACCTTCTGGCAGATGATCGTGAAGGGCCTGATCCTGCTGCTGGCGGTGTGGCTGGACGTGGCGACCAGCACCAAGCGCTGAGGGACGATTCCGAGGCCGTCCGGCAAGGGCCAGCGCATCGCAGGATGGTCGTCTTCCTGGCGCCGGAGGCTTCAACACGTATAAGGTAGCGGTATGGAGGCTGCCGTGACCGTAACCCGTACCGTCGAGATTCCCGTGTCGGAAGAAGCCGCCCGTGTCCTGGCGGGCGATCCCGGCCGCGCACGACAGGTCGGCGTTCTGGTCGAGCAGGTGCTCACGCAATCCCGGTCCGACCTTGCCGAGCGCCTCGGCGAGCTGCTCGAGCGCACCTCCGCGGCAGCCAGGGATGCACGACTGACCGACTCCGACATCGACGCCGAGCTTCGTAGCCACAAGGCTGAGCGTCGTCGTCTTCGATGCCTCGACATTAGTCGGGGCGGCTTTGCGTCCTGACGGTATCCCGCGCCGCCCGTTGGTCGAGGCTACCCGTGGTCACCAAGTGGCGTTGTCGGAGGCTGCTTTCGGTGAATTTCCGAGGTCTTGAAGCGGCCCAAGTTCCGCCGTTCGATCTCCCTCGGGACAGTCGACCAGATCCTCGGCCTGCTCACGGTGGCCGCGTCCTGGTTCGAGCCGTCGGACCGGGTTGCGGGACTATCGTGATCCTGAGGACGACATCTGCCTTGAGCTGGCGCTTGCCGCCAGGGCCGAGGTGATCGTGTCCAGCGATCAGGACCTGCTTTCGATGGATCCCTGGCGCGACACCAGCATCATCACGGCCCCGGCGTTCCTGAAGAGAGTCAGCCTGCCTGCCTGACCGACCTGCCGGCACGCCAGCTCGCCAACTACGATGCTCAATGCGCCACCAGCGATGGCCGTGATCCGGAAGTGGACTCCACGGAGTATGACATTACGGGTATGAGAAGTCGGCGTTGGATGTCGTTCGATTGTCTGTAGAAGACGATGAGAAGACTGGTTCACGCGCTGCTGGTATCGGCGGGAGCTTCTGGTTGCAGCCAAGCTGTCGCCGACGATAGTCAACGGCAGGTCCGCATCAGCGATCAGCACACTTAAAGTGGCGCTTTGACGCTCTTTGCACTTTCTGCGTTCTTTTGATCTTGCAACTCTTGTACTCGTTTCTGCTCCATCAGATATCGGTACATAGACTGGCTATCAGACATCACGACACCCAAGTATTTGATCAGCCTTGTATTATCAGGATCATGGGCGAGATAGGCTCCTACCTCAGCGGAACACGCAGACGAAAATTGAGTTGGGATATCAAGACTCCCCTCCGATTCATTAGGTACGGGAACACCAGCATACATTGAGTTGTTTCGGCATTCCGCCTGTGAAATAGCGGGGTGTGAAGAATCGTGGATCTTTTTCTCTGGGATCTGGTGGCTATCGAAAACCCAGTACACCCTGTCAGTTAGCAAACCAGGGCCTATCGCGGGCCCTTCGTATACATAGGGAAAGGTGGGGGGACCGTACTTGGCAGATAGCTGTGACAACAGGGTGTCGAAGTTTGGTTCATTTCCAGGACTGAACTCTACTTCATGCCGAACATACCAAAGTTTATCGTTGGCAAAGGCAGCAACATATGCTTCCGACTTGTCATTCTTCAAAGCATGAAGCGAATGTAGGTGCACATCCGAAGAAGGAACGTCCTCCGCCACATAGGCGGTTCCAAGTCTACTTTTCACGTCTGCGACACTCATCCCAGGGGTCAAGCCAGTTACTGAAAGGTTGCCTGGGCTTGCCGTCTCTGCTGGAGCAAGGGGAGAAGATGAAGGAGGCGCGGCTAAAGTTGCAGAGGACGGTGCGCCGCTAGTCTGCACGTCAATCTTTGGTATCCAGAACGATCTGACGCCTTGGCCGTCAGGGTCCCACGACACCACGTCCGTCCGGTGCTTTATTGCAGTCGTCTCCATCCGAACTCCCAGAGACAGCGGGACGCAGCCCCCTTGAGAAGCAATAATGGCATACCTCGACGGAGTACCAAGTGCGCTACTTCGGCTGCTACCATCGGGTAGAGTAAGCGTGGCCAGCGCGTCGGCGGACGTGCAGGCGACACCTTGGTGCACGACCTCGACGATGTCTGCACGGGCGGCAAAGGCGAAGGCGGTTGTATTAATTGCAAGAGCGGTCAGGAAGCAAGACAGACGCATCTGGAGGCTCCGAACGGTCCAAAACTGTAACGAAGCTCTGGAGCCAGAGCTATCTAAAATTAGCTAACTTCTGCCATTTATTCGATACGCCGGGCAACGTGAATCCAAGGTTCGGTCCGATCGCCGCCTCCGCTCCGTCCACCCGCTGCCAATCCCTGCCGTCGCTCTTCCCCAATCCGCGCGACCGAGGCGCCCCCTCGACCGGCGGGCGGTCAGGCGGCATGGTGCGCCGCATGATCACCGCCGCCCGCCTGTCCGTGTTGTCGTTCCTCCTGGCCGGGACCGCGTTCGCGGCACCGCGGCCGCTGCACCTGTTCGTCCAGGCGGCGGCGTCGCCGGACGGGAGCCGGGTGGCGACGTTGGAAGCCGACCAGCCGGCCGACGAGGGCGTCGACCCGTCGCTGTCGATCGTGGTCCGGCCCGCGTCTGGACAGGGTCCGGCCGTCGCCGTGCGCCTGCCCTGCCAGGGACCGGCCTGCGTCCCCTCGTCGCTGGCCTGGTCGCCGGACGGCCGCCGCCTCGCCTTCGTGCTCAGGCAGCCCAAGGCGTCGCACCGCTTCGTCTACGCGGTGCAGGCGGACGGCATCGGGCTGGCCCGGCTGCTTGAGTTCGACGGCACGCTGCAGGGCCTGCGCTACGGGCTGGATGGGACGCTCGCGGTGCTGGCGACGGCGGGCGCGCACAAGGAGCCCGGCGCCACCCAGGCCGCCGCGAAGATGACCGGCGAGATCGGCGTCAGCGAGGACGAGCAGCGCATCGCCACGGTCCGCAACGGCGCCCTGCGCTATGAGTCGCCGGCCGACCTTTACGTCTACGAGTACGACTGGCGTCCCGATCCGGCGCAGCCGGGCCATGCCCGCTTCGTCGCCACCGCGGCGCACGGCAACGGCGACAACAACTGGTGGGTGGCGAAGCTGTACCGGGTCGAGGCCGGGCAGGCGGAGGTTCTGTATGCGCCGCCGCAGCGCCAGCAGCTGGCGAACCCGGTGGTGTCGCCGGACGGGCGCACGCTGGCCTTCATCGGCGGCATCATGAGCGATTTCGGCTCCACCGGCGGCGATGCGTTCCGCCTGGCGCTGGACACGTCGTCGGCGCACCCGCCGGTGCTGCAGAACCTGGTGCCGAACATCCGCGCCAGCATCACCGCACTCACCTGGTCCTGCGGCGACGGGCTGACCGCGACCGCGCTGGCCGGGTCGAAGGACGAGGTGCTGGCGCTCGGCGGCTCGGACGCGCAGCGGGTCCTGTGGTCGGGCGAGGAGAGCGTGTCGACGCAGCGCGGCCATTACGGCGTGTCCTGCGGCGGCAGCACCATGGCGGCGATCCACCAGGACTTCACCCGGGCGCCGGAGCTGGAGGTACGCGGCAGCGGCGGATGGCATGACCTGACCCGACTCAACGCCGGCCAGACCGTGCCGGCCACCGCGCGCAGCATCACCTGGCGCGACGACCAGTTCGACGTGCAGGGCTGGCTGCTGACGCCGAAGGGCACGTCGGACGACATGACCGGCGCCAGGGGGCCGATGATCGTGTCGGTGCATGGCGGCCCGTCGGCGGCCAACATCCCGAACTACCTCACCGCGCGCGGCGAGGAGCTGTTCCTGCTCGGGGCCGGCTACCGCGTGTTCCTGCCCAACCCGCGCGGCTCGTTCGGCCAGGGCGAGGCCTTCACCGCCGCCAACGTGCGCGACTTCGGCCACGGCGACCTGCGCGACGTCCTGACCGGCATCGACGCGGTGGAGCGCACCGTCCCGGTCGACGACCACCGGCTCGGCCTGACCGGCTACAGCTATGGCGGCTACATGACGATGTGGACGGTGACCCAGACCAACCGCTTCCGGGCGGCGGTGGCCGGCGCCGGCATCTCCGACTGGCAGAGCTACTACGGCGAGAACGGCATCGACCAGTGGATGATCCCGTTCTTCGGCGCCTCGGTGTACGACGACCCGGCGATCTACGCCAAGTCCTCGCCGATCACCTTCATCCGCCAGGTGCGGACGCCGACCTTCGAGTTCGTCGGCGACGCCGACGTCGAGTGCCCGATGCCGCAGACGCAGGAGTTCTACCACGCCCTGCACACGCTGGGCGTGCCGACCGAGTTCGTGGTCTATGCCGGCCAGGGCCACGGGCTGCGCGACCCCAAGGACCAGGCCGACGCGCGCCGGCGCACCCTGGCCTGGTTCGCGCGCTACCTCGGCGCCTCGTAGCGCCCGGCCCCCGCGGCACGCCGTCCGGCCCACATGCCCGACATCGCGGCCTCGAAGTGCCGGGCGAAGCGTCCGGAATCGAACAAGGGCGACGCCAGTACCTGCGCGCGCAGGTCGCGTCGCAGCCGTGCCAGCCGGTCGAGGTCCGACGCCACCCGGACCGCCCTGGCGACGTAGTCGTCCTCGTCCTCCGCGATCCAGTCGGCCAAGCCGGCGTTGCGCATGATGGTCTCGCCGACGCGCGACAGGAAGCGGTCGCCCTTCCGGGTCAGCACCGGCACGCCCATCCACAGCGCCTCGAAGCTCGTGGTGCCGCCAGGAAACGGGAACGGGTCCAGCGCCACGTCGACGCGGTGGTAGGCGCGCAGGTATTCCGCCCGTGATGACGCCCCCTCCAGCAGCAGGCGCTCTCCGGCGATCCCATGGATGGCGAGGCGCGCCCGCAGGGCCGCGGACACGGCCTCGTCCCCGAGCGGAGCCGCCTTGAGCATGAGGCGGCTGTCCGGCACCGCCTGGAGCAGCCGGGCCCAGGTGGCGAGGACGGTGTCGTTGGTCTTGGCCAGGGTGTTGAAGCAGCCGAACGTCATCGCCCCGTTCGTGTGCGCCGGCAGCGGGGACACCTCGACCGCCACCGCCGGAACCGAGAAGCAGTAGTAGATGTCCGGCAGTGGCCAGGTCCGCTCGACGAACTCGCCGGAGGAGCCGGGCGGCGACACGTGGGGGTCGGTGACCACGTAGTCGATCTCGGCCAGGCCGGTGGTGGCGAAGTATCCGAGCCAGGCCGCCTGCACCGGGGCCGGCCGCCAGGCGAACACGGGCAGCCGGTTGCCCGCGGTGTGCCCGGACAGGTCCAGCAGGACCTGCACGTCCCTGGCCTGGATCGACCGTGCCGCCGCCTCGTCGTCCAGTCCGGCGATCGGCTGCCACGCGGCGAAGCGGGGCCTGATCCGCGCGGTCAGCTCGTCCTCGGCGTTGTCCGTCGGAAAGGCCAGGAAGGTGATCCGCGCGGGGTCGACCTTGTCCAGCAGGCCTTCCAGGAAGTACCCGACCGGATGGTTGCGCAGGTCCCCCGACAGGAGGCCCACCCGGATCGGTCCGGACGCCGGTCCCGGAGGCCGGTCGGCGAGCCGGGCCGGAACGCGGGCGGCGGCGAGGGCGCCGAAGGCTTCCGCCATCCTGCGCATGGAGGCCGGCGTCCCGCCCGGGCGGTAGTTCTCGGCCAGCAGCCGGTTCGACCGCAGGGCGAAGTCGTCCGGCCTGAGCCGCAGCGCGTCGTCATAGGCGACGCATGCCTCCTCGACGCGCCCGCAATCGCGCAGCGCGTTGCCCAGGGTGTTGCAGGCGTCGGCATCGGGCTTCAGGGCGATCGCCCTGCGCAGCGACCGGATCGCCTCGTCCAGGCGCCATCGCCGCGCCAGCGCGTTGCCCAGGTTGTAGTGGCCATCGGCCCGGTCAGGACGCGATGCCACCGCCTTGCGGAAGCACGCGATCCCCTCGTCCGGCTGCCCGAGCGTGGTCAGGATGCTGCCGAGGTTGGTGTGGGCCGAACCATGACCGGGCTGGAGCACGACGACCGTCCGGAAGCATCGGGCGGCCTCGTCGAGACGGCCGAGTGCTGCGTGGGCGTTCCCCAGGTTGTAGTGGAACTCCGCCCGCGCGCCGTCGAGCGCGATCGCCCGGCCGATCAGCCCGGCCGCCTGGTCATGATCGCCGGCCTGATGGACGAGCACCCCCAGCAGGTGCAGGACGTCCGGATGTCGCGGATCGACGCGGAGCACCCGGCGGTAGAGCGCCTCCGCCTCCGCGAGGCGCCCGGCCCGGTGATGCCGGACCGCCTCGGCAAGCGGTCCGGCGACCGCCGGCGGGGCCGGCGTCGGCGCGCCCTGTCCGCGTGCCCTGCGCTGCTGCCGGTTCATGCGACCATCGTTCGTCCCGCGCCCGATTCCGGAACCCGATGCTCCGTCAGTGGCTCGCCGGCGGCACGTCGCCTTCCGGCGGGTAGGCCGGCAGCAGCGGCGGCGGCGGCGCCACCGTGTGCGGCGTCCGTGCCAGCTGGTCCAGCAGCGTCTTCACCCCGGTTTCCAGCTGGATGTCGTGGTCGGACAGGAACTCGCCCGGCACGTCCTCGACCTCGATGTCGGGATCGACGCCGTGGTTCTCGATCACCCACTTCCCGTCGGTGCCGTACAGGCTGTGCTCCGGCACGGTGATGGAGCCGCCGTCGAGCAGGGTCCAGTTGCCGCGTATGCCGCGCACGCCGCCCCAGGTGCGGGTGCCGATCAGCTTGCCCAGGCCGTACTTGCGGAAATAGTACGGGAAGATGTCGCCGTCGGAGGCGGAGTAGTGGTTCATCAGCACCACCTTCGGCCCGTCCAGCAGCTCCTGCGGCGTCTCCTCCGCACTCCGCTCCCGGTTGGTGCCCATGCCGACCAGCACGCGTCGCAGCCGCTCCAGCACGATCTGGTCGATGAAGCCGCCGTTGTTCCAGCGGTCGTCGACGATCAGCGCCTGCTTGTCGAGCTGGGCGTAGAACTGGCGGATGAACTGCTCCATCCCCAGGCTCTCCATGTCGGACAGGTAGACGTAGCCGATGCGGCCGCCGGACAGACGGTCCACCTTGTCGCGGTTGTGGTCGATCCAGTACTGCTCGCGCACGTGCAGCTCGTTCGCCAGCGGCTGCACCGTCACGTCGCGCCGGCCGCCGGTGGCCTGGCTCGACACCGTCAGCGTGACCGGGCCGGACAGCCCGACGAACAGGCTGTACGGGTTGGTCGGCGCCTTGAGCTCCTGGCCCTCCACCGCAAGCAGGTAGTCGCCCTCGTGCACCCCGACGCCCGGCTCGGCCAGCGGGCTGCGGTAGTCGGCCCGGCTGTTGTCGCCGGGATAGATCCTGGCGAAGCGGTAGCGGCCCGAGGCGGCGTCGAGCGCGTAGTCGACGCCCAGCAGCGGCGTCGTGACCGGCTCGGTGCGGTCCTCGTCGCCGCCGGTGGTGACGTAGGTGTGCGAGTTGCCGAGCTCGCCCTGCATCTCGCCGATCAAGTACGTCAGGTCCTCGCGCGAGCCGAGCAGCGGCAGCAGCCGGGCGTAGCTGTCGTGCACCGCGCGCCAGTTGTCGCCGTTCATCGCGGAGCTGAAGAACAGGTCGCGCTCCAGACGCCACGCGTTCTCGAACATCTCGGCCCATTCCTGCCGCGGCTCGACCCGAACCCGCAGGTCGTCGAGCTTGAGCACGTGGTCGTTGCCGTGTCCGGGCTTGGCATCGGCGACGTGCCAGGCGTGGCCGAGCCTGTACAGCACCCGGCTGCCGTCCGCGGACAGGGCGTAGTCGTCGTTGCCTTCGACCACCACCTCGTCCTTGCGCGCGCCCATGTCGAACACGTGCAGCGCCGGTTGCTCGCCCGGCAGGTTGCCCTCGATCAGCGACGGCGACTCGGTCTGGTAGAAGATCCGCCCGCCGCGCATGTCGACCGCGTCGATGTCGGCGGGCGGCACCGGCACCGGCACCGCGCGCTGCATCAGCCCGTCGAGGTCGACGTGAATCGGCGCCGACACCCCGGAAGCGGGCGGTGCCGCGTCCGGGCCGTGCGCGTCGTGTCCCGGCAGCGCCGCCTGCGCCGGCTGCGCGGGTTTCGGCGCCGGCGTGCCCTCGTCCGATTGCGGCGCGAACGGGGAGGGCGTCGCGGCGGCGAGCGTCGCCATGTACAGCCCGCTCGACTTCAGGGTGGCGATGTTGAACTCGCTGTCGGAGAAGGTCGGCAGCTCGTGCCGGTTGGACACGAACAGCAGGTACTTGCCGTCCGGAGAGAACACCGGGTCGGAGTCGCTCGCGGTGGGCAGGCTGACCATCGTGTCGCGGCTGCCGGCGATCTCGTACAGGTGGATCTCGCGCTGCTGGTGGTTGCGGACCGTGCTGTAGGCCAGCCACTTGCCGTCGGGCGAGAAGGCGGGGTCGTGGATCTCGCGCTCCCGGTCCTGCGCCACCTGCCTGGGCTCGGCGCCGTCGGTGGTGACCAGCCAAAGGTTGTGGTTGCCGTCCGGCACCGCCAGCGTCCGCCCGTCCGGGGACCAGACCGGGGTGTAGTAGAACCCGGTCGGGAAGTGGGTGAGCAGCGTTTCCGGCCCGCCCAGCGCCGGGCGGATCGCGACCTCCTGCTCGCCGCTGCCGTCGGTGGTGTAGGCGATCGTGCGTCCGTCCGGCGACCAGGACGGATGGTCCTCGTCGGCGCTGCCGGTGCGGGTCAGGTTGCGGATCGCGCCGTGCTCGGCCGGAACGGTGACGATGTCGCCGCGCGCCGAGAACGCCGTCCGGCCGCCGTTGGGCGACAGCGCGTAGTCCACCCGCTGCGCGGTGTCGGTGGCGCGGATCATGCCCGCCGCCTTGGCCCACCGCGTGGTGGTGCGCGTGCCGTCGTCCGGCACGTCGGCGTCGACCTGGTGCGGCGTCTCGTCCGGCAGGCTGATCGCCCACAGGTGGCCGCCCTGCCCGAAGGTGATGGTGCCGCCCGCGGTGCCGCCGTCGCCGACGCCGTAGGACGGGAAGTCGACGTCGTAGTCGGTGAAGTGCGTGACCTGCCGGAACTGGTGGCTGTCCAGGTCATAGACCCAGATGTTGGCGCGCCGGTGCCCGTCGCGGTCGGACAGGAAGTAGATCCTGCGCCCGACCCACATCGGCGCGGTGTCGGTGCCCTTCCAGTCGGTGATCCGGGTCAGCGCCCTGGTGGCGAAGTCGTAGGTGTAGACGTCCTCGGCGCGGCCGCCGTCGTAGCGCTTCCAGGTGCGGAAGTCGCGGAAGATGCGGGTATAGGCGATGGTGTGGTCGTTCGGCCCGAACGTCAGCAGCCCGCCGCGGTCCAGCGGCAGGGGCGTCGGCAGGCCGCCCGCGACCGGCACCTGGAACAGGCGGTGCACCGCCGGGTTCCAGTTCATGCGCCGGGACATGAACACGATGTTCTTCGAGTCCGGGGTCCAGGTGACCACCATGTTGTCCGGGCCCCAGCGGGTCGGCGCGCGGGCCACCACGTCGGAATGGAAGGTGAGGCGACGCGCCTCGCCGCCTCCGGCCGGGATCACGTAGACGTCCTGGTTGCCCTGCGTGGTGGCGGTGTAGGCGATCCACTTCCCGTCCGGCGAGTAGCGCGGCATCACGTCCTGGCCGGGATCCGCGGTCAGGCGCAGCGCGGTGCCGCCTGCGCGCGGCACCGTCCACAGGTTGCCGTGCGCCACGAACACGATCCGGTCGCCATGCGCGTTCGGGAACCGCATCAGCGTCGGCGCCGCCGCCTGCGCGGCGCCGGGGGCAAGCAGGCCCGACAGCGCGGTCGCGGCAAGCAGGGCGGCCGCCAGCGCAGTGCGGGACCAGGTCGTTTCGGCCATGCGGTCGGATCTCCTTCGGCGGGACAGGAAGGGAGCCCGTGTTCCTACAGGCGGTCAAGGGAGCGGGACGGCGCGAATCCAGGACGTCCCGCCGGAGCCCGATCCACGGGCGCACGATGCCGTCCCCAGGTGTCAGGACAATCGTGGAGCGCCGCCCCGTTGCGGATCGGCGGAGGGCGGATGTTGCCTTCATCAAGCAGCGCGAGGGAACGTTCCATCCCCGACGATATCGGGCCCAGGCGCAGAACGGTAAGAAACATGGTCTTGCTGAGACAAACGATGGATCAGATCCTTCGACTCTACCAAGCTTCTACGCAGCTGCCATAAGGCAGACACGGCGTCTGGCGAGAGGTCGTGTAGCTGGCTTGGAGTGGCAGTCCACAGGCTGCTCCCGGTCGGCATCTGGCGTGTATTAGATAAGCCATGAGTGGATGGAGCGGGCCGATGAGTATCGCCGGCATCAAAGTCTGGCCCTTGGGATCCTTGATCCGTTGCTCTGCACTTCTTTTCGGCGTGCTCGATTCAAGTCCAGCTCGGGCGGTCGTGCCGTCCAAGACATATGCTCAGTCACAGCAGCTTGTTGATGTAGGAAATGGGCGCCGGATCAACCTGTTCTGTCTCGGGACAGGCGAGCCGGTCGTCCTCCTCGATGCCGGCTTCGGATCGACCACCATGGCATGGCGGAACGTCCAGGACTCGATTGCGAAGTTCAGCCGGGCCTGCTCCTATGACCGCGCAGGCTACGGGTTCAGCGACCCGGCGACGCGGCCATCCGACGCACGGAACACGGTCGAGGATCTCCACGCCCTTGTTGCGGGTGGGAACCTGCACAAGCCGCTGATCCTGGTCGGTCATTCGCAAGGAGGGCTGTACGATCTTCTCTACGCCGTGACGTATCCCAGGGATCTGGCTGGCCTGGTCCTGGTAGATCCACATTTCGCGCAGTTCGATCGACAGCTACATGGCCGGCAGTCAGCCACGGACGCAGCGAAACAGCAGGACGCTGCGAAAGGGGAAATCGCGCTACTCGAGCAATGTGTCGCGCAGGCGAAAACGGGAGATCTGTTGAAGAGCTCGATGCAGAAGTCGTCGTGCTTGGTCGCCGATGGCAATCTCGATCCCGTCTTGACACAGGAGTGGCACCGTCAGGCTGCCGGCATAGCCTACGAGGCGGCCAACCTTTCGGAGGCGCAAAGCACCGCCCCGAAAGATCCTGACGGGTCGAGCCTCGATGACGACGAAGTCCCCGCAAACCTTGCCGCCATGCACGATGTGCCAGTCAAGGTTCTGGTTGAGGATCCCGACCACCCGTTCCCTGGCACGACGCCCCCAATGATGGCGACGATGATGAACCTTGAACGGCAGGATGCGATTGATCTGGCCGCTCGGTCCATCCGTGGATCGGTGTCCCGAGTACCGCATGCTGGTCATGACATCCAGGATGACGACCCATCTGCTGTCATCGACGCAGTGATGTCGTTATCGAAACGATGATCATCTTTTCGGGGTAGTTCCGGGATGAGCTCGACACGGACTTTCCCAACCCTCATTACGAAGTGCCACGGTTGTCGATAGGCCGGTCGCATCTCGCCAGGCCCAGGCCGCGATGCCGTGTCAAAGATCCCGCGCGACCGCCGCGGCGAGCGCCTGAAGGAGTTCGCTCATCGCCGCCACCTCGGCCGGATCACCAGCCGGAACCCCGGTCGCGACGAGATGGACCCTGCGCTGCGACAGCACGACCGGCGGCGGGACCCGCTCGACCGTCCAGTCCGCGTCCAGGGTCAGGGTGCCGGACGCATCCAGGTCGAAGGCGGTGACGGTCAGGCTGACGCGCCGGAACCCGCTGCCAAGCGGCGACCGCGTGACCACCGCCGCCTGCGGCAGCCTCGCCTGCAGGTCGGCGGCCAGGGCCAGGCGGATGCCGACCGACAGCCGGTCGCCCCAGCGGCCGTTCCGGCTCGCCACCAGTTCGGACGGCCCGACGCGACGCAGGATCTGGCTGGTGTCCAGGTGGTCCGGCAGCAGCACCGGGCGCAGCTCGATCACCTGCGCCGGCAGCGTCTCGACGGAGCCGGCGGCGGCGGCCGGCGGCGGCGTCGCCAGCACGTAGCTGTGCAACGCCGGCGCAGCACAGCCGCCGAGAACGACGACCGCCACGACCCCCGGCATCGACCGCCTCACTGCGCGCGGCCCCGCAGCACCAGGGACGGGTCCGCCTCGACGTCGTGGGCGATGCCGCGCAGGCTGTCCGCGGCGGCGGCGAGGTCGCGCAGGCTGCTCTCCAGGTTCAGCCGGTCCTCCGACCGGTCGGAGGTGAGCGCGTCGAGGGTGGCGGACACGCGCCGGGCGTTGTCGGCGGCCTGGTTGGCGGTGGCGAGCAGCCGCTTCACCTCCGGCCCGCGCGCATCGACCACCTTCTGCAACGACGCCGACAGCGCGTCGTAGTGCCCGATCACGCGCAGCGCCTCCGTGCGCACGGTTTCCATCGACTGCTTGAGGATCGGCCCGGTGTCGTGCAGCCCGTCCGCGGTGACCTGCAGGCTGGCGATCAGCGGCGGCAGGCTGCGGTCCAGCGTGTCGGCCAGGTGCTCCACCGTGTGCAGGGTGCGCTGCGTGTCGCCGGCCAGGTCGCGCAGGGGCAGGTGGGTGACCTCGTCCCGAAGCCGCTCGAAGTCGGACCGCGCCGACGGGATCTCGACCAGGTCGCCGGACAGGCTGCCGGGCAGCCCGGAGAACGCCGCACCCGAGCCCGGCCTGAGGTCCAGCTCGACCGCCATCTGCCCGGTCACGAAGCTCTGCAGCGACAGCTCGCCGCGCAGGCCGGCCGCCACCAGCCGCTGCAGGCCGATGCGCCGCGAGCCCGCCTTCGGCCCGTCCAGCTGCAGCCGGTCCGGATCGAGCTGCAGCACCACCGGGATGCGCGCGCGCAGGCTGTCCGGGTCCACGTGCAGCGACACCGTCTCGACCGCGCCGACGCGCAGGCCGCGGAACGTCACCGGCGCCCCGGGCACCAGGCCCGCGACGTCGCCGGGGAAGTAGATCACCGCCCGGTCGACCGGGCTCAGCAGGTGCAGGCGCCCGAACGCCAGCACCGTTCCCAGCGCAAGCCCGAGCCCCACCAGCACGAACAGCCCGACCGCCGTCTCCCTAGCCGCCATCCCGCCCTCCCGCATCGGTCCGCTCGCGGTGCATGAACGCCCGCACCGTCGGATCGGTGCTCCCGTCGCGCAGGGCGGCCGGCGCCCCGGTGGCGATCACGGTGCGCGTGTCGGCGTCGAGGAAGGCGCCGTCGTCGGCGATCGCGAACAGGCTCGGCAGCTCGTGGCTGACCAGCACGATGGTGGTGCCGAGCCCCTCCCGCAGCTCCAGGATCAGGTCGTCCAGCCGTCGCGAGGTGACCGGGTCCAGCCCGGCGGACGGCTCGTCGAAGAACAGCACGTCCGGGTCCAGCGCCAGCGCCCGGGCGATGCCGGCGCGCTTGCGCATGCCGCCGCTGAGCTCGGACGGCATCCGCTCGGCCGCGTCCTCCAGCCCCACCAGGGCCAGCTTGAAGCGCACCAGGTCGGCGATGGCGGCGGCCCGCTTCCTGGTGAACAGCCTGAGCGGCAGGGCGACGTTCTGCGCCACCGTCAGCGAGCTCCACAGCGCCCCGCTCTGGAACAGCACGCCGAAGCGCCGGTTGAGCGCGGTGCGCTGCGCGGCCGACGCCGGCCAGTACGCCTCCCCGTCCACCCGCACGGTGCCGGCGTCCGGCCGGAGCAGGCCGACCAGCCCCTTCAGCACCGTGCTCTTGCCGCTGCCGCTGCCGCCCATCAGGGCGAAGATCGAGCCGCTGCGGATCCGCAGGCTCACGTCCCGCTGCACCACCCCGCCGCCGTAGCCGAGCACGAGGCCGTTGGCCTCGATCTTGATGGCATCGCTCACAGCCCGCCCGCCTACAGCCCGCCCGCCTACAGCCCGCCCGCCTACAGCCCGAACGCGTCCGCAAGCACGGCGAACGCGGCGTCCACGGCGATGATGCCGACGATGCCCGCCACCACCGCCCGGGTCGCCGCCTCGCCGACCGCGGCGGCGCTGCGCCCGGCGCGGAGCCCGATGTGGCACGACAGGAGCCCGATCAGCAGCGCGAACGCGGCACTCTTGACCGCGCCGAACGCGAACTGGTCCAGCGGCACCACCCGCGCGAGGGCGGACGCGAACTCCCCCGGCGAGATGCCGAGCAGGCCGACCGCCACCAGCCCGCCGCCGACCATGCCGATCAGGCAGGCGTAGAGGTAGAGCAGCGGCATGGTCAGCACCAGCGACAGCGTCATCGGCAGCACCAGGGTGACGCGCTCGCTGATGCCCAGCACGCGCAGCGCGTCGATCTCCTCGTTGCCCTGCATGGTGGCGAGCCGCGCGGCGTTGGCGCCGCCGGTGCGGCCGGCCAGCACGATCGCGGTCATCACCGCGGCCAGCTCGCGCACCAGGCTCAGGCCCACCAGCTCGCTGACGAAGCTCTGCGCACCGAAGCGGCGCAGCTGCGACGCGCCGATGAAGGCCAGGATCGCCCCCATCAGCAGGTTCACCACGCCGACGATCGGCAGCGCCGACGGCCCCGCCCCCCGCACGGCGTCCAGCAGGTCGCCGCCCTGCATCCGTGCGCCCTGCGCTCCCGGCTGCCGGCCGTGCGGCAGCAGGCCGCCCCAGAGACCGCGGACCAGGCTGCCCCCCAGCTCCGTCACCGCGCCGACCGCGGCCAGCGACGACAGCGTGGCGTGCCCGAGCGCCGCCAGCGGGTTCCACCGGCGCGGCCGGGGCAGGGGCGGCGTGGCCCCGTTCGCCGCCAGCGCCAGCAGACGGCGCATCGGGGAGGGGAGCCCGTCCTCGTCCAGGGTCCGGCCGTCGGCCAGCAGCCGCCGGCGCAGCTGCCACAAGGTGGCGATCAGCAGGCTGTCCCAGCTCCCGAGCGTGCCCGCGTCGATCCGGACCAGGGGGCTCCTGCCGATCGCGGCCGCGATCGCGGTCGCCTGCGCCGTCGGCACCAGCCCGTCGCGGCCGCGCCAGTCGCCGTCCAGCACCAGCACGGCCGCGTCGCCCTGCCGCTCGACCCGCCACGGCCGGTCATGGCGTTTCGGCAGTGCCCCGCGCCTCAGCGGGCGCCGTGCCGCGTCGGCCGCCGCCGTGTGGCGTGGCCGCCGGCGGAAGCCGGGGAGGAACAGGGCATGCGGCGGCATCCTTTCCGGAAGGCACGACACGATAAGCCAGGGCGGCGCGATTCGTCGCCCCGGCCTTCCCGCTCCCGATCCGAAGCGGCGCCGTCGCGTTGGCTGTCCGGCATACAGGAGGCGGAGCGCATGCGGCAGGTCACCACCCTCGGGGCCCTTCCCGACAACACGCCGCACGCCGTGGAGGTGGACGGTGTCCGGATCCTCCTGCTCCGCGACGGCGGGGAGGTGCGTGCCTTCTCGGCGACCTGCCCCCATGCCGGCGCCCCGCTGGAACAGGGCGCGGTCTGCGACGGCCGGCTGGTCTGCCCGTGGCACAAGGCGATGTTCGACGTCCGCGACGGCACCCTGCTGGAGCCGCCGGCGCTGCAGCCGCTGCGCCGCTACCCGGTGCGGGTCGAGGGCGACGCCGTGCTGGTGTCGTCGAGCCCGCTCGCGGTCGCTCCCCGGGCCACCGCGCCGGACCCGCGGGTCATGGTGGTCGTCGGCGCCGGTGCCGCCGGAGCGGCGGGTGCGGCTTCCCTGCGCGAGTTCGGCTTCACCGGGCGGCTGGTGGTGGTGGGCGACGAGCCGGGCGAGCCGTTCGACCGCACCGCGCTGAGCAAGTTCGTGCTGGAAGGCGGGATGAAGCCGGAAGAAGCGGCGCCGCTGTGGCCGGAGGGCTTCGTCGAACGGGAGCGGATCGAGCGGCTGCACGACGCCGTCACCGCGATCGATCCCGAGACGCGGACCCTGACCCTGGCGAGCGGCGGACACCTGTCCTACGACGCCGTGCTCCTGGCGCCGGGAAGCCTGCCGCGTCCGCTCGACGTGCCGGGCGGGAACGGTTGGAACGTCCGCCTGCTCCGCACCCGGGCGGACGCAACGGCGATCCTGGCCGGGTTGTCCGGCAGGTCTTCCGGCACCCCGCGCGTGGTGGTGGCGGGCGGCAGCTTCATCGGCCTGGAGGCCGCCTCCGCGCTGCGCCAGCAGGACGTGCCCGTGACGGTGGTCTCGCCGCAGGCGGTCCCGTTCGAGCCCGTGCTCGGCTGGCGGATCGCGGCGATGCTGCGCCGCCTGCACGAGGCGAACGGCGTGGTGTTCCGGGGCCGGGCGCGTGTCGCCGCGATCGAGCCGGGCCACGTGCGGCTGCAGGACGGCGAGCGGATCCCGGCGGACCTGGTGCTGGCCGGGGTCGGGGTGCGTCCGGCGACGGAGTTCGCCGCCCGCCTCGGCCTGGCCGAGGATGGGGGTCTCGACACCGACGCGGGGATGCGGGTTGCCGACGGCATCTATGCCGCCGGCGACTCGGCACGGTTCCCGTTCGGCGATGGGCGGATCCGGGTCGAGCACTGGCGGGTGGCGCAGCAGCACGCGCGTGTGGCGGCGCGCAACATGCTGGGCGGCGATGCCCACTTCGAGCAGCCGCCGTTCTTCTGGACCTACCATTACGGCAACCGGATCGAGGTGCACGGCCACGCCGCGTCGTTCGACCGCGTGGAGATCGAGGGCGACCTGGACGCGCAGGACTTCGTCGGCCGGATCATCCGCGACGACGCGCTGGTCGGCCTGGTGGGATGCAACCGCGACACCGAGCTGGCCGCACTGGCGCTGCGGGTGCCGGCCCATCCGTGACCGCTTGCCCCCGGGCGCAGAGGCGTCAGCCCCGCCCGACCATGCGCTCCGCCAGGCCCGGTGCCAGGCGCAGCAGCAGCGGCAGCCAGCGGACCGCCCCGGGCAGCACCTCGTCGCGGCCGCGCGCGGCATCGCGCAGCACCTGCCGCACCAGCGCCTCCGGCGCCAGCTTGCGCCCCTGCCTGTGGCTGACCGCCGGCGTGTCGACCAGCGGCGGCAGCACCTCGGTGACGCCGACCCGCGACGTCGCCAGCTGGCGGCGCAGTGCCTTGCAGAAGGCGTGCAGCCCGGCCTTCGACGCCGAATACACCGGCGCCGCGGTCCAGGGCGCCAGCCCGTAGCCGGAGCCGACCACGACGATCCGTGACGGTGCCGCGGCGAGCAGCCCCGGCATGGCCGACGCCACCAGCTGGACCGCGCCGCCGAGATTGGTCTCGACCTCGTGGCCGGGCGCTGCCGAACCGATGGCAGGGTCGGCGAAGTCCAGGGTGCGCAGCATGCCGGCATTGCTGACCAGCAGGTCGATCCGCGGCGACTCGTCCAGCACGGCGGCGACGAAGCCCCGTACCGCTTCGACGTCCGCCATGTCGCAGACCAGGCCGCGAACGCCGGGATGATCCCGCTCCAGCCGTCGCAGCCGGTCGGGGTCCCGTCCGCAGGCGAACACCCGGTCGCCGCGCGCGTGGAGCGCGCCGACGAACGCGCGGCCGATGCCGGACGATCCGCCGCTGACCACGGCGACCGGTCGAGGGTGCGAGGCGTCCATTCCCGTTTTCCGGATCCGTCGGCTCCGATCGTCCCGGGCGCGCTGCGGCGCCCGGGACGATCGGGTCGATGCGGTCTAGGCCGCCAGCAGCTTCTCCGCCAGCGCGTTGTGCTTCTGGTCCGCCTGCTTCGCCTCGTCGAGCGAGCTGTGCATGGACTGGGCGACCTGGTCCAGGCCGAGCTTGGACGCATAGTTGCCGAGCGTGCCGAAGGCGGCGATCCAGTAGTGCAGGGCGAGCTGGCCGGACGCGACGATGCCGAGGTCGCGGCTGGTGGCATCCGCCGCCTTCTGGCGGATCTTCTTGCTGACCTCGTAATGCGCCTCGAGGATCGGGTTGCCGGTGTCCTCGGCGCTGCCGGCCTCCTCGATCGCCTGCCGGATCCGCTGCGCCCACTGCTCGGAAGTCGTGTTGCCGGCCTGCAGCGCCGACTTCAGCTCCGGATGGCTCGCGTCGGTCTCGATCTCGGCGGTGGCCTTCTTCGCCACCTCGCCGCCCGCCTTCAGCGCCTGGAGGCCCTGCGCGACCAGCGTCTTGATTTCCTGCTCTGGCATCTTCGTTATCCTTGGCTGCGCATGACGCGCAGGTCGGGCAACGGCACGCCATGTCGCCAGTTGCAGCTTCGCATGTCGCCTACCGACTTCGTGTAGCCGACCTGTCGGTTGCAGCGCAGTTCGCAACATTCCAGAAGTGGACTGATATCTTTCCGACGGCCGTGATCGACGGGATCACAGCCGGCGCAGCCAGACCTCCTCGACCGCATGCGAGGCGTCCTTGCGCAGCACCAGGCTCGCGCGCTCCCGCGTGGGCGCGATGTTGCGCTGCAGGTTCGGCCCGTTGATCTCGCGCCAGATGGTGCGCGCGGTGTCGCGCGCACTGTCCTCGTCCAGGTTGCGGTAGTGGTGGAAGTACGAGGCCGGGTCCTGGAACGCGGTGCGCTGCAGCAGCAGGAAGCGCTCGACGTACCAGTCCTCGATGTCGGCAGCATCCGCATCGATGTAGACGGAGAAGTCGAAATAGTCCGACGCCACCACCGGCGAGGCGGCCGTTTGCAGCACGTTCAGCCCTTCGAAGATGACCACGTCCGGTCGGTCGATCACCTGGAACTCGGACGGCAGCACGTCGTACAGGTGGTGCGAGTAGATCGGCACCTTGAGGTCGGGCGTTCCCGCCTTGAGGTCGATCAGGAACGACAGCATGCCGTGCAGGTCGTAGCTTTCCGGGAACCCCTTGCGCCGCATCAGGTCGCGCTGCTTCAGTACGGCCGTGCTGAGCAGGAAGCCGTCGGTGGCGACCAGCCGGACGTCCATCTCCTCGAACGACGAGGCCAGCACCGCCTGCAGCAGGCGCGCAAAGGTGCTCTTGCCCACCGCGACGCTGCCGGCGACGCCGATGATGTAGGGGCGCGGCACCGGTTCCCGGTTGAAGAAGCCGTTCTGGATCGTGCTGTTGAGCGCGCGGGCGGCCGCGATGTTGAGGCCGAGCAGGCGCGCCAGCGGCAGGTAGACGTCCGCCACCTCCTCGGTCGAGACCGGCTCGTTGAGGCCGGCCTGCGCCTGCAGCACCTCGTCGGTGAGCGACAACCGGGCGCCGGCGTGGAACGCGCCCCACTCCTTGCGGCGGAAGCTCTGGAAGATCGCGTGCAGCCGCTTGTCCGGCAGGTCCCGCGCGGCCGTGGCGGGATGCGCGCCCGGCGGCGCCGGTTCCGCCTGCGTCAGCACCCGCCTATCCCGCCTTCTGCAGTTCCGCGTTCAGCTCGGGGAGTGCCGTGAACAGGTCGGCGACCAGGCCGTAATCGGCGACCTGGAAGATCGGTGCGTCCGCATCCTTGTTGATGGCGACGATGATCTTGCTGTCCTTCATGCCGGCCAGGTGCTGGATCGCGCCCGAGATGCCGATCGCGACGTAGAGCTCCGGCGCCACGATCTTGCCGGTCTGCCCCACCTGGTAGTCGTTCGGCACGAAGCCCGCGTCCACCGCCGCCCGCGACGCGCCGATCGCGGCACCCAGGTGGTCGGCGATCGGGTCGAGCAGCCGGAAGTTCTCGCCGTTCTGCATCCCCCGGCCGCCCGACACCACCACCCGGGCCGAGGCCAGTTCCGGACGCTCCGACTTCGACAGCTCGGCCGACACGAAGCGCGACGGCGACGGGTGCTCCCCGGCCGCCGCGTCCTCGATGGCGGCGCTGCCGCCTTCGGCCGGGGCCGGGTCGAAGTTGGCGGCGCGCACGGTGACCACCTTGTGGGCGTCCGACGAGCGCACGGTTGCGAGCGCGTTGCCGGCATAGATCGGCCGCACGAAGGTGGACCCGTCGACCACGGCGACGATGTCGCTGATCGGCTGCACGTCCAGCAGGGCGGCGACGCGGGGCAGCACGTTCTTGCCCGTGGCGGTGGAGCCGGCGAGGATGTGCTCGTACGGTTCCGCGAGCGAGACGATCAGCGCCGCCAGCGGCTCGGCCATCGGGCGCGCATACGCTTGTGCGTCGACCTTGAGCACCCGGGACACGCCGGCGATCCGGGACGCCGCCTCGGCCACGGCGTCGACGTTGTGGCCGGCGACCAGCGCATGCACCTCGCCCAGCCGAAGGGCGGCGGTGACGGCGGAGCGGGTGGCGGGGCTGAGATGGCCGTCCGCATGGTCGACCAGGACGAGAACGGTCATGGCTCAGATCACCTTGGCTTCCTGGCGGAGCTTGGCCACCAGTTCGGCGACCGAGGCCACGCTCACGCCGCCGGCCCGTGCCGGCGGCTCCGACACGCGGATCGTGGTCAGGCGCGGGGCGGTGTCGACGCCGAGCTCCGCCGGCGACAGCACCTGCATCGGCTTCTTGCGCGCCTTCATGATGTTGGGCAGCGACGCGTAGCGCGGCTCGTTCAGGCGCAGGTCTGCGGTGATGATGGCCGGCAGCGGCACCGCGATGGTTTCCAGCCCGCCATCGACCTCGCGGGTCACGGTGGCGATACCGCCCGCTCCCTCGACCGCAAGCTCGATCCGGCTGGCGAACGTCCCCTGCGGCCAGCCGAGCAGGCCGGCCAGCATCTGGCCGGTGGCGTTCATGTCGTCGTCGATCGCCTGCTTGCCCATGATCACCAGGGACGGGGCTTCCCGCTCCACCAGCACCTTCAGCATCTTCGCCACCGCCAGCGGCTCGGGCGCCGCGTCGGTCTGCACCAGAACCGCGCGGTCCGCACCCATGGCGAGTGCGGTGCGCAGCGTGTCCTGGCACTGCTGCACGCCGATCGACGCCGCGACGATCTCGGTGGCGATCCCCTTCTCCTTGAGCCGCACCGCCTCCTCGACCGCGATCTCGTCGAACGGGTTCATCGACATCTTGACCCCGGCCAGCTCCACGCCGGAGCCGTCGGCTTTCACGCGCGGCTTCACGTTGTAGTCGATCACGCGCTTGACCGGCACGAGCAGTTTCATCTTCGGTTCCTGATGGGCTTCCTGATGGGTGGGGAAGGGCGCGTCACATGCCGCCCGGGTAGTTGGGGCCGCCGCCGCCCTCCGGCGCCGACCAGTCGATGTTCTCGGTCGGGTCCTTGATGTCGCAGGTCTTGCAGTGCACGCAGTTCTGGGCGTTGATCTGCAGGCGGGGCCCGGACGCGTCGGCGCTGTCCGTGTCGACCGCCTCGTACACCCCGGCCGGGCAGTAGCGGGACTCCGGCGAGCGGTACGCGTCCCAGTTGACCTCCTGCCAGCGTGCCGGGTCGCGCAGCCGCAGGTGCACCGGCTGGTCCTCCTCGTGGTTGGTGTTCGACAGGAACACCGAGGACAGCCTGTCGAAGGTCAGCACGCCGTCCGGCTTCGGATAGCTGATCGGCGGCGAGGCGTCGGCGCGGTCCAGCACCTCGTGGTCGGCATGGCGGTGGCGCAGCGTCCAGGGCGCCCGGCCGCGCAGCAGCATCGCGTCGATGCCGGCGTAGGCCGCACCCGCGACGGTGCCGTAGCGGGCGAAGGCGGGCCGGACGTTGCGCACCGCGCGCAGCTCGTCCCAGAGCCAGCTCCCGCGGACCTTGGCGGTGAACCGGGCCGGCTCGGCGGGACGACCGTCCGCCAGCGCCTCCGCCACCGCCTCGGCCGCGAGCATGCCGGACTTCATCGCCGCGTGCGTGCCCTTGATCTTGGGCACGTTGAGGAAGCCGGCCGCGTCGCCGACCAGCGCGCCGCCCGGGAACGTCAGCCGCGGGATCGACTGCAGCCCGCCCTCGGACAGGGCGCGCGCGCCGTAGGACACGCGCTTGCCGCCTTCCAGATACGGACGGATCGCCGGATGGGTCTTCAGCCGCTGCATCTCGTCGAACGGCGACAGCCAGGTGTTGGGATAGTCCAGCCCGACCACGAAGCCGTACGACACCAGCCTGTCGCCGAAGTGGTACATCCAGGAGCCGCCATAGGTGCGGTGGTCCAGCGGCCAGCCGAAGGTGTGCTGGATCAGGCCGGGCCTGTGCTGCGATGCCGGCACCTCCCACAGCTCCTTGACGCCCAGCCCGTAGGTCTGCGGGTCGATCCCCCGACGCAGGTCGAACCGCTGCATCAGCTGCTTGGACAGCGAGCCGCGGCAGCCTTCGGCGAACAGGGTGTAGGTGGCGCGCAGCTCCATGCCGGGCTGGTGGTTCGGGCCCGGCTCGCCGTTGCGGCCGATGCCCATGTCGCCGGTGGCGATGCCGGCGATCCGGCCGTCCTCCTCGAGCAGCTCGGCGGCACCGAAGCCGGGATAGATCTCGACGCCCAGCGCCTCCGCCTGCCCGGCCAGCCAGCGGCACACGTTGCCCAGGCTGACGATGTAGTTGCCGTGGTTGCTCATGTGCGGCATCACCGTGTCCAGCATCGGTATCCGCAACGCCCGCCGGCGCGTCAGGTACAGCATGCGGTCGTCGCTGGCCGCGGTGTCGAGCGGGGCACCCCGCTCGCGCCAGTCGGGGATCAGCTCGTCCAGTGCCCGCGGCTCGATCACGGCCCCCGACAGGATGTGCGCGCCGATCTCCGAGCCCTTCTCGACCAGGCACACCGAGGCGTCGGGCGACAGCTGCTTCAGCCGGATCGCAGCCGCAAGACCGGCCGGCCCGCCGCCGACCACGACCACGTCGAACTCCATCGCCTCGCGAAGAGACTCGCCCATCAACACGTGCCCGCTTGAACCTGGGGCGGGGCCATGCCGGCCTCGCGCTGCTGGCTATGTGCCCCCGGCAGGGTCCCGGATCAACCGGCCAGGCGTCGAACGATCGCAGGCCGCATGATCCGTCACGGGAGCGATCGCCGGGGTGTGGCGTTGCATCCTCCGCTGCCGGAGCACGACCGCCGCCGACGGCCGAGGATCGCGCGATGCAGACCAGACACGTCCTGACCCTGGCCGACGCGCGCCGCCTGATGGCGGCGGCGGCGGGGGAGGCGGAGCGGCGGCAGCTCGGGGTCAGCATCGCCCTGGTGGACCAGGCCGGCGTGCTCCTGCTGCTGGAACGGCTGGACGGCGCCCGCCTGCACACCCCCGAGGCGGCCATGCTCAAGGCCAGGACCGCCGCCATCGCCCGGTCGTCCACCGCCACCCTGGAGCAGCAGGCGCGGGACAACCCGGCCACCCTGTCGTTCCCGGGTCGCATGCCGCTGACCGGCGGCATGCCGCTGCTCCATGCCGGGGAGGTGGTCGGCGCGGTGGGATCGTCCGGGGCGCAGCCGGACGAGGACCAGGCGGTGTGCGAGGCCGCGCTGGCGGCCATGGCGCAGCTGGCGCCGGGCTGAGCCGGGGACGCCGCGACGCATGACGAGAGGCCGGACACCGGTTTGACTGTCCGGAACGGGCATAAGATCATCGCGCCGATGATGGCAACACCCGCCGGTCCGTGCTGTCGCCCCGGCACGGAATACGGCCGCACCGCCCGGGCCGGCGCTGCGTCCTCCGGCAGCCGGCGTGCCAGCCATGCCTCCTCGTCCGCCATGCGGTCGACGGTCCGGGTACGGCCGGGTGCCGGACCCGATCCCCGGCGGGATCGCCTCGAACCGTGGATCCTCGCTTGCACATAGTCTTCATCAGCCAGTCCGCCCTGGCACGGGACGAGTTCGCGCAGCAGCTGAAGGTCGTGCAGCCGGGCGGCGCGGTATCGGTGGGCGAGCGGCTGGCCGCGGACGCGGCGCTCCCGTCCGGGGTGGACGCGGTGGTGCTGGACTGTCGCGGCGGCCACCCGTTCGAGGAGGACGACCTGCCCCGGCTGCGCGGCCTGTCCCCGGCACCGCTCGTCATGGCCCTCATCGACAACCTCGAATCGGCCAAGGCGTGGGCGGTGAAGAGCGGGCTCGACGACGTCATCGTCAACCCCTTCACCCTGCTCGACCTGCACCTGCGCATGGCGAGCCTGCGCAGCACGCTGGCGCAGCGCCGGGAGATCGACCGCCTGGCGCACACCGCCCAGGATGTGGCGCAGGAAGTGCTGCGCCTGCGCGCCCTGGCCTACACCGACCACCTGACCGGGCTGCCGAACCGGCGCTACCTGGACAAGTGGGCGGAGGACGCGGCCGGCGAGGCCGGCGCCTTCGGCTTCCAGATGCTCGACCTGAACGGCTTCAAGCAGGTCAACGACCGCTACGGCCACCACGTCGGCGACCTGTTGCTGCGCCAAGTGAGCCAGCGCGTGTCCGGGATCTCGCGACGCCTCGACCTCGTGGTCCGGCTCGGCGGCGACGAGATCGCCATCGTCCAGCACGGGGCGCTGACGCCGGAGGACTGCGTCGCCCTCGCGGGCCGGCTCCTCGCCGCGTTCCGCGAGCCGTTCCACGTCGAGGGCCACGCCATCCACGTCAGCGCCAGCATCGGCAGCGCGCTGTACCCGCAGGACAGCAGCAACCTGCTCGACCTGATGCGCCATGCCGACCGGGCGATGTATGCGGCCAAGGCGGGGGAGGGCGCGGCTCCCGGACCGGAGGCCGGTCCCGAGGAGGCCTAGAACCCGTTCCGGCAGGCTGCGAGCGGCGGTGGTGGAGCTGAGGGGAATCGAACCCCTGACCTCCTCATTGCGAACGAGGCGCTCTCCCAACTGAGCTACAGCCCCGCCGTGCAGGCGGCGGAAGATAGCCAAGGCCGGGCCCCAGTCAAGCCGCCGCCGGCGGCACCCGCCGATCCGGCGCCTTGTTGCGCGGCCAGGGCCGGGTGGGTAGCTTCCGGCCCTGTCACGCATAAGGACCCGCCGCCGTGATCACGGCCATCTTCCAGCTGCTCTACCTGGTGATCCAGCTCTACATCTACGTGCTCCTGATCTCCTGCCTGTTCAGCCTGCTCTACGCGTTCAACATCGTCGACAGCCGCAACCGGCTGGTGCGCAGCGTCGGCGAGTTCCTGTATCGTGCCACCGAGCCGGTGCTGGCGCCGGTGCGCCGGATCCTGCCGCAGTTCGGCAGCATGGATCTGAGCCCGCTGGTGGTGCTGCTGGCGCTGCAGTACCTGCTGGTGCCGCTGCTGCGTTCGGTCGAGATCGCCATCCTTACCCACTCGACGCAGCAATTCTTCTCGTGACGTCCGCCTCCGCCGGGCGGGTGGCGGTGCTGATCCCGTGCTACAACGAGGCGGTGGCGATCGCGCGGGTGGTGCAGGACTTCCGGGCCGCCCTGCCGGCGGCGACCGTCTACGTCTACGACAACAACTCCAGCGACGGCACGCGCGAGGTCGCCCGCGCGGCCGGCGCCGTGGTGCGTCTGGAGCTGCTGCAGGGCAAGGGCCACGTGGTGCGCCGGATGTTCGCCGACATCGACGCCGAGCTCTACGTGCTGGTCGACGGCGACGGCACCTACGACGCCTACGCCGCTCCCGGCCTGATCCGCGCCCTGCGCGAGGCCGGGCTCGACATGGTCAACGCCGCCCGCGTCACCGACCGCGTTTCCGCCTACCGGCGCGGCCACGTGCTCGGCAACCGCATGCTGACCGGGCTGGTGGCGGCCATCTTCGGCAAGCGGCTGTCCGACATGCTGTCCGGCTACCGGGTGTTCTCGCGCCGGTTCGTGAAGTCGTTCCCGGCGCTGTCGGCAGGTTTCGAGACCGAGACCGAGCTCACCGTGCACGCGCTCGAGCTGCGCATGCCGATCGCCGAGCTGCCGACGCGCTACGTCGAGCGGGCGGAAGGCTCGGTGTCGAAGCTGCGCACCTACCGCGACGGCCTGCGCATCCTGCGCACCATCGTCGTGCTGATGAAGCAGGAGCGCCCGCTCGCCTTCTTCTCCGCCATCGCGGGCGCGATGCTGCTGGTCGGCCTGGCCCTGGGGCTGCCGGTGGTGGCGGAGTTCTTCCGCACCCGCCACGTGCCGCGCCTGCCGAGTGCGGTGCTGGCGCTGGGCTTCGTGCTGCTCGCCTGCCTCGCCCTGGTCTGCGGGCTGATCCTGGACAGCGTCACCCGCGGCCGGCTGGAGTTCAAGCGGCTGGCCTACCTGTCCTATCCGGCGCCCGAAACCGACCCCGTCCACGCGCCGTGACCGGCGGACGCCCGACGACGTCATTTCCCCTTTGCCGGCGGGCGCGATAGCTGCTTGGGTCGGGTGGTCCTGGCGATGGAGCTTTTTTTGGATCAAGCCGACCCGACCGGACGGGCCAGCATCGCCATCGTCGGCGCCGGCTTCAGCGGCACCCTGCTGGCGCTGCACCTGCTGCAGCGCTCGCCGCCGCAGACCCGGGTGGTGCTGATCGAGCGGGTCCGGTTCGGCCGCGGCACCGCCTATGCCGACGGCAACGCCAGCCACCTGCTGAACGTGCCGGCGGCCAAGATGAGCGCGTTCCAGCAGCGCCCGCTCGACTTCCTGCACTGGCTGCAGGGCCTGTCGCCGGAGGAGGCGTGCGGCGTGGAGTGTTCGGCCGCCTCGTTCGTGCCGCGGCGCATGTTCGGCCGCTACATGCGCCACCTGCTGAACGGGGAGATGAAGGTGCCCGGGCGGCGCGACCAGCTGGCGCTGGTGCGCGGCGACGTCCTCGCCATCACCCCCGACGGCGCCGGGCTGGCGCTCGCCCTCGACCGCGGCCGCACCGTGCTGGCCGACCGCGTCGTGCTGGCGATCGGCAACTTCCCGCCCGCCGCGCCCCCGGTGGCGGACCCGTCCTTCTACGACAGCCCGGCCTACAAGGCCGACCCGTGGGCGCCCGACACGCTGGACGGGCTCGACCCGGACGCGCCGGTGCTCCTGGTCGGCACCGGGCTGACCACCATCGACAGCGTCGTCTCGCTGCTCGACCAGGGCCATCGCGGCCCGGTCACCGCCCTGTCCCGGCGCGGGCTGCTGCCGCACCGCCATGCCGCCGCCCCGCCGGCCGCGGCGATGCCGGAAACCGACGCCTTCCCGACCCGGCTGAACGACCTGGCCCGCACCCTGCGCGCCAACGCGGCGCGCCAGGTCGCCTGCGGCGGCAGCTGGCACGCGGTGATCGACGAGATACGCCCCATCACCAGCGAGCTGTGGCAGGCGATGAGCCTGCGCGACCGGCAGCGCTTCCTGCGCCACCTGCGCCCGTGGTGGGACACCCACCGGCACCGCATCTCCGGCCCGGTCGCGGACCGCATCGCCGCGGCGCGCGCCAGCGGCCAGCTGCGCATCCGCGCCGGGCGGATCCGCGGCTACCGCCAGGACCGGCCGGACGGGCCGGTGACGGTGTCGTTCCGGCCGCGTTTCGCGGACGGGCTCGACAGCGTGACGGTGGGCCGGGTGGTCAACTGCGCCGGACCCGACGCCGACTACAGCCGGATCCGCGACCCGCTGGTGCGCTCGCTGCTGGACAACGGGCTGGTGCGCCCGGACCCGCTCAGCCTCGGGCTCGACGTGACCGCGCACTGCGCGCTGCTGGCGCGCGACGGGGCGATCTCGCGCCGGCTGTTCGCGGTCGGGCCGGTCACCCGGGGGATGTTCTGGGAGATGACCGCGGTGCCGGACATCCGGCAGCAGGCGGAGCTGCTGGCGCTGCAGCTCGCCTCCCTGGTGCGGCCGCCCCGGCCGGCCTGACCACCGGCCTGAGGCGGCGGATCAGTCGCCGCGGCGGGCGTGCAGCGACACCAGGTTGCCCGGCGCCGCCACCGCCGCCGCCCCCAGCGTCGCCGCCACCTTGCGGATCAGCTCGTCGCGCTTGAACGGCTTGCCGATCAGCTGCACGCCGTCGTCCAGCCGGCCGTGATGCACGATCGAGTTCTCGGTGTAGCCCGACATGTAGAGCACCTTGACCTCGGGGCGCATGGCGTTGACCCGCTCCGCGAGCTCCCGGCCACGCACCGGGCCCGGCAGCACCACGTCGGTCAGCAGCAGGGCGATCTCCGCGGCATGGGCGCCGAACATGCGCAGGCCCTCCTCGCCGTCCGCGGCCTCCAGCACCCGGTAGCCGACATCCGCCAGGATCGCGACCGCGATCTCGCGCACCGCCGGCTCGTCCTCGACCACCAGCACCGTGACGTTGCCGCGCGGCAGCTCGACCGGCGCGCTGGACCGCGGCCGGGACGGTGCCGCGCCGACCGCGCGCGGCAAATAGAGCCGCACGGTGGTGCCGTGCCCGGGCTCGGAATAGATCTTCACGTGGCCGCCCGACTGCTTGACGAAGCCGAACACCATGGCGAGCCCGAGGCCGGTGCCCTTGCCGTCCGGCTTGGTGGTGAAGAACGGCTCGAACACCCGCGCCGCCACCTCCGGGCTCATGCCGTGGCCGGTGTCGGACACCGCGAGCATGGCGTAGTCGCCGGGAGTCACCTCGTGATGGGCACTCGCGTACGCCTCGTCCAGCACCTTGTTGGCCACCTCGATGGTCAGCCGCCCGCCGTCCGGCATGGCGTCGCGGGCGTTCAGCGCCAGGTTGAGCACGGCACTTTCCAGCTGCGCGTGGTCCGCCATCGCCGGCCACAGCCCGGCGGTCTCGACGTAGCGGACGTCGATGTGCGCGCCGAGCGTGCGCTGCATCAGCGGCATCAGCTCCGGCACGATCGCGGTGAGGTCGATCGGCGCCGGCGCCAGCGGCTGCTTGCGCGCGAAGGCGAGCAGCTGCGCCGTCAGGGTGGCGCCGCGCTGCGCCGCGCCTGCCGCGCGGTCGATCCGCGCCTGCAGCGCCGGGTCGCCGTCCAGCCTGGTGCGCATCATCTCCAGGTTGCCCAGGATGATGGTCAGCAGGTTGTTGAAGTCGTGCGCGATGCCGCCGGTGAGCTGGCCGATCGCCTGCATCTTCTGCGCCTCGCGCAGCACCGCCTCCGCCTGCGCGCGCTTGGTCATGTCCGTGACGGTCAGCACGAAGCCGCCGTCGGGCAT
Organism: uncultured Acetobacteraceae bacterium; assembly: GCA_964247735.1. Lineage (GTDB taxonomy): Bacteria > Pseudomonadota > Alphaproteobacteria > Acetobacterales > Acetobacteraceae > Lichenicola. The sequence continues at coordinate 161,109 of CAXTVS010000001.1, forward strand.
CGGCGCCCGTCGCAGCTCCAGCTGGTGCCCGTTGCCGCGGGCGCGCTCGTAGACCACCGATTCGCGCGGCGACAGGCGCCCCTGGCGGATCTGCCCCTCGCTCTCGAGGAACGGGGCGCCGTCGCCGGACAGGTGCTCGTCGAACGCCCCGTAAGGGGTGCCGGCCCGCACCATCGCCCTGGGCAGGTCGAGCAGCACCCGGAAGCAGTCGTTCCAGTTCGACAGCCTGTGGTCGGCGCCGAACACGGCGACGCCCTGGCTCAGGCTGTCCAGCGAGGCGCGCAGCTGGAGCGCCACGGTGCGCTGCTCCGCCTCGATCCTGTGCGTGTGCGCCCAGGCGCGGTTGAGCATCTGCGCCGCCCATACCAGGGCCAGCAGCGCCGTCGCCATGCCGCCCAGCATGAGCCGGCGCACCCACCAGCCGCGATGGTCCGCGGTGGCCAGGCGCTGCGCCAGCAGCGCGCTCTCGTCGTCGGCCATCGACGACAGGGTCGCCTCGATCCGCTTCATGAAGATGCGGCCGGAATCGTCCAGCACGACCGCCAGCGCCGCATCGAGGCCGACCGAGCGGCGCAGCTGCACCGTCTGCGCCAGCTCCTCCAGCTTGTGCTGCAGCAACGGCGACAGCGCCTGCAGCCGGGCCTGCTCCACCGGATTGTCCGCGGTCAGCCGCTGCAGCTCGCCGGTCAGGAACGTCACCCGCTCGATGGCGGCGTGGTAGGGCAGGAGGTAGTCGTCGCGACCGGTCAGCAGGAAGCCCCGCTGCCCGGTCTCGGCATTGCGGACCGCGAGGTTGAGGTCCTTGATGGTGATGATGACGTCGTCGGTGTGCTGCGACCAGCCGCGGGCGCTGCGGGCCTGGTTGATCTGGTCCCAGGTCACCCCGCACACCAGCAGCAGGATCACCGCCAGCACCCCGAACATGAGCAGGTTGGCGCGGCGGACGACGGAGTGGCTCATGCGGGCGGCACGGTCATCCGCAACGTATAGGCGTGTCCGGCGGGGACGTCAGCGACGATTGTATCCGGCGTGAACAGCCGCGGCCGGACGGGGGAGAACGATCGGCGTGCCCGGCCGCCGGCACGTGGGGGAGCGTGCCGGCGGCCGGACGCGTGACCGCTCAGGAGACGGGCGGCTTCGGCTCGGCCGGCTGTCCGAGCTCCTTGCGGATCGCGGTCTCGCCGGCCTCCAGCAGCTCGTCCGCCACCTGCTTCGCGTTGCCGGACAGGGTGCCGCTCAGGGCGTCGTCGACCAGCTGCCCCGGGCTCGCGCTGCCGGCCAGCCCGTGCGCCTGGACGCTGTCGCGGCCCTTGTCCAGCACCGCCTGGGCGACGTGCGCGCCGCTGTCGACCGCCGTCTGCGCCAGGCTGCGGGCACCTTCCCTGGCCTGGCCCGCGAGCTGGCCGAGTGCCGCCTCCTCGCGCTCCGACTGCGGCACCAGCGCCCCGAGCAGCGCACCGGCGGCGAGGCCGAGCGCGCCCAGCAGCACCGGGCTTTCCGTCAGCGCCGACACCAGGCTTCCTCCCGCCTGGCCGGCGGCCTGGCCGCCCTGGGCCATCGCGCCGCCGGCGCGCTGCGCCGCGTCGCCGACGCTCTGCCCGAGGCCGGACGCGAAGCTGCCGAGCGAGCCCACCGCGCCGCTCGCGCCGTCGCGGAGATCGCCGGCCCGTCCGGCGACCGCCTGCTGCGCGGCGCCCAGGGCGTGGGCGATCCGCTGCGCGAAGGACTCGGAGGTGTCCTCCTGGTGGCGCTGGAGGCCGAGCGCCCGGCCGCGGGCGTCGTCGAGCCGCACCGCGTAGTCGTGCTCCGCCTCGTCGGGCCGGCGCACCACGCCGCCCTCCGCCTCGCGGATCCGCGCCGTCATCGCCGGATAGCCGCCGGCGTTGAAGCTCGGGCCGCCGGCCGGCGCGGCCTGCGTCTGCGTGACTGTGCCCGGACGCGGGTTGGAGGCCATCAGCCAGGTGAGGCCGATGCCGGTGATGGCGGCCGGCAGGGGGTTGCCGCGCACGCTCTGCAGGAGGTTGCGGCCGAACTCCGCACCCTCCGCGCCGCGGAAGTAGCGCATCGCGTCGTCGAGCAGCTGGCCCGGGGAAAGCTGCTGCAGCTCGCTCAGGTGGCCGTCGAGCCGGGTGCGGGTCTGGTCGAGCTCGCGCTCGATGCGGCCGGGATCGGACGAGGTGGACGACATCAGATGTGCTCCTTGAGGACGCCGACGTCCTTCTGCAGGCTGTCCGCCGCGCGGGTGGGAGTGAGGGCCTTCAACGACAGCATGCCGAGGCCGGAGCGCGCGAACAGGCCGCCGACGGCGGCGATCACCACGCCCACGATCAGCGACGCCGCCCAGACCGGCAGCACCAGCGCCAGGGCGGCGGCCACGCCCTGCAGCACCACCACCAGCCCGGCGAACGCGACCAGGGCGCCGCCGAGCAGGAACACGGCGGCGATGATGACGCGGTGCAGCTTCTGGTCGATCTCGGCGCGCGCCAGCTGGATCTCGCCGCGGACGAGGTCCTGGATGTCCTGGGCGATGCTGGCGAGCAGCGGGGCCAGGGTATACCCGGCGGCGGGCCTACTCGCGCTCATGGCTCATCTCCGGCATGCGGGGCAGGTCCGCCTTGGAGGCGCCGGCGACGGCGACCTTGCCGACGCGGGCCAGCGCGAAGCCGGCGGCCAGGGAGGCGCCGGCGAACAGCGCGGGCTGGCGCTGGGCCAGGTCCTGCAGGTTGCCCAGCAGGCCGCGCAGGTCGTTAGAGCGCAGGGTGTTCGCCAGGACGCTCAGCTCGGCCGCGCCGCGCTCCACCAGGTGGGCCACGAAGTCCTGGTGCCCTTCCAGCTGCTCGCCGGAGCGGTGCACCGCCTTCGCCACGTCCTCGATCCGGTCGGCCAGGGTGTCCTTCTGGCTTTCGACCGCCGACAGAGCCTGCTCCTTGGCCGTGCCGGACAGCGCGGCGCCGCGCGAGGCGGCGGACTGCGCCACGTCCTGCGCCTCGCCCAACGCCTGGGTGCCGGCCTGCCGTGCCTGGTCGCCGACCTGGCGGACGGCATCGCCGGCGTTCTGCGCCATCGAGAGCCCCGCCTTGACGGGGTCGGTTCCATTCGTTTCACTCATGCACGCGTTCTTTTCGTTGCGCCGCAGGCGACCGGAAACGTGTCGCAGCGACAGGTTGATGGAGGGATCGGGGCGAACGCGAAGCGGTCCCGCCGGCCGGGAACGGCCGGCGGGTCATGGGCTGCGGCACCGGGTGCGGCCTCGACGGCAATGGATCGTGAGGCATCGACGGTTGTCCTGGGGTGGGCGGGACGATGGCTCCTGGGTGGTGCCGGTCGGACGAGGCGTTGCGACGCGGAGCCGGAACGGCATGCGTCGGGTGTGCGCTCCAAAGCGGCGCAGGCCGGCAAAGTTTCTCCCCGCGGGGATCTATGACGGGTCGTCGAACTCCGGCTGCCGGTCCCGGGCCCGGGAGCAGCCTGCGTTGATGCCGCCTTGACCATCCGGCACGGGAACGGCGGATCGCGCTGCGGCGCGAGGGGAACGGAATCGATCCCGAAATCGTTGGCGAGCCGAGGAACATCTTCCGCAACGTTCAGGAGCGCGTAATGTCAATTCTTGGCTGGATCATTCTCGGGCTGATCGCCGGGTTCATCGGCAGCAAGATCGTCAACAAGAGCGGCGAGGGCCTGATCCTCGACATCGTGCTCGGCATCGTCGGCGCCATCGTCGGCGGCTACCTGTTCTCGATCCTGGGTGCCGCCCCCGTGACCGGGTTCAATCTTTACAGCATGTTCGTCGCGGTTGTCGGTGCGATCATCGTGCTGGTGGTGTACCATGCGATCTTCGGACGGCGTTCGCTCGGACGCTGAGCGCCGGCAATCCACGGCCCGGGCATGACCGTCATCGCCTGAGATGGCGGCCGTCGGGCGAGCAGGACGAAACCATGCCGGAAGAGCAAAGGCGGCCGGTACCGCCGCCAAAGGCGGTCGCCCAGGCGCCGTCACCCGACGCGTCGCGGGTCATGACCCTGTTCGTCATGATCGTGGCGACGCTGTACTTCGGCAAGGAGGTGCTGGTTCCGGTCACCCTGGCCCTCCTGCTCGCCTTCGTGCTCGCCCCGCTCACGACCCTGCTGCGCCGGCTGCACCTCGGCAAGGTGCCGTCCGTCCTGCTGGGCGTGATCCTGGCGCTGGGCCTGATCGTGGCGATCGGCGGCGTGATCGGCTCGCAGATCGCCGAGCTCACCTCCGACATCCCGAAATACGCCACCACGGTCGAGACCAAGGTCGCCAACGTCCGAAGCTACACCGTCGGCCGCCTGTCGCACCTGGCCGACGTGATCGGGTCGCACCGGCAGCACGGGCCCGCCGCCGCGACCACCGCCGCCACCGCCGGCACTCCGGCGACCGCCTCCCCCACCGGCGGGGCGCAGCCGGCCCCGGCTCCGGCGGCGGCGGCACCCGCCGACACCGGCGCGTCGCCGCTGCAGCTCGCCCGGACCTACCTGTCGCCGATCCTGTCGCCGCTGGCCACGCTGGGCATCGTGTTCGTGGTGGCGGTGTTCGCGCTGCTGCAGCGCGAGGACCTGCGCGACCGGCTGATCCGCCTGGTGGGCTCGGACGACCTGCACCGCACCACGCTGGCGATCGACGACGGCGGCCGCCGGCTCAGCCGCTACTTCGTCACCCAGCTCAGCATCAACACCCTGTTCGGCGTGGTGATCGGCATCGGCCTGCTGATCATCGGCGTGCCCAACCCGGTGCTGTGGGGCATCCTGTCCGGCCTGCTGCGCTTCGTGCCCTATGTCGGCTCCTTCATCTCCGCGGTGCTGCCGATGGGCCTCGCCGCCGCGGTGGAGCCCGGCTGGTCGATGGTGATCTGGACCGCCGTGCTCTACGTCGTGGTGGAAGGCGTGACCGGTCAGGTGATCGAGCCGATGGTGTACGGCCACGCCACCGGCCTGTCGCCGTTCTCCGTGGTGGTGGCGGCGATCTTCTGGTCCTGGGTGTGGGGACCGGTGGGGCTGATCCTGTCCACCCCGCTCACCCTGTGCCTGGTGGTGATGGGCCGCCACGTGAAGCGGCTCGAGTTCCTCGACGTCATGCTGGGCGACCGTCCCGCCCTGACCCCGGTGGAAAGCTTCTACCAGCGCATCCTGGCCGGCGACGCCGACGAGGCGCAGGACCATGCCGAGACCCTGCTGCGGGAATGCTCGCTCACCGCCTACTACGACGGGGTGGCGCTCAAGGGGATGCAGCTCGCCGCCAACGACGCCCGCCGCGGCACGCTCGGCCACGAGCAGCTCGACCGGGTCAAGGCGACGATCACGTCGCTGGTGGACGGGCTGTCCAGCCAGGAGGACGAGCAGCCGCCGCCGCCGAAGCGCGGCAAGGAGGCGATCGATCCGCACAGCGACGAGAACGACCTGCAGTCCCATCCCCATCCCGACAGCGTGGAAGGCGACATCCAGAGCCTGCCGCCGATCTGGCGCGGCCCGGAAGCGGTGATGTGCATCGGCGGACGCGGCCCGCTCGACGAGGCCGCCTCCGCCATCCTGGCGCAGCTGGTCGGCAAGCACGGGCTGGGCTCGCGCCTGGTCGGCTACGGCGACGTGTCGCGGGAGAAGATCGACACGCTGGACGTGTCCGGCGTGGCGATGGCCTGCGTGTCCTACCTCGACATCAGCGGCAGCCCGTCGCACCTGCGCTACCTGATGCAGCGCCTGCGCCAGCGCCTGCCGCGCGGCACGCCGATCCTGGTCGGGCTGTGGCCGCTGGAAGATTCGACCCTGAGCGACAAGGAGGTGCAGCGCTCGATCGGCGCCGACTACTTCACCAGCTCGCTGGCCGAAGCGGTGACCGACTGCGTCGACGCCGCCCGCAAGGCCGGAGCCGCCCTGGCGGCTTGAACGACGTTCACGCCCCGTCAGGGCGTGGGCGGCCCCGGCCTCACTCGCCGGCGAGGCGCAGCCCGAACTGCTGCGCCAGCTGGCTGCGATAGGCGCGCTGGCGCATGCGGTCGGCGTCCAGGATCGCAGGCCCGCGCCCGATCAGGCGGTGGATGCGCGCCACCTCGCCCAGGTGCTTCTGCGCCGCGAGCCGGTGCGTGGTGCTGTCGCCGTGCCGGCGGTGGATGTTCAGCGGCTCCGCGACATAGGCCACCTGGGCGCCGGGCTGGTCGAGCAGCTCGATGTAGAGCCGCCAGTCGCCGGCGACGCGGAACGTGAGCAGCTCGTCGCCGAGGCGGGACAGCGCGGCACGCAGCGCCTGGCGCTCGAACAGCACGCCGCTGGCGTTCAGGATCAGGTTGCGCTCGCCGAGGCAGGCGCGGACGAAGGCCGGCCCCTCGTGCAGGCCGTCGCTGTCGAGCGTGGTGCCGGCGGTGGTGGCGTAGTACGGCTTGTAGCTGTCGGACACGGTGGTGCCGGCGGCGTCCACGGCGCGGCTGTCGCAGAACGCCATCACCGCGCGCGGCGCGTTGTCCAGCGCCTGGGCCAGGGTTTCCAGCAGGCGCGGGTCGGCCGCGTCGTCGGCCTCGGCGATCCAGATCCAGTCGCCCCTGGCCTCCGTGACCGCCCGCTGCCACTGCCGGAACACCGAGCCCGAGTTGCGCGCCTGCGCCACCACGCGGACCTGGCGGTCCCAGTCGGCGGCGGCGGCCCGCGCCTCGGCGACGCTGTCGTCGGCGGACGCGTCGTCGAGCACGATCACCTCGTGCACCGGATGCCCCTGTGCGAAGATCGAGGCCAGGCGCTGTCGCATGTAGCGGGCGTAGTTGAAGCTCGGCACCACCACCGAGATGCGGCGCATTCCCGGCTGGGCCAGCGCCAGCAGGCGGCCGGCGTAGCGGTCGAAGCAGAGCTGCCGCGCCACCTGCCGGCCGCTGCGCGCGCGCTCGGCGTGCGGCCGGTCGTGGCAGTCCTGCGCCAGGGCCAGGGCGGCGCGGGCCAGGGCGGCGACGTCGCCCAGCGGCACCAGGGCGCCGGTGTCGAACCGGCGCAGCAGCTCCGGGGTGCCGCCGCTGTTCTCGAACGCGGCGACCGGCAGGCCGCTGGCCAGCGCCTCCATCACCACGCTGGGCAGCGGGTCCTCGCGCGAGGTCAGCACGAAGGCGTCGGCGGCGCTGAGGTGGTCCGGCGCGTCGGGAACGTGGCCCGGCATGTGGAAGGTGCCGGACGCGGTCGCCGCCTCCAGCTCGGCGCGCAGGTAGGTGTGCAGGGCGGGATCGATGTCGCCGAGCCACAGGCAGTGGATGCGGCGGTGGCGCCGCCGTCCGCCCGGGGTGCGCGCCGACAGCAGGCGCCAGAGCTGCAGGAACAGGTCGAAGCCCTTGCGCATGTCGGCATAGCCGACGCCGATCAGCAGCAGGTCGCCCGCCTCGACGCCGAACTGGGCGCGGAACGCCGCGCGGTGGCGGGCGGAATGGCGCACCGCGGCGTACAGCCCCTGCGGCATCTGCACCGTCCGCTCGTCCGCCACCGGCACCAGCGCACGCACCGCGTCCTGCACCGCCGCGGCCGGGAACACCACCCGCGCCGCCCGCCCGGCGGCGTCGCGCAGCGCCGGCAGCAGCCCCTTCTCGCCGAGCAGCGCCGGCAGCTCGTGCACCAGCAGGATGAACGGGATGCCGGCCTGCGCCAGGTGCCGGCACGCGGACGACGACGCGGCGCTGTTGACCATGGCACCCGAGAACCCGGCGACGCGCAGCGCCTCCAGATGCGCCGGCAGGCGGGGATCGTCGGCACCCATCACGGTGGTGCGGCCGACCGACTCGTAGCCGTCCCGCAGCGCGCCGCCACCCAGCAGCAGGAAGGCGATCTCGACCCCGTGGCAGCGCTTGAGCTGGCGGCCGACATGCAGCAGCAGCGACTGCGCGCCGGCGGGGAACGCGTCGTGGCCGACCAGCAGCACCCGGCCCTGCGCGGACGGGCGCCCGAAGCCGGTGACGGCGCGGCCGGTGGCGTTGAGGTACGCCGCGCCGAAATGCAGGTCCGGCTCCAGGGTGGCGCCCTCGGCCCACTCGTTCCAGGCGTTGACGCAGACGATCGGCTCGCCGTGGAACGGGTGCGCCCCGGCCTGCCGCACCAGGCCCTCGAGCCAGGTCTCGTAGCGGGCCGGCGTGCTGCCGTGCAGCACCAGGCCGCTGCCCTGCCGGCGGGCGTCGTTGTCCCAGGACGGGGCCGCGGTGCGGATGACCGGGAACGGCGGCGGCGGCTCGGCAAGGGCCGCGCGCACCACCTCGTCGTAGTCGTACACCTGCCCGGTGAAGTCGGTGTCGAGCATGTTCAGGGTGGTGTTGACCGTGGCCAAACCCCCCACCAGCTTGTGCGGCGGGAACTCGACCGCGCCGTCCAGGCCGTACGGGCGCGGATCGTTGTCGCCGAAGCTCTGCGACATCACGAACAGCGGGTCCTCGTCCGCGCGGCCCTGGAACAGGGTGCGCCAGCGGGCGATCGTGTCCGCCGCCTCCGGGATCAGCGCGATGCGGTAGATCATCAGCAGCGGGCGGCCGCCGACGCGGATGTAGCGCGGGTCGGCGAAGTGGCGGGCGAAGCAGTCGACCAGCGCCAGCTCGTCCTCGGGCCGGAAGTCCTGGCTGATCAGCACGTCCTCCTCCGAGCCGTCCCAGCGCCGGGTCCAGTTCTCGTTGGCCCACATCAGGCAGAACGGCAGCTCGACCGACGGGTCGGCGAGCAGCGCCTCCAGCGGGCCGTCGAGCAGGCGCTCGCGGTTGAACCAGTAGAAGTAGAACACGAAGCCCTCGATCCCGGCCGCGCGCGCCATCTCCGCCTGGCGGCGCAGCGTCTCGGTGCCTTCCAGCCGGTAGTGGCCGAGGTCGCGCGGGATGCGCGGCTGGTAGTGGCCGGCAAAGCGCGGCAGGCCGCGCTGGACGTTGGTCCACTCGGTGAAGCCCTCGCCCCACCACTCGTCGTTGCGTCGCACGGCGTGGAACTGCGGCAGGTAGTAGGCGAGCACGCGGGCCCGGCGCGCCGCGGTCGCGGGCAGCGGCCGCCTGGTCTCGAAGCACGGTCCCGGCTGGGTGTGGCGGCGCACCTCGCGCGCGGTGGTGGTCTCGCCGGCGGGCAGGCTCGGATGCACGCCGGGCCGGTCGCGGTTGGCCAGGTAGTGCAGCAGCGGGTTGGCCTCGGTCTCGCCGCCGAGGTAGCGCTGCCGGTAGAAGGCGGGGTCGAAGCCGGCGAACGGGCGCCGGCTCTCCCGGAAGCCCTGCACCATGTAGTGCTCGAGCGGGTCGAGCCCGGCCTCGGCGACGTCCGGGTAGGCGCGCAGGTAGAACGGGCTGTCGAACTCGGCCATGGCGCTGTGCGTGCCGCTGCCGCGGTTGAGCAGGTAGTGGCGCAGCGCGTGCATGCCGTCGGGCACCGCGTAGGTCGCGCGGTACCAGGCCGGGTCGAACCAGGCGCTGGGACGGCGTCCTTCCGCCTCGCCGCGGAGCAGGTAGTGCAGCAGCGGGTCGATCCCGTCCCTGGCCACGTCCGGCTGCTGCGCCAGGTACCAGCCCGGGTCGAAGTACAGGTTGGGCTTGCGGCCCTCGCGCCAGCCATGGGCGTGGTAGTGCGCCATCGCCCTGGCGCGCATGCTGGCCATGTCCGGGTTGCAGGCGACGTAGTACTCGATGTCGAACAGGCCGGACTGCTCGATCAGGTGCAGGGCACCGGCAGGATCGACGCCCAGTTGCGGGACCGCATGGTGGGCGGCAGTCATTCCTGCTCCTGGCGGATCAGACAGTTAAAAATTCGTTACGGACGTTACACGCCAGCAGACCGTTACGGCAAGCGTTCGTTTCGGTAGGCGACAGATCCGGCAATGCCGCGGCCAGCCGGGGCGGCCTCAGTTCACCGTCATCCGCGCCACGTCGTGCACGTTGCGGGCGGCGGTGCGGTCGCCCGGGACCACCAGGTTGGCGTGCCCCGCCTCGGTCACCACCAGCACCGGGTCGGCGCTGCCGTCGGGATCGAGCTCGCCGAACGAGAACGCGACCTGGTAGCCGTCGCGGCCGACCACCGTGAGCGTGTGGCGCAGGATCGCGTGCTTGGCCGGCTCGTTGCGCGGGTCCGCCTGCAGCAGCAGGTCCCACAGCCGCACCCCGCTCGGCCGGCCATGGCTCATCCCGTGTCCGGTGACCTGGCTCACCGGCACGCTGACCACCGGCAGCCGCGCCAGCGCCGACGGGTCGAGCGGGCCGGGACGCGCCACCGCGCCGTCGAGCACGAAGGACGCGGGCGCCGGCTGCGCCCGTACCGGGGCGGACAGCAACGCGCACAGGAGGACGATCGACGCGATCGGTTTGACGGGCATCGGGCTGGCCTTTCGCTGGATGCGGACAGGATGGCGCAGCGGCCGGCCGGACCGGAAGACGGATTGCGCTTGCATCGCGGCAGGACCCCCGCATGATCCGGCGCATGGACGACGCCCGCCCGCCGCTGCCGCCCTTCACCCGTGACACCGCGCGGCAGAAGGTGCGCGCGGCGGAGGACGGCTGGAACCGACGCGATCCCGAGGCCGTGGCGCTGGCGTACACCGCCGACAGCCGCTGGCGGAACCGGGCGCTGTTCTTCTCCGGCCGTCCCGCCATCGTGTCGTTCCTGCGGACCAAGTGGCAGGCGGAGCGGGAGTACCGGCTGATCAAGGAGCTGTGGGCGTTCGACGCGGACCGGATCGCGGTGCGGTTCGCCTACGAGTTCCACGACGCGTCCGGCGCCTGGTTCCGCGCCTACGGCAACGAGCAGTGGGCGTTCGACACGAACGGGCTGATGCGCCGCCGGGAAGCCAGCATCAACGACCTGCCGATCGCGGACGCCGACCGGCTGTTCCGCTGGCCGCTCGGCCCCCGTCCGGACGGGCATCCGGGACTGGCCGAGCTGGACCTGTAGGGCCGGCCGGAGCGGCCGAGGGGCAGGGAACCGGCATCCCTGCGGGCTGGGGCGCGGCGCACCGGGGACGTGCCGCGACGTCAGGAGGTCGGGGGCAGCGGGTGGCCGGTGTAGAACTCGCTGGCGATCTTCCACTGGCCGTCGACCTTCAGGAGCTGGATGACCTTCCAGCCCCATCCGCCGTGGCCGTTCCTGTCCTTGTTGACGAAGTCGAGGGAGACCTGGCCCAGCGGCCCGTCCTGCAGGATGCGGATGTTGTGGAAGGTCTGGGTGAACGGTTCGGCACTCCCGAACACGCCCCTGCGGAAGTCGGCGAACCGGCGCGTGTCGAGCGGCCTGGCGGCGTGCGGGCCGACCAGCTGGGAGGTCCCGGCGAACGGCACCTGGTCGTTCAGCAGCAGGGGAAGGAACGCGGCCTCGTTCCGGGTGGACACGGCGGTCTGGTAGGTCCGGAGCAGGGTTTCGATGGCCTGGCGGTCGGCCGGCGTCGGCTCGTTGCTGCCGAAGCCGGCCGGCAGGCCGCCGGCCCGGGCGGACGCTGCGGCGGCCGCCGCGGCGGCAAGGAGGACGAGGAGGCGAAGGCTCGACCTGGCAGCGGGCATCCCGACCTCCGGTTCGGCGTGGCGATCGGGTCGCCCGGCTGCCCGCTCGACGTCCCGGACCCGGAGGGAAACGTGCAACGGACCCGGACCGTCCGCAAGCCGTACCCGCGGCCGTGCGCGTCGCATTCCGCCTCCGGGCCCGCGAACCATCGTCGCGTCGTCCCGTTCGGAACCGGGAACGCCCGATCCCGGGTGGGGAGGCTCCTGCCGCCCCGGGCGCAACCGGAGGGGAGAACCATGGAGATCAGGCGCGCGGGCAGCCAGCCTTCCGGCAGGGGACCGGCCGACTGGTTCACCGGCACGGTGCGGATCGACCCGCTGTTCAGCGCGCCCGATCCGGCGCGGGCGGATGCGGCGCTGGTCACCTTCGAGCCCGGCGCACGGACCGCCTGGCATACCCATCCGTTCGGCCAGACCCTGATCGTCACCGCCGGCCTCGGCTGGGCGCAGCGGGAGGGCGGACCCGTCGAGGAGATCCGGCCCGGCGACGTGATCTGGTTCCCGCCCGGCGAGAAGCACTGGCACGGCGCGTCCGGCACCACCGCCATGAGCCACGTCGCCATCCAGGAGCGGCTGGACGGCTCGCCCGTGCGGTGGATGGAGCATGTCGACGAGGCGCAGTACCGGCGCTGACGGGAACGTCCGCTCACCCGCCGGTCACGGCAGCGCCGGCCCGCCTCCGGCCTGTATCCCGCCGCCGACGCCCATGCCGCCGTTCGCGCCGCCGGGTCCCATGCCGCCGTTGCCGCGATAGTCCGGCAGGTCCGGCCCGGCGGCGCGGTCGATCAGCAGCGGGGACTCCGAGCTGTCCGGAAGCGGCCCGCAGCCCGGCAGCGCGACCAGGACGAGAAGAACCGCCGGGCTGACGGCCGCCTGCCCCCGGTTCCGCTGGGCCAGCCGCCCCGCCATCCTCAACCCTTCCGCCCTCCGGGCGGCGTCCCGGCGTGAACTCGGAGCAGGCGTCCGGAAGCGACGCCTTGACAGCCTGATCCCGTCGCCTTGAACGGCAGGGTTCGAAACAGTTGGCTAATCATGCCGAGGTGCCAGGAATTGACCGCCGGTCTCGTTGCCTCTTTCGTCGCTGCCCATCGGGCTTCCCAGGTTGTACGCATTGCCGAACGGTGCCGTATCCGCACCGGTCATCGTGTCCCTGATGACCGTGTCGGCCTCCCAGGGCGCCCTGCCATCACCATAATCATTCAAGGGAGCCTTCCGGAATGATGGCCGTCTGCCGAGGACCATGATGTGTTCCTGGCCATCGTCATGACGGGGAGCGGCTGGTTGCAGGCTGGTCTGCATCGGAGGTGGAAAGGGCAGGCCCAAACCCGGAGCAGATTGTGCATGTGCCGCTGGTACAACGACATGAGGCAGGCTGAGCAGGACGATCGACCCGACAAGCAGGTTTCTTCCGTATCCGGCCATCCTGGGCAACCTAGCCATCCGGATCACATCTCACGGTTGGGTTGATAATTCGCCAGGACATGATCCATCCGGATCTTTGCGGACCTGGCCCATCGGCATGCGTGTTGGAACGGCGCGGAACCATGGGAACGGCTCGAACTTCGAGGTTCGACGGCCTCCATGAGCGATGCAATGGTCTCCCATCGGTTGGCATGAGGTGCTGCCGCTGGCTCACCTTCGCCTGCACAACAACCAGGGAGCGCCTTGGATGGCGAGCACCATGGGATCGCGAATCTGCTCTGGCAGCATCCTGCTCCGGAGCCTTGGCCTCGTCACCGCCGGCCTGATCTCCAGCCAGCCTGCGGTGGCCGATCCGGCACGACCGCCGTTCGATTCCGGTCCCTATCTCCATCCCCAGCGGCTGGTGACGATCACCCCTGGTCGCCGGCTCAACCTGTTCTGCACGGGCCATGGCAAGCCGGTAGTCATCCTGGACTCGGGCCTGGGTGGTCCGACCACCGCCTGGGCCTCCGTCCAGCCCGCTGTTTCCGGCCTCACCGAGGTCTGCAGCTACGACCGCGCCGGCGAAGGCTTCTCCGATCCCGGCCCCCTGCCGCGGGACACGGACGCGCTGGTGGACGATCTCCATGCTCTGCTGCACGCTGCCGGCCTGCCACCGCCTTATGTTCTCGTCGGCCACTCCCTTGCCGGCCTGAACGCAGTCCTGTTCGCGGACCGCTACCGTCCGGAGCTGGCCGGCATGGTGCTGGTCGATCCTTCCTTCGCCCATCAACAGGAGGCTTTCGGGACTGTTGCAGGCGTAGCCAAGGCGCTGGCTCAGGACGTTCCGGACCTGCGCCCATGTATGGATGCAGCGCGTACGCGGCATCTGCCGACGACACCGTCGCTGGTCGACCTGTGTCTGGATCATGACCCGACATACTCCCCAGCGCTCACGAAGGTCCTGGACCGGATGGCACTGGGTACCGGCCACTGGTCTGACCTGACATCCGAACTGGCCTCGTTCCGGCTTTCCCCCGGGGAACCAGGTCCGGATGTCGACAGCGCGGAGCTGGACCATGAAGCCCGCCCACTGGGTCATCTGCCGCTGATCGTGCTGACGGCGGGCAACGGCAACTCGGGCTTCGACATTCCAGCGCCGCAGGACGCGGCCTTGAACCAGCTGCGGATGGCCGGTCACGACCGGATCGCCGCCCTTTCCAGCGCAGGCCGGAACGAGGTGGTGCCGAACACCAGCCATTATATCCAGTTCTATCGGCCCCAGGTCGTCATCGCCGCCATCCGGGAGGTCGTTGACGATGTTCGCGGGCGTCCCGAAGCTGGACGATAATGAAGCGCCCCCCCCCCCGGAGGCCTCGGGAAACTCCGCATCCTGTGTCATGCGGTGTGACCATGGCGTCCCCATGCTGCCCCCTGGGCAGACATCGGGATCACCGCCGCCGGTCGTCCCCAGACCGGGACGCTACCGCCCGCCGCGCTCCAGGAACCGCTCGAACGCTTCCAGGGTCGAGCCGGACACGTGGTGCTCGATGCCTTCCGCGTCGGCCTCGGCGTCGGCTTCCGGCACGCCGACCGCGCGCAGCAGCGCCACCACCACGCGGTGGCGGCGCCGCACCGTGGCGGCCAGGGCGTGGCCGGCCTCGGTCAGGGCCACGCCGCGATAGGGCAGGCTGGTCACCAGCCCCTCCCGGCCCATCCGCACGATGCACTTGATCACGCTGGCATGCGACACGCCGAGGTGGCGGGCGAGCGCGGTCGGCCCGACCAGCGCGCCCTCGGCGCCGAGGTCGGCGATCAGCTCCACGTAGTCCTCCAGCAGCACCCGGGTCTGCGCGACCCGCGCCCGGTCGTGGTGCTCGGCCTGCACCGGCCGGTCGTCGCCGGACGGTGGGCCGGACGGTGGGCCGGACGGCAGGGCAGAAGCGGGAAGGACGGGTGCACGGCTCATCGCACCATCGAGCCTAGCGCCGTTCTTCCGGTTGACCGAATTGTAGCCCGAGCTACATTGACCGCATGACTACCCTCAGCGAGCGCACCCGCTTCACCCTGGGCGAGACGCTGGCCGGGCGCTCCCAGGGCCTGCGCGGCGTCCTGGCGCTGGCCGGGCCGGCGCTGGTGGCGTCGGTGGCCTATGTCGATCCGGGCAACTACGTCACCAACATCCAGGCCGGCGCGCGCTACGGCTACGCGCTGCTGTGGGTGGTGCTGCTGGCCAACGCGATCGCGATGTTCTTCCAGGCGCAGTCGGCCCGGCTCGGCATCGTCACCGGACGCAACCTGGCCGAGCTGTGCCGCGAGCGCTACTCGGTCCGCACCGCGACCGCGATGTGGATCCTGACCGAGCTGGCGGCGATGGCGACCGACCTCGCCGAGTTCGTCGGCGGCGCGGTCGGGCTGTCGCTGCTGCTGCGCGTCGGGCTCCTGCCGGCGATGGCGGCGATGGGCGTGCTGACCCTGCTGCTGCTCGGCATGCAGGGGCGCGGCTTCCGCCCGCTGGAGGTGCTGATCGCCTCGCTGGTGGGGGTGATCAGCGTCAGCTACCTCCTCGAGCTGCTGATCGCGCCGGCCGACTGGGGTGCCGTGGCCCGGCACAGCCTGGTGCCGAGCCTTCCCGACGGCGGGGCGGTCACGCTGTGCATCAGCCTGGTCGGCGCCACGGTGATGCCGCACGCCATGTACCTCCATTCCAGCCTGACCCAGGACCGGGTGGCGCTGCGCGACGACGCGGCGCGGGCGCGGATGATCCGCTATTCCAACCGCGAGGTGGTGTTCGCGCTGACGATGGCGGGGCTGGTCAACATGGCCATGGTGGTGATGGCCGCCTGCTTCCACGGCAGCCACTCGGAGATCGCCAGCCTGGACGGCGCGTTCCACACCCTGACGCCGCTGCTGGGACGGGCGGCGGCGCTGATCTTCCTGCTGTCGCTGCTGGCCTCGGGCCTGTCGAGCTCGCTGGTCGCGACCATGGCCGGGCAGGTGGTGATGCAGGGCTTCGTCCGCACCCGGATCCCCATCTGCGTGCGCCGGCTGGTCACCATGGTGCCGTCCTTCGTGGTGATCGGGCTCGGCGCGAACGTGACCAGCGCGCTGATCTGGAGCCAGGTGGTGCTGAGCTTCGTGCTGCCGCTGCCCATGGTGACGCTGCTGGTGATCGGGCGCGACGCCCGGGTGATGGGCCGGTTCCGCATGGGCAGCCGGACCCTGCTCCTGGCCGGGGCGATGGTCGGCTTCGTCTGCCTGCTGAACGCCGCCCTGCTGCTGCAGACTGCCGGCCTGCTGCCGAGCTGACCGCGCGGCCTCCCCTTGCGGAAGCCGGCGCCATTTGCTGCAACCGCCTCCTTCCCGGGGGAACCACCGTCCGATGAGCGTCACGTCGAGCCTGACGTCGAGCCTGACCTTGGGCCACCTCGACACCCGGCAGCACCAGGCCGCCGCGGCCGCGGTGCTGCGCGTGCTGGAAGCGCACGACCTCGAGGTGGAGACCGTGGCCGCGCCGGACCGCGACGCGCTGCTGCGGCAGGCGGAGGAGGGCGGCATCGACCTGCTGGCGACCGCCTGGCTGCCGGACCTCGATGCCGGCCTGGCGGAGCGCCTGGTCGATCGGAACCGCATGGAGGTGCTGGGCGGGGTGCTCTACCGCCCGTTCCTGCTGTGGGCGGTGCCGGCCGTGCTGGACCTGCCCGGCCTCCGTTCG
Source organism: uncultured Acetobacteraceae bacterium (assembly GCA_964247735.1). GTDB lineage: Bacteria > Pseudomonadota > Alphaproteobacteria > Acetobacterales > Acetobacteraceae > Lichenicola. Next base: position 177,710 of record CAXTVS010000001.1, read on the forward strand.
CTCGACGACCTCCAACGGCCGGAGATCGCGGCCCGGCTCGACCGGACGATCGTGCTGCCGCGCCGGCTCGACTCCCACGCCCGCCGCGTCGCCGCCGCCTACGGCGTCGAGGCCGCCGGCTACCGGCTGGAGGTGCTGGACGACGAGGCGGCCCATGCGCAGGCCGAGGCGGCGCTCGACGCCGGGCGCGGCGCGGTGCTGCCGTTGTGGCAGCCGCACGCGCTGGCGCATGGCGGCCGGCTGCGGCCGCTCGCCGACCCGCAAGGGGTGCTGGGCGTCCCGCAGGAAGCGCGGCTGCTGCTCCGCGCCGGCCTGCGCGCCGTCCTCGACCCGGACCTCCTGGACGAGCTCGACGAGCTCACCCTGGGCAACCCGGTGGTGAGCGCGATGGAGCACGCCATGCGCCGCGACGGCATGAGCGCCGACGAGGCCGCCGAGGCCTGGCAGCGCGGCCGCCTGACCCCGCGCGCGTGACCCCGGCTGCCGGCGCGCCCATGGCCGGGGACCATGCCGGGGACCAGGCCGGCGACGACCGCGACCGCAGCCTCGCGGACCAGTACGAGGCCTATCCCTACCCGGCGCGCGACCCGCGCGACGAGGCGAGGCGGCTGCTGGTCGGCAGCCCGAGCCACCTGCGCGAGGTCGACCACTGGGTGTTCGGCGCCGGGCGGCCCGCCTCCGAGCCGCTCCACGCCCTGGTGGCCGGCTGCGGCACCGGCGACGCGGCGATCATGCTGGCAGCGCAGATGCAGCAGGACGGGCGCCCGGGACGGGTGACGGGCCTGGACCGGTCGGCGGCCGCGCTCGGCATCGCCCGGGCGCGGGCGGAGGCGCGCGGGCTCGGCAACATCGCCTTCCACCGCCGCTCGCTGCTCGACCTGCCGGCCGACGACCTGGGCTCGTTCGACTACATCGACTGCTGCGGGGTGCTGCACCACCTGCCCGACCCCCTGGCGGCGCTGCGCGGGCTGGAACGCTCGCTCCGGCCCGGCGGCGGCATGGGGCTGATGGTGTACGCGCCGCACGGCCGCACCGGCGTCTACATGCTGCAGGACGCGCTGGGGCTGCTGGCGCCGGTGGGCGATCCGCCGCCGGCACGCCTCGACGTCGCCAGGCGGGTGATGCGCCACCTGCCGGCCACCGCCTGGCTGCGCGCCAACGGCAACTTCGGCGACCACCTGTCCGGCGGCGATGCCGGTCTGTACGACCTGCTGCTCAACCCGCGCGACGCGTCCTATACGATCGACGCGTTCCTCGATCTGCTGGACCACGCCGGGCTGGAAGCCGCCTGCCTGCTGGAGCCGGCGCGCTACGACCCGGACCTGCTGCTGCCGGACCCGCGGCTGCGGGCGAGGACGGCGGCGCTGCCGCCGGCGGCCCGCGCGGCGCTGGCGGAAGCGCTCGCCGGCAACATGAACACCCACGTGGTCTACGCGGTGCGACGCGGCGAGGCGCCGCCGGCCCCGGACGCGGCCGCACCCGACGCGGTGCCGGTGGTGCGCGAAGGGCCGGCGGAGGCGCTCCTCGCCCGGATCGCCCCGGACGGGACCCTGCCGATGGCGTTCAACCAGCTCACGGTGCCGGTGCCCCTGCCGGCCCTGGCCAGGCCGATCCTCGGGCTGATCGACGGCGTGCGCAGCGTGGGCGCGATCGAGGCGGTCCTGGCCGGGCGCGGGATCGGGGCGGACCGGTTCGCTCCCGCCTGGGCCGACACCTGGCGGGCGCTGTCGCGCTGCAACCGGGTGCTGCTGCGTCCGCCGCCGTGACCGGGGCTTCAACGACCGGCCGGGCCGCGATCATCGTGTTCGGCGCCGGGGTGCGTCCCGACGGCAGCCCCACCCCGACGCTGGCGCGCCGGGTCGAGGCGGCATGGACGTTCGGCGAGCGGATGGCGACGCCGCCGTCCTACCTGCCGACCGGCGGGATCGGCCGCCACGGTCCGCCGGAAGCGGCGGTGATGGCGGCGGCCCTGCGCTCGGCCGGGGTGCCGGACGCGCGGATCCTGGTCGAGGACACGGCGCGCGACACGCTCGGCTCCGTGCTGGCCTGCCGGGCGATGCTGCGCCGGATGGGCCACCAGGGCCCGGTCTGGGCGGCCACCAGCGCCTACCACCTGCCGCGCTGCCTGCTGCTGCTCCGGCTGGCCGGCGTCCCGGCGCGCGCGGTGCCGCCGCCGCGGGCGCCGGCCTCCCACCGCTTCTGGCGCCGCTGGCGCTGGCGGCTGCGCGAGGTGCCCGCCATCCCGGTCGACGTCCTGCTCCTGTCCGGCCGCAGAACGATCGACAGGCTCCTGTCGAAACGTTAGTCTTGGGCCCGACCGAACCGTGTGGCGTGCCGTCCATGTATCATCCCAGCGGCGCGGAAGCGCTCCACAAGACGTTCCGCGACCGTAGCGACGAGAGCTGGCTCGACATCCTGGTCTCCTCGCTCCGCGTGCCGGACATCGAGGGCGTGGCGATGCCGGGTTTCCCGGCCGAGGAGCTGCAGCGCGAGATCCACGGCCACGCCGGCGAGGTGTCGCTGCACGAGGCGCACGTGTTCTTCCGCGAGATCAAGTCGTACTGCGCCTATGCCGGCCGGCCGCTGGCGCCGCACCGCACCATGCTGGACTTCGGCTGCGGCTGGGGCCGCATGCTGCGCCTGTTCATGAAGGACATCGAGCCGGCCAACCTGTTCGGCGCGGACAGCACCTCGCGCTTCCTGATGGAGGCCAGGCGCTGCAACCCCAGCGTCAACTTCCTGTCCTGCCAGCTCACGCCGCCGATGATCCTGGCCCCTGACAGCCTGGACTACGTGATCTCGTGGTCGGTGTTCAGCCACCTCGACGAGTTCCTGTCGCTGCGCTGGATCGAGGAGTTCTCGCGCCTGCTCAAGCCCGGGGGCCTGCTGCTGATCACCACCCAGAGCCGCCGCTTCATCGGCTTCTGCGCCGAGCAGCGTCTGCGCCGGGCCTCCGGGATCCGGCTCGACCATCCGTGGTACGAGGCCTGCGCCGACAGCTTCGTCGACGAGCCGCTGGAGAACTCGCGCTACGAGGCCGGCCACTTCCTCCATGCCGCCTCCACCCAGCCGCCGCATCCGCAGTCGCACTACGGCGAGGCGGTGATCCCGCGCGGCTACGTGGTCAAGAAGTGGGGCCACCTGTTCCGGCTGATCGACTTCCTCGACAACCCGGTCCGGCTGCCGCAGGTGCTGCTGGTGCTGCAGAAGCCGGGCTGACGCGCGCCAACCGGATCGCGCCGCGATGGCGATCCGATGCGGCCGTCCGCGCCGCCCGGTGTAGGGTGCGGCGATGAGCGCCGAACCCGAGCCGATCCTCCAGCCGCCGGACATCGCCCTGCATCCGCCGCGTCCCGGGCCGGGGCGCCCGGGGCTGTTGCGCATGATGGGTCCCGGCCTGATCACCGGGGCGTCGGACGACGATCCGAGCGGGATCGCCACCTATTCCCAGGCCGGCGCGCAGCTCGGCTACGGCCTGGCCTGGACCCTGCTGTTCTCCTGGCCGCTGATGTGCGCGATCCAGGAGATCAGCGCGCGGATCGGCCGCGTGACCGGGCGCGGGCTCGCCGGCAACATGCTGCACCACTACCCGGGCTGGATGGTGGGCTCGATCCTGGCAGCCCTGGTGGTCGCCAACGTCATCAACCTGGGCGCCGACCTCGGCGCGATGGGTGCCGCCCTGCAGCTGGTGGCGGGCGGTCCGCTGCTGCCGTACGTGATCGGCTTCGGGGTGCTGTCGATCGTGCTGGAAACGTTCGTGCACTACGCCCGCTACGTGTCGGTCCTGAAGTGGCTGGCCTTCTCGCTGCTGAGCTACGTGGCGGTGGCGCTGGTGGTGCACGTGCCGTGGGGACTGGTGCTGCACCGGCTCGTGGTGCCGCACGCCACGCTCGACGGCGCCAGCCTGACGGTGATCGTGGCCGTGCTCGGCACCACCATCAGCCCCTACCTGTTCTTCTGGCAGGCGGAGGAGGAGGTCGAGGAGATCGGGCAGCGGCCGGGCGCGGTGCCGCTGCTGCAGGGTCCCGACACCGCGGCGGCGGAGTTCCGGCGCATCCGCACCGACACCTGGATCGGCATGGGGGTGTCGAACCTGGTGGCGCTGTCGATCATGGTGACCACCGCCGCCACCCTGCACGCGCACGGCATCACCGACATCCAGACCTCGTCGCAGGCAGCGCTCGCGCTGCGGCCGATCGCCGGGCGCTTCGCCTTCACCCTGTTCGCGCTGGGCATCATCGGCACCGGGCTGCTGGCGGTGCCGGTGCTGGCCGGCTCCACCGCCTACGCGCTGGGCGAAAGCCTGGGCTGGGTGGTCGGGCTGGAATACCGGCCGGCGCGGGCGCGTGCGTTCTACGGGGCGCTGGCGGCGTCGATCGGGCTCGGCTGCACCATGAGCCTGGTGCACGTCGACCCGGTGAAGGCGCTGTTCTGGAGCGCCGTGGTCAACGGGGTGGCGGCGGTGCCGGTGATGGCGCTGACCATGCGCCTGGCCTGCCGGCCGTCGATCATGGGCCGGTTCGTGCTGCCGCCCGCCCTGCGCGCGGTCGGCTGGATCGCGACCGCGGTGATGGCGGCGGCGGCGCTGGGAATGTTCGCCACCCTGTAGGATGCGGTCCGCAAGCCCGGTCACGGGCCGAGATTGACAGCCGGCGACCTCGTCCTTCATCTCAGCGTCCGCACCCCGGCCGCTCCGCGACCGGGCGGGCACCCACGCGGCCCCGGCCGTCCCGTTGCCCACAGAACAGCTGGAACGCCTCCCCATGCCCGTGCACGCCTTCATCTTCCCCGGTCAGGGCAGCCAGTTCGCTGGCATGGGCCGTGACCTGGCGGCCGCGTTCGCACCGGCGCGCGAGGTGTTCGAGGAGGTGGACGAGGCGCTGGGCCAGAAGCTGTCCAAGCTGATGTTCTCGGGCTCGGCGGAGGAGCTGACCCTGACGGAGAACGCCCAGCCGGCGCTGATGGCGGTGTCGCTGGCGGTGCTGCGCGTGCTGGAGCGCGAGGGCGGCTGGCGGCTGGCGGACCGGGCGACGCTGGTGGCCGGGCACTCGCTCGGCGAGTACTCGGCGCTGGCGGCGGCCGGCAGCCTCGGCGTCGCCGACACCGCGCGCCTGCTCCGGCTGCGCGGCAACGCCATGCAGAAGGCGGTGCCGGCGGGCGAGGGCGGCATGGCGGCCCTGCTCGGGGTCGAGCTGGGACAGGCGCACGAGATCTGCGTCGCCGCCGCCCCGGTGCCGGTGGCCGACGGCGAGCGGGTGCTGGACGAGGTGATCGCGGTCGCCAACGACAACGGCGGCGGCCAGGTGGTGATCTCCGGGGCGGCCGGCGCGATCGCGCGCGCGATCGACATCGCCAAGGCGCGCGGGGTGAGGCGGGCCATGCCGCTGCCGGTGTCGGCGCCGTTCCACTGCTCGCTGATGCGGCCGGCCGCGGACGCGATGGCCGAGGCGCTGGAGCGGGCGGCGATCGTGGCGCCCGCCGTGCCCCTGATCGCCAACGTCACCGCCGCCAAGGCGACGGCGCCGGACCGGATCCGCGCCCTGCTGGTCGAGCAGGTGACCGCCACCGTGCGCTGGCGGGAAAGCGTGCAGGCGATGGGCGCGATCGGCATCGACAGCTTCGTCGAGCTCGGCGCCGGCCGCGTGCTGTCCGGGCTGGTCAAGCGGATCCTGCCCGACGCCGCCAGCCGCTCCGCCGGCTCCCCGGACGAGATCGAGGCCCTGCTCAAGGCGTTCTGACCTCCACACGCGAACAGGAAAACGGCTTCATGTTCAGGCTCGACGGCCAGACCGCGCTGGTGACCGGTGCTTCGGGCGGGATCGGCGCCGCGATCGCGCGCGCGCTGCACCGCCAGGGGGCCGCGGTGGCCCTGTCCGGCACCAGGCGGGACGCGCTCGAGGCGCTGGCGGCCGAGCTGGGCGGGCGGGCGCACCCGTGCCCGGCCGACCTGTCCGACCCGGCCGCCCCCGACGCGCTGGTGGCCGCTGCCGAGGCGGCCTGCGGGACGCCGCTGTCGATCCTGGTCAACAACGCCGGCCTGACCCGCGACACCCTGGCGCTGCGCATGAAGGACGAGGACTGGGCCCGGGTGATGGAGGTCGACCTGAGCGCCCCCTTCCGCCTCGCCCGTGCGGCGCTGAAGGGCATGCTGCGCCGGCGCGCGGGCCGCATCGTCTCCATCGGCTCCATCGTCGGCACCACCGGCAACGGCGGCCAGGCGAACTACGCCGCCGCCAAGGCGGGGCTGATCGGCATGAGCAAGTCGCTGGCGCAGGAGGTCGGCTCGCGCGGCATCACCGTGAACGTGGTGGCCCCCGGCTTCGTCGCCACCGCCATGACCGACGGGCTGCCCGACGAGCAGAAGGCGAAGCTCCGCGCGGCGATTCCGCTCGGACGGATGGGAACGCCGGACGACATCGCGGCCGCCGTGGTCTATCTGTCGTCGCAGGAGGCGGCCTGGATCACCGGCGTGACGCTGCATGTCAATGGCGGAATGGCGATGAGCTGAGGCAATGTCGTTGCGGTTTCCCCGCGCCGCCTTGGCGGCGTCGCGGGAACCATGCTAAGCGCCCGCTGCTTCGTCCGGAGCGGGTCGCAGGTGGCAGAACAGGACGAACGATCGAACCGCCCGCGGATCCAAGGGCACCTAGGGAAGCAGATCAGATGAGCGAAATCGCCGACAAGGTTAAGAAGATCGTGGTCGAGCACCTCGGAGTCGAGGACAGCAAGGTGACCCCGGAAGCTTCGTTCATCGACGACCTGGGTGCCGACAGCCTCGACACGGTCGAGCTGGTGATGGCGTTCGAGGAAGCGTTCGGGGTCGAGATCCCCGAGGACGCGGCCGAGAAGATCAGCACCGTGAAGGACGCGATCGACTACATCGAGAAGCAGAAGGCCGCCTGACGCCGGCGGCGCGCGCCATCTTTCCGCTGATCGGGACCGGACCATGGCAAGCGACAGCCACCATCCTTCCGGCATGGCCGGACAGGCCTCCTCCGGACGGCGGCGCGTGGTCGTCACCGGGATGGGGATCGCGAGCCCGCTCGGCATCGGCGTCGAGACGGTCTGGGGCCGCCTGCTCGAAGGCCGGTCCGGCATCAACCGGATCGCCGCCTTCGACCCGTCCGGCCTGCCGGCCCAGGTGGCCGGCGAGGTGCCGGCCGGGCTGTCCGGCGACGGCGGGCTGACCCTCGACGACTGGGTCCCGCACAAGGACCAGAAGAAGATGGACCGCTTCATCCATCTCGGCATGGTCGCCGCTGCCGAGGCCGTCGCCGACAGCGGCTGGGTTCCGGCCACCGAGGAGGACCGCGAGAACACCGGGGTCATGATCGGCTCCGGCATCGGCGGCCTGCAGACCATCTACGAGACCTCGATCCAGGTGCACGAGGGCAAGGCGCGACGGGTGTCGCCGTTCTTCATCCCGTCGGCGCTGATCAACCTGATCTCCGGCCACGTCTCGATCCGGTTCGGCTTCAAGGGGCCGAACCATTCCGCCGTCACCGCCTGCGCCACCGGCGTGCACGCGATCGGCGACGCCGCGCGCCTGATCATGCTGGGCGACGCCGACGTCATGGTCGCCGGCGGCGCCGAGGCGGCGGTGTGCGCGCTCGGCATCGCCGGGTTCTGCGCCTCCCGCGCCCTGTCCACCGGGTTCAACGAGGCCCCGGCCCGTGCCTCGCGCCCCTGGGACCGCGACCGCGACGGCTTCGTCATGGGCGAGGGCGCCGGCATCCTGGTGCTGGAGGAGTACGAGCACGCCAGGGCGCGCGACGCCAGGATCTACGGCGAGGTGATCGGCTACGGCCTGTCCGGCGACGCGCACCACATCACCGCCCCCGCCGAGGGTCATGCCGGCGCCTACCGCGCCATGGTCAAGGCGCTGAACAGCGCCGGGCTGGGCCCGGAGCACATCCAGTACGTCAACGCCCACGGCACCTCCACCATGGCCGACGACCTGGAGCTCGAAGCCGTCGAGCGCCTGTTCGGCGACCACGCGAGGACCCTGGCGATGTCGTCCACCAAGTCCGCCACCGGCCACCTGCTGGGCGCGGCCGGCGCCATCGAGGCGATCTTCTCGCTGCTGGCGATACGCGACGACGCCGCCCCCCCGACGCTGAACCTCGACAACCCGTCGCGCCCCAGCGCCATCGACCGGGTGGCGCACGAGGCGCAGCGCCGGCCGATCCGCGTGGCGCTGAGCAACAGCTTCGGCTTCGGCGGCACCAACGCCAGCCTGGTGGTGCGCGGCGTCTGATCCCGCCCGCCACCGGCGCCGCCCTGCCCTGATGCGCAGGCTGCTCGTCCTGCTGCTCCTGCTGGCCGGGCTGGGCGGCATCGGCGCACTCGGCATGCGTGCCCTCGCCACCCGCGCCGGGCCGCTGCCGCAGGCGACGGAGCTCGTGGTGCCGCACGGCCGCCTGCGCACGGTGGCAGCAGGGCTGCAGCGCGACGGGGTGCTGCCGCCCGGGCAGCTGGAGCTGCTGCTGTTCGCCGTGCTGGCGCGCATCACCGATCACGGCCTGCCGCTGCACGCAGCCGAGTTCCGGTTCCCCCCGCACGCCTCGCTGCTGGCGGTGCTGGCGATCCTGCGCCACGCCCGCCCGGTGCAGCACGAGCTGACGATCCCCGAAGGACTGTCGGCGGCGCAGATCGCCGGCCTGCTCGACCGCGCCCCCGCCCTGACCGGCGGCTTCGACCTGCCGGCGGAGGGCGGGGTGCTGCCGGAAACCTACGACTACGAGCGGGACACGTCGCGCCGGGCGCTGCTCGGCCGCATGCACGCGGCGCTGCGCCAGACGCTCGCCACCGTCTGGATGGGCCGCGACCCGTCGGTGCCGCTGTCCGACCCGGAACAGCTGCTGGTGCTGGCCAGCATCGTCGAGCGCGAGACCGGCCTCGCGAACGAGCGGCCCCTGGTGGCGGAGGTGTTCCTGAACCGGATCAGGCAGGGCATGAAGCTGCAATCCGACCCGACCGTGTCCTACGCCGCCGCCGGCGGCCTCGGCGTCCTGCCGCGCCCGCTGACCCGGTCCGACCTGCTGCAGCCCAACCCCTACAACACCTACGTCATCCCCGGCCTGCCGCCCGGCCCGATCAGCGCGCCGGGGCTGGCGGCGCTGCAGGCGGTGGCGCATCCGGCGCAGGGCGGCCTGCTGTACTTCGTCGCCAACGGCAGCGGCGGCCACGCCTTTTCCGCCAGCCTCGCCGACCACCTGCGCAACGTGGCGCAGTTCCGCGCCATCGAGGCGGCCCGTCCGGGACAGATGCCGACCCTCGACCCGCTGCGCCCGCCGCCCCAGGTGCCGACCGCACCGGGACGGTAAGCCGACCGGCCTGCTACGGATGTCGGATCCGCGACCATCCCGCGCCACAAGCCATGCCATCAGCTCCACGGCAACCCAGGACGAAGGCACTATGAGAAGCACCCGCACCGCCCTTGGCGTCGCGGTCCTGCTCGCGTCCGCCATCCTGCTCGCCAGCCGGACGGGCCAGGGCGCCCCGCCGGCTCTCGCCGTCATCTCCGATCCCGCCGTGCTGGACGCGGTGCGTGCAGCCGCCAGCCGGCCGACCGGCGGCGCCAGGCTGGCTGACCCGCTCCTGTTCACCGACCAGTCCTTCCGGATCATCGGTGGCCGCGATGCCGGGACTCTGGTGTCCGGACGCGGCACGCTGCCTGCCCGGGCCGCCGATGCCAATCCCGTCACCGCCTGCTTCGTTGCCCTGGCGCCTCCCGTCGGTGCACCGCAGCTCGTCACCACCATCGGTGCAGGCGACTGGGAAGCGGAAAGCTGCAACGGGATCATGGCGGTCGGATTGCTGCCGGAAGCCGATGGACTCATGCGCGCGGTCCTCATCTACCGGACGACGGCACCGCACGAGTCGCCGGTCGAGCCGGTCATCGTGTCCTGGAGCGCCACAAGGCCCCTCGCCCTCGATGGGGGAGCCTCCAGGCGTGCCTCGCTCGCGGGAGCGGAAACCGTGCAGCAGGTGCGTGCCGCGCTGAAGTAGGCCGGACCTGCGGTCGCATCAGGGCGACGGACGCAAGGTTTATTGATCCCTCTGAGGGAAACCGCCTGCCCGGTCAGCGCTCTCGTCTCGGCCAGCCCACGTCCAGCCGGAGACCTGCATGCCTGACGTCACGCGCCGAACCCTGTTCGGCAGCACGGTCGGCCTGGCCGGCGCCGGGCTGGTCGCGCCCGCCCTCGCCGCCACCCTGACCGGCGGGCAGCAGGAGCCGCAGGACCTGCGCGGGGTGGTCAAGGACGGCACCGTCACCCTGCCGCCGCTGCACCAGGCGAGCGAGGCCAACGGCACCGTGCCCAACCCCATGCCGCCGGACAGGCGGCTCGGCGTCGCGGTGGTCGGGCTCGGCACCCTGGCGCTGGAGAACATCATCCCGGGCTTCGCGGAAGCGAAAAGCGTGCGCCTGGTGGCGCTGGTCAGCGGCGAGCCGGACAAGGCGCGGATCGTCGCCGCCCAGCACGGCGTGCCGGAGAAGAACCTCTACGACTACAAGAGCTTCGACCGGATCAAGGACAACCCCGAGATCGACGTCGTCTACATCGTGCTGCCCAACGCGCTGCACGCGGAGTTCACCATCCGCGCCGCCCAGGCGGGCAAGCACGTGCTGTGCGAGAAGCCGATGGCGGCGAGCGTGTCGGAAGCGCAGTCCATGGTGGACGCGTGCAAGGCGGCCGACCGCTCGCTGATGATCGCCTACCGCCTGCAGTACACCCCCGAGCACCGCACGGTCATCCAGATGGCGCGCTCGAAGGCCTACGGCCCGGTGCGCATGATCGAGGCGGTGAACGGCCAGAACGACGCGCCCAACGGGCAGTGGCGGCAGATCAAGTCGATGGCCGGCGGCGGCTCGCTGCCCGATGTCGGCCTCTACTGCCTGAACGCGTTCCGCTACATCACCGGCGAGGAGCCGGTCGCGATCACCGCGCAGATGACGCAGCCGAGGAACGATCCCCGCTTCCGCGAGATCGAGGACGTGGCGATGTTCAGCCTGCGCTTCCCTTCCGGGATCGTCGCCAGCGGCACCTCGGCCTACAGCTTCCACGAAAGCCGGTTCCTGCGCGTCCATGCCGAGACCGGCTGGTTCGGCATCGACCCGGCATTCGGCTACGACAACCTCCAGCTCGCGATCAACCGCAAGGCCGGCCGCGCGAGCGCCACCGAGACGCGCCGCTTCACGCCCAAGAGCCAGTTCGCCGAGGAGATGGACGCGTTCGCCGCCTCGCTGCACGCCAAGCAGGAGCCGCGCACCGGCGGCGCCGAGGGCCTGCAGGACATGAAGCTGATGGCCGCGATCTACCAGGCGGCGGCCGGCGGCGGCGTGGTGACGCTGCCGGAGGTGGCCGGCCTCGACACCACGCGCGGACCCTGGCCAGAGGCGCTCGGCGCCTTCGTGCCGGTCTGAGGCCGAGCACCATGAAGGCTGCCATGCCCCACGTCCCGCTCCGCCGTCGCGGCCTGCTGTCCGGTGCCGCGGCGGCCTCGCTGCTGGCCGCGACCGGAGCCCGTGCCGCGCCCGGGCGCCCGCTCGAGCTGGTCGCCACCTTCACCAGCCCGAGGCAGGTGACGGGCGTCGGCGTGTCGGCGAAGGGCCGCATCTTCGTCAACTTCCCGCGCTGGGAGGAGGACGTCGCGGTCTCGGTGGCGGAGGTCGGCCCGGACGGCGCGCTGACCCCGTATCCGGATACGTCCTGGAACGCGTTCCGCAACGCCGACGCGACGGCGGCGAAGCCCGACCGGAGCTTCGTCTGCGTGCAGAGCGTGACCGTGGACGCGCAGGACCGGCTCTGGGTGCTCGATCCCGCCGCACCCGGCCTGACCTTCGAGGTCCCCGGCGGCCCCAAGCTGGTCTGCATCGACCTGGCGACGAACACGGTGAAGCGCGTCTACCGGTTCGGCCCCGACATCGCACCCCAGGGCAGCTACCTCAACGACATCCGCTTCACCGCCGACGGCAGGCGCGCGGTGCTGACCAACTCCGGCGCCCCGGGCTGCCTGCTCGCCTTCGACGTCGAGACCGGCGCCGCGCGTCGCGTGCTGGTCGGCCATCCGAGCACCCAGTTCGACAAGACCGTGACCATCACCGTCAGCGGCAGGCCCCTGCAGATGCTGGACGGCCAGCCGGCGCACTTCTCCGCCGACGGCATCATGCTCGGCGACGACGACCGGACCGTGTTCTGGCAGGCCACCACCGGCAGGACCATGTACCGGGTGCCGCTCGCCGCCCTGTTCGACCACGCGCTGACGCCGGCAGCACTCGGGGAGAAGGTGCAGGTGGCGGCCACGACCTTCGTGACCGACGGCTACTGGTCCAGCCGTCGCGCCGGCATGCTGCTCACCGCCGCGGAGGAGTTCGCGGTGCGCCGCATGGAGCCGGACGGCCGGTTCACCACGCTGGTGCAGGATCCGCGCCTGCTCTGGCCCGACAGCATGGCCGAAGGCCCGGACGGCGCGATCTACGTGACCGCCTCGCACATCCCCGAGATGAAGGCCTGGCAGGGCCAGGGCGTCGCGCAGACGCAGCTCTTCCGCTTCCATCCGCGCTAGCAACAGGACCAACACCATGACCAGGGCGATCGGCTATGCCGCCAACCATTCCTTCAGCCGCCTCAAGCCGCTGGAGTTCGAGCGCGACGACCCGAAGGCGGGCGAGGTCGAGATCGAGGTGCTGTTCTGCGGCGTCTGCCACTCCGACATCCACCAGGCGAGGAACGAGTGGGGCAACACGGTCTACCCGTGCATGCCCGGCCACGAGGTGGTGGGCCGCGTGACGCGCGTCGGCGGCTCGGTCACGCGCCACAAGGTCGGCGACATGGTCGGCGTCGGCTGCATGATCGACAGCTGCCGCCATTGCGAACCGTGCCGCGGGCACGAGGAGAACTATTGCGAAGGCCCGAACAGCTGGCTCGCCACCTATAACGGCCCGATGGTGCCGGCGGCGATGTCGCCGGAGCACGCCAACACCTATGGCCGCGACAACACCTATGGCGGCTATTCCAACGTCATGGTGGTGGCCGAGGACTTCGTGCTCCGCATCCCGGCCGGCCTGAAGCCGGAGGTGGCGGCGCCGATCCTGTGCGCCGGCGTGACCACCTGGTCGCCGATGCGCCACTGGGGCGTGAAGCCGGGCCACAAGGTCGGCATCATCGGCTTCGGCGGCCTCGGCGACATGGCGGCCAAGCTCGCGAAGGCGATGGGCGCCGAGGTGACCCTGTTCACCCGGTCGGAGGAGAAGCTGGCCGAGGCGGCGAGGCTGGGCGTGAAGGCGGTGCTGAGCACCGACAAGGCGGCGGTGGCGGCGTCCAGGAACAGCTTCGACTTCATGCTCGACACCATCCCAGAGAAGCACGACGTCAACCCGTACGTCGCCATGCTCAAGCGGAACTGCACCCTGGCGGTGGTCGGCGCGCTGGAGCCGCTGGCCCCGGTGAACAACCAGGAGCGGGCGATGCACCGCAAGAGCGTCGCCGGCTCGATCATCGGCAGCATCGCCGAGACCCAGGAGGTGCTCGACTTCTGCGCCGAGCACGGCATCGGCCCCGACATCCAGGTGATCCCGATCCAGCAGATCAACCACGCCTACAAGGAGGTGGAGAAGGGCGGCGTGCGGTTCCGCTACGTGATCGACATCGCCTCGCTCAGGGAGGAGCAGGCGGCCTGATCCTCGCCCTCCTGCGGTTGCAGGACGGCCTGGAGACAACCAGATTGGAGCAGACGCGGCGCCCGGACCGGCCATCCGGCATGGCGGGCGGCGACGGAAGCAGCCATAAGCGGGCGGCATGCGCTGCCTGCCCCGGGGCGCGAGGCGCACCCGGCCGCTGGCCGCGCCTCGAACATCTGCGGCCATACCGGGCGATCGCCCAGCAGGAGGGACCCATGGTCAGACGTCACAAAGAGGAAGAGATCGCCGGCATCCTGGAGTTCGAGGGCCGCCGCGCCGAGGACCCGGTGCTGCTCGAATGGCTGGCCGACCACCGCGCCCGCAACGGCGGCAAGATCCGGGTGAGCCAGGGCGGCAAGGGCACCCGGGTGATGTTCAGCAAGGCCGCCGACATGGCGTTCTGGCAGCAGCGCTCCGACCAGCTGGCCAAGACCATGAAGAAGTCCGCCTGAACCCGGCCCGGCCGCCGCCGCCTCCAGGCGGCAGGCCGGCCGGAGCCCCTCCCGGGCCGGCCGGTTGTCATCGAACTGTCATCCGACTGTAACAACGGTGCCACTGCGGCCGACTAGAAGGCGCTCGACCGCGGGCGCCGACCTGATGCGCCTCGTCCCCTTGTCCCAAGGACCACGAGATGCCCTCGACCAGCCGGCCCGTTTCCCGTGTCGCCGCCTGCGGCGCCGCGGTCCTGGCACTCGCGCTGGCGTCGGCCGCGGTCCCCGCGCTGGCCGTCGACATCACCGGGGCCGGCTCCTCGTTCGCGGCCCCGATCTACGGTGCCTGGGGAGCGGCCGCCAAGGCGCCGCTCGGCGTGGTGCTGAACTACCAGGCGCTCGGCTCCAGCGCCGGGCAGAACCAGGTGATCGCCCGCACGGTGGATTTCGGCGCCTCCGACGCGCCGATGGCAGGCCCGAAGCTCGCCGCGAGCATGCTGCTGCAGTTCCCCACCGTGATGGGCGGCGTGGTGCCGATCGTGAACCTGCCCGGGATCAGGTCGAACCAGCTGCGCCTGACCGGCGAGGTGCTGGCCGGCCTGTTCTCCGGCGACATCGCCACCTGGAACGACCCCAGGATCGCCGCCCTGAACCCGGGCCTGAAGCTGCCCGACACCGCTGTGGCGGCGGTGCACCGCGCCGACGGCTCCGGCACCACCTTCGTGTTCACCTCGTACCTGGCCAAGGAAAGCCCGGACTGGAAGGGGAAGATCGGCGCCGCCTCCTCGATCGCCTGGCCGACCGGCGCCGGCGCCAAGGGCAACGACGGCGTCGCCGCCACCGTGCGCAACACCGAGGGCGGCATCGGCTACGTCGAGTACGCCTATGCCAACAAGAACGGCCTGACCACCACCCTGCTCAGGGACCATGCCGGCGCCTTCGTCGCCCCCAGCCTCGACAGCTTCACCAGGGCCGCCGACGGGGCCGACTGGCAGCACGCGCAGTTCTTCGCCGTCGACCTGCTCGACACCCCGGCCGCCGGCGCCTGGCCGATCGTGTCGGCCACCTTCGTGCTGCTGCCGATCAACCCGAAGGACACCGCGCGCAGCGCCGCCGTGCTGCGCCTGTTCGACTGGGCGTTCCGCAACGGCGCCGACACCGCGCGGTCGCTGCAGTACGTGCCCCTGCCGGACGCGGTGCAGGCGACCATCCGCCACGCCTGGACCAACGTTCCCGGCGCCTCCACCCTGGGCCGGTGATCGCCAGGCCGCGTCCTGACTGAACCGGAGCGCGCATGACCGCCGACGCCAGCCTCGCCGGAGCCGCCAGGGAACGGGCCACGGAACGTGCGTGGGGCGATCCCGCCTTCGCCGGGATCGTGCGCGCCTGCGGCCTGGTGGTGCTGCTGCTGATCGGCGGCATCATCGCGGTGATGCTCGCGGGCGGCCGGCAGGCGTTCTCCACGTTCGGCTGGTGGGGCTTCCTGTCCTCCCCGGCCTGGAACCCGGTGCTGGACCGCTACGGCGCGCTGACCGCGGTGTTCGGCACGGTGGTCACCTCCGCGATCGGCCTCGTCGTCGCCGTGCCGCTGGCATTCGGGGTGGCGTTCTGCCTGACCGAGATGGCCCCGGCCTGGCTGTCCGGCCCGCTCGGCATCGCGGTGGAGCTGCTGGCGGCGGTGCCGTCGATCATCTTCGGCATGTGGGGCTTCTTCGTCATCGTCCCGGTGATGGCGCACGACATCCAGCCCCCCCTGATCCACACGCTCGGCCACGTGCGCCTGCTGCACCCGTTCTTCTCCGGCGCCCCCTTCGGCACCGGGTTGCTCACCGCCGGCCTGGTCCTGGCGGTGATGGTGACCCCCTTCATCGCCGCGGTGATGCGCGACGTGTTCAACTCCATGCCGCCGGTGCTGAAGGAAAGCGCCTACGGGCTCGGCTCGACCCGCTGGGACGTGATGCGCCGGGTGGTGCTGCCGTGGTCGCGCACCGCGGTGATCGGCGGCATCATGCTGGGGCTCGGCCGCGCGCTCGGCGAGACCATGGCGGTCACCTTCGTGATCGGCAACACCAACCGGATCAGCGCCTCGCTGTTCTCGCCCGGCAACACCATCGCCTCGCTGATCGCGCTCGAGTTCCCCGAAAGCTCGGCCGGCAGCCTGAAGCTGTCGGCGCTGCTGGCACTCGGCTTCATCCTGATGGTGATCTCCTTCGTGACCCTGGCCTGCTCGCGCCTGCTGCTGCGCACCGGCCGGCCGGCGCGGCACTGACGGGCGCGCGACGATGTCCGCCACCGCCATCATCCCCGCCACGAAGGCGCCCCCGCGCGACCTCGGCCTGCTGCGCCGCCGCCGTGCCGCCGACGCGACGGCGACGGTGCTGTGCTTCGCCGCCACGGCGGTGGTGCTGGCCGCCCTCGCCTCGATCCTGTGGACCCTGGTCGCCAAGGGCGTCGGCGGCCTGACGCTCCACGTGCTGACCCACGTCACCGCGCCCGCCGGCGGCAACGGCGGCCTGCTCAACCCCCTCGTCGGCAGCGTCATCCAGGTGGCGCTGGCGACGCTGCTCGGCACGCCGGTCGGGCTGCTGGCCGGCATCTACCTGGCCGAGTACGGCACCGGCTCGGCGGTCGCGAACGCGGTGCGCTTCGTGTCCGACATGCTGCTGTCGGCGCCCTCGATCCTGGTCGGGCTGTTCGTCTACCTCGTGCTGGTGGCGCCGTTCCACCACTTCTCCGGCTGGGCCGGGGTGGTCGCCCTGGCAATCCTGGTGGTCCCGATCGTGGTGCGCACCAGCGAGGACATGCTGCGCCTGGTGCCGCTGTCGATGCGCGAGGCCGCCGCCGCCCTGGGTGCGCCGCACTGGAAGGTGGTGCTGCTGGTCTGCGTGCGCGCCGCGCGACGCGGCATGATGACCGGGGTGCTGCTGGCAGTCGCCCGCATCTCCGGCGAGACCGCGCCGCTGCTGTTCACCTCGCTCGGCAACCTCAACTGGTCGCTGTCGCTGAACCGGGAGATGGCGAGCCTGCCGGTGACGATCTACCAGTATGCCGGCTCGCCGTCCGACGACTGGGTGCAGCTGGCCTGGACCGCCGCCCTGCTGATCACCGCCGGCGTGCTGCTGATCAACGTCGCGGCCCGGCTGGGCCTGCGCGGAGGCGACAGGTGATGGACGACCGGACCGCTCCCCGCCCGCTGCCGGGCCTGTCCCTGGAGGCCACCGCGACCGCCGGCTCGGGCACCGGCCCCGGCCGGCCGATGATCTCCATACGCAACCTCGACTTCCATTACGGCGCCGCGCAGGCGCTGAAGGGGATCTCGCTGGACTTCCCCGCGCGTCAGGTCACCGGCCTGATCGGCCCCTCGGGCTGCGGCAAGTCGACGCTGCTTCGCGTGCTCAACCGCATGTACGACCTCTACCCCGGCCAGCGCGCCACCGGCGAGGTGCTGCTGGACGGCGAGAACATCGTCGGCCCCGGCCTGGACGCCAACCGGCTGCGCTCGCGCGTCGGCATGGTGTTCCAGAAGCCGACCCCGTTCCCGATGTCGGTCGAGAACAACATCGCCTTCGGCATCCGGCTGCACGAGCGGCTCGGGCGCGCCGAGATGGCGGTGCGGATCGAGGACGCGCTGCGCCGCGTGGCGCTGTGGAACGAGGTCAAGGACCGGCTGCGCGCCAGCGCCACCTCGCTCTCCGGCGGCCAGCAGCAGCGGCTGTGCATCGCCCGCACCATCGCCACCCGGCCCGAGGTGATCCTGCTCGACGAGCCGACCTCGGCGCTCGACCCGATCTCGACCGCGCGCATCGAGGAGCTGCTCGACGAGCTCAAGCAGGACTTCACCATCGCCATCGTCACCCACAACCTGCAGCAGGCCGCGCGCTGCGCCGACCGGGTGGCATTCTTCTACATGGGCGAGCTGGTCGAGGTGGACGAGGCGTCGCGCCTGTTCACCACGCCGCGCCAGAAGCGCACGCAGGACTACATCACCGGCCGCTTCGGCTGAACGGACACGCCATGAACAGCAACCCCGGCCACATCGTCACCAGCTACGAGCAGGAGCTGAACCAGCTGCGCGGCCTGATGGCGCGCATGGGCGGCCTGGTCGAGAGCCAGACCGCGCACGCGATCCAGGCGATCCTGGAGCACAACCCGGAAGCCGCCCAGGTGGCGATGGAGCAGGACCCGGAGGTCGACGCGCTGGAGCGCGAGGTCGAGGCCCGCGCGATCAGGATGCTGGCCCTGCGTGCCCCCATGGCGCAGGACCTGCGCGAGATCGTCTCCGCGCTGAAGGTCACCTCCGACCTGGAGCGGATCGGCGACTACGCCGCCAACGTCGCCAAGCGCTCGCTGCGCCTCGGCACCGCCGGCCCCGACATCTCGCTCGGCGGCCTGCGCAACATGGGCCGCCTGGTGCAGGAAGGCCTGCGCCTGGCGATCGACGCGCTCGGCCAGAACGACAAGGACAAGGCGCTGGACGTATGGCGCTCGGACAAGGCGGTGGACGAGATCTACACCGCCATGTTCCGCGAGCTGGTCACCTACATGATGGAGGACCCGCGCAACATCGGCGCCTGCACCCACCTGCTGTTCATCGCCAAGAACCTGGAGCGGATCGGCGACCACGCCACCAACATCGCCGAGCGCGTGCACTACGCGGTGACCGGCGAGATGCTGCCGCCCGCACGTCCGCGCGGCGGCTTCACCCCCGAGGCGATGTCCAAGGCGACCCCCAAGGCCACTCCATGACCCAGTTCGATGCCGTGCACGCCAGCCCTTCACGGGAGCAGACCATGAGCCGCCGTCCCGCCGCGCGCGAGGAAGCCCGTCCGCGCGTGCTGGTGGTCGAGGACGACCCGTCGCTCGCGGTGATGCTGCGCTACAACCTGGAGAAGCTGGGCTACCAGGTCGACGAGGCCGCCGACGGCCAGGAAGCGCTGCTCCGCATCGCCGAGCAGGCCCCCGACCTCCTGCTGCTGGACTGGATGCTGCCGAGCCTGTCCGGCATCGAGGTGTGCCGGCAGATCCGCCGCCGCCCGCAGACCCGCGACCTGCCGATCATCATGCTGACCGCGCGCACCGAGGAGCAGGACTCGATCCGCGGCCTCAACACCGGCGCCGACGACTACATCACCAAGCCGTTCGGCATGGAGGCGCTGGCGGCACGGGTGCGGGCGCTGCTGCGACGCGCGCAGCCGCAGGCGAGCGGGCTCCGGCAGTTCGCCGACATCGTGCTGGACGGCGCCGAGCACCGGGTGCATCGCGCCGGCCGGCCGGTGCATCTGGGCCCGACCGAGTACCGGCTGCTGGAGTTCCTGATGCAGCACCCGCGCCGGGTGTTCTCGCGCGAGGACCTGCTGAACGCGGTGTGGGGTGCGGACATCCACGTCGAGGCGCGCACGGTGGACGTGCACATCCGCCGGCTGCGCAAGGCGCTGAACGCGCCGGGCGAGGTGGACGTGGTGCGCACGGTGCGCACCGCCGGCTACGCGCTCGACCTGGATCCGGCCTGACCCCGGCAGGGTGCCCGCCGCGATGAGCCTGTGGCGGCGGCACGGGTTCGGCAGCGCCCTCCTGCCCGACCGTCGCCGTCCCGCGCGCGACTGGTCGCCGCCCGATCCGTCGCCGCCCGCTTCGTCGCCACCCGCTTCGCCGCTGCCTGCTTCGTCGCTTCCCGGCTGGTCGCTGCCGCAGCTGCTCGACCTGCTGCCGCACCCGGTGGTGGCGCTGGCACCGGGCGGGCTGGTGCGCCACGCCAACGGCGCCGCGCAGGCCCTGCTGGGCGACGCGCTGCCGGCGCTGCTGCGCCATCCGATCCTGGTCCAGGCGCTGGACCGCCTGGACGGCGCCACCGTCGAGTCGGTCGACCTGGCGATGGACGTTCCGGTGCGCCGCGTGCTGCGCGTCGCCCTGCGCGCCGACCGGCGTGCCGGCGCCGGCGGCCTGGTCCTGTTGTCGCTGTCCGACCGCACCGAGCAGGACGCGGTGGAGCGCATGCGCGCCGACTTCGTCGCCAACGCCAGCCACGAGCTGCGCACGCCGCTGGCCAGCCTGATCGGCTTCATCGAGACCCTGCAAGGGCCGGCCGCGGACGACGCGCCGGCGCGCGTGCGCTTCCTCGCCATCATGGAGGCGCAGGCCGCGCGCATGTGCCGGCTGATCGACAACCTGCTCAGCCTGTCGCGCATCCAGATGCACGAGCACCGGCGTCCGGACGGCACCGTGCCGCCGGCGCCGCTGCTCAGGCGCGTCGCCGACGCGCACGAGCCGCAACTGCGCGCCGCCTCCTGCACGCTGGCCGTCGAGATCGCGGACGGGCTGCCGCCGCTGGCGGCCGATCCCGATCAGCTCGCGCAGGTGCTGCACAACCTGCTCGACAACGCCATCAAGCACGCCCGCGGCCCGGCGCGGATCGTGCTGCGCGCGGAGCCGGCGCAGGCCGGGGCGGGCCCGTCGTCCGACGGCGTGGTGCTGTCGGTCGCCGACGACGGCCCCGGGATCGCGCCGCAGCACCTGCCACGCCTGACCGAGCGGTTCTACCGCGCCGATGACGGCCCGGGCGCCAGGACCGGCAGCGGGCTTGGCCTGGCCATCGTCAAGCACATCGTCGGCCGCCACGGCGGCCGGCTGTCCATCGAGAGCACGCCGGGGCAGGGGACCTGCGTCAGCGTCTGGCTGCCGGTGCGGCCGCACGGCACCTGACGCACCGGCGACCGTGTCGAAACCGACACGGTCCGGAAGAAACGCGACAATCCTAATTCCACGCCGTCCGCGCGCATTCACGCGGTGAGACGCCACCGATATGGTCGCCTCGCTACAGTGGAATCCAATCGATGCGTCAACGTTTCCATGCCAGGGCGGCGCTGCTTGCAGCCACGACGCTTTGCAGCCCGCTCGCCCTGTCGGGCCACGCCTTTGCCGACGCCACCGACTCCCAGATCGGCGCCATCGAGAAGCAGATCCGGGCGCTGCAGGGCCAGCTCAACCACATGAAGCACGACCTGTCGGCGCGCTCGGCCGAGGTCAAGGCGGCGCGCGCGGAGGCCGCGGAGGCGAGCCGCCAGGCGCGCGAGGCGGAGGAACGCTCCGGCCCGACCCGCTACGACGGCAACGGCCACCCGATGGCGCCGCCGCCGCTCGCGGCCCCGCCCGGCTACACCAACTACGCCAACTACCCCGGCAACCAGGCCCCGTTCGCCAACATCCGTGGCAACCCCGGCTACCAGCCGAGCGGCCCGGGGCTGAAGCAGGGGCAGTTCGCGATCGGCGCCGTGCGCGTGACCCTGGGCGGCTTCGTCGACGCGACCGGCGTGTTCCGCACCCGCAACGAGGACGCCGACATCTCGTCGAGCTTCAACACCGGCATCCCGTACGCGCAGAGCGCCAACTACCACCAGGACGAGTTCCGCGGCACCGCGCGCGCGAGCCGCATCTCGCTGCTGGCCGAGGCGTCGCCGAACTCGGTGACCCAGCTGGCCGCCTACTACGAGAGCGACTTCAACAGCTCGGGCGTCACCTCGAACTCGACCGAAACCAACAGCTACACGCTGCGCCTCCGCCAGGCCTACGCCACCTACGCCCGGTCCGACCTCGACTTCTACGTGCTGGGCGGCCAGGTGTACTCGCTGGCGACGATGAACCGGTTCGGCATCGTGCCGCACCAGGAGAACACGCCGCTCGACATCGACGCGCAGTTCGTCGCCGGCTTCGTCTGGAAGCGCGACGTCGGCCTTCGCGTGGTCAAGGGCTTCGACAACGACAAGTACGACATCGGCCTGTCGGTGGAGAGCCCGGAAAGCACCTACTCGATCGGCTCGAACGGCACCGGCCTGCCGTCCACCGACACCGTCAACACCACCAACGCCGGGCTGAACGGCAACGGCGGCACGCTGAACAGCCTCGCCACCTATTCCACCGAGTATGCCCCCGACGTGATCGCCAAGGCGACCGCCGATCCGGGCTGGGGCCACTACGAGCTGTTCGGCATCGCCCGCTTCCTGCATGACCGGGTCAGCAGCGTCGGCACCGGCACCGGCAACACGGTCCTCGCCGGCGGCGTCGGCGGCGGCGTGATCCTGCCGGTGATCAAGGGCAAGCTCGACTTCCAGGCCTCCGGCCTGGTCGGCCAGGGCATCGGCACCTACGGCTCGGGCCAGTTCTCCGACGCCACCCTGGCGCGCGACGGCTCGCCGCAGCCGCTGCCCGAGGTGATCGCGCTGGTCGGGCTGGTCGCGCGCCCGGTGAAGCCGATCGACCTCTACGCCTATCTCGGCACCGAGCAGATCACCCATCGCGAGGACTTCAGCATCAAGGGCAAGGGCTACGGCTACGGCAGCCCGCTGTACTCCAACGCCGGCTGCAACATCGAGCTGAGCACGCTGCCCTGCACCGCCAACACGTCTGGCATCGTCGAGGGCACGCTCGGCGGCTGGTGGCGCTTCCTCAGGGGCGACTACGGCACCATGCAGACCGGCGTGCAGTACGCCTATGTCCGGCGCACCGCGTTCAGCGGCATCGGCGGGTCGCCCAACACCGACGAGAACATCATCATGTTCTCCTTCCGCTACCTGCCGTTCCAGTAGCGCACCATCCCGCCGCACCGGCCGGTGCGGCGGGACGCCCGATCGTGCCGTATCGGCAACATCCCGCCGGATCCCGGACGGGCCGGATCACGATGCTGCGGTCATGAAACGGTCATCGTAGCTTCGCCGGAGCGACACTCAACGGCGGAACGATTTTGGGTATTCGTTCCGGGCCGCGGAGCAGGTTGTTCCTGCCGGGCACGGAACCGGAACCCGATGACGAGACGCTTCTTCCCCAAGGCCGGCCTGATGGCGGCGACCGCGCTGTGCGGCGTCGGCCCCGTTGCGGTTCCGGCCCGCGCCGACAGCACCGGCGCCCAGATCAGCACCATCGAGAAGCAGATCAGGGCGCTGGAAGGCCAGCTCAACCACATGAAGCATGACCTGTCGGCGCGCTCGGCGGAGGTCAAGGCCGCGCGTTCGGAGGCCGCGGAGGCGAGCCGGCAGGCGCGCGAGGCGGAGGAGCGCGTCGGCCCGATCCGCTACGACGCGAGCGGCCGTCCGATGGCGCCGCCGCCGCTTTCCGCCCCGCCGGGCTCCCTTTATGCCGGCTCGCCCTACCAGAACGTGGCCGGCACCGCCGGCTACGCGCCGAGCGGCCCCGGGCTCAAGCAGGGCCAGTTCGCGGTCGGCGCCGTGCGCGTCACCCTGGGCGGCTTCATCGAGGCGGCGGGGATCCTCCGGTCCAGGAACGAGGACGCCGACATCTCGTCGAGCTTCAACACCGGCATCCCGTACGCGCAGAGCGCCAACTACCACCAGGACGAGTTCCGCGGCTCGGCCCGTCAGAGCCGCATCTCCCTGCTCGCCCAGGCCACGCCCAACGACTACACCACCCTGTCGGCCTACTACGAGACCGACTTCAACAGCGCCGGCGTCACCTCGAACTCGGTGGAGTCCAACAGCTACACGCTGCGCACCCGCCAGCTCTACGCCACCTACGCCCGCAGCGACGACGACTTCTACGTGCTGGGCGGGCAGAGCTGGAGCCTGCTGACGATGTTCCGCTCTGGCATCACCCCGCGCACCGAGGACACGCCCGGCGTGATCGACGCGCAGTACGTCCCGGGCTTCGTCTGGACCCGCAACGTCGGCCTGCGCGTGGTCAAGGGCTTCGACCACGACAGGTACGACATCGGCGTGTCGGTCGAGAGCCCGCAGAGCACCTACGCCCAGACCGCGACCTCGCTGCCCGGCGTCACCATCAACACCACCGACGCCGGCCTGAGCGGCAACGGCGCCACGCTGAACAGCCTCACCACCTACTCGACCGAGTACGCGCCCGACGTGATCGCCAAGGCGACCGCCGATCCGGGCTGGGGCCACTACGAGCTGTTCGGCGTCGCCCGCTTCCTGCACGACCGCGTCAGCGTGGTCGGCAGCGGCTCCGACAACACCGTGCTGGCCGGCGGCGGCGGCGCCGGCATGACCCTGCCGCTGATCCCCCGACGGCTGGAGTTCCGCATCTCGGCGCTGGCCGGCGAAGGCATCGGCCGCTACGGCTCGGCCCAGCTCAACGACGCCACCATCGCCCGCAACGGCGCGCCGCAGCCGCTGCCCGAGGCGCTGGCGCTGACCGGCCTGCTGTTCCACGCCAGTCCGAAGCTCGACCTCTACGACTACGTCGGCACCGAGCAGATCCTGCACCGCGAGTCCTACAGCGTCGGCAAGAACAACTACGGCTACGGCAACCCGCGCTATTCCAACGCCGGCTGCGACGTCGAGCTGAGCACCGCCACCTGCACCGGCAACACCCGCGGCGTCGTGCAGGAGACCGCCGGCCTGTGGTGGAAGTTCTTCCACGGCGACTACGGCACCATGCAGGCCGGCGCCCAGTACTCCTGGACCACCCGCACCGCCTTCCGCGGCGTGGGCGGCACCCCGCACACCGACGAGAACATCGCCATGTTCTCCTTCCGCTACTTCCCGTTCCAGTAGCGCGACGACCTGTTCCGACCCGGACGGGGCGCCGCAAGCCGCCCCGCTCCCGTTCCTTCAGACGGGAACGACGGCCGGGCCGTTCTTCGGGAACCGGCCGATCACCGACGGGTCGACGTTCAGGTGCTGCGCCACCAGCTGCGCCGGCGCCCGCGTCAGCCACTGCGACAGCGAGACCTGCGAGAACCGGTCCGCCTTGAAGATCTCCAGGAACTGCAGCTCGGTGCTGCCGGTGTTCTGGATGTAGTGGCCGAGGCTCTTCTTGACGTAGCCGACGTCGCCGGCGCGGAAATCCGCCGTCTGCGCCTTCGGCCCGGTGTTGAACACCGTCATGCGCGCCTCGCCCTTGATGTAGTACTGCCACTCGTCGGCGTTCGGGTGCCAGTGCAGCTCGCGCAGGGCCCCCGGCTCGACCGTCACCAGCGCCGCCGCGATCGTCTTCGAGATCGGGAAGTTGCTGCTGTCGACGATCTGCACCCGGCCACCCTTCGTCGCCTTGGCCGGCGTCATCGCCCCCATGCGGAAGATCACCGCCTCGGTACCGGGAACCGCCCCCACCGCCCGTCGGTCGTCCTCGAGCGAACCCGGCTCGCTGCCCTCGAAGATCCACAGGTTCGACAGCGGGATGTTCCTGAAGGTGTCCGCCGGCACGTCGAAGTTGAGCGCCAGCACCTCCGGCGGCGTGTGCGCGAGCCAGTCGGTCAGCAGCAGCGTGTTGAACTCGGACGCCTTGCCGTTGTCGAACGCGAGCAGGAACTCCGCCCCGTCCGGCCCCAGCCCCTGCAGCGAGTGCGGCAGGCCGGGCGGGAAGTACCACAGGTCGCCGGCGGCCACGTCGTCGATGCTCGGCCGGCCCTGGTCGTCCACCGTGGTGATCCGGCAGTTCCCGGTGACCATGTATGCCCATTCCGCCTGCTGGTGCCAGTGCATCTCGCGTATGCCGCCGGGAGCCAGGCGCATGTTCACGCCCGAGATGCTCTCGGAGATGGCGAAGTCGTCCTGCGTGACCTCGCGCGCCCATCCGCCGTTCTGGATCCGGCGATGGGCGTTGTTGAACGAGGCCCAGAACAGCGGCATGCCGTCGACGTCGGTGGCCGGCGGGTCCTGGAACGACGGGAACTGGCCCGCCAGGGCCGGGTTCTGCGGCCCCGGGTTGGTCAGGCCCTTCGGCGTGCCCCGGGCGTTGACGGCGCCCTGCGGCGGGCTGTCGGGGTTGCCGAACGAGGCGGCGCGGGCGGCACCCACGGCACCCAGGGCACTGGCCGCGGCCAGCAGGCCGCGTCGGGGAAGAGGAGGCATGGCGTCATCCGGATGTCGTTGCGGGTTGCCACATCTATCGATTAGGACGATAAACGCAAGCGAACTCACTGCCTTTTGCGATGAAAACCCTCGATCCCGTCCTTCTGCGCTCCTTCCTGGAGGTGGCGGACACGCTGCAGTTCACCGCTGCCGCCCGCCGGCTCGGCATGAGCCAGTCGACGGTGAGCGAGCATGTCGGCCGCCTGGAGCGCGCCGTCGGCCGGTCGCTGCTGCTCCGCAACACCCGGCTGGTGGAGCTGACCGCCGACGGCACCGCGATGGTCGGCCTCGCCCGCGACGTCATCGCCGCCCACGACCGCGCGCTGGCCTGGTTCGACCCGTCGGTGCTGCGCGGCGCGCTGCGCTTCGGCGTGTCCGAGGACCTCGTGCTGTCGCGCCTGCCCGAGATCCTGCGCGCGTTCCGGGCAGCCCATCCCCTGGTGGACCTGGAGCTGGTGGTGGGCCTCAGCTTCCAGCTGCACGAGAAGCTGGAGGCCGGCGGCCTGGACCTGCTGTTCGCCAAGCGCCGCCCCGGCGACACCAGCGGCGTCACCGTCTGGCAGGAGCGGCTGGTCTGGCTGGCGAGCCCGGAGATGCGGCTCGATCCGGAGCAGCCGGTGCCGCTGGTGCTGTTTCCCGGCGCCAGCATCACCCGCAAGGCGGCGATCGACGCGCTGAACCGGCACGGGCGCGCCTGGCACCTCGCCTTCAGCAGCGACAGCCTGGGCGCGCTGCTGGCCGCGCTCCGGGCCGGGTTCGGCATCTCCGCGCAGTCCCCGGCGCTGGCCGGCAGCGTCCTCGTTGCCCTGCCCGACTCGGCCGGGCTGCCGGTGCTGCCGGTGGTGGACGTGGTGGTGCTCGGCCGCTTCCGTCGGCTCGAGGGCCCGGTCGCCGCACTGGCCGAGGCGATCAGCGCCGACCCGGACCTGCTCAGGGAGCGGCCCGCGCCGCGCTGAGTGCCGCGGGCGCAGCCGGCACCGGCCACGCGTTCATGCCGCTTTGCAACATTTCCCTTGTGCTGCACCGCCGCACCGTCTATCTGCGGTGCGTGAGGTGCCCTGCGCAGCGCCTGACGCTCCCCGATACCAGGTCGGTCCGGCGCAGAGGGCCAAACCGTTTCCGGAAGAGCGACACCTCACTCCTTCCATCCAGCGTCCGATCCGGTTGATCGGCCGATGCGCCAGACCGGCGCATCCGTTGGGCATCCCTTCATCTTCCCCGAGCGATCTTCACCCGATGCGGCCGATGCCGCCGGCCGGATCAGGCGCCAGGAGGCGCCCCTTCACCCATGACCACCTTCACCGACCTCCACTTGTCCGAACCCCTCCTCCGCGCCCTGGCCGAGGAAGGCTACACCGTTCCGACCCCGATCCAGGCCGGCGCCATCCCGCACCTGCTCGAAGGCCGCGACCTGCTCGGCCTGGCGCAGACCGGCACCGGCAAGACCGCCGCCTTCGCCCTGCCGATCCTGCACCGGCTGGCCCAGCACCGCGTGCCGCACACCGCGAAGTGCCCCCGCGTGCTGGTGCTGGCGCCCACCCGCGAGCTCGCCTCGCAGATCGACGAGAGCTTCGTCGCCTACGGCCGCCACATGCGCCTGAGCCACGCGGTGATCTTCGGCGGCGTCGGCCAGGGCCGGCAGGTCGAGGCGATGCGCCGCGGCGTCGACGTGCTGGTGGCCGCCCCCGGACGCCTGCTCGACCTGATCAACCAGGGCCACGTCAACCTCGGCGCCGTCGAGGTGCTGGTGCTCGACGAGGCCGACCGCATGCTCGACATGGGCTTCGTGCGCGACATCCGCCGCCTGGTGGCGATGATGCCCAAGGAGCGCCAGACCCTGCTGTTCTCCGCCACCATGCCGGGCGCGATCGCCGAGCTGGCCGCAGGCCTGCTGCGCGACCCCGCCCGCGTCGAGGTGACGCCGCCGTCGACCACGGTCGAGCGCATCCGCCAGGCGGTGATGTTCGTCGACGACAGCAACAAGAAGCAGGCGGTGCTGATGCTGGTGCAGAGCCCCAAGGTGGTGCGCGCCATCGTCTTCACGCTGATGAAGCACGAGGCCAACAAGGTGGCCGAGTTCCTGTGCGCGCAGGGCGTCAACGCCGAGGCGATCCACGGCAACAAGAGCCAGGGGGCCCGCGAGCGCGCCATGGCCGGCTTCAAGTCCGGCGCGGTCAAGGTGCTGGTCGCGACCGACATCGCCGCGCGCGGCATCGACGTCGACGACGTCAGCCACGTGTTCAACTACGACCTGCCCAACGTGCCGGAAAGCTACGTGCACCGCATCGGCCGCACCGCGCGCGCCGGCCGCGAGGGCTGGGCGGTGTCGCTGTGCGACGCCGAGCAGCGCGCCTGGCTGCGCGACATCGAGAAGGAGATCGGCCAGAAGCTGCCGGTGTTCATGGACCACCCGTTCCACTCGGAAACCGCGTCCAGCTCGACCATGCGCCCGCCGGTGCTCGGCAGCGGCGGCCGCGGCCGCCAGGGCGGCCACGCGGGCAGCGGCCACGCCGGAGGCGGACACCGCGCCGGCGGCCACGGATCGCCGCGCACGGGCGGCCGTCCGGGCGGCCAGCCTTCCGGCGCCCCGGGCCGCCCTGGCGGCAGCCGTCGTTCGTCCGGCGGCGGCTACCGCGCCGCCTGACGGGCGGCGCCAGCCTCCCGATCCAGGCGCGGGTCCGGTCCTGGAGGTCGGGTCCTGCTCCTGGTGTGCGCGCTGATCCCGCTCCGGTTTCCGCCCGCGCCGAAGCCCGGTTCGTTGCGGACGTGACCTCGGACCTTAAGGATCGGGCAACCCGGGTACGAGACAACCATCGCTCCAACGGTGGTGGCGTCCTTGGGCGAAAAGCTTTCCTCGCGGTGGATGACCCGGGCCTGGTGGGCCGGGCTTCTCGTCTGCCTGCTCGGCGGCATGGGTCCGGTCGACCGGGCCGAACGGTTGACGCTGCGGGACCTGCAGCTCGCCGGGCGTGTCCTGCACTTCATCGACATGCCGCTGGTCGGGCCGGTCACGCTTGCCATCGTCTACGCACAGGACGTCCCCGGTTCGGAGGACGAGGCGCGCGCCGTGGCCGCGTGGCTGTCGGGTGGCCTGCGTGTCGGCAACCTGATCCTCCAGCCGGCCCTGGTCGAGCAGAGCGCGCTGGCCGGCCTGCAGGACTACGTCGCCATCGTCACGGCCGCAGGCGTCTACCTTCCGGCCGTGCGCGACGCCATGCGCCAGCACCACGTCCCGTGCATGACGACGCATCTGTCGCAGGTGCAGGAGGGGGGCTGCCTGGTCGGCATCCGGTCGCGTCCCGCGATCAGCATCCAGCTGAACGGCGCGGCCTCCGCCTCGGTCGGCATCCGCTTCGCGACCGCCTTCCGGATGATGGTGCGCGAGCGATGAACCGCGCCGACCATCCCGCGGCCGGCCTGCCGGTCGGGCGTCGCCCCGCCGCCTCCCTCCCGCTGCGGTCCTAGACCGATGTCGCACATGTTCTCCTTTCTCGTCAGGAACGTGGATCCGCGCTTCCTGCTGGCCACGGTTCTGGTCTGCCTGGTGGCAGCCGCCCTCGTCCTGGCGCTGATCGCGCACGCCGGACGCAGGCGGGGCCGGCGCCTGCTCCAGGTCGCGGCCTTCGCGCTCCTGGTGCCCGTGCTGTTCTGGTGCGTCTTCCTGTCCGCGCTGACCGCGGGGTTCCCGACGCTCGGGGTGACGCTGTCCCTGCGGTCGGTCCTGCCGGCGTTCGCCGCCTCGATGGCCGCCGGCGCGATGACCGACGCCATCAGGCTGTTCGGCCGCCGCTCGCTGCGCACCGTCATGCTGATGGGTTCGGCCTTCGCCTGCGGCCTGTCGCTGATGGTGTTCTCCGGGATGGCCGTGCTGGTGAGGCCGTTCGCCCTCGCCTACGACCTCCGGAGCGTGCTCGGCGTCATGGGGCTCGGCGCGACCCTGGCCGCCTTCGCCTTCTGGGAAGCCGGCGATCCGGCCCGGCCGAACCGGTGGCCCAGGGCGACCGCGTTCCTGGCCGCCTCGATGCTGGTCCTGTCCCTGGGCTCGCTCGGTTCGATCCTGCCGTTCGACCAGTGGATCGCCGCCAGCGACCGGCCGGACGACCTGGCCACCTCGCCGGTCGCGATCGTCCTGGTCGCCGAGGCGGCCGTCGGCCTGGTCCTGGTGCTGTCCGGCTCGCTGTTCGACAGCTGGGCGACCGCGCGGGACCGTCGCGAGATCGAGCGCGTGCGGCATCTGGCCGACAGCAGCTTCGAGGGGATCCTGATCCACCGGCACGGCCGGATCCTCGATGCCAACGCCCGGTTCCTGCACATGGCCGGGTACGGCCTGGCGGAGCTGAAGCAGACCGACCTGGACCAGCTGATCGTGCCCGCAGGCGCCGCGGGCCGCGACGGACCGGTTCCGCCCCCGGACGGCGCCCCGCTCGAAACCGGGATCGTCGCCAAGGACGGCAGGAGGCTGCCGGTGGAGATGCTGTCGCGGCCGATCCACTACGCCGGCGGCCAGGCGCAGGTGACCGCGCTGCGCGACATACGCGACCGGCGCGCGGCGGAGGAGCGCATCCGCTACCTGGCCCATCACGACGCGCTGACCGACCTGCCCAACCGGCGCCACCTCGAGCAGGCGCTGGACCAGGCCCTGCGCGTGGCACGGCGCAAGCAGAACCGGATCGCCGTCTGCTGCCTGGACCTCGACGGCTTCAAGGCGGTCAACGACACGCTGGGTCATGCGGCGGGCGACCTGCTGCTGCGCCAGGTCGGCGCCCGGATGCTGGACGAGTGCCGCGAGAGCGACCTGGTGGCGCGGGTCGGCGGCGACGAGTTCGTGGTCGTGCTGCAGACCGGAGCCGGATCGGACCACGCCTCGGTGGTGGCGGAGCGCCTGATCCGGGCGCTGGGACGGCCGTTCGACCTTTGCGACGCCTCCGCCCACATCGGCGCCAGCATCGGCATCTCCTTCTTCCCCGAGGACGGGCAGACCACGGCGACCCTGTTCAAGTGCGCCGACGTGGCGCTCTACCGCGCCAAGGACCGCGGCCGCGGCCAGTTCTGCCTGTTCGAGCTCGGCATGGACCGTGCGGTGCAGGAGCGGCGCGAGCTCGAGCAGGACCTGCGCACGGCCCTGTCGACCGGTGCGCTGTCGCTGCACTACCAGCCCCTGTTCGACGGCGACGGCGCCATCATCGCCTTCGAGGCGCTGATCCGCTGGCAGCATCCGACCCGCGGACCGATCCCGCCCGACCTGTTCATCCCGCTGGCGGAGCGGTGCGGGCTGATCCTGCCGATCGGCGAGTGGGTGCTGCGCACGGCCTGCCGGACCGCGTCGTCCTGGACCCATGGCTGCCGCATCGCGGTCAACCTGTCGCCGGCGCAGTTCCAGCGCGGCAGGCTGCCCGTGCTGGTGGCGGACGCGCTGGCGGAGTCCGGCCTGCTGGCGTCGCGCCTGGAGCTCGAGGTCACCGAAGGCGTGCTGATCGAGGACGCGGTGCACGCCCTGGCCGTGCTCAACGAGCTGAGGGCGCTGGGCGTCCGGGTGGTGCTGGACGATTTCGGCACCGGGTACTCCAGCCTCGGCTACCTGCACAGCTTCCCGTTCGACAAGGTCAAGATCGACCGCTCCTTCATCAACCAGATCGAGACCGACAGGAACGCCTGGACCATCGTCGACGCGATCATCGCCATGAGCCACAAGCTGGATCTCGAGGTGACCGCCGAGGGCATCGAGACGCAGGCCCAGCTGTCGATGCTGGCCGGGCAGGGATGCGACGAGATGCAGGGCTACCTGCTCGGCCGTCCCATGACGGAGCACCAGATCGCCGGCTTCGTGCGACAGAACAGCGAGCCGGACATGGTCGGCTAGAGCATCATCCGATCGAACCGGCTCGGTCGATCGAATAAGGATGCTCGACAGAACAATGAGCTGGAGCATGCTCCGTGAGCCAACGCGAACGGATCATGCTCTAGACGGCGGCCCCGACGCCCGGACCGCCCCCCGAACCGCGGCCGTCACCCGGCCATCGCCGCCGCACGCGCGAGGTCGACCGAGACCACCCGGCTCACGCCCCGCTCCTGCATCGTCACGCCGTAGAGCCGGTCCATGTGCGCCATGGTCAGCTGGTGGTGCGTCACCACCAGGAACCGGGTGCCGGTCTCGCCCGCCAGGTCGTCCAGCAGGGCGCAGAACCGCTCGACGTTGGCATCGTCGAGGGGGGCGTCGACCTCGTCCAGCACGCAGACCGGCGCCGGGCTGCAGCGGAACACCGCGAACACCAGCGACAGCGCGGTCAGGGCCTGCTCGCCACCGGACAGCAGCGACAGGGTGGCGAGCTTCTTTCCCGGCGGCTGGGCATAGACCTCGATCCCGGCCTGCAGCGGATCGTCCGAGCCCACCAGCCCCAGACGGGCGCGGCCGCCGCTGAACATGCGCGTGAACAGCGCCCCGAACTGCCGGTCGACCTGCTCGAACACCGTTGACAGCCGCTCGCGGCCGACCCGGTTGAGGTGGCCGATCTGGCCGCGCAGGCGGGCGATCGCGTCCCCCATCTCCTCCCGCTCGCGCCCGATCGCGGCCCCCCGCTCTTCCGCCTCGCGCAGCTCGGGCTCGGCAAGCAGGTTGACCGGGCCCATCTCGTCGCGCTCGCGGACCAGCCGGGCGATGCGGCGACGCAGCCCGCTTTCGGCGCCGTCGGACAGGTCGGCCGGCGCGCTCCCCGGCGGATGCGCCATGTCGGCCGGCAGCTGCGACAGCACCGCCTGCGCCTGCATCTCGTGCGCTTCCGCACGCAGCGCGGCCTCGCGGGCCGCGGACAGGCCGCTCTCGGCGGCCCGCCGCTCCGCCTGCGCCTGCCCGGCCCGGGACACGGCCTGCCGCAGCGCCTCCCGTGCCGCGTCGTGGACCTCCTGTGCCGCGCGCGCGGCATCAACCAGCGCCCGCGCCCGCCGCGCCGCCTCGGCCGGGCCGACCGCATGCAGCGCGTGCTCGGATCGCGCGGCGGCGAGACGCTGCCCGGCCGCGGCCAGCACCGCCTCGGCCGCCTCCCGCCGCGCCTGCCAGTCCGCCAGGGCGCGCGCCAGCGGACCCCGTCTCGCCTCCGACGCGGCCTGTTCGGCGGCAAGCGCCTGGCCCTGGTCCGCCGCCTCCCGCTCCTCCAGCCGGATCGCCGCCACCGCCTGCGCCGACACCCGCGCCGCCTCGGCCGCCGATGCCGGATCCGGCAGCGCGGCGGCCGCTGCCGACAGCGCCCGCACCGCGTCCCGTGCCGCGTCCCGTTCCGCGGCCGCATCGTCCAGCCGGCTGCGCAGCGCGTCCAGGCGGCTCCGCCCTTCCAGCAGCACCGCCGCGGTCCGGTCGCACGC
>CAXTVS010000002.1:0-161709 GCA_964247735.1 uncultured Acetobacteraceae bacterium
GGCCGGCCTCGACAGCAGAAACATCGTCCAGGTCGCACTCCAGGCGCTGGGGATCAGCGGTGGCGCCTCCGCGGACTTGCCTTTGAGCCGGATCGGTCCGACATCGTGATCCCGATGCACCTATCCAAGCTCCTGCCCAAACGCTTCCGGGCGTCCTGCCTGGGACTCCTCGGTCTTGTTGCCGCCTCCCCGGCCGCCCTGGCGCAGCCTGTCGGCGGCCCTGCCGTGGCGCAGCCGATCTCGGTGCTGTATGCCCGGCTGACCGAGATCGAGCACAGCCGCGGCAGCTTCGCACAGCGCAGCCAGCTGCTGGCGCCGATCATCGACCAGGTGTTCAACCTGCCCCAGGTGCTGCAAAGCTCGGTGGGCCTGCGCTACCGGACCCTGCCGGACGCGCAGAAGCAGCTTCTGCTTGAGCAGTTCCGCCAGTTCACCGTGGCCCGCTACGTGTCCAACTTCGCGCCGGGCGGCACCGACACCTTCAAGGTCGATCCGGCGGTCACCGCGTCCCCGGTGCCGGGCGAGCAGATCGTGCACACCCAGATCGTCGCGGGCGACTCGTCCACCACGCTGAACTACGTGATGCGCCCGGGGGCCAACGGCGCCTGGCAGGTGGTGGACGTGCTGCTGGACGGCAACATCAGCCAGGTCGCGGTGCAGCGCGCCGATTTCGGTTCAAGCCTGAGCTCCGGTGATGCTACCCCGTTGATCGACAGCCTGAGGAAGAAGACGCAGGCTTTCTCCGAAGGCTGAACCCGCCCCCTCGGCCGAGGTCCCACCTGCTCCATGACGCTTGCCCCCATTCCCCTCGCTCTGGGCGTCGCCGCAGCGGTCATCGCCGGGCTCGGCTGCATCCAGGCGGTGGTCGGCGCGGTGCTGGCGCACCGGTTCGGACGCCGGGCCCGCGCGGGCCGGCAGGACGAGCCGACGCCGCTGCCGGCCCTAACCGTGCTCAAGCCGCTGCACGGCGACGAGCCGATGCTGGAGGAGGCACTCGCCAGCTTCTGCATCCAGGACTATCCCGCCCTGCAGATCGTGTTCGGCGTGCAGAGCCGGGCCGACCCGGCAATCGGCCTGGTGCACCGGCTGCAGGCGCGGTTTCCCAACCTCGACCTCGTCCTGGTGGTGGACGGCACGCCACACGGCGCCAACCGCAAGATCGCCAACCTGATCAACATGCTGCCGGCGGCGCGGCACGACGTCCTGGTGATCTCCGATTCCGACATCCACGCCCGCCCCGGCTACCTGCGGCGGGTGGTGGAGGCGCTGCACCGGCCGGGGGTCGGGCTGGTGACCACCCTGTACGGCGGCCAGGCGGCCACTCCCGCGCTGGCGCGCCGGCTGGCGGCGGCGCAGGTCAACCACAACTTCCTGCCCGGCGTGCTGATGTCGCGCCTGCTCGGGCGACAGGACTGCCTCGGCGCCACAATGGCGCTGCGGCGCCCGATGCTGGACGCGATCGGCGGCCTCGCCGCGCTGTCGCCGCACATCGCCGACGATTCAGCGCTCGGCAAGCTGGTGCGCGCGCAGGGCGCCTCGATCGCGATCGCCGACGCGTTGACCGTCACCACGGTCTCCGAGACCAGCCTGCGCGACCTGTTCGCGCACGAGCTGCGCTGGGGCCGCACGGTGCGGAGCGTGGAGCCGGTCGGCTACGTCCTGTCGTCGATCCAGCTGCCGTTGTTCTGGGCCGCCGCCGCGGTGCTGCTGGCACCGTCCTCGTTCTGGAGCTGGGGCGTCCTGGCGCTGGTCTGGGCCGTGCGCGGCGTCACGGCGGCGATCATCGACCGGATGCTGGGGCATACCGGCACCGTGCCGCTGGCGCTGCTGCCAATGCGGGACTGGCTGTCGGCGGCGGTGATGCTGGGCAGCATGTCGGGACGGCGCGTCGCCTGGCGGGGACACACGCTGCACCTTCCGGATCGCGCCGCCACGATGCCGGTGCGCCGCGAGCTGGCACCCGGGGTGGAGGCGGGCGACTGATCCTGGTGCGCCGATACCCGAAGAACCAGGTGACGGGCGACGCCACGACCGCTATTGAGGCCGGCTGCCGCCCAGGCAACCGCGTCGGCCATCGGCCTTCCTGCCCGCTTCGAGGACGACCTGCACCATGATGAAGACCCTGTTCCTGCAGCCGCCCTCGTTCGACGGCTTCGACGGCGGCGCCGGCTCGCGCTACCAGGCCAAGCGGGAGATCAAGTCGTTCTGGTATCCGACCTGGCTGGCGCAGCCGGCGGCGCTGATCCCAGACAGCCGCCTGATCGACGCGCCGCCGGCCAGGATGGGCATGGCGCCGATCCTGGAGGACATCAAAGGCCGGGACATGGTGGTGATGCACACCTCCACCCCCTCCTTCGCGTCCGACGTGAAGGTGGCGCAGATGCTCAAGGACGCCAAGCCATCGCTCAGGATCGGCATGGTCGGCGCCAAGGTGGCGGTGCAGCCGGACGAGAGCCTGATCAAGGGCGCGCCGATCGACTTCGTCGCCCGCAACGAGTTCGACTTCACCATCAAGGAGATCGCCGAGGGCCGCGACCTCAAGGACGTTGACGGCATCACCTGGCGCAACGCGAACGGCGGCATCGTCGCCAACAAGGACCGCCAGCTGATCCACGACATGGACACGCTGCCCTTCGTGACCGACGTGTACCACCGCGACCTGCGCATCGAGGACTACTTCATCGGCTACCTGCAGCACCCGTACATCTCGATCTACTCGGGACGCGGCTGCAAGTCGCGCTGCACCTTCTGCCTGTGGCCGCAGACCGTGGGCGGCCACGTTTATCGCACCCGCACCCCGGCGCACGTCGCCGCCGAGATCGCGCACGCGCAGAAGCTGTTCCCGCAGGTGCGCGAGTTCTTCTTCGACGACGACACCTTCACCGACGACCTGCCGCGCGCCGAGGCGATCGCGCGCGAACTCGGCAAGCTCGGCGTCACCTGGAGCTGCAACGCCAAGGCGAACGTGCCCCGCGCCACGCTCAAGGTGCTGCGCGAGAACGGTTTGCGCCTGCTGCTGGTCGGCTACGAGAGCGGCAACCAGCAGATCCTGCACAACATCAAGAAGGGCATGCGGATCGAGGTCGCGAAGCAGTTCACCAAGGACTGCCACGAGCTCGGCATCAAGATCCACGGCACCTTCATCCTGGGCCTGCCGGGCGAGACCAAGGAAACCATCCAGGAAACCATCGCCTTCGCCAAGGAGGTGAACCCGCACACCATGCAGGTCAGCCTAGCCGCCCCCTATCCCGGCACCTTCCTGCACAAGCAGGCCACCGAGAACGGCTGGCTCGACGCCGCCAACGCCGAGCTGATCGACGAGAACGGGGTGCAGATCGCGCCGCTGCACTATCCGCATCTCAGCCACACCGAGATCTTCGACAGCGTCGAGGTGTTCTACCGCAAGTTCTACTTCCGGGCGCCGAAGATCGCCTCCATCGTCGGCGAGATGGTGCGCTCGCCGCAGATGATGAAGCGCCGCCTGCGCGAGGGCGTCGAGTTCTTCCAGTTCCTGCGCGATCGCCACGCCGCCTGACCGGGGCGGGACGCGCCCGCCATTGAAGCGCGTCCTGTTCTCGGCCGACGATTTCGGCCTGTCCCTCGCCGTCAACGAGGGGATCGAGCGGGCGCACCGCGACGGCGTGCTGTCCACCGCCAGCCTGATGGTGGCGGGGACGGCCGCCGCCGACGCCGTCGCCCGCGCCCGCCGCTTACCCGGGCTCCGGGTCGGGCTGCACCTGGTGGCGATCGAGGGGCCGGCGGTGCTGCCGCGGGCAGAGATCCCGTCGCTGCTCGACCGCGACGGCCTGTTCCCGTCGGACCAGCTGCGCCTGGGCCTGCGCTACGCGTTCCGCCCGGAGGTCCGCCGGCAACTCGCCCGTGAGATCGAGGCGCAGTTCGGCGCCTTTGCCGCCACCGGCCTGCGACTGGACCACGCCAACGCCCACAAGCACATGCACCTGCATCCGATGGTCGGCCGGATGCTGGTGCATGCCGGGCTACGGCATGGGCTGGGGAGGCTGCGCATCCCTTCGGAACCGGCCGCCCCGCTCGGCGGAACCGAGTCCTTCGCAAGCCGGAGCTTGCGGGTGTGGACCCGACTGCTGCGGCAGCAGGCGCGGCGGGCGAAGCTTGCCGTCAACGACCACTGCTTCGGCCTCGCGTGGAGCGGTCACATGACGACAGACCGGGTCCGGCACTTGGTCCGGCACCTGCCCCACGGGTTCTCGGAAATCTACTTCCACCCTGCGGCCGGTCGCGATCCGCTGCTCGATCGGCTGATGCCGGACTACGAGCACGAAGCGGAACTCGCGGCGCTGTGCGATCCCGAGCTTCCCGACCTGCTGCGGCGGAACGACGTCGTGCTGGCATGCTGGCACGACGCGTCGGTCTGACCGGCAGGCTCAGTGGCTGGTGTGGCCGCCCTTCTTGCCAGCCGCGGATGCGCGATCCTTGTCGTTGGCGAAGTTGTTCGGGTCCTTGTCCTTGCCGCTGCCGACGGTCTCCTGCGATACGCCCTTCTTGCCGGACTCGGACTTGTGCCCGGTTTCGCTCTTGCTGGTCATCATCGTCTCCCGAGGTTCGGTGTCGACCGGCATGGAAACGAGGAACCAGACGGGGGGGGTTCGACGGCCTTGCCGCCCCGTGATGCGAACCGGTCCCAGGCTCGAGGATCACGATGCGACACGCCATGCCACCGCCGCTTTCCGCCGACGACACGATGGGCGACGGGTTGCGCCTGATGCTGGACGAGGGGCTGGATCACCTCGCGGCGCATCTGCCGGCGGCACGGCGCGGCGAGATGGAGGCGATCCACCAGAGCCGCGTGGCACTGCGCCGCCTCCGCTCGACGCTCAGGCTGTTTCAGCGGCATCTCGAGCCGGTGGCCGCCGACGGGTTCGACGACGCGCTGCGCCGGCTGGGCCGGGCGCTCGGGGGCGCGCGCGACTGGGACGTGTTCGTCCAGGAAACCGTGCCGGCAATCCGGGAGCGGGAGCCGGGGCCAGGGGCGCTCGACGTCCTGGTCGATCCGGCCTCCCGCGCGCGGGAGGCGGCGCACAACGCATTGCGCGAGGTGCTGCACGCGCCGCTGACCGATGCGGTGCTGGCCGACCTGCGACGCTGGGCGACCCTCCCGGCCGCGTTCTTCCCGGAGCAGGGCTCGGAGCGTAGGCTGGTGCGGGAAGCGCCGGCCCTGCTAG
This sequence comes from uncultured Acetobacteraceae bacterium, assembly GCA_964247735.1. Classification (GTDB taxonomy): domain Bacteria; phylum Pseudomonadota; class Alphaproteobacteria; order Acetobacterales; family Acetobacteraceae; genus Lichenicola. The sequence continues at coordinate 5,202 of CAXTVS010000002.1, forward strand.
ACCGGCTGGCGCGCCGGGTTCGCCGACGCGGCCGCGACCTCGCGAAGCAGGACGACGAGGAGCGGCACGACCTGCGCAAGGCCCTGAAGGCGTTGCGCTACGGCATCCAGATGCTGGACACGCTCTATCCGGACAAGGAGGTCAAGTGGTACCGCAAGGCGCTGAGCGCCCTGCAGGAGGACATGGGGCAGCTGAACGACGCGATCGCGGCGGTGGACCTCGTGCACCGGCTGCCGGACGGGCCAGGCCGGCAGGTGGTGGAGCACTGGTCGCGGGACCGGAAGCAGGCAGCGCTGGACGCGCTGCCCGGCTCCTGGGACCGGTTCAAGGCGATGCGGAGCTTCTGGTAGCGGCTCCCCGAGCGTCGACCTGGGCGTCGAGGCTCAGGCGTCCAGGCTCTGCCTGACCCAGTCCTTGAGCTGGCTCTTGGGGAGCGCCCCGACCTTGGTCGCCACCGGCTTGCCGTCCTTGAACAGGATCATGGTCGGCACGCCGCGCACCGCGTAGGTGTTCGGGGTCATCGGGTTCTGGTCGATGTCGACCTTGGCCACGGTGAGCTGGTCCTTGAACTCGGCGCCGATCTCCTCGAGCGCAGGTGCTATCATCCTGCAGGGTCCGCACCAAGTGGCCCAGAAGTCGACCAGCACCGCTCCCTTGGCCTTCAGCACGTCCGTATCGAAGCTGTCGTCGGTGACGGCGACCGTGTTCTGGCTCATGGCAGGATCTCCTGGAGGGTGAACGGTGAGATGGGCGGCTCGGCGCAGCCGGTCAAGCAGCGCCGCCGGCCACCGGCCCGTGATGCCCTGCGGTCCGGTATGTGCCCGGAGCATGAAGGAGCAGCAGCTCTTCCTGCAGCGGCATGACGGACGCGTCCTCGGTCCAGACCAGCGTGCAGCGGATCAGCCGGTCAGGATAGATCGACGCCAGCAGCGCCCGGTAGGCCGCCATCTGGCGCAGGTACGACACCGGCACCTGCTCCGGCGCCGCCGGGGTGCGCCGGTTGGTCTTGAAGTCGCACAGCAGCACCCGCTCCGGCAGCACGCGCAGCCGGTCCATCTGTCCCGACACCACCACGCCGTCCGCCACGCCCACGATCGGCTGCTCGACCAGCGCCTCCGGAGCGAACAGGGGCTGGAGGTCGGGATGCGCCAGCAGCACGCGGAGCTGGCCGGCGACCCGCTCCGCCTCCTCCGGCGGAAGCCCGTCCGGCCCGGCCTGGAGAAACCGCAGGCTTGCCGCGTCGCGCTGCCCCGGCGGAAGCTCGTGCAGGTGCTGCAGCAGCCGGTGCACCAGCCGGCCGCGCCGGAACGCCTGGTCCCTGCCCCGGGTCAGGGCGTCGAGCGGCGAGCGCAGCGCCGGCACCGGGCCGAGCCCGACGTCGTCCGGCCGGCTCGGCGCCAGCGGACGCGGCAAGGGCGGCTCCGCCGGCGGCGGCTGCGCCCGCCAGGATGGCGCGCGGCCGATCCAGGACGGCAACGGGACCTCCGGCCTGGAGGCCGGAGCCTCCGACCGTGCCGGGTCCGCAGCCCCGACGCGCTCAAGCACGAGCATCTCGCCGGGCCAGCCGAGCGGGAACGGGCGGCCCGTGGCGCCCGCCGCCTCGAACCCCTTGCGGCACAACAGATACCAGGCTCCGGGCGGCGGGGTGCCGCCGGGCTTGCGCCCCGGCTCCCAGCCGCACACCACCAGCCGGTCCGCCGCCCGGGTCAGGGCGACGTAGAGCAGCCGGTTGCTTTCCTCCTCCGCCGCCGCGCGGATGCGGTCGCGCAGGCGCCGGGTGGGCGCGGAGCCGAGCTCGGCGCGCGGCACCCAGAACGGCAGCACCATCCCGTCCTCCGCCGCGTCGTCGCCCGGGCCGCTCCAGAGCAGGTTCTCGTCCGTGGGCGGCACCGCGGTGGTGTCCGGCAGCACCACCAGCCGCGCCTGCAGCCCCTTGGCGCCGTGCGCGGTCATTACCCGCACCGCGTCGCCGGCGGAGTCCGGCTCGCGCCGTACCGTTTCCTCCGATCGGCGCAGCCAGTGCAGGAAGCTCTGCAGCGACGGCGGATGCGCCTCCGCATGGCGCAGCGCCGCCGACAGCAGCTCGTCCACCGGCTCGGCCGCTTCCGGCCCCAGCCGGGCCAGCAGCCTGGCCCGGCCGCCCAGCCGCCCCAGCGCCTCGCTCAGCAGCGCATGCGGCGACACGTAGTCGACGCGCGCGAGCAGGGTCGACAGGACGGTCCAGGCCGCCTGCCAGTCCGGCCGCTCCCCCGCCCGTGCGCGCAGCTGCTCCCACAGCGAGCATCCGCCGCGTTCGGCCGCCAGTGCCATGAGGCTGTCGTCGGACAGCCCGCCGATCGGGCTGGTCAGCACGCAGCCCAGCGACAGGTCGTCCCCCGGCAGCAGCAGCACGTCGCACAGCGCCAGCAGGTCCTGCACCGCGACCTGGTCCACCAGCCCAGTGCGCACCAGCGTCGCCACCGGCACCCCTTCGGCCTTGAGCGCTCGGATCAGCGCCCGCACGAACGGGGAGCGGCGCGGCACCAGCACCAGCACGTCGCCCGGCGCCAGCGCGGTCCCGCCGGTGCCGTGCACCTGCCCGATCTCGCCGGCGATCCAGCGCGCCAGCGCTTCCGCCAGGCGCTGCGGCGCCGAGGCCTGGCCGCGGTTGCGCGCCGGCGCCGACCACGGGTCGTCCTCGTCCGCCGGTCCCGCCTGCTCCCCGTCATCCGGCTCCGGCGCCGCCGCCGGCACCAGCGGCCACAGCTCCACGCAGCCCGGCGCGTCCGGCCGCGCGGAGTCGTGCCGCACCCGGTTGCGGCTGCCTGGCTCCACCACGCCGCGCGCCGCCTCGGGGTCGGCGAACACCTGATCCACCAGCGCCAGCACCGGCACGGTGGAGCGGAACGACACCGTCAGCTCCGGCTCGCGCCAGCCGGCGCCGCCGCTGCGCACCCGGTCGCGGAAGCGCAGGTGCCACTCGTGGAACGCCTGCGGGTCCGCACCCTGGAACGAGTAGATCGACTGCTTGTAGTCGCCGACCGCGAACACGGTGCGCGGCAGCGCCCGGTCCCGGTCGTGCTCCGCCCCGCGGCCGGCAAAGAACTCCTCCGTCAAGGCACCTGCGATCCGCCATTGAAGGTCGGAGGTGTCCTGCACCTCGTCGAGCAGCAGGTGGTCGATGCCGCCGTCCAGCTTGTACAGCACCCAGGCCGACCCGGGGTCCGCCAGCAGCATCAGGGTGCGGGCGATCAGGTCGTCGTAGTCCACTAAGCCGCGCGCTCGCTTGGTGTCGGCGTAACGGTCCAGCACCGGGCCGGCCAGGCGGAGCAGCGCCACCGTCAGCGCCACCATGCGGATCGCCCGGCACTGGTCGTCCACCGCCGCCACCCGTTCCGCTTCGGCGACCAGCCCTGCCGCGATCTCCGGCCGGGTCTCCGCCAGCCTGCCGCTGACGAAGCCCCTGGACGCGCGCGGCGCGCCGCTGCCGGTCAGGAACAGCGCGCGCCAGTCCTCCCACGCCGACGCCCGGTCACGGTGCGGCAGCGCCAGCCAGTCCGCGATCCGCTCCGCCTTCGTCCTCAGCGCCGGCGTCCCGACCTCGATCGCCAGACGGAGCAGCCGCGCCATCTCCGCCTCTTCCGGCAGACCCGACGCGGCCAGGATGCACGATGCCTCGTCGGGATGCTCGATGCCGGCCACACGGCGCAGCGCCGCCTCCACCGCCTCCGGGTCGCGTGCCAGCAATGCCACCGCCGGCGCCAGCAGCGGCGCCTTCGCCTGCAGCCGCGCCACCAGCCGCACCGCCTCCCCCGCCCCCACCTGCCCGGCCAGCAGCGACAGCGCGTCCCTGTCCGACGCCGCCGCCCGCGCCGCCAGGATCTCCTCCCACGCCCGGTTCAGGGCGACGCGGGAATCCGTCTCCTCCACCAGCCGGAAATGCGGGCTGACCGCCGCCTCCACCGGGAACCGGCGCAGCAGCGACTGGCAGAAGGCGTGGATGGTGCCGATCCGCATCCCGCCGGGCAGGTCCAGCACGCGGGCGAACAGGGCGCGCGCCGGCTGGCGCAGGGCGGCCGCGCCGCCCGCCCCGCCGTCGCAACCCAGCGCCAGGAGCCGCCGGTCGAGCGCCGCGTCGTCCAGCGTCACCCAACGCCCGAGCTCGCGCTGCAGCCGGATCGACATCTCGGCCGCCGCCGCCTTGGTGAAGGTCAGGCACTGGATCCGCGCCGGGTCGGTGCCGGCCACCAGCCGGCGTTCCGGGTCGTCCGGCACCACCCGCGGCAGCATCAGCCGCAGCAGCCGGTCGATCAGCAGCTTGGTCTTGCCGCTTCCGGCCGAGGCCGACACGAACGCCGACACGTCCGGGTCCGACGCCAGCCCCTGCTGCCGGTTGGCCAGCGCCACCGCGTCGACGACGCCGCTCACGCCCCGTCCTCCCGCGCCGCACTCCATTCCGCCACCCGCGCCAGCTGCGCGTAGTCCGGATAGTCCGGCGCGTGGCCCGGGCGCGGATGCGACAGGTAGGGCTGCTCGGGATCGTCATACGCGGCAACCAGGGCGCCCAGCGCCCGCCAGCACCGGTCGACCAGCGACCGCAGCGCCTCGTCCGCTACCGGACGCCGCTCGCGTCCCGGCTCCGCGCCGCCGGACAGCCGCCAGTACACGATCTCCGCCGCCGGTGCCTCCAGCTCCGGCCCGAACGCGCCGCGCAGCGCCATCGCCGCTTCCAGCACCAGCTGCGACGACCAGCCTTCCTGCACCGCCTTGTCGCTCGGCAGGGTGCCGGTCTTGTAGTCGAACAGCGCCAGGGCGCCGTCGGCGCGCCGCTCGATCCGGTCGGCACGCCCGCTCAGCACGAAGGGCAGCCCGGACGGGGCGTCGAGCGTCGCGGTGCCGCCGATCTCGGTGCGCAGCACCCCGGGCGCGCCGTCCGCGCGGCGCCGCCCTTCCTGCTCCGCCACCCAGCCGGCGATCCGGCGCAGCCGGGGCCGCCACCACGCCGCCAGCGCCGGGCGCAGCGCCCGCCGGTCCAGCGCCGCGTCGAACGCGTCCGCCAGCCCTGCCGCGGCATTGTCCGGCCAGGACCCGGGATGCGCCTCCAGGAAGGCCGCCAGCGCCTCGTGGACGATCGTGCCGTAGTCGGCCGCGTCGGCCGCCTGTTCCAGCTCCGGCAGCGGCCTGAGCCGCAGCACGTGCCGGGCATAGACGGCATACGGATCGCGCATCCAGGTCTCGATCTCGGTGACGCTGAGCCGGCGCGGCCGCAGCCGCACCGGCGGCCGCGGGGTTGGCGGGCGCACCGGCACCGCCGGACCGTCCGGCTGGTCCAGCCGGCCCAGCCAGGCGCCGGCGGGATGGGTCGGCAGCGCGGCCCCTCGTCCGGCCAGGAACGCGTCCAGCCGCACCAGCCAGCGCGCCGGCACCGCGGGCGCCCCGTCGCGCCGGCCAGGACACGAGAGCACCAGCTCCGGCGCCGAGCAGCTGGCGGTGAGCCAGTCATGCGCCGCCTGCCCCACCGCCTCTTCCGGCGCCGGCAGCCCGATGCGCGCCCGCATCGGCCGGCTCATCCACGGTCCCGGATCGACCGCCGGCGGCCACACGGTTTCCGCCAGCCCCCCCAGCACCATCACCTCGGCCGTCTGCAGCCGCGCTTCCAGCAGGCCCCAGATGAACAGGCGCGGATGCTCGGCCGCCCCGTCGGCCAGGCCGCGCAGCACGCGCCGGCTGCGCACCGCGATCCGCAGCAGCGACGCGTCCAGCAGGCCGCCCAGCACCGCGGGCGCCTGGTCCGGCACGTCCCCGCAGGACCGGGCGAGCCCGGCCAGGTGCAGCGCCAGGGCGTTGCCCTCCTCGCCCGACCACAGGATCGCGGCACCCGCCTCGGCGTCGGTCGCCGCCAGCGCCTCGGCGGAGCGCAGCAGGGCATCCACCAGGGCCGGCACCGGAACCGTCCGCCGGTCCGCCAGCTCCAGCAGCGGCGACAGGCAGCCGAGCACCCGGTGGAGGAACGACGCGAGCGCGGGATCCACGTCCCGGTCCGGCCCGGCCAGCGCCTGCCGCAGCCCTTCCGGCCCGGGAGCCGGCGCCGGGCCGCGCAGGGCGCGCAGTTCCAGCCGGCGGGCAAGGGCGCGGCATTCCGCGGGCGCGAGCCCGGCCGCGGCCAGCGGATGCTTGAGCAGCGACAACAGCGCCACCGGCGACAGTCCCTCCGCCACCGCTTCCGCCAGGAGGCGCAGGAACACCGCCGGCGGGGTCGCCGCCAGGGGCTCGCCGGCGCTGTCGTCCACCGACACGCCCCAGCGGGCCAGCTCCACCGCCACCCGGCCGGCAAGCCCGCGATCCGGCGTCACCAGGGCCGCGCGCCGGCCCGGCACCTCCAGCGCGTCCCGCAGCACCAGGGCGATCGCTGCCGCCTCCTCCTGCTGGTCGGCGGGGGACAGCCGGCTGATGCCGCCGACCTCGACCGGCTCCGACCGGTCCATCCAGTCGCCCAGCGCGTGTTCCGGCAGCAGGGCCCGGGACAGGGTGCGCACGCGCGCCTCCGGCACCACCGGCACGCCCCCCCAGCACACCGCGTCGTCGCGACGCGCGCCGAGCCCGGCCAGCAGCCGCGCCAGCCCCGCCTGCGGATGGCTGTGGGCCAGGGTTTCCCACGCGGCCTCGTCCAGCACCCGGTTGTCGCCGCAATCCAGCCCCGGCACCACCAGCTGCCCCCGTTCCAGCCGCGCCACCGCACGCAGCAGCGCCGCCACCGCCGGCGACGCGTCGGTGAAGCCGGCGGCCCAGACCGGATGGGACGGCGGCTCGTCTTCCCAGCAGCGCGCCTGGGCGCGGAGCAGCCCCATCTGCCGCGCCACCGGGTTGGCGAGCCCGTTCTCCGCAAGCCAGGACGGCCAGGTCCGGGTGACGATGGACAGGAACTCGAGCGTTACCTGCCAGTGCTCCGCGAACTCGGTCGCGGCTCCCGGCAGCGCCGACGCGAGGTCGCATTCCGCCCGCTCGGCCTCGTCCATCAGCTCGGCCAGCGCCTGCGCCAGCGGCCAGGCCTGGTCGATCGTCGGCGCGGTGCCGAACCGGGTGCCGGCGGCCAGCACCATCCGGCTCAGCAGCGCCAGGCGCCGCATCGGCTCCACCGCCGGCGGCGCCTCGAGCCAGCCGCCGAGCGCCAGCGGCGCCTCGTCCAGCGCGCCGATCGCGGCGATCCGCGGCAGCAGCATCACCCGGCCGTCGGACAGGCGCAGGAAGGCCTCCGACAGCGCCCGCGCGGAACGGCGGGTCGGCAGCAGGATCAGCCCACGCGCCGCCCGCAGCGGGTCGCCGCCGCCGAACCGCTCCAGCCAAGCCTCCGCCAGCACGTCCAGGAACGGCAGGTGGTGCGGGATCGCCGCCAGGTTGAAGCTCATGTGGTGGTGGGGCCGAACAGCGGGTCGCGCAGGGCGCGCTCGGTCTGGGCGATGTCGGAGGGGCGGGTCAGGTGGAACCAGGGTCCGTCATGCACGATCGCCCGTGCCCGGTCGGCGGCGATCGCCGCGTCCCACAGGGCGTTCATGCCGAACGCGCCGTGGCCTATGCCGTCGAACAGCGCAGGCGACAGCACCTGCACGCCGGCGAACACGTAGGGCACGATCTCGTTCTCCCGTCGGCGGCGCAGGTGGCCGAACTCGTCGACCGCGAAGTCGCCGCCGCCCACCTCGCCCACCACCGTGGCGGTGCGCGCCACCAGCAGCAGCGCGTCGAGCGCGCGCGCGTCGAACCCGTCGGCCAGGCGCTTCAACGCCGGGATCGGCCCGTCGAGCCAGAAGCTGTCGCCGTTCACCACCACGAACGGCTCCCCCGGCGGCAGGGCGCCGGACCGCAGCGCCGCCAGCACCGCGCCGCCGGTGTCCAGCAGCTCGTCCTCGGCCTGCAGCACGGTGCGCGGCCGCTCCGGCGCCCGCAGGGCCCGCGCCCGCAGACGGTCCGCCACCTGGCCGGCATGCCAGTGGGCGTTGACCACGGCGGTGTCGATCCCGGCGGCGTGGAGCCGGTCGAGCGCGTGGTCGAGCAGGGAACGGCCGCCCACCGACAGCAGCGGCTTCGGCGTGTGGCCGGTCAGCGGCTGCATGCGGGTGCCGAGCCCGGCCGCCAGCACCATGCCGGTGCGCAGGAACACGCTCACGGGTCGCCGAGCCCGGCCGGCAGCCGGTCCGCCCAGCCCGTCAGCGTCGCCGAGCGCGGCGCGTCGGCATCCGGATCGGCCGGCGGGGTTCCGGGCCGCAACACCACGCGCAGCGCGTCCCGAGGCGCCAGCGGGCCGAGCCGGTCCGGCCATTCCACCAGCACCACCCCGTCCCGCGCCTCGTCCCAGCCGAGCTCGGCGACCGGGCCGGGCCCGTCCAGGCGCCACAGGTCGAAATGGGCGATCGGCAGGATCGTGCCGTCGGGGCTTGCCGCCTCGTAGCTCTGCACCAGCGTATAGCTCGGGCTCGGCACCTCCATGTCCGGCCGGCCGCAGACTTCCCGCAGCAGGGCGCGGGCCAGCGCTGTCTTGCCGGCGCCGAGCGGGCCGTCGAGCAGCACCGAGTCGCCCGGCCGCAGCAGCCGGGCCAGCGACCGGCCCAGCGCCTCGGTGGCGCCGAGATCGGGCAGGTGGCGGGACAGGCAGGACGTCATGGCGCCATCTTGCCGTAGCCCCGGCATGCTTCACAATGCGACCGCATCAACGGACACGAGGAACGATGGCCTTGGATGGAGGCATCGGCGAGGCGCGGGCGGACCTCGACGTCGACGTGGCGATCGTCGGCGCCGGGCCGGCCGGGCTGTTCGCCGCCTTCCAGTGCGGCATGCTGCGCCTCCGCCCGGTGCTGATCGATGCGCTGACCGAGACGGGCGGCCAATGCACCGCGCTCTACCCCGAGAAGCCGATCTACGACATCCCGGCGCATCCGGGGATCGAGGCCGGCGCGCTGATCGCCGAGCTGGAACGCCAGGTGGCGCCCTTCGAAGTGCCGCGCCTGCTCGGCCGGCGCGTGGACGCCCTGTCCGGCCGCCGCGGCGCGTTCCGGCTGCGCACCGACCGCGGCGAGGTGGTGGCGGCGCGCGCGGTGCTGATCGCCGCCGGCGCCGGCGCGTTCGGCCCCAACCGGCCGCCGCTGGAGGATCTGGCCGCATACGAGGCCGGCGGCGCGGTGCAGTACTTCGTGCGCTCGCGCGAGGCGTTCCGCGGCCGGTCGGTCGCCATCGCCGGCGGCGGCGACAGCGCGGTGGACTGGGCGCTGTCGCTCAGGGAGGTGGCGGCCAGGGTGTGGCTGATCCACCGCCGCCCTCGCTTCCGTGCCGCTCCCGACAGCCTGGCGCGGCTCGAAGCGGCCGCGGCGCGCGGCGAGGTCGAGCTGGTGGTGCCCTACCAGCTGCACGGGCTGCACGGCAACGGCGGAACGCTGTCCGGGGTATCGGTGGCGACCCTCGACGGCGAGGTGCGGGTGCTGGAGGCGGACCGGCTGCTGCCGTTCTTCGGGCTGTCGACCGATCTCGGCCCCCTCGCCACCTGGGGCATGCAGACCGGCCGGCACGGGCTGATCCCGGTCACGCCCTCGACGCTGGAAACCAGTCTGCCCGGCGTGTTCGCGATCGGCGACGTCGCGAGCTATCCCGGCAAGCTCAAGCTGATCCTGCAAGGCTTCAGCGAGGCGGCGATGGCGGTGCACGCGATCCACGGCGTCGCCCGCCCGGACGAGACGCTCAGGTTCGAGCATTCCACCAGCCGCGGCGTTCCGGCGTGATCCCGGCCGGCCGGGCCGGCGGCTGCCTGACGATCGACCTCGGCGCAGTCGTCGCCAACTGGCATACGCTGGCGGCAGCCGCGCAGCCTGCGGAATGTGCCGCGGTGTTGAAGGCCGACGCCTACGGGCTCGGCGTGGCGCAGGTGGCGCCGGCGCTGGCGGCGGCGGGCTGCCGCAGCTTCTTCATCGCCCATCTGGACGAGGGGATCGTCCTGCGCGGACTGCTCGGGCCGGACCCGTCGATCCTCGTGCTGAACGGCATCCCCCCCGGCACCGCGCCGGACTTCGACGCGCACCGGCTGCTCCCGGTGCTCAACAGCCTGAACCAGGTCGCCGAGTGGCAGCGCCTCGCCAGCTCCCGTGGGCATCCCCTGCCCGCCGCGGTGCAGGTCGACACCGGCATGTCGCGCTTCGGCCTGTCGCCGGACGAGGTGGACCGGCTGGCGGGCGTGGGCGGCTATGCCGGCATCGACATCCGGCTGGTGATGAGCCACCTCGGCTGCGCCGACGAGCCGTCGCATCCGGCCAACGAGTCGCAGCGCACAGCCTTCGCGCGGCTGCGCCCGCTGCTGCCGGCGGCTCCGGCCAGCCTCGCGGCCTCGTACGGAATCTTCCTCGGCCCGGCGTTCCACCTCGACATGGTCCGCCCAGGCGTGGCGCTGTTCGGGGTGCCGCGAGGAGCCGGGCGTTTCAACCCCCTGCAGGCGGTGGTGCGGCTGCAGGGGCGCATCGTGCAGACGCGCTGGATCCCAGCAGGCGCCTGGGTCGGCTACGGCGCCCGGTTCGTGGCCGAGCGGCCGAGCCGGATCGCCACCGTCGCGGTGGGCTACGCGGACGGGTTCCTGCGCGCGGGCGGCGGGCAGGGGATGGCCTGCCTACCGGAAGGCGGCCCGTTGCTGCCGATCGTCGGGCGGATCTCGATGGACTGCCTCGGCGTCGACGTCACCGATGCGCCCAGGTCAGCCCTGGAGGAGGGCATGGCGCTGGACCTGATCGGGCCGCATCGTCCGGTCGAGGAGGCGGCCGCCGCGGCCGGGACGATCGCCTACGAGATGCTGACCGCGCTGGGCCACCGCTACCACCGCCGCTACCTCGACGTCCCGGGCGGCTGCCCGGCGGCCCGTGCCACCCTTGCCGGGGGAGCCCCGCGTGGCCACGTCGGAGGGGATACGGCGGGAGCCATCGGGACATGAAGGTGGTGGTGCTCGGCGGCGGCGTGATCGGGGTGAGCTCGGCCTGGTACCTGGCGCGGCTCGGCCACGAGGTCGAGCTCCTCGAGCGCCAGCCTGGCGTGGCGCTGGAAACCAGCTTCGCCAATGCCGGGCAGGTGTCCCCCGGCTACTCGACCCCCTGGGCGGCACCCGGCCTGCCGCGAAAGGCGCTCGGCTGGATGCTGAAGAAGCACAGCCCGCTGCTGATCCGCGCCCGCTTCGACATCGCCATGATGCGCTGGATGGCGGCCCTGCTCGCGAACTGCACGGAGGAGGCCTACGACCGCAACAAGGGCCGCATGCTGCGCCTGGCCGAGTACAGCCGCGACTGCCTGGACGACCTGCGACACGAGACCGGCATCACCTATGACGACCGGCAGGGCGGCCTGATCCAGCTGTTCCGCACGCAGGGCCAGCTCGACCACGCTGCCGAGGACATGCGCATCCTGGCCGAGGGCGGCGTCCCGCACGAGCTGCTCGACCGCGACGGCGTGGTGCGGCACGAGCCCGGCCTGGCGCATTCCGCCCACCTGCTGAAGGGCGGCCTGCGCCTGCCCGGCGACCAGTCCGGCGACGCGCACCTGTTCACCCGCAGGCTGGCGGAAAAGGCGGAAGCCGCCGGGGTGCGGTTCCGCTACGGGCTCGGCATCGAGCGGCTGTCGTTCGAGCCGGACCGGATCACCGGGGTCGAGACCAGCGGAGGCACCGTCACCGGCGACGCCTATCTTGCCGCCACCGGGGTGCACACCGTCCGCCTGCTGCGCCCGCTCGGGCTGCGCCTGCCGGTGTATCCGGTGAAGGGCTACTCGCTGACGGTCCCGCTGACCGATCCCGCGCGCGCGCCGACCTCCACCGTGAACGACGAGACCTACAAGGTGGCGATGACCCGGCTCGGCGACCGCATACGCGTCGGCGGCACCGCCGAGCTCGCCGGCTACGACCTGCGCCTGTCGCCGGAGCGGCGGGAAACCCTGGAGCTGTCGTTCGGCGAGCTGTTCGGCGGCGGCGACCTACATCGCGCCACCTACTGGACCGGCCTGCGCCCCAACACCCCGGACGGCACCCCGATCGTCGGACCTGCCGGGCGCTACCGCAACCTGTGGATCAACACCGGGCACGGCACGCTCGGCTGGACTATGGCCTGCGGGTCCGGCCGGCTGGTCGCCGACCTGATCTCCGACCGCAGGCCCAACATCGAGCACGCCGACCTGGCGCTGTCGCGCTACGCCGCCTGAGCGTGCCGCCGCTCGCATCACGGCATCCCGGCTCCAGGCACGGCACCTGACGACGATCCGGATGTCGGGCGGGCGGAGAAGGTCCATGACCGGGTCGGGGACGCGTCCGGAATCGAGCCTGGCAGCCGGGATCGTGCTGCTCGTCACGCTGCCTGTCCTGGTTCATCTTCCCGCCCTCTGCGGCTGGCTTTCCGCCGACCCGATCTTCCGCGAGGCCGCGCTGTCGGTCGGTCGGGTCGATCAGGTCCTGCCGGGGTTTCCGGGCTGGATCGACGGCAACGCGGGCGTGACCACGCAGGCCCTCGGTCATCTGGCCGCGGAGGACTGGCTGGCCGGCCGCGTGCCCTGGTGGAATCCCTACGCTGGACTGGGCATGCCACTCGCGGCCGAGATGCAGAACTCGGCGCTGTTCCTGCCCTTCGTTCTGCTGCTGCACTTCGCCAACGGCGTGCTCTACCTCAAGCTCGCCATGCAGATCCTGGCTGGCCTGGCCATGCTGGCGCTGCTGAGCGAGCTCCGTCTCGATCGCCGCGCCGCCCTGGCCGGTGCCGTGCTGATGGAGTTCTGCGGCACGTTCGCCTGGTTCAGCCACGGTCCGATCATGCCCGTCCCGTTCCTGCCGCTCCTGGTGCTGGCGATCGAGCGCACCGCGCGGCTGGCGGCGGAACGGCGTCCTGGCGGCTGGATGCTGATCGCGTTCGCCATCGCAGGGTCGATCGTCGCCGGCTTCCCCGAAACCGCCTTCATGGACGGGCTGCTGGCGTTAAGCGTCGCCGGCTGGCGGACAGCCTCAGCGGGGCCGGCCCGGTTCGACGTCGCGACGCGCATCCTGCTCGGCGGCGTGGTTGGACTGCTGCTGTCCGCGCCGGCGTGGCTGCCGTTCGCCGAGTCTCTCCCGGTGTCGTTCCTGGGCCAGAACGCCGACATGGGGGACGTGCACCTGCTGCGCAGCAGCTACGGGCTGCTGCTGCTGCCCTACCTGCTGGGACCGTTGCTCTACGGTCCCGAGCGCATCTACGACCAGGCATAGATCTGGTGGCACAGCGGCGGCTATTGCGACCTGCTGCTGGTGTTCGCGGCGCTGGTCGGTCTGTCCGCCCGGCGCGGCGGCCTGCAGGTCGGCCTGCGCCGGGTGCTGGGCGCCTGGCTGGTGCTGAGCCTGCTGAAGGCCGCCGGCCTGCCGGTGGTCTCGCAGGCCTTCAACGCGATCCCGTTCATCAGGCAGACGATGTTCCACGTGTATGCCTCGCCGGGCTGGGAGTTCACGCTGGCGATGCTGGCAGCGCTGGCCCTCGACGACCTCCACCGCGGGCTTGCGCTGCCGGAACGCCGGCTGCTGGCGATCGCCGTCGGCTGCCTGCTGGCGGCGCTGCTTGCGGTGGTGCTGGCCTGGCCACCGATCCGTCAGCTTGCTGCAAGGCTGCCGGGCTACTGGCCCTACCCGGTGCTGTCGGCCGTCTGGGCGCTCTCGACGCTGACGGCCCTGTGCTCGGCCCTGACGTCGGAGCGGCGCCTCGGCCTTGCCGCCATGATCCTGTCATGCAACGCCGTGCTGCTGTTCGCCCTGCCGTTGCTGTCCGGCACCCGGCACGGCCACGTGGACCGGGGCCCGCTCGCCCATCTGAGGCAGCATCAGGGCCTGGGCCGGGCCTACAGCATGATCATGCTGCAGCCGAACTACGGCAGCTATTTCGACGTCGCAACATTGAACTACAACGCGGTGCCGGTGCCATCCGCGTTGACGGGCCGCATCGCCCGCGACCTCGATCCGCAGATGGATCCCACCGCCCTGTTCGGCGACAAGCTGCACGACCTGCAGCATCCCGAGACGAGCAGCGTCATCGCGCCTGTCGCCATCATGCGGCTCGAGGCGATGGGGGTGAGCGATCTGCTGGTGCCGCGCGGCGTCGATCCGCTCGAGGAAGCGGTCCCTGTCGGTCCGTCCGGCAGCCTGTCGCCGCTGCCCCTTTCATCCGGACAGCAGCTTGCCGAGGCGATCCCGGATGGGCTCGCGGCGGATGCGACCGTCACCGCCGTGGGCGTCGTGGTCGGGACCTACCTGGGACATCCGCATGGCGCGCTGATCTCGCCGACGCCGTCGACAACCAGCCGCTCTGGATCGAACTCGACCGCCCGGTCGTGGTGTCGGCCGGCGTCCCGATCACGTATCGCGTCTCGGCGGCAGACTGGACGGTGCCGCGGCCTTCTACGCGGCTCCAGCGCCTGCGCAGGCGGCGGCGACGCCACGACTGGCCGCTCGCCTGCGTGTGCGCTGGCAGGCGCCGACGCTTGTTCGCAGCTACCGCGACGCGTTGGTGGACGTTCTCCACCTGCCCAGGGCCGCCCCCTATTTCGAGAGCCTCGGCCGGCGTTGCCGCCTGCTGCCGGGTTCCCGCGAAGCCGTCGCTGCCGATTGCGACGCGCCGGACCGCCTGATCCGTCGCGAACTGTTCTTTCCGGGCTGGTAGGCGTGGGTAAACGGCCGCAGGGTCATACCGACCGCGTTCGAGGACAGCCTGCAAGGCATTCCGCTGAAGCGCGGCCACAGCGAGATCCGGTTCCGCTACGCGCCGCCGCACGTCGTTCTGGCCTGGCTGGCATCCCTGCTCGGTTTGTCCATGCCGGCCTGCTGTGGATCGGCAGGACGGCCCGGGTTGTTGCGACGGCACCTGGACGCCGGCCGTGACGTTCGGGATGGCCTCGGCAGGGTCCTGGACACCATCACACCATGCCGTCCAGATGCCGTTCACCTGGACGACGTTCAGATCGCCGGCTGCAACGCGCTCCGGTCGGCCCGCGGCCGCACATGGGCCTCGATCAGGCCGCGCACCTGCGCGAACACCAAGGCCTGGTCCAGCCGGTAGTTGCTGCGGTCCTGCACGTCGGCGCCGGCCTCGGTGCCGGCCAGGTCCTCCACCGCCTCGGGGGCGTTGAACAGCAGCGGGGTCGGGTTCTCCATCGCGCCCGGGTGGTGGTAGATTGACAGGTCGTGGCGGTGCTCGAGGTTCCAGCGCCCGATCGTGGTCAGGCCCGGCGTGTTGCAGACCCAGCGGTATTTGGCGAGTGCTGCCCCCCAGGGGGCGACGAAGAAGTCCGCCCAGCTGCACCAGAGCACGCTTTCCGGAATCGGCCGGCCGATGTTGTCGACCAGCGTCACGGCCGAGCCGGCGAAGGCGCGGGCCAGGAACGCGGTGATCTCGACCTCGCGCTGCAGGAAGGTGGTGCCGCCGGAGAAGTTGTCGCCGAAGCTGGCGTAGGTGGCGCCCGGCGCGTCGCCGGCGCTGTTGTGCCCGTCGATCACCACCGTCAGCGGGCCGACCGCGTCGGCCAGCATGCGGATCAGGGCGAGCGCGAAGCCTTGCATGTCGTCGACCGTGCGGTTGCCGATGCGCAGCCCCACCAGGACCACCGGTCCCGACGCCGCGGCGGACGCGGCCCTGGCCGCCACCTCAGCCCAGCGCGGCGCGCGGCGCAGCGCCGCGACGATCCGCGTGCCCACCTGGGCCGGAACCGAGATGCCGGTCGATTTGATGACCCGCTGCCGCTCCCGGTAGAACGTGCCGATATGGGCGTTCAGGGTGCCGTCGAGCCGTACCACCTTGCCCTCGAGCTCGGGGAAGATCTCGTCGATCGGGGCATACAGCTCGGGATGGTGCGGGCACTCGAACACGTAGAAGCGCGGCAGCTTCTCGGGCGGGAAGGCGTCCACGAGGTAGGACACGCCGCTGAGGTCCTGCCACACGAAGTGGCCGAGATGGATCGCCGGGAAGCCGCGGAACGCGTGCACCACCTCGCCGTCCGGATGCTGCAGGGCCGCGACCAGCTCCGGCCCGAACTGTGCCGCGTGCTGCAGCAGGCGGCCGCGGGCCCGCTCGCAGTACGGCCGGGCGCCGGCCATGTGGCCCTCGTCCTGCGCCACCAGGAGGTCGGCGGCGGGAAAGTACACCGCGAAGGTGCGGAAGAAGCCGGCCATGGCGAACACGTAGAAGGTCAGGTCGTGCCGCTCGTCGTGCACCTGGTAGGCGAAGCACTGGTCGTCGAGGTAGAGCGCGCGGCCCGGCGTCTCGATCCGGCGCCCGTCCACCGGGGACGGCCACGACATGGTGCCGAGCTCGACCAGCCGGAACAGCTCCGAGCGCAGGAAGTGCTGGCACGTCGCCCGGGCATGGTCGGGATCGAGCACGATGCGGCCGCCGTCGGCGCCGGGCACCGTGTAGCGCATCGCCGGCGGCAGCGTGTCGGTCAGGGTCCAGGCGATCGACACCTGATCCGGCTCGGCGGCGAGATGGAAGCCGAGCAGGTCGCCGCGCAGGCTGGCGCTGCACCCGAACAGCCAGGCGAGGTCGGGGCCGGGCGGCAGCACGGGCGCCAGGATCACCCGGTTCCAGAGCTGGTCGAACAGGGGAGCGCAGGCGGTGCGCAAGGCGGCCCGGTCGGCGCCAACCAGCTGGACGGCGTTGTTGCCGAGGTAGTTGGCGTGGCGGTCGACGTACCAGATGCCGGCATGGCCGTCCTCGTGCAGCAGCTCGAGCACGATCACCGGCGCCAGGCGCGTTTGCACCCGATCGATCCGCCAGCCCGGGCCGAGCGTCATGACGCGACCGTCCTGCCTGATGTCGCGGCCGCGCAGCCAGCCCAGCGCGTCCGGCGCCTTCGGGGGAAGGACCTGCTCCAGCACCGTGTCCGGCACCGGCGGGGCCTCCGCCCCGCGCGCCGCGCGGGCGATCTCGCGGCAAACGTCGAGGTGCAGGCCCAGCAGCGCACGCACCGCGTCCGGCGGCTCGCACGGCATGCCGGGGGTGCCGGTCGCCTGCAGCCAGTCCAGGACGGGGGCGGCGCGGCGGCGGACGACGTCGAGCAGCGGCGCCGGCAGGCGGCCGATCTCGTTGCCGATGAACCGGCCGCAGCCATCGAGCAGCCAGAAGCCGCTCCGGCCGGAGCCGTGCCGGAACTCCAGCACGAGGAGGGGATGGAACAGGGTCAGCAGGGCGCCGGGGCTCCAGCCCTCGACGAAGCCGCGCACCGGGGCGTCGTCCTTGACCAGCGGAAGCGCGAGGCCGGGCCCGAGCCGCAGGCGATACCCGTCCGGTCCCGACTTCACCGCGTCGTGCAGCAGCGGGGACAGGCCGGCCGTCTCGGTCCGGGTCAGCATGGCGTCGTGCCGGCCCCGATCCTGTGAACGACGTTCACGGAAAGCCCCCGCCCCGGGACAGCCGCTCCTGTGCCGTGCCCACGGCGATGCTCAGGCTGCTGCCATAGGGCAGCGCGGTCTGCACGCCGACCGCGACGCTTCGGCCGCTGACCGCGGGCAGGTCGTGGAAGCGCGGGCCCTGCCCGGCGTCGGCCTGCAGAAAGGCGCGCGTGCTGCCGCCGAGCAGGCCGCTGTCGAGCTCGACGGCGGTGCCGTGCAGGCCATTGGAGCCGAACGACTGCGATACCGCGCCGCCCGCCACCAGCGGCGGCGAAGCGCCCGGCAGGCTGCCGGCGAGCGGCCCCGCGGGGGAAGCGGGCGGGATCGGGGCCAGCGAGAAGTTGCCCGGCGCGCTCAGGGCGCCGTTGTCGCCGGGAGCGCCGGCACGGGCCGGCACGCTCCAGCAGGACCCGCAGACGATTGCGGAAGCCAGCAGCGGGCCGGCGCCTCGCATTAATCGGTCACCTTGGCCACGCGCAGGGTGTTGGTGGTGCCGGCGCGGCCGAACGGCACGCCGGCGGCGATCACCAGCAGGTCGTCCACCTTGGCGATCCCGGCGGCCTTGGCCACGTCCACCGCCGCTTCCACCACGTGCGCCATGGTCTCGTTCGCGCCGTGCTCGCCGGTGACCAGCGCCTGCACCCCCCACACCGCGGACAGGCGGCGCGCGGCGGGCAGGTTGGCGGCCAGGCCCAGCACCGTGCAGGGCGGGCGCTCGCGCGAGATGCGCACGGCGGAGCGGCCGGACAGGGTGTAGGCGACGATCGCCACCGCGCCGATCGACTGCGCCACCTGCTGCGCCGCGTAGGCGATGGCGTCGGCGGTGGTGCCGTCCGGAGCCGGGCGGGACACCTCCTGGCTCGCCTGCCAGCCCTGGTCGGCCTCGACCTGCTGGGCAATGCGCTTCATGATCGACACCGCCTCGATCGGATACTGGCCGACCGCGGTCTCTCCCGACAGCATCACCGCGTCGGCGCCGTCGAACACCGCGGCCGCCACGTCGGAGGCTTCCGCCCGGGTCGGCGTGGGGGCGGAGATCATACTTTCCAGCATCTGCGTCGCCACCACCACCGGACGGCCGAGCTGGCGAGCGGCGCGGATGATGCGCTTCTGTTCCAGCGGCACCCGCTCCGGCGGCAGCTCCACGCCGAGGTCGCCGCGCGCCACCATCACCGCGTCGGACAGGCGCAGGATCTCGTCCAGGTTGTCGAGCGCCTGCGGCTTCTCGATCTTGGTCATGATCCAGGCGCGACCCTTCACCAGCTCGCGCGCCTCCTGCACGTCCTCGGGACGCTGCACGAAGCTCAGGCCGATGTAGTCGACGCCGTGCTCCAGGGCGAACTCCAGGTCGGCGCGGTCCTTCACCGTGAGGGCCGGGATCGGCAGCACCACGTCGGGCACGTTGACGCCCTTGCGGTCGCTCAGGATGCCGCCGTTGACCACCTCGGTTTCCAGCCGGTCGGCGTGGCAGGCGGTGACGCGCAGGCTCAGCCGGCCGTCGTCGAGCAGCAGCAGCGAGCCGACGCGGGCGGCCTGGATGATCTCGGGATGCGGCAGCTGCACCCGGTGCTCGTCGCCGAGGGCGGCGTCCAGGTCCAGCGTGAACGCCTGGCCGGGCACCAGCGCGGTGCGGCCGCCGGCAAAGGTGCTGACGCGCAGCTTCGGGCCCTGCACGTCGGCCAGGATGCCGATCGGCCGGCCGCGCCTGCGCTCCACCGCGCGAATGGCGGCGATGCTGGCGCCGTGCTCGGCGTGCAGCCCGTGCGAGAAGTTGACGCGGAACAGGTCGACGCCGGCCTCGGCCAGCGCCGCGATGCGGTCCTCCGAGCGGGTTGCCGGACCAAGGGTGGCGACGATCTTGGTGCGGCGGGACAGGGAGGGAACGGGAAAGGCGGACACGGCAGATCTCCTGAACGCACCAGAACCGGCAGGGCCGATGGAACGCAGTTGCTAGGGTGCCAGAATTGGCCCCGAGGGCAAAAGCCCCCGGCTATGGTGTGGTGGGGCTCCGCGATCATGGCGGAAGGATGGCCTCGTCGGGCAGCATCCCCCAGAACGCGGACCGCTGGAGCCAGCCGGAATAGGCGCGGACGCTGACGCGGCACCAGTCGGACCCGGCGGCGCAGCTGCGGATGCGGCCGATCACGCCGGGCTTGAGGATCGCCACCACGGTTGCGTCCGAACGGGGTTCGGCCCGAAGCCTGCGGCTGCCGGGCGGCGGGTCGGACGCGTCGCCCGGTGCTGCGGCCGGTTCGGCGGAGGGAGCGGCGGAGGGAGCGGCGGGCAGCACCACGAAGGAGCGGGTGCCGACCAAGGTGGCCTGGTGCACCCAGCCCTTCACCCCGTCGGAGTCCTGCACCAGGCGCCACACGTCGAACTCGCGCTCGATCTCCACCGGCAGGTCGCGCCGCTTGTACACCCACTGGATCGGGTAGCGGGTGCCGGGGCCGCTGCGCAGGTTGACCGCGTCGGCGCGCAGCGAGGCGAACCGGGGCAGCGGCAGGCCGGTGCTGCTGCCCTTCGGCGGCGCGGGCGGCACGGGCGGCGGTGCCGGCTCCGGCGGCGGGGGTGGGGGCGGCGCCGGCGGGGCGGCGTGGTGCGGGGGGCGTGCGGCATGCCGGTGCGGATGCAGGATCGCGTGCGCGCGGGCGTGGAGGGCGTGCAGCACCGGATGGGCGCGCGGCCTGCCGGTCGCCGGCTCCTGTGCTCGGGCGGGAAGGCACGCGAGCAGCACCACGCACGGCATCACCACGGCACCGGCAACGGCGGCGATCGAACAGCGCGGAGGAAGGAAGGGCATGGCGCATCCCTGCCAAGGCCCAAGCCGCAGGGCAAGGGGCTGCACGGGCCCAGGCGTCGCGCGTCAGATCGACAACAGCTGGCCGGCGCCGACCGCGTGGAGGAAGGTGGGCACGCCGACCCGCTCGACTTGTTCCAGCAGCGCCTCCGGCGGCAGGGCGATCGCCTTCAGCCCGGACTCGCACGCCATCAGCCGCACGCCGAGCGGCGACAGCGTGTCCTGCAGCGCGGCGAAGCCGGCGACGCCGCGCGCCCGTAAGATTTCATCCGCGGCGCTGCCGTCGAGGCGGGACCAGTCGCGGCACAAGGCGTGCAGACCGTCCTGGGTCGCGAACAGCACCACCGGGCGGTCCAGCGCCGCGGCGCCGGCCGCCATCAGCAGCGCGGTGTGCGCCCGGTGGTAGCAGCCGCTCAGGAGCAGGATGCCGAGGGTCGCCGGCTCGGTCATGAAGTGGCCGGGGCATGACATGGCCGGGCACGATGCGCCGACAGGTCGCGGATGCGGGGATGGCGGCCGCACAGCGGGCAGTCCGGGTCGGGCTTCAGGCGGATGAGGTGGAAGCGCATCGCCAGCGCGTCCCACACCAGCACCCGTCCGGACAGGCCCTCGCCCAGGCCGAGCACCTCCTTGAGCACCTCGGTCGCCTGCAGCGTGCCCATCACCCCGGTGACCGCGCCGAACACGCCGGCCTCGGCGCAGGACAACGCCGCGCCGGGGCCAGGCGGCTCCGGATGGAGGCAGCGGTAGCAGGGGCCGCCGTGATGCGGGGCGAAGGTGGACAGCTGGCCCTCGAACCGGAACACCGCGGCGGAGACCAGGGTGCGGGCGGCCAGCGCGCAGGCGTCAGCCAGGAGGTAGCGGGTCGGGAAGTTGTCGCTGCCGTCGCACACCAGGTCGTACTGGCCGACCAGCGGCAGCACGGTGTCGGCGTCGAGGCGGAACGGGTGCTGCCGGACCTGCACCAGCGGGTTCAGCGCGGACAGGGTCTCGGCGGCGGAGGCAACCTTGGGGGTGCCGACCCGCGCGGTCGCGTGCACCACCTGACGCTGGAGGTTGGACAGCTCCACCACGTCGTCGTCCACCAGCCCGATGGTGCCAATGCCGGCGGCGGCGAGGTAGAGCGACAACGGCGCGCCGAGGCCGCCTGCGCCCACCACCAGTACGCGCGCGTCGCGCAGGCGCGCCTGGCCGATGCCGCCCACCTCGCCGAGCAGGATATGGCGGGAATAGCGCTGCACCTCGTGTTCGGAGAACTGCAAATTTACTGGTGGGTTGAGGGATGATCCGGAAACCGGGCGCCGGTTCTTTACGTCCCGTTCAGGAAGCTCGCGCATCATCGCCACATGCGCACGTCGAACGCGCTTGACCAGGGGTCGAGCGGTAGAGGATGATGCCGCATAGCAGACCGGCTTGTCGAACAGGGAGCGTGCACCATGACCTTTCGCGCGATCCATCTGCGGCATCAGGCCGCGACGCTCTCCGCCACCTGCTTCGCCCTGGCGCTGCTGTTCTACGCGCTGTCGCCGGCTGTGACCCTGCTGTCGGTGGCGAGCGGGCTGCAACACGAGGATGTCGGCACCCTGCGCGGTGCGCTCGACTGGCGTGCGGTGCGGCTCGGCCTGAAGGCGGATTTCGGCGGCGGCCTGCCGGTCAGCCTGGCCAGCGCCAAGGTGTCGGCTTCAGATGACGAGCTGCCGGGGTTCGGGGAATCTTTCGCCAGCACGCTGGTGTCGCACGTGGTCGACAACGAGGTGACGCCCGAGGGGATGATGGCGATGCTGTCCCGGAGCGGCACGGGCGGGATCGGACAGGCCGGCGCGGGGGCGCTCGCGGCGGTGCGGTCGGTCCTCGGCCGGGTGGAGCGGGTCGCGTTCCTCGGTCCGGCCCGATTCGAGGCGGCGATCCGGATGTCGGACGATCCGTCGGCGCAGCCGGTCTGCGTGTCGATGCGGCTTGAACACTGGCAGTGGAAGATCACGCAGATCCACCTGCCGGAGCAGATGCTCCAGGGCGGGGGCAGCCTGGTGCAGAGCGCCAGCAACCGGACCTGAACCGGGCCGGCTAGCCGCCCGGCCGGCCGCGGCCGGTGATCCGGAGCAGCTCCTCGAACGCGACAACCAGGTGATACAGCGTGCTGGCGGGCACGTTCGGGGCACAGGCGCGGCCGGAGCCGTCGAACTGGTCGATCCACAGCCCGACCGGCTCGGTCGCGAGGTAGGTGTCGAGCACGCGACCGGCGATCCGGGCGGCGGCGTCCGGCTCGTCGTTGGCGATGTGGCTCTTGATCAGCTCGGTCTGCGGCCACAGGCGCCGCGAGGTGCGGCGTGGCATCCCCGTCCGGTCGCACTCGTCGATGGCGAAGCCGTCCCGGTCCAACCCGTGCTCCAGCGCCCAGCGATGCAGCTGGCCGGCCTGCCGGCGCAGGTCGCGACCACCGGCGTCCGCCAGGCGATGCAGCAGCCACGACCATTCCAGGTGATGTCCCGGTTCGACCGAGCTGCCATGCGGATGCGGCGCCGGATCCCAGTTGTTGGTGAAGTGCTCGCCCAGGATGCCGGTGTTGCGGTCGAGGAAGTGCCGCTCGAACAGGGCGGCAAGCTGGTCGGCGCGATCGAGGAAGCGTTGCGCGCCGGTGAGGCGGTGCCAGGCGAGCAGGGCTTCCAGCAGGTGCATGTGCGGGTTGGAGCGTCGCGGCAGGCAGTCGGGCAGGCATTCACGGACGCTGCCGTCGCGCGGGTCGGTCAGGAACGCGTCGACGAAGGCGAAGGTACGTTCCGCCAGGGACCACGCCCGGTCGAGGCCGGCGGCAGCGGCGCCGGCGAGGCCGAACAACAGGAAGGCCTGGTCGTAGCTGTCTCGCCTGGTGTCGAGCGGCTGCCCGTCGCCGGACAGGAGGTGGATCCAGCCGCCTTCGTCCGCAGGGCGCGACGCAGCGGCGGCGACTGCGTCGAGGGTGTCGTCGAGCCCGGGTCGCAGGGTGTGGCCGAACGCGCTCGCGCGCGAGAAGCAGTGGAGCTGGCGTCCCTGCACCCGCACCCGACGCGGGGCGGCCAGCTCCGGCCGGCCGGCCCGGTCGAGGCTTTCGACGAACAGCCGGTTGTCCGGGTCGATCCCGCAGCCGATCCAGAGCGGCCAGGCCTGGGCGAACCAGCTTTCGATCCGGTCCGCCGCCTCGGCCATCCTTGCGGCGTCCGACATGAGCGGGTCCTCCCTATCCGGCACTCGTCCTGCCGCCGCCGGAGGCACCCGGTCAAGGGCGAGGCCGGGCGCCGGGACTTATCTTCCGGGCCAGAACACCCCACCTCCCCGCAACGATCTGCCTTGCCGACGCTTGGCGGCCGAGCTAGAACAGAACAGGAACGGTTGATGGACCTGCTGGCCAAGCTCGAGATCCTCGCGGACGCCGCGAAGTACGACGCATCCTGCGCGTCCAGCGGCACGGAGAAGCGCGACAGCCTGGGTGCTGCCAAGGGCGTCGGCTCGACCGAGGGCATGGGCATCTGCCACGCCTATGCGCCGGACGGGCGCTGCATCTCGCTGCTCAAGATCCTGCTGACCAACTTCTGCCTGTACGAGTGCGCGTACTGCATCAACCGGCAGTCCTCCTCGGTGAAGCGGGCGCGGTTTACGGTGGACGAGGTGGTGCGGCTCACGCTCGGCTTCTACCGGCGCAACTGCATCGAGGGGCTGTTCCTGTCGTCGGGCATCATCCGCTCGCCGGACTACACCATGGAGCAGGTGATCGGGGTGGCGCGCACGCTCAGGGTCGAGCATGGGTTCCGCGGCTACATCCACCTCAAGACCATTCCTGACGCGGACCCGATGCTGCTGGAGGAGGCGGGACGCTGGGCGGACCGGCTGTCGATCAACGTCGAGCTGCCGACGGAAGGGGCGCTGAAGGAGTACGCGCCGGAAAAGGACATGGGCGGCATACGCCGCTCGATGGGCCGGATGCGGCTCGGCATCGACGCGGCGCGCGAGAAGACCAGGCCGGGGGCAGCCAGGCCGCCGCACTTCGCGCCGGCCGGACAGAGCACGCAGGTGATCGTCGGCGCCGACCCCAGCCCGGACCGCGCCATCCTGCGCATGAGCAGCAACCTGTACGGCGCCTACGGGCTGCGCCGGGTGTACTACTCCGCGTTCAGCCCGATCCCGGACGCGTCGGCGGCGCTGCCGCTGGCCCCGGCGCCGCTGTTGCGCGAGCACCGGCTGTACCAGGCGGACTGGCTGCTGCGGTTCTACGGCTTCGGCGTGGAAGAACTGGCGACCGATGCGGCCGGCAACCTCGACCTCGTGCATGACCCCAAGCTCGCGTGGGCGCTGGAGAACCGGGCGATGTTCCCAGTCGACGTCAACACCGCCGAGCGCGAGGCGCTGCTGCGGGTGCCGGGGCTGGGGGTGAAGTCGGTCGACCGCATCATCCAGGTGCGCCGGCACCGAGGGTTGCGCATGGCCGACCTGGCCCGGCTGCGCCTGTCGCTGGCCAAGATCGCGCCATTCGTCGTGGCGCTCGACCACCGGCCGGTGCGGGAGCTCGACAGCGTTCGGCTTTCGGTGAAGCTGGCGCCGCAACCCAGGCAGCTCGCCCTGCTTTGATCGGTCATGCAGAGCGTCCTTCTCGCCCACGAGGTTGATTTCGCAGGCTGGCGGGACGCGGCGCGCCGGCTGGCGCTGGAGGGCGTGGTCCCGGAGGAGGTGCACTTCTCGGTCGGGGCACCCGACGACCTGTTCGCGCAAGGCACGGCGGGGGAAGCGGAGCCCGCGCTCCCGCAGGCCCCCGGCAGCTTCACCGTGTCGCGCAGCCTGGTCGAGCTGGCGCAGACGGTGATCCAGGCGAGGGAGCCGGAACGCTTCGACCTGCTCTACGGCCTGGTCTGGCGGGCCCAGCACGGCGAGAAGAGGATCGCCGAGCTGGTGACCGATCCGGCGGTGCAGCGTGCGGTCCGGCTGGCGCAATCGGTGCGTCGCGACACCCACAAGATGCGCGCCTTCCTGCGCTTCCGCGAGGTGCCGCCCGAGCAGGCACAAGGCGGCCCGGACGGCGACGGCACGCGCTACGTCGCCTGGTTCGAGCCGGAGCACTTCATCGTCGAGGCGAACGCCGAGTTCTTCGTGCGCCGCTTCGCGACCATGCTGTTCTCGGTCCTGACCCCGTATCGCAGCCTGCACTGGAACGGCACCGAGACGCGGTTCGGACCGGGGGCCGATCCGTCGGAGGTGCCGGACGACGACGCGCTGGAGCGGTACTGGCGGGCGTACTTCAGCGCCATCTTCAACCCGGCGCGACTCAAGGTGTCCGCGATGACCTCAGAGATGCCGAAGAAATACTGGCGCAACCTTCCCGAGGCGGCGGCGATCCCGGAACTGATCCGGACCGCAGCGCGTCGGACCGAGACCATGCTGGAGGCGGTGCCGGTGGACACGATCGATCCCAAGCCGAGGACGAGGCGCACGGCGGCAGCGGAGGCCGGTCCGGCGCTCGGCATCGTCGACGCCGAGCGGGTGCGTCCCGGCACCGTCGCCGAGCTGGCGCAGGCCGCCGCAGCCTGCCGCCGCTGCCACCTGTGGGAGCCGGCGACGCAGGTGGTATTCGGCGAGGGGCCGGCGGACGCGCGGATGATGATGGTGGGCGAGCAGCCCGGCGACCAGGAGGACCTGGCGGGCAGGCCGTTCGTGGGGCCGGCCGGGCAGCTGCTCGACCGGGCGATCAGGGAGGCTGGGATCGACCGCGGCACGGTGTATGTCACCAATGCGGTCAAGCACTTCAAGTTCGAGCCGCGCGGCAAGCGGCGCATCCACGCCAAGCCGGACCTGGTCGAGATACGCGCCTGCAACGTATGGCTGGAAGAGGAGCGGCGGGCGGTGAAGCCGGCGCTGGTGGTGATGCTGGGCGCCACCGCGGCGCGGGCGGTGCTGGGCCGGGCGGTCACCATCGGGCGGGAGCGGTCGCAGCCGATCGCGCTGCCGGACGCATACGGCAGCAACACGCAGGGCTTCGTCACGGTGCATCCGTCCTACCTGCTGCGGATCCCGGACGAGGACACGAAGCAGCGGGAGTATGCCGCCTTCGTGGCCGACCTGAAGCAGGCCCTGGCGCTGGTGAACGGCTAGCGCGCGCCGCAGGCAGGACGGTTCTCATGACGCTGCTCACTGTCGAGACGCCGCCCCTCTCGGTCGGCTGCCTCATGTCGGGGCCGGAGGATGGGCGGCCGCTGATGCTGCTGCACGGCTGGCCGGACGGTGCCCGCACCTGGGACGGGTTGCTGCCGGCGCTGCACGAGGCGGGATACCGCACGATCGCACCATTCCTGCGCGGGCACGGGCCGACGCGGTTCCGCGAGGACGCGACGATGCGGTCGGGCGAGGTCGTGGCGATGGCGCAGGACGCGCTCGACCTGGCGGACGCGCTCGGGCTCGGACGGTTCGGCATGATCGGGCACGACTGGGGCGCGCGGGCCGCCTACACCGTGGCCTGCGTGGCGCCGGAGCGGGTCGCGGCGGCGGCGGTGCTGGCGACGGCCTGGGACAGGAACGACCCGGACCAGACGGTGTCGATGCCGCAGAACCAGGCGTTGTGGTACCAGTGGCTGATGGCGCTGGACCGCGGGGCGGCGCTGGTGCGCGACGAGCGCCGCAGCTTCACCCGCTACATCTGGGGGCTGTGGTCACCCGGCTGGACGGTGCCGGAGGACGACTTCGCCGTCGCGGCTGCGGGATTCGACAACCCGGACTGGGCCGACATCACCGTGCACTCGTACCGGGTGCGCTGGTCCCTGGCGCCGAGGGATCCGGCCTATGCCGGGGTGGCGCGGCGCATCGCCGCCGACCCGGTGATCGCGGTGCCGACCCTGATGCTGCAGGGCGGCGCCGACCCGGTGGCGCTGCCGCAAGGCTCCGAAGGCAAGGACAAGCTGTTCTCGGGCGGCTACGAGCGGGTGGTGCTGGACAGGCTCGGGCACTTCCCGCAACGGCAGGGGCCGGACGCAGTGCTGGAACGACTGCTGCCGTTCCTCCAGCAAAGGTTCGGAGGCTAATCGGTTTCCGGTCAGGCGTCCGGCAGCGTCACCCCGGACAGGCGCCCGCATTCCACCAGCAGCCGGTCCTGGCGGCCGGTGTCGCGGGTGGCGCCGCTCGGAGGCTTCGGGCGCAGGTGGTAGAAGTAGCCGCCGGTTCCGGTGGCGGCCGGATCGTCGTCCGTCGCCAGCCAGACCTGCGTGCGGTGGGCGGCGTCGAGGTTGCCGGTGGCGCGCGGGCTCATCTTGGTCGGCACCCAGCCCGGCTCCATGGCGTTCGACAGCACGCCGGGCCAGCGGCGCGCGACGGCAAAGGCGAGAAGCACGTCGTGCAGCTTGGTGTCGGAATAGGCCTGGTTGCCGCGCCAGGGACGGGCGTCCCAGTTCAGGTCGGCGAGCGACGGGTCGCCGCGGCGGTGCAGCTCGGAGCTGACATAGACCAGGCGGTGCGGCCGGTGCATCAGCGCGGTCAGCACGTAGGGCGCCAGGGTGTTGACCGCGAACACGTGCGACAGCCCGTCAACGGTGGAACGGCGCTGTTGTTCGCGGTAGCCGATCGCGGCGTTGTGGATCACCGCGTCGAAGCGGCCGAGCGCGTTGGCCTGTTCGGCCAGGGCGCGGGTCTGCGCCAGGCTGGCAAGGTCGCCGGTGAGCACCGTTTCCGCTCCCGGCACGGCGGCCAGGGCTTCCCGTCCGCGCGCCTCATGGCGGGCGTGCAGCACCACCGCGTGCCCGCGCTCGACCAGGAGCGCTGCGGCCATGCGGCCGAGGCCGTCGGAGGAGCCGGTGACGAAGACGCGTGCCATGGACGGAGCAACGCGTCGGCGGCGCCCGGGTGGCGGCCTGCCGCGACGACCGGTGCGGAACGGCTCGGAGCCGGGGTGGACCGCCGACCGGCGGACAGGACGCGGTTGCGCCGCCGGACGAAGGACGAAGACCTGCGCGGCAGGAGGCGCAGCCGCTCGCGCGGCCCCTGCAGCCTGGCAGGGCGAGGTTCTGCCCGGCGTTCCGCCGTCATGGTCAATGATTCCGCTGGCCGACGGCGTGCGGCACGTCGGCGTCATCCGGATCGGATGCCGGGTCAGGCCGCCGATCAACCGCGCCCTGCCGGGGCTTGCGGCGGAGAGATCTGACCGGTGCGTCGGGACGAGAGCCGCGGCAGTCGCGGACGCAGACCTTGGCCGGAAAGCGTTGCGTCGCTCGATCCGGACGCACGGGGACACCCGCTTGCGCGGTCGATCCTGCGTCGTGACGACGCAGGCGGTGGGCCGACCTGGTCGAACACGACCCGCGCACTCAGCAGCCGCCAACGCCGGAACGCGTCGGCGGCGATGTGCGCGTCCGCCTGCGGTCAGGCCGCCAGAGCGTCCGGGTAGAGCGCCGTGCTCGCCAGGTGCACGTCGAGGTAGGTGATCTCGCCGGCGGTGCGCAGGTCGAGCGACGCCATGCCGTTGGTCCAGCGCCGGTTCCCTTCCGCCTGGTGCCAGCCGTCCAGCGCCAGGTCGCTGGCCGGCACCACGGTCTCGTCGAAGCCGGTCCACAGCACCAGCTTCTCGACCGCGACGCCCAGGGTCCGGCGGTCGTCGACGAACGGCCCGATCACCTGCGCCGGCACCGTCGTGCGGGACAGCAGCCGTATCGGTCGGGCGCCGGACGGGATCTGGAACATGAAGTGCTGCGCGTCGCTCCAGCAGCAGGACAGCTCCATGCCGTTCTCCAGCAGCAGACGCAGGTCCGGCCGATCGGTAAGGGCCGGCGCGTCGTCCGGACGCTCGAACCCAAGACTCGACGCCCGCTCCGCCAGCCTGATCCAGATCGGCTCGACCAGTTCCCGCGACACCGCAAGCGGCGCCGCCATCGTCGGCAGCCGCTGGATGCCGACATGCGCGCGGCCGTCAGCGAACAGGCGGCGGTTGCCGGTGTCGAGATAGCTTTCGGTGGCCAGTCCCTCGGCCAGCAGGATGCCATGGGCGTCGAGCTCGATGTGGAAGAACTCGTACTCGGGCAGATCGCGGTCGACCAGGATCGACGCCCCGTTCACCAGCATGCGCGCCGGGACGAGGCCCGCCTCGGTCAGGATGCAGTGCTCGGGCGTCACCATCAGGTCGCGCGCGGGCGTCCCGGCAGCGAACGCATCCTTGCGGATGCGGACCGGGAAGGCCTCGTCACGGCCGCCGAAGCGGACGGCGTCCATGTGGCCGCGGCCGGCCCAGACCACGGAGCGGCCGACGCGCTGGCCGTGCTCGAGCACGCTCACCACGTCGCCGGCGCGCAGCTGCTCGACCGCCACCTCACCGGACGGCGTCGCGATCAGGGTGCCGGGCAGGAAGCAGGTGGCGGTCACGGTCAGGGCGGTGCTGGTCGAGACCGAGCCGTCACTGTCGTTGATGGCGAGATCGATCTGGGTCGAGACGGTGTTCCCGACCAGAACCTGGCCGAGCGTCGGCGTGAAGCGCAGCGCCTGCAGCTCGCTGCTGAGGCTGGCCGGGCTGGCGGCGGCGAGGCTGTAGGTGCCGGTGCCGGTCTTGGTCAGGCCCGTGCCGCTGAGCACCCCGTTGGCATCGGTCGCGACGCCGTTGGCAGCGTCCAGCTCGATCGTGGCACTTGCGGTGGGGCTGCCGGCGTCGGTCACGGTGACGCCAGTGAACACCGCGATGGCCGACGCGTCGGTGCCGCTCTCGGTGGACGGCAGGCCGGAGATGATGGGCACGGAGCCGGCGCCGCTGGTGCCGTCGCCGACGAGGCGGATCGACGCGGTCGGACTCACCGCGCTGTTCTTGACCGAAGTGTACAGCGAGGGGCTGCCTTCGTAGAACGAGCTGGGGCTCTCGCTCTTCCAGTCCACGTAGAGGCTGTTGTAGGTGCCGGTGCCGGTCTGCGACAGGCTGTGAATCTCGTAGGACGTGAAGCCGCTTGAGGTCGGGTCGTCCGCGTAGGGCAGCGTGCCCATGCTGGTGAAGGTGTTGGTGCCGCCGGGGCCGGTGACGGTGAAGGTGGCGCTCTGCACCGCCAGCAGGAAGCCGTTCGGGTCGTAGGTGGCGGTCCAGGTGCCGGACAGGGTCGCGCCGTCGGCGAAGGCGGCTCCGGTGATGGTGGTGGTGACGGATTGGTCGGTCACGCTGGTGACGGTGCCGGGGCTGGTCAGCGACAGGACGGTGCCGGTGGCGTTGGTGACCGACGTCGCGGCGGTGCCGCTGGTGGCGTTGAGCGTCGTCGGGGTCTGGCTCGACCAGTCGATGTTCAGGTTCGAGTAGAGGGCGTTGTTCGAGGTAGCGGCGGTCAGCTCGAAGGAGCCGGTAGCGGTATCAACCTTGGCGCTGGTGAAGGTGGTCGCGACGCCGGCCACCGAGGTGATGACGAAGTCCGGGTTGACGATGGCGATCAAGGAGCCGCTGGCGTTGTATTCGGCAGTGTAGGTGCCGCTCAGGACGGAACCGTCGCTGAACGCCGCGTTCTTGAGCGTCATGGTGACGTAGGTGTTGGCCATCAGACCCCCAAAAGGTGTGGCGCCGATCACGTCCGGTGATCATTGCGGGAACAGTGCGATGCGCCGGGTTTATCCATTCGCGTCGTTCTTGTCACCAACAGTATTCCGTTTTGACAGAACAAGGTTTGAGCAATTACTTAAATTCTGTACGGGTGCTCCAATATTAAAATCGTTATCAAATTAAAGCCACGTCGGCATTCGGCTTCCAGCCGTACCGGCAGCGGATGCGTTGGACGGGACGCGCCCAAAGCCGTGGAACATCGCAGCGATCTGCGGCCGTGCCGCGACGCCCCTGCCTGGCGGTCCATCGCGGAGTTGCATCCATGCCTCCATGCGGCGCCGGCTGCGTGCCTCGACCTGCTCGACGCGGTGCTGCAGCTTGCAGCGCGTGACGTTCCGGTCGCGGCGTTCGAGGCCGGAAGGATGGCGTGGTCGCGATCCGCACCCTCGACGACGCGTCCCGTCCGAGCCTGCAGCAGTCAGGACCGGGCGGCAGGCCGTATTCCTTCTTGCCGCTGCTGCCCAGAGACGCAACCATTCCGGGATGGAGCCCGACCGACGGACCTTCCTGTTCGGCAGCCTGATCGGCATGAGCGCTCCGGTTGCCGGACACGCCAACCCGGCACCAGCCAGGAGTGAGACCATGTATGGAGTGATCAGCCAGTTCATGACCCTTCCGGCCAGGCGGGATGAACTGATCGAGGTTCTCGCGACGGGCACGAAAGGCATGCCTGGCTGCCTGAGCTACATCATCGCCAAGGACTCCTCGCGGGACGACGCGGTCTGGGTCACCGAGGTATGGACCGACAGCGGAAGCCACGCCGCGTCGCTCAGGCTGCCCGCGGTGCAGGAGGCCCTGGCGAAGGGCCGGCCGATGATAACGGGCATGGGCCCGAGGACGACGACTCGTCCGGTGGCCGGCGTCTGACCACGGCGGGTGATCGGCGTGTCGCCGCGGCGCTCCGGCAGGAAGACGGCTCGACGGGACGGCCGAGCCGCCTGCGGGGTGGATCGCCCGGACGGGTGGCCGATCCGGCCGGGGAGCAGAGATGCCCGGTTCCATCGGTCGGCGCCGAACGCTCGCCCGGACCGGAGGCTCAGGGCGCGGCGATGCTCCGCCGCAGCCGGGTGATGGTGCCGGGCAGGCCGCGCACGGTCAGCACCCGGCCGGTTTCGTCATAGGCCTCCCTGAGCACCCGCGCGCTCTCGTATACCTCGCCGATCAGCCCCTGCCGGGCATAGGGCAGCACCAGCACGTCCTCCACCATTCTCGCCTCGAAGAAGGCGATGATGGCGTCGCGGAGCGCTGCCACGTCCTCCGGCGCGTGGGCGGACAGCAGGATCGCATCCGGATGCTTGTCCAGGAGGGCGGCGCGGCCGGCGTCGTCCACCCGGTCCATCTTGTTCAGCACCAGTCGGGACGGCACCGCGTCGGCGCCGATCTCGCGCAGCACGCTCCGGCTCACCTCCAGTTGCGCCTCGTGGGTCGGGTCGGACGCGTCAACCACGAACAACAGCAGCGAGGCTTCCAGCGCTTCGGCCAAGGTGGAGCGGAACGAGGCGACCAGGTCGTGCGGCAGCTGCTTGATGAAGCCCACCGTGTCGGACACCAGCACGCGGGGACGGGTTTCCGGCTGGAGGGTGCGGACGGTGGTGTCGAGGGTGGCGAACAGCTTGTCCTCGACCAGCACCTGGCTGCCGGTCAGGGCCCGCATCAGGGAGGACTTGCCGGCGTTGGTGTAGCCGACCAGCGCCACGCGCAGTTGGTCGCGCCGGGCGGTGCGCCGCCCGTCGGCGTCGCGCTGCACCGCGTCGAGCTGGTCCTTCAGTTCGGACAGGCGGTCGCGGATCTTGCGCCGGTCGAGCGCCAGGTTGCTTTCGCCGGCGCCCGGGCCCTGCTGGCGCCCGCCGCCGGTCGCGGACTCGCGCAGGCGCGGGGCGACGTAGCGCAGGCGCGCCATCTCCACCTGCAGCTTCGCCTCGCGGGTGCTGGCGTGGCGGTGGAAGATCTCGACGATGACGCCGGTGCGGTCCAGCACCTCGGCGCCGGTGGCGCGCTCGAGGTTGCGTATCTGGCTCGGCGACAGCTCGTGGTCGACGATGACGATCCCGGGCCTCGGCGTCGTGTCCGGATCGGGCCCGGGAGGAGCGGACGGGGCGGCGGCGCCCTCGAAACGCTGCCGGGCCTTGGAGCGCGGCGGTGGCGCCGTCGAGCCGACCACGCCGGTGCCGCCGGTCAGCGCCGCGAGCTCGGCCAGCTTGCCGCTGCCCAGCAGCGCGCCGGCGCCGGTGCCCTCGCGCTTCTGCGACACCGTGCCGGCCACCTCGTAGCCCAGCGTCTTCACTAGGCGTGCCAGCTCGGCGAGGCTGGCCTGGTGCGCGTCGTCGTCGACCTCGGGAGTCTGGATGCCGACGAGGACGGCGCGCGGGGTCGGAGGCGTGGTTTCCATGGCCGGTGTTCGTAGCACGGACGCCGGTCAGCTGGTGATGGGCGGCGCGGCGGCCTCGGCGACGCCCAGGGCGGCCTGCTTCGCGAGGTTCTCGGCCACGGCCTGCGAGTCCTCGTGCGCGTCGATGTCGACCACCTTGCCCCAGCGCATCCTGATGATGTGCACGCCCCGGTTGCGGTAGGGAGAACCGTCCGGCAGCACGTCGGTGGCGGACCAGCGGACGACGATCGTGGTGTCGTGCGGCAGGCCCTTCACCCACACGTCCTCCACCGTGAGCGTGAGCTGCCGGCCGAGCCGGCCGAGCCGGCCGAACCATTGCCGCAGCGCCTCGTGGTCGTGGCGCTCGCCGCCGAGCGCGTGGCTGCCGCCGAAGCGGTGGTGGATGTCCGGCACGCAGTCCCCCAGCAGGGCGTCGAACTGCTTGCGGTTGACCCGGAGGAAGTTCTTGCGGGCGATGCGCTTGACGATGGCGTGATACATGGCGGCCTTCTGCAGCATGTTGACATAAGCAACATAGGCAGCAGTGTTGACACCGTCAAGATCGACCGGCAGG
This sequence comes from uncultured Acetobacteraceae bacterium, assembly GCA_964247735.1. Classification (GTDB taxonomy): domain Bacteria; phylum Pseudomonadota; class Alphaproteobacteria; order Acetobacterales; family Acetobacteraceae; genus Lichenicola. The sequence continues at coordinate 38,885 of CAXTVS010000002.1, forward strand.
AAGGCGTCATGGCGTATCACCACGGGAACGCGCGCGCGGCGATCCTCCAGGCGGCGGCGGAGCTGCTGGAACGCGAGGGTGCGGCGGGGCTGTCGCTGCGCCAGGCGGCCGAACGCGCCGGGCTGTCGCGCCAGGCGCCGTACAACCACTTTGCCGACAAGGAGGCGATGCTGGCCGAGCTGGCGCGGGACGGGTTCGAGCGGCTCGCCGGCCGCATCTGCGCCGAGGCGGGCCCGGGTGCTGCGCCCTCGGAGCGCCTTGCCCGGGCGGCGGAAGCCTACATCGCGTTCGGGCAGGAACGGCCGGCCCTGTTCCGGCTGATGTTCGGCAGGGAGCTGGTGGACCTGTCCGGACACGAAGCGGCCCGGCAGGCCGCTTCCGCCGCCCTGGCAGAGCTGTCGGCCATCATCGGGACCCTGGCCCCGGGACGCGACGTGGACGAGGCCGCCCTGGCGGCCTGGTCGATCGTGCACGGCTACACCAGCCTGTGCATCGAGGCCGGTCTTGAAGGAGCCGAGTACAGGCGGCAACGGGCCGTCCTGTTCGCGCGGGCGATCGAGGCCCTCCTGCATCCTCCCAGCCCGGACGGTGTGCCCCCGGGAGGAAGCGCCGGGCCAGGCTGCGTCCGGGGTGCATGACGCGACCGGGGCGGCGATGGCGCGCGGTGCAGGCTCCCGCCGGCGCTGCTACTCCTCCACGCGAACGTAGCCGCGCGTCTGGAGGTTTATGAAGGTCACCGTCGCGGAAAGATTCATCTGCGCGAACGGCAGGAGGGAGGCGGCGTCGTAATGCTGCGCAAGGGCGGACTGCCCGCACACGACGAGCTGGACCCCGGCATGGACCAGTTCCTGCAGCAGCGACACGTTGGGGTTGGACGGCACGCCGGTCCGCGTGCGGTAGGTGGCGTCGTTGGCGACCAGCAGGATCGTCGGGCCGTGGAACACCGCCACGAAGTGCATGTGGCCGGCCGGAACGCCGTAGCGGCTGAACGTGTTCACCAGGCCGGCAATCGAGGTGATGGCGTCGTTGACCTGGCGGGCGGAGCCGTCGATCGTCCTCATGTCGAAGACGACCTTGTAGTCGAGGGCCGGATCGGGGCGCTCCTTCGCGCCCGGGATGTCCCGCATGGTGCCGATGCCGGGGATAGACAGAGCAGTCTGCGCCAGGGCTCCTGGTAAACCCTGCAACGCCGCGAGCGCAACCAAGGTGTTCATCAAGTGACGACGCATGCTGCTCCGTATCCGTATCCGTTTCCGTGGCAGCTGGACGTTATAGGGCGGCGGCAGGCAGTGCCACTGCCGCCATGGCGGCCGGACGGGCGGCCGGACCGGATCAGGACCTGCGGCGTCGCGGCAGCAGCGCCGGCTCGAACACCATGGTGGCGACCAGGGTGCAGAACAGGCTGATCAGCAGCAGCCGGCCCATGGAGGCGGTGCCCGGATGGTGGGAGGCGGCGAGCGAGCCGAAGGCGGTGCCGGTGGTCAGGGCGGAGAACAGCACCGCGCGCGCGGTCGGCGAGGCCAGAGGATTGGCGATGCCGGCGCGCCAGTTCATCACGAAGTAGATGTTGAACGACACGCCGACGCCCAGCAGCAGCGGCAGGGCGATGATGTTGGCGAAGTTGAGCGGCTCGGGGATCAGCACCACCAGGATCACGGTCAGCAGCGCCGACAGCATGAGCGGCGCCAGCACCAGCGCCATCAGGTACAGCCGGCGCAGCGCCACCAGCAGGATCAGCGCGATGGCGCCGAGCGCGCTGACCGCGGCGATGGCGAAGGCGTGCACGATGGTGTCGGCGCTGGCGACGATGGTGATGGCGGCGCCGGCGGCGTCGGGCCAGACAGAGCGCACCTGGCTGACGAAGGCGCGCAACACCGCGTTGTCGTTCAGCGCGCCGCGCGGATGCACCTCCATGTGCGCCTGGCCGTCCGGCAGGAGGTAGTTCTCGCGTATCTGCTCCGGGATGTCCGCTTCCACCGCGGGCCTGGTCACCGACAGCACGGTGCGCAGCTGGTCCAGCTCCATCGGCAGGAAGCGCACCAGGTCGGCGTTGGCGACCAGGAGCGCCGCGTCCGGGGCGGCCGACAGGGTGCGGAGCGCTGCCTCGATCCGCACCAGCGGGTCGGCGGCCGGCAGGGTCCGCACCACCGGAGCCAGGGCGGCCACCGTCTTCAGGGCGGCGGCGCGGATCGCCGGAGCATCGGGCGGGGGCAGCGGCGATGGCACCACCAGGGTCGGCAGCAGGATCTGGGCTGCGTCCGCGATCAGGGCGAGCTTGTCGGTCTGGTGGTCGGGGACGAAGCTGTCGAGGTAGAGCACGTCGTGCACCAGCGGCAGGCGCTGCAGCCGAGGCACCAGGGCGCGTGCGGTGGCCATGTCCGGCACCAGCAGCTCGGCGCTGTACGGCGAGGTCACCGGGTCCTTCATCAGCAGCGACAGGGTGCGCAGCGACTCCGAGTGCGGGTTCTTGGTGTGCAGCGGGTCGCCGTCGAAGCGCAGCAGCGGGATGCAGGCGATGCCCCCCAGCGCCAGCACGGTGAAGCCGGCCAGGATCGGCACGCGCTGCCGGCGGATGGCGGCATCGAGCGGGCGGGCGGACCGGAAGCCCATCTCGCCGACCAGCGGGTGCGGCCGGAACAGGGTGAGCAGCGCCGGCAGCACGGTCAGCGTGCAGGTGAACGCGATCAGCATGCCGACGCCGGCGATCAGCCCGAGCTGGGCCACGCCGACAAAGGCGGTGGGGGTGAAGGCGAGGAAGCCGGCGGCGGTGGCCAGGGCTGCGATCAGGATCTGCACGCCGGTCTCGCGGCCGGTCATGGCGAGCGCCGCTTCCCGACCGGGGCGGCTGCCGTCGGGCAGCACCTGGGCGCGGAAGCGGACCGAGAACTGGATCGCGAAGTCGACCGCGATGCCGACGAACAGCACCGCGAACGCCACCGAGATCAGGTTCAGGGTGCCGACCGCCAGGGCTGCGAAGCCGGTGGTGAACAGCAGGCCCAGCACCAGGGTGAGCAGGATCGGCACGATCACCCGCCAGGTGCGCACCGCCAGGATCAGCCACAGCGAGACCAGCAGCAGCGAGCCGATCAGGCCGGCCACCATGCCCTGGGCGACGGTGGCGAACTCCTCGTCGTCCAGCGCCACCTGGCCGGTGAGGAAGACGTGGGCGCGGCCGGAGCGCACGAACTCCAGCCGCGCGATCGCGTGGCGCATCACCGCGGTGGCGGCGCCGCCGGGCTGGAACGAGCCGTAGTCGAGGCGGGGCTGGGTGACCACGAACTGGTAGTGGCCGCCGAGGTCGCTGAGCGAGCCGGACAGCAGGCGCTGCCAGGACAGCGGCGTCGGGTGGCCGGCCGCGGCGGCGCCGAGGTTGGCGGCGAAGCTGTCGAGGGCGGTGCCGAAGGAGCGCAGGTTGGCCTGGCCGCGCCGCACCCCCTCGCCGATCAGGGACAGGGCGCCGAACAGGCCGCGCGCCGACGGGTCCGACGCGAGCTGGCCCAGGAAGGGCTGCGCGTCGATGGTCTTCTCCAGCAGGTCGGACAGCTTGTCCGTGTCCAGGAACAGCAGGCTGTTGCGCAGCAGGTAGGGCACCTGGTCGGGGGTGCGCACCAGCTTGTAGTGCCGGGTGTCGGCGCGCAGCAGGGCGGCGAGCTGGGCCGCGGTGACCTGCGCCTCCTCCGGCACATCGCCCTGCACCACCGCCACCAGCTGGTCCTCGCCGTGCGGGAAGTCGTGCTGGAACTCGGCCTGTCGCTTCTTCCAGGGGAGGTGGGAGGAGAACAGGCCGCCGGTGTCGGTGGTGACGCTCAGCCGTGCCCGGGTCAGGGCGACGGCGCCGGCCGCCAGCAGCAGGGCCAGCAGCAGCACCGCCGGCGCACGGCGCGAGCAGAAGGCCGCGAGGCGGCCGAGCGGTCCGGACAGCACGGTTCAGGCGGCCAGATGCGACGTCGTGCGGGCCGGCAGGCGGAGCAGCCGCACCAGGATCACCACGGCCATGATCCCGGTGCCGAGTGCGGCACCCAGCAGGATCGGCAGCAGCAGGCCGGCCCAGGCCGCGGGGCCAAGCAGGTAGAGCGCGTCGTCGGCATGGAAGCCCCAGGCGCCGGAGATGATCCGCGCGCCCGGCACCCGCTTCTCGTAGCGCTCGGACATCCAGTTGCACGCGAACATGGCGAGGGCTGCGAACAGCCCGAGGGCGATCGACCAGCCGCCCAGGCGGTGGCCGAACAGGGTGGCGTCGATCAGGCCGATGCCGATGGCGGCGAAGAACAGGCAGTTGATGCCGTTGTCGACCAGGTAGTCGTAGCGGTGGCCGCCGGGGCTCATCATGTCGCCGATCCGGGCCAGCTCGCCGTCGGCGCGGTCCAGGAACGCGGACAGCACCCAGAACGAGCCGCCCCAGAACGCCAGGGTGCCGGGACGAGGTTGGTACGGCATCAGGGTCAGGCACGCGCAGGCAAGGAGGCCGGTGACCAGCCGCAGCGTGGTCAGGTGGTTGGGCGTGACGCCGGTGCCGAGCAGGGGCCGGACCGCCAGGCGGGCCAGGGCGTGGGTCCAGGTGTCGTTCAAGACGCGTCTCCGTAGTCGAGGGCGGCTTCCTGCACGGTTCCTCGCGATGGTCGTGCTCCGGCGGCACCTTGGCCGCGGTCGCGCCCGGGCGGCAGCCAAGAGCGGTCCAGCCATTGCCAGGCCGCGAGCGCCGGCAGGCCAAAAGCGACCTCGCGCAGCCGCTTGATCAGCGCCAGCGCGATCGACACCGCCGGGGGCAGGCCGAACAGGCTGCCGACCACGACGAAGCCGCCTTCCGACACGCCCAGTGCGCCCGGCACCACGAATCCGGCCGCCTTCACCGCCTGGCCCAGGCTCTCGATCACCAGCCCGGCGCCGAGGCCATGGTCGTGGCCGAGGAAGTGCAGCGCCAGGCACACCTCCACCGCGCCCAGCAGCCAGGACAGCGACTGGTGGAACGCCGCCCAGGCCACCTGCCGGGGCTGCTTGTAGAGCGACAGCAGGGTGGCGTGCAGCCCCTGGATCTCGCTCATGCCTTGCCAGCCGAACCGGGAGGCGAGCCGCATCAGCCCGGTCTCGAGCAGGCGAGCGAGGCCGAGCCATTGGCTGCCCAGGAACAGCACGCCGACCAGCACCGCGGCGCCGAGGCCGCCCAGCACCTCGTCGGTCACCTGGCTGCGCCCGAGCAGGTGCAGCAGCAGCAGCAGGCCGGTGACCGTGAACAGGATCTGGGTCAGCATCTCCATCGTCAGGTCGCACACCGTGCCGGCGGTGGCGCGCACCAGCGGCACGCCGCGCCTGCGCAGCAGGCGCACCACGGCGAACTCGCCGCCGACCTGGGCCACCGGAAGCAGGTTGTTCACCCCTTCGCGCACCCAGCGCAGCAGCACGAAGTCGAGCACCGACGGGCGCGGCGGCGTGCTGCCGGCGATGGCGCGCCAGCCGAGGGCGGAGAACAGGATCTGGACCAGGTGGAACCCCATCACCAGGACGATGCCGGAGCCGGCCTGTTCCAGCAGCGCCAGCACGTGGCCGAAGCCGAAGCGCGCCAGCAGCCAGATCGCAAGGCCGGCGCCGAGGGTGCCGCCGATCAGGGTGAGCAGCTTCATGGACGGGGATCCAGTCGGACGAGGAAAAACCGGCGCCGCGGGAGCGGGCGGCGGGCCCTGGCGGCGCGGCCGGCATTGAGGCAGGGATGCCGTGTCGGCCCCCATGTAACGGACCTGCCCCGCCTTGAGAACCACGAACGAGACGCGCCCGCTCCTGCTGACGCCGGGGCCGCTGACCACTAGCGCCGCCACCCGGGCGGCGCTCGGCCGGGACTGGGGCTCGCGCGACGCCGACTTCATCGCCCTCACCGGCCGGCTGCGCGCGCGGCTGGCGGCGCTGGCGGGGGGCACGGACGCGCACGAGGCGGTGCTGCTGGCCGGCAGCGGCACGACGGCGGTCGAGGCGGCGCTGCAAAGCCTGGTGCCGCGGGACGGGCGGGTGCTGCTGCTGGTGAACGGGGCCTACGGGCGGCGGATGGCGGAGATCCTCCTGCGGCTCGGGCGCGACCACGTGGTGCGGGAATGGGCGGAAGACGAGGCGGTCGAGGCGGCGGTGGTCGATGCGATGCTGGCAGCCGACGGGGGGATCACCGACGTCGCGGTGGTGCATTGCGAAACCACCAGCGGGCTGCTGAACCCGGTGGAGGCGGTGGCATCGGTGGTGGCGGGACACCGGCGGCGGCTGCTGCTGGACGCGATGAGCAGCTTCGGGGCGCTGCCGGTGGAGGCGGCGCGACTGGGCCTGACAGCGGTGATGGCGTCGTCGAACAAGGGGCTGGAAGGGGTGCCGGGGATTGCCTTCGTGTTGGCCGAGCGGGAGCACCTGGCGACGTGCGAGGGGAACGCCATCAGCCTGAGCCTGGACCTGTGGGCGCAGGCGGAGGGGTTCCGGCGCAACGGGCAGTGGCGGTTCACGCCGCCGGTGCAGGTGGCGGCGGCCCTCGACGCGGCGCTGGACCAGCTCGACGCGGAGGGCGGCGTGACGGCGCGGGGCGTGCGGTATCGCCGGCTGCACGCCCGGCTGGTGGAGGGGATGGCGGCGCTGGGATTCGAAACGTATCTGCCCCCTGCCCTGCAGGCGCCGATCATCGTCACGTTTCGCGATCCGGGGCCGCCGTTCGACTTCGCAGCGCTCTACGACGCGCTCGCCGCGGACGGGATCGTGCTGTATCCGGGCAAGCTGACGCGGGCCCCGAGCTTCCGGATCGGCTGCATCGGCGCGATCGAGGAGCACGACATCGCCCGCGCGCTGGCGGCGATCGGGGCGCATCTCGGCCGCTGAGGCGTCATCATACCATCACATGGCGAAACCGGCCCGCTGCGGTAGGAGGCCGCCGTGGCGCGCCTTCTCATCAGCCTTGGCCTGGCCGTGTGCGTGGGGAGCGGGCTGGCCGCGTCCGCCCAAGCCGAAGACCCAGTCGAGGTGGTGACGGTCCATCCCGGCGCCGGCCCGGAGGCATTCTCGGCGCAGCCGGCCGAAGCGACCGAGCCCAGCTCGGTGGTGGGACAGGCGGCGCTGGACCGCGCCGTGGCGCCGACCGGCAACTACGACGATGCCCTGCGGCTGACGCCCTCGGTGCTGGACGTGTCGCCGAACGGTCCCGGGCTGGGCGAGGCGCAGGTGCTGACGATACGCGGCTTCGCCGACGGGCAGTACGACGTCACCTTCGACGGCGTCCCGTTCGCCGACAGCGACGACTTCACCCACCACAGCTCGGCCTACTTCACGATCCGCGACCTCGCGAGCATCACCGTGGATCGCGGACCGGGCGACGCCACGACGGTCGGCGACGCGACCTTCGGCGGCACCGTGGCGCTGCGCTCGATCGCGCCCTCGGCAGGCGGCACGGTGTCGCCCACAGAGTCGGTCGGCTCGTTCGCGACCCGGTCCGGCGGGCTGCTGCTGGAGTCCGGGTCGGGCTGGCTGCCCGGCGGTGCGTCGGGGGTGCTGGATGCGGAGGCGGTGCAGAGCGACGGCGCGCTCGACGGAGCGGCGCAGCGGCGCGGCACGCTGTTCGGCAAGCTGCTGGTGCCGCTTGGTGAAGGGATGACGCTGACGCTGGCGAGCAGCCTGGCGCGCACGGTGCAGAACGAGCCGCTGGGCGCCACGCGGGCCGAGATCGCGGCGTCCGGGCCGTCGGTGGCGCTGGACGGTGACCAGCACTCGCAGGCGTACGAGGGCTACAACAGCTCCGTCTACCGCACCGACCTGTCCTATGCGGCGCTGTCGGCCGAGCCGGCGGACGGGATCACGCTGTTGGACACGGTATACAGCTACGGGCTGGACCGGCACTTCGAGCAGGGGCTGGACCCGAACGGGGAGACCCCGGACGGCACCGCGTTCGGCGCCGGACACGTTCCCGGGCAGTCGGGGCGGAACGGGCTGCGGGCCTGGGGAAGCGTGCTTCGGGCGGTGCAGCGCCTGCCGGACGGCTGGTCGGCGGAAGCCGGGGTCTGGGCGGAGCGGCAGACCAACGCGCGCAGCCTGGTCGAGATCGACCTGACCGGGAACGGGATCGCCAACCCGGTGCTGGCGCCGGTGCCGGGGGTGCCGGGATCGGCGGCGATCGACCGGCTGCAGCACGAGTCGCTGCTGACGCTGCAGCCCTATGCGCAGCTCGACTGGCAGGCGCTGCCATGGCTGCGGCTCATCGCGGGGCTGAAGGGGGCCTGGTTCGACCGGGACGTGTCGGCGCCGGTGATGGAAGGCACGCGGCTGCCGACGGTGGTCGACCGCGGGTTCGGTGCGGTGCTCCCGGCCCTGGCCGTGCACGCGGAGCTCGGTGCCGGCTGGAGCGTGTATGCGCAGGCAGCGCGGGGCTTCCTGGCGCCGCCGCTGCAGCTGTTCGACGTGTCCGGTCCCGGCGGCGCGGCGATCTCGCCGGAAACCACCTGGAACGTCCAGCTGGGCACGACGTGGCATCGGGACGGCCTGCTGGCGTCGGCGGACCTGTACGAGATACTGTTCGACGACGTGGTCGGCGTGCGCACGGTGGGCGGGGAGAGCCTGGACTTCTCCGAGGGCCGGGTGACGTATCGCGGGCTGGAGGCGGAGGCGACGCAGGCCCTTGGGCTGGGCTTGAGCCTGTACGCGAGCGGGTCGCTGAACGAGGCGCACCATTCCGGCGGGGTCGGCAGGACGACCGGGCCGGCTCCGGCCACGCCGCAGGCGACGCTGGGGGCGGGGCTGATCGTCAAGCGCGGCCGGATGGAGGCGTCGCTGGTGGACCGCTGGACCGGAGGCTCGTTCGGCGACGTCGGCGGCAGCCAGTGGATCGCGCCGTACAACCAGCTCGACCTGTCGGCCGGCACGACGCTGCGGATCGACCGGGAGGTGCCGGTCGCCTTGAAGGCGCAGGTCTTCAACCTGCTCGACAGCCGGAAGGTCGACGGCCTCGCCGGCTACACCGTTGCAGACGCGACGCCGCTGTTCTGGACCCAGGCGGGCTGCTCGGTGTTCGTCAGCGCGACCAAGCGGTTCTGAAACGGCGCCCCGGACGACGGCCGAGACAAACGTTGCGAAGGCGAACATTCGCGCCGGTCGTGCGTTGGGCTTGATACATCCAGACGGAGCCGCTCCATGCTGACCATTCTCATCGTCGTCCTGATCGTGCTGGCGCTCGGCGGAGGCGGCTACGGCTACCGGTCCGGCTGGTACGGCGGCTCGCGTGGCACCGGGTTCAACGGGCTCGGGCTGGTGCCGATCCTGCTGATCATCGTGGTGCTCTACCTGCTGTTCCACGGGATGGGCGGGACCACCGCGACGACGCCCTAATCGGCGTCCGGCCGACGGGCAGCCGGGCGTTTAGGACGGCGCGCCGGCTTGTCGCGACGGGGCAGCCCGGGCGAAGGCCGGATGCGCCTCGCAGGTGGTGAAGATCCGGTCCACTGTGGGGGTGTCCGGCACCTCGATCCTGAAAATCGGCAGCACGACCTTGATGCTGGCCAGGCAGATGTCGGCTATGGTGATGTCGTCGCCGTGGCAGAACGTCCCGGTCGCGCCTTCGCGCGCGAGACGTCGCTCGACTGCCTGCAGGCCGGTGGTGAACCAGTTCACGCGCCAGGCGCGGATGGCGTCGGCGTCGAGATGCGCGGTTTCGATGAGGTATCTCACCACGCGCGGCACGATCAGCGGGTGGGTGTCGGCGACTAGCATGGAGGCCAGGGAGCGCACCCTGGCGCGGCCGTGCGGCGTGGACGGCAGCAGCGGCACGGCGGGATGCACGTCTTCCAGGAACTCCAGGATGGCCAGGGACTGGGTGATCGGTGGCGCGTCCCCGGCCTCGCGGTCGATCAGCGCCGGGATCGCGCCGAGCGGGTTGATCCGCAGGAACGCCTCGCCGCGCTGCTCTCCCGCGTCCAGGTCGACGACGCGCTCGGAGGCGGCAAGACCCTTGAGGTTGAGGGCGACGCGGACGCGATAGGTTGCGGAGGTACGCCAGTACGCGAACAACTCGAAGCGGGCAGCGTCGTCCATGGGTTCCTCTCGATCCTTCCGGTCTGAACGGCGGTCGCGTAGGATGGAACGATCGACGTGTCGACTCCGGCGACGTCGAGCGTTCGAGGGCACGGGACGCAGATGGAGGCATGCGGTGCGGCAGCCGGGCCGTCCGGTGTCGGCAGTCGCGATGCAGGATCCGGACAGGCGGCTTATGCCCCGCCGGCGTGGGTCGACGCCGCTGGTGACGCTTGAAGGCCGGTCCCTCGCCTGGAGCGGATCCCGACCAGGTGGAACACCTGGTTGGGCAAGGATGCTCGCCAGGACAACGGGCTGGAGCGTCAGGGATCTTGATCCTGGGCTGCGATGAAGGCATCCACGGTCTCGAGGAACAGCCCGGTTTCCTCGACATGCGCCAGATGGCTCGAGTTCTCGAAGATCCGCCAGCGCATGTCGGCGATCCGGTCGGCATAGGGCTGCACCACTGCCGGCGTCGCCTCGTCATGGCGGCACGAGATCAGCAGGGTCGGCACCGCGATCCGGTCGAGACGATCGACGATCGACCAGTCCCTGATCGTGCCGATGCAGTGGAACTCGCTCGGCCCGTTCATGGTGTGGTAGACGGTCGGGTCGCGTTCCACCACGTCGAAGCTTGCCTGCACCTCGGGCGGCCACGGGACGCGGCAAAGGTGGCGGCCGTAGAACACCAGCACCGCCTGCTGGTAGCTGTCGCTGTCGGTGGTGCCGTCGGCCTCGTGCCGGAGCAGCGTGTCCTGCACGTCGGGCGGCAGCGAAGCCCGCAGCCGGTTCGCCTCCCGGACCCAGAGTTCCATAGACGCCGGCGAGTTGGCGACGACCAGCGACCGCAGGCCGGCAGGTCGAAGCACCGCGTGCTCCGCCGCGAGCATGCCGCCCCAGCTCTGGCCGAGGAGGTGGTAGCGGCGGGTGATGCCGAGGTGACGGAGCAGGTTGTCGAGCTCGTCGAGGAACAGCTGGACCTGCCAGAACGAGGCGTCCTCGTCGGGCAGATGGGTCGAGCGCCCGGATCCGAGCTGGTCGTAGAGGATGACCGCACGTCCGGCGGCCGCGAGCGCCGTCAGCCGGAGCAGGTAGTCGTGGCTGAAGCCCGGTCCGCCATGCAGGACCACCAGCGGCGGCCGGGCGGCGTCGAGATCGCCGTCGACGCGATACCACGTGCGCCAGCCTCGGAAGTCGGCCTCGCCCTCGATCGTGCTCATCCAAGGCCTCCTTGTCGGGAGGAGTGGAAACTGTCCGGCAGCGTCCGTCAGCCTCCTCGCCGCGCAGGCTCGGTCAGGTCATGGCGCTCCAGCCTGAGCGGGCAGGCGGGGCCACGGCGGAGCGGCAACGTGTCATGCCGCGCCGCCCGTCCCCGCGCCCGCAGGCCGCTCAGGTGAGTGCCTCGCCCCGCGCGAGCGTCGGAGGGCCGGTCGTCCCGCCCGCCTCGCGTCCCCGTCAGGTGCCGGTCATGGTTCCGGGTGCTGGGACCTGCTTCGGCAGCATCCGCTCCAGGGTACCGTCCCGCGTGATCACGACGTGGTAGCTGGTGCCGAGCAGGTGCAGCACGACCAGGGTATAGACGACCCACTGGCCGAGGAGGTGGACGCTGGTGGCCGCCTGGTGCAGCGCCGGGTGGGGGCCGAGGCCCGGCACCGTGAACAGGCCGAAATAGCTGGTCGGGAACCGGCCGGTAGCGCTGAGCAGGTAGCCGCTGATCGGCATCGCCAGCAGCACCGCGTAGAGCAGCCAGTGGTTCGCCCTCGCCAGCAGCGCGACCGCGGCGCCGGCGCGTCCGGCAAGCGGCGGTGGCGGATGGGCCGCCCGCCAGGCCAGGCGCAGCACGACGACCGCGATGATCGTCAGGCCGATCGACTTGTGCAGGGTGTAGAGCAGCCCTCTCCAGGCGTTGCCGTCGCCCATGTTGGTCATCACCCAGGCGATCGGCAGGATCGATGCCATCAGCAGGGCGGTGACCCAGTGGAACCACATGGCGGTCGGCGTGTAGGTATGCTGTCGTCCGGACACGGTTGTGGTCGACATGGTGACCTCCCCGGCCGATCGGCCATTCCGTCGCCAGGACCAGCAGAACAGGGCGACGTGAACAACGCAAGCTTCCCGATCCGGAAGCCGGATCACAGCAGGGCTTCCGATGGGCTGCCCTTGCCCTGCGTTCTAAGCAGAACCGTGGAACAGGACAGGCAGGAGATGACGCGCGGCCTCGACGTTCCTCCCGCTTCCGTCCTGGTCCTGCTCGCGGTCCTGCCGTTCGTGGTTCCGTCGCCGTCACGGGCGCAGGCGGTGCCGCCGGCCTGGCGCAACGCCTGGGACTTCCTGGTCGAGGACGTGTGCACGGATGGCAGCGACCATTCGATCCCGGTGGTAAGTCCGCTTGACGGCGGCGGATGTTCCCGGCCGCGCAAGCTGCGCGTGGGCGAGCGCCTGCCCTACCACAAGCAGGACTGGGCGGGGGACACGGACCGCGACGCGCACCCGGAGGGCTACCAGCGGAGCGACTCGTTTCCGGTGCCGAGCACGCTGGGGCCGGCCGTGCTGCAGAGCTACGACTTCGGCGACGACCCGCGGGCGTTCGGGCAGTTCGACGACGGCGATGGCGGGCAGGTCGCCTTTCTCGGTTCCGACACCGCATCGTTCGGCATCACCGAGGATGGCGGAGCCGGGCTGCAGTTCTTCCTCGGGCCGGGCTGCACGCCGGAGAACGGCTGGGTGATCGTCGACCGGAGCTTCGCCGCACGAACCACCGGACAGATGCTGGCACGGATCACGCGGAACGCGGACAGGTGTCCGCAGCGGTTGGGCTATGCCTTCACGCGCTGGCACGTGCAGCCCGTGAGCTACCGCGACAGCGCGCGCGGCAGGACCGGGTGGGTCGCGCTGCCCACCCTGGTATCGGAGCATTTCGGCGGCAAGGACGTGGACGGCGCCGAGCACCTGGAACGCATGTACTTCACCCGTGAGCTCGGCTACACGCGCTGGGAACGCTGGCAGAACCTGTCCGTCCGCGATCGGCCGCGCGACCGGCAACAGGCGGCGGAGCTGGCCACGTCGGACCGCTGCGAGCCCGGGCTCGGCGCACCGTCGGCGACGGCGAGCTGGGTGATGGTCGATTGCCGGGAATGGACGCAGATCGTGCCGCCTGCCGATCCGGCCGGGGACCCGCCCCGCTTCTGGCTGGACCGGTTGCGGAGCTATGCGGCGACCCGGTCGATGTTTCCCTGATCCCAGCGGGATGCCGATCGCCCGCGTTCAACGGACACGTCGACTGTTGCCTTCCGGATCGACCGGCAAAGCTTCACGTCGGGTGGCGGACACGATGTCGTCGCCAAGAGCTGGATCTTTCCCATGTCCGCGGTGTCCAACGTCGAGTTGACGCGCGCGACTGCGAAACTTTGCAGGGCCGGTTGCCGGTGGATGCGGACAGCCAATCAAGCAGCGTCTTCCACTTGTCCACCAGCAGGCGTGCAACCGCCTCCGAAGACGGCCATTCCGCCATCGTCGCAAACCTGGAACCGCTGCACGTAGGCGGAAACCTCGGCCCAGTCCGTCAAGGTGATCCGATGGCTGGCTCCGTCGTGGACCATCCTGGCCACTCCAGCCTGGCGGCGCCCGACGCACGAAGGTCGGCGTCGGATCGCCGTGTGGTCAACTGGACCTGGCCACGGGCTCTTCCTGTCAAGGCTGACCTTCAGCCGGGGCGAGAACCATCAGGCAGGCTTTCAGATCGATCCTGATCCCGACGCTCGGTCAGGAAGCAGCACAGCGCCAGGATTGGCAGAGTGAGGCCGAGTCGGCAGGAGGCGGTCCAGCCGCCATGGGTGAAGGCCCAGGCGCCTGCGGCGGAACCGGCGGCGCCGCCGCAGAAGAAGGTGGCCATGTAGAGGCCGTTGAGGCGGCTGCGCGTAGCGGGGCCGAGGGCGAACAGCGCGCGCTGGCCGACCACCAGGTGGGCGGTGACGGCGAAGTCGAGCAGCACGGCGCAGGCGCCGAGCAGGACCAGGGCGGCGTGGGGTTCGAGCCGGTCCTCCGTCAGCATGGCGGCAAAGGCGAGGGCAACGCCCGCCATGGCGAGCACGGTGCCGGACCGGATCCAGCCGCGGTCGGCGGCGTGGCCGGCCAGCGGGGCGGACACCGCGCCGCCGACGCCGACGGCAGCGAACACGGCAATGCCGGTCTGCGACAGGTGGAAGGAGCGGGCCAGAAGCAGCGGCACGGTGGTCCAGAAAACGCTGAAGGCCCCAAACAGGAAGGCGTGGTAGGCGGCGCGCCGGCGCAGCAGCGGCGTGTGTCGGACCAGGGCGATCATGGAGACCAGCAGGGCGGCATAGGACAGGCCGGGCGGCGGCTGCAGGCGCGGCAGGGCCTGGCGCAGCAGCAGGCCGAGGACGACCATGACGGCAGCGGAGATCGCGAACACGGCGTGCCAGCCCAGCAAATCGTCGAGCACGCTCGACACCGGGCGGGACAGCATGATGCCCAGCATCAGCCCGCTCATGACGTTGCCGATCACGCGGCCGCGGGTGGCTTCCGGGGCAAGGTGGGCCGCATAGGGCACCAGCACCTGCACTGCGACCGAGCCGATGCCGATGAACAGCGAGGCCAGCAGGAACGGCAGCGCCGCGGTGGAGATCGCCGCCGCCAGCAGGGCCAGGATGACTAGGGACAGGATCGCCAGCACCAGGCGGCGGGTCTCGACCAGGTCGCCCAGCGGCACGACGAACAGCAGGCCGGCGCCGTAGCCGATCTGGCTCATGGTCACGATCAGCCCGGCCGAGGCGGGCGGAAGACCGACCGCCGCCGCGATCGGGCCGATCAGGGGCTGCGCGTAGTAGATGTTGGCGACGATCAGGCCGCAGGCGGTCGCCAGCAGCAGGGTCAGCCAGCGCGGCAGGCCCTGCGCAGCGTCGGCGGCCAGGACGACATGGTCGCTCATCACTACGCCGTCGGATGGCCGGGCAGGCTCGAAGCCCGCAGGAGAACCCGCGGCCGCCGAGGCTGCCTGGATCCGGCGGAGGCAACTCCGGTTGTCCTCGATCCGGAGGGAAAGTTGACAGTTCCGCTCCAGGCGGCGTGCAGGGCGTCGGGCCTGCCGCCGGGGGGCAGGCGACGGCGGGGCGGCCGGATCATCCCCGCAACCGCGGCGGTGACGCCGGCGTTCGGCGGTCGGTCCAGATCCGGTAGGAGTCCCGCAGATGACCGCCTGCTTCCGTTCTTCCCTCGTCGCCCTGCTGCTGGCCCTTGCCGGCTGCGGCGCGGTCGGAGACATCGATACCGGAGCGATGCAGACGACCAACCGGGCGGTCGGCGCGCCGTTGAACGGGCCGGGGAATCCGCCTTCGCCGCATCAGTGACGGGCCCGTCCGGCGCCCCCGGACCGGACAGGGCCGCAGGCCGCCTGGATGGTCCGACGCCGCCGGCGACAGGAGGATCATGACGGTCGGCTACTTGTTGGTCCGGCCCAGCCTGTCCGGATCGAGGCCGCCGCTCCTGTCGACGTCGCTCGCCACGTCGCCCTCGGTGGTGTTCTTCCCCTCGATAGTTTCGGGATCCTCGCCAGTGGCGGCGAAGGCGCCCTTGGAAGCGCCGATGCCCGGATTGCGCTCGAGGTCGTCCGGCGGACGCGGGACGTCGGCCCCGAGATCGTCCGGGCCCATCGGCGGGGTCTTCGGGTGCTTGGATGTGGTCATGACCTGGCTCCTGCTCCGCCACCCTTCCCGGTTTGCACGTTTCCTAGGATGGCGGGGTGCAACGCCCGGACCGGGCCGGAAGTGCCCGACGGCTTGCTGCCGGGCTTGCACGTCGCCGTGTGCAGGCGTGGCCTGGTAGCGGCTCAGACAAGCCGGACGCGAAGCTCGCCCAGACCTTCGAGGCTAGACACGACCTCGTCGCCGGCCTTCAGCCAGCGCCGCTGCTCGGGGGGCGCCTTCTCGCCGAGGATCACGCCCTGCGGCGTTCCGGTGAACAGGATGTCGCCCGGGGAAAGGGTCATGATGCGGGCACAGAACGCGATCAGGGAGCGGCAGTCGAAGATCATGTCGCTCGTGTTCCAGTCCTGCCGGGACTCCCCGTTGACGCGGGTCTGCAGGCGCAGGTTGTTCGGATCCGGGACGCGGTCGCGGGTGACGAGCCAGGGCCCGAGCGGCGCAAAGCCATCCGAGGTCTTGCCGGCGAGGAACTGCGTGGTGGCCATCTGCATGCCGCGCGCGCTGACGTCGTTGCCGATGGCGTAGCCGGCGACGTAGTCGAGCGCGTCCGCTTCCGGCACGTCCCGGCATGGGCGCCCGATCAGCACCACCAGCTCGGTCTCGAAGTCGAACCGGTCGTCGATCGCGGTGGGCAGGGCGATGGTGCCGTCATGGTGGTTCAGCGCGTTGGGGAACTTGGCGAACAGCGGCGGCTGCTTCGGGATTGGGGTGCCGGTTTCCGCCGCGTGTTCCCGGTAGTTGAAGCCGACGCAGATGATCTTGCCCGGGCGGGTCACCAGCGGCGCGAAGCGGACGTTGGTGGCCGGGATCAGCATTGCGCAAGCGGGGTTGCCGAGGGTTGCGTCGCGCACGGCGCGGAGCTGCGGGCCGAGCCCGTTCTGCAGCAGGTCGTCGACGTCGCGTGGTGCCGGCAGCCCGAGGGCGCGGGCGGTGGCGCCGACGTCGAGCATCCCGTCCGGGGTTTCCAGGCCGAGCGCGGTGCCGCCGTCGATGCGGAGGTTGGCGATCCGCGCGCCCAGCGTGGAGACGTCCTGGAAGTCCTGGTCGGGGGGGATGGGCATCGAGGGGGTTCCTGTGCGGTCTCGCCGCGTCCCCAACGCCATCCGCCGGCTGTCGTTCGCCTCGTCGCTGGCCGGATCCAGGGGATCGAACCCCGGCCCCCGACCCGCCGCCTACCAGCGGGTCCAGAGGCTGCGGTCGTTGTCGTAGACGAAGGTGACCGGGGTGGTGGGAGTGATGCCGGCGGGAGCGCCCAGCACGGTGGCGGTGGTGCCGGAGGTCGAGGTGCCGCCGTTCACGGTCAGCGCGGTGATGGCGCACTCGGCGGTGAGGTGGAAGGTCTGCTTGGGCCGCGGGTTGGCCGGCAGCACCTCGGTGAGCGTCGCCAGCGTGGTGGAGGTCGAGGCGCAGACCAGGATTTGGCCGGCCGTGTTGTCGGTGCCGGTGACCGTGGCGCCGGCGGTGGCGGCGACCGGGACCGGCGAGCTGTCGACGATGCCGCCATTGGTCACCAGGCCGCCCTTGCAGGTCAGGTTCAGGGTGCCCATGCCCATCGTCCCCGCGGTGCCGCCGGAGCCGCCCAGACGGCAGTCGTAGTCGTTCAGGCCGAGAAAGGTGCCGTTGGGCGAGGCGACGCTGTGGAAGTCGATGGTGCCGGCATAGCCGGGACCGACGCCGGGAACGGCGACGCCTGGCATGCCGAGCTCGAAGCCGGCGGCGAAGTACTGGCCATAGGAGCCGTGGATGACGCTGTCGTGGCCGGCGTCGGCGTAGATCACGTTGTCCACGGTGACGATGTTCTCGAAGTGCGGGTTGAAGCGCACGTCGCTGCCGGCATAGGTGTTCTGGAAGCAGGTGGTGCTGCGGCTGTTGCTGGTGTTGGGCGCGCACTCGTCGTTGTCGACCAGCACGTTGGGACCCTGCGCGGAGAATCCGTAGTCGGAGCCTGCGACCGACACGTTGCCGACGATGGAGGGCAGGCCGTCGTACACCCCGGAGCCGTTGGCGCCCTGGTTCAGCACCAGGCCGTAGGAGTTGTAGGTGGTGGCGCCGCTGCCCTGATACCCGGCGGCGGGTGCGGTGATGGTGTCGCCGCTGACGTTCACCCAGTCGACACCGTCGAGGAACTCGCCGTACCAGTTGGTGCCGGCGACGTTGTTGTTGGGATAGTAGAAGTTGCCCTGGCTGAACACGGTGCCGATGTTGGTGACGTGCACGTTGGCGGCCGAGGCGCCGCCGGAGGCTGCGTGGATCGACAGCGAGCCGTTCACCTGCTGCAGGCCCGACAGCCAGGTGACGCCGGTCGCCACCTCGACCCAGAACGGGCGCTCCAGCCAGACCGCCTGGATGGCGCGTCCGCTGATGTCGAAGAAGGCGCTGCCGCCGTAGGAGGTGCAGTCCTGGCAGATGATGTTGCCGTGGCCGGTGCCGCCGGCGGGCGTGTCGCTGACGATCTGGAAGCCGGCAGTCTTGCTTTCGCGCAGGTCGATCGCGATCGCGCGGTTGATGTAGAGGAAGTCGGGGTCGGTGAAGCGCAGGCCGGTGGCCCAGGCCTGGGTGCCGCCGCTCCAGCCGGCGCGGTTGGTGAAGGCGACGTCCTCGATCACCTGGGTCGGCGCCACGTTGGAGAGCACCAGCGGGATGCCCTTGATGTTGAGCGCGATCCCGGTGTTGGACGCGCCGGAATAGGCGGTGGAGAACTTGATCCCCTTGATGTACAGCGCCTGGCCGGAATAGGTGCCGTTGTGGACGATGTCGTTGCCGTTGGGGTTGGCGGCGAAGGTGACGTCGAGCCCGTCGCCGGCGGAGCTCCACACCAGCTCGGTATGCGAAGTGCCTTCGCCCACTAGGGCGAAACCGGAATTGATCAGGGTGGTCGCGGTCAGCGTGGCGCTGAGCATGCAGGCGCCGGACGGCACCACGATCCTGACGCTGCCGTTGTGGTTGACGCCGACGCCGACGGTGCCGGCGAACTGGCTGGCGCTGCCGCCGGCCGGCAGCTGGCCGGTGGCGACCGCGATCGCCGCCTGGAACGCGGCGGTGTCGTCGGTGCTGCCGTCGCACTTGGCGCCGTAGTCGCGCACGTTCAGGTTCTCGGAGAAGCGAGCGGCGAGCGAGCGCGAGGCGAGCGCCAGCGAGGGCAGTGGCGTCGCGGCGGCGAGACCTGCGGCCGGCAGGGCGGCGGCGGCCTGCGAGGCGATGGACGCGAGGCTGGTGCCGCCGACGGTGGCGGCGCCGTTGAGGCTCTGTATGCTGAGGTTGCGCGCGGACACGTCGCCGGCGCGGTTGAAGATCGGCTGGGCCTTCGCGGCAACGGGCAGCACGGCGGTTGACATCGAGATGAATGCAAGCGCGATTGGCAAACGCGTCATGGGATCTCCACTCTGACGACCGGGATTGACCGGCTGTGGCGACATGATACGTTGGCTCAATACGTAGCCGAAAAGAATTGCGTGCCGCGTGCCGGTTGCCGCGGACGCTGCTGCCGTTTGGCAGAACGCGGATCGCGTCGGCGCTGCCGCCTATGATCCGCCGGGACGCGCGCCGGCGTGGCGGCGCAGGAGGTCGACGAGGCGGTCGAACATCGCCGGACGCGAGACCACGAAGTTGCCGCGTCCGTCCACGCCGCCCGCGTCGCGGTCCGGCGTGCAGTCCCGCACCTCGTCGGCACGGTTGAACAGCATCTCCGAGCTGCCTTCGAGGGCGGCCGGCGCGTCGTAGATGTGCAGGTCGGCGCGGTGCTCGAGGTTCCAGCGGCTCGACAGCACCAGGCCGGGGGTGTTGCAGATCCAGCGGTACTTCGCGAGTGCTGCGCCAAGCGGGGCGATGAAGCAGTCGGCGCGCGCGCACCAGACCACGCTGCACAGCGCCGAGCGGTTGACGAGGTCGACCACGCGCACCCCGGCCTCCCGGCCCGCCGCCACGATCGCCGCCGCCAGCGCGAACTCCTGCGCGAGGTCGCTGTTCGGATCGACGTCGCTCCGGACGGCGTCGCCGCGGTCGTGCTGGTCGTTCAGTCCATCCACCACCATGGTGCAGCCCGGCACCGTGCGTCCGAGATGGCGGAGGAGGTCGGCCGCGAAGTCGGCGATGTCGTCCAGGGTGCGGTTGCCGACCCGTATCCCGAACAGGATCACCGGGCCTGCCTCCCGCGCCGCGTCGGCAGCGGCGCAGTCGTCCCGCAGCGAGGGCGTGGCGTTGCCGGCCGCCACCACCGCCGGGCCGAGCTCGACCGGGATGCTGATGGCGTTGTAGCGGATCACGCGCTGGTCGGAGCGGTAGAAGGCGGGGATGTGGGCGTCGAAGCCGTGCGCGTGCCGGGTGATGCGGCCGTCCAGCACCGGGAAGATCCGCTCCTCAGGGCCGAAATAGGCCTGGATGACGCCGCTGCTGAACATCTGCAGCTGCGGCAGGCGGTCGTGCCCCGCGTTGTGCCGCAGCAGGAAGGCGAGGCCGGCCAGGTCCTGCCAGACGTAGTGGCCGATGTGGATCGCACAGGCGCCGAAGAACTGCTGCACCGCCGGATCGCACGGCAGCCGGGCGCCGGCCCCAAGTGCCGCGCGATGCGCCGCCAGGTGGCCAAGCAGGGCAGCTCGTCCCCTGGTGAAATGCCCGCAGGCGGCGGCGAGGTCGGGCGTGCGCGCCACCAGCAGGTCGGCGGCCGGGAAGTAGAGCGCGTGGTTGTAAAAATACGTGCCGGTGCAGACGACATGGAACACCAGGCCGGTGGCCTCGTGCCGGAACCGGTAGGCGAAGCAGTTCTGGTCGAGCAGGAACGCGAAGCCGTCGCTTTCTACGAAGCTGCCGTCCGCGGGCGACGGCCAGAGCATCCGGCCCTCGCGCAGCAGCCGGTCCATCTCGGCATGCAGGCTGTGACCCAGGGAGCGGGCCATCGCCGCCATGTCCAGCGGGAGCAGACCGTGCGCGACCGGAACCACGTAGGCCATCCCCGGTGGCGGCGACGCGTCGAGGGTCCAGACCAGGGTGTCGCCGGAATGGCCGGCCTCCTCCAGGTGGAGCGACACCAGGGCCACCAAATCCGCCGACGGCAGCCGCGCCACCCCGTCCTCCGGCAGCCGCACCTCCGGTGCCCCGAGCGCCAGGCCGCGCCACAGCGCCGACAGCAGCGGGCCGGCCAGGCGCGCCAGGTGGCGTTGCCAGTGCATCGGCAGCAGGGAAGTGGCGTGGCTCACCAGGCGCCCGTCCAGGTCGACGAACCAAGTCGCCTCGTGCCCGTCCCGGTGACGCAGGATCACCGCCAGGAGCGGCGTGAACGCCGCCTCGATTGCGGCAACCGTCCAGCCGGGAAGCAGCTCCGCCAGCGCTTCGCCGACCACCAGCGGCACCATGCCGCCAGGGTTGCCGATCAGGCTGCCGTTGGTGTCGGGGACCGGGGTGAACCGGAGCGGCGGGACGTCCTCGAGACTGTGTTGTAGCAGGAGCGGATCGGGCAGCAGGGGAAGGAGGGGATCGGTCTCGAGCAGCGCGTCGAGCTCGCGCTGCACCGCGGCGGGAAGGGCGAGCCAGGCGCGCACCGCGTCCGGCACCGCGACCCGGATCGGCCTGCCGGGCGCGTGCCGCAGCCACAGCCCGATTCCCTGCAGCCGGCCGGCGAACAGGAGCCGCTCGCGCTCGGACCGGTTCTGCGGCGGCGCGCACAGCCGGCCGCTGTCCTCGACGTGCCAGCAGGCGACGCTGCCGTCGTCGTGACGGAGCACCAGCACCCAGAGCGGGTCGAGCAGGGTGAACAGCGCCTCGGCCTGCCAGCCGGGGTTGAAGCTGCGGACCGGATCGGCGCCGCTCATCAGCGGGATCGGCGGGCGGCCCGGCACGAGCAGGCGCATCCCGTCGGCATGGTGCTCCATCGGACGGTCGACGAGGAAAAGCGGGGTGTCCAGCGTCAAGACCGTTCGCGTCCACCCGACCCAGGCGTTGCCGGGCGGCAGGTTGCCATGGAGGCAGGGTCGTCCACAACACGGGCCACACCGGTCGTCGACCGGGGCCGGAACGCCAACCCGATGGGCGGGGTTATCTTCCCGTGACGGCCAGGCGAGGATCAAGGGTGTGGCAACGGACGTCCTCGATCGTCTCCTGGCAGCCCTGGCGGTCCGGCTGCACGCCTTTTCCGTGTGCGCGCTGCAGAAGCACTGGCGTCTCGAGTTTCCGGGCTTCGAGGCGATCACGGTGCACTACGTCCTGGACGGCGCCGGAGCCCTGAGCGTCGGCAACGGGCCGTGGCTGCCCTTTGCCTCGGGCAGCATCCTGGTGGTGCCGCCGCGCCAGGCGCATCAGGTGGGCGGGACCGGACCGGTCGCAGGGTCGGTGCGGGCCGAGGATCACTGCTCGCTGCTGGGCGACGGGCTGGTCACGTTCACCGCCGGGGACGGGAGCCGCGACGTCCTGTTGCTGTGCGGGGCGATCTCGGCCTCCCATGCGTCGGCGCTCGGGCTGTTCGACCTGTTGCGTGAGCCCCTGGTCAAGGCGGTGTCGGCCGATCCGGTCACCGGCCAGGCCTTCGCGCTCATGCGTGCCGAGCTGGCACGACCGGGCCTGGGCACGCAGGCTATGACGGAGCTGCTGATGAAGCAGTGCCTCGTCGCATTGCTGCGCCGGCATCTCGAGGAGGGTGCGGGACCCGGGCTGTCCGCGGCGCTGCACCATCCGCGGCTGGCGCGTGCGGTGCTGGCGGTGCTGGAGGACCCGGCGGGACGACACAGCGTGACGAGCCTGGCGGCGGCGGCCGGGATGAGCCGCGCGTCCTTCGCCGACCACTTCTCACGGGCGTTCCAGTACGGGCCGATGGACTTCGTCCGGAAGGTGCGCCTCCGGACGGCCGCCCGCCTGCTGGCGACGACGAGCCTTCCGGTCAAGGTGATCGCGCAGGGCGTCGGCTATGGCGGTCCGGCCGAGCTGGCTCGGGCGTTCCGGTACTCCTACGGCATCGATCCGGTCGGCTATCGCCGGGCCGGCATCGACGATCCGCGCGAGCCAGGCGGCCGGGACGAGGTACCGGAGGCCGGACGTCCAGATTGAGCCGCCGATCGTCCAGATCCGGCGCAGGCGAAGCAAAGCCGGCCGGCTCGCGCGTTGCCAGGGTCACGCCGGGACCTCCATCCGCGGCGCCATGCTCCCGCTTCCCGATCGGAGTCGACATGTCGGCCAACATCCAGTTCGTCACCTCGCCGCTGCGTTTCACCCCGTCCATGGAAACCCCGCACGCGAACGAGGAAGACACCAACCAGGGACTGATCGACGCGCTGAACAGGATCAGCCAGACCACGTTCGAGCATTCCGGCCACGCCATCCGCTCGGTGCACGCCAAGGCGCACGGGGTGGTGCACGGGACGTTCGAGGTGCTGGGCCGGCTGCCGCCGGAATATGCGCAAGGGCTGTTCGCCAGGCCCGCCAGCTATCGCGCCGCGTTACGCTTCTCGACCGTGCCCGGCGACATCCTGGACGACAGCGTGTCCACGCCGCGTGGCCTGGCGGTGAAGGTGGTCGGAGTCGAGGGCGCCCGCCTGCCGGGCAGCGAGGACGACGCCACCCAGGACTTCATCATGGTCAACGCGCCGGCGTTCAGTGCGCCGACGGCGGCCAAGTTCCTCGGCAACCTCAAGATGCTGGCCGCCACCACCGACAAGGCGGAGGGGCTGAAGAAGGCGGTCTCCGCAGTCAACCGGGCCACCGAGGCCGTGCTGGAAGCGTTCGGCGGCAAGAGCCCGACGCTGACCACCATGGGCGGCCAGAAGCAGACCCACATCCTGGGCGAGACCTTCTACTCCCAGGTGCCGATCCTGTACGGAGACTACGTCGCCAAGTTCAGCGCAACGCCGGTGTTCGACCTGTCGCTGCTGACCGGTGCCCCGATCGACACCAGCGATCCGAACGCGCTGCGGACCGCGGTGTCGCAGCATTTCGCCAGCCACGGCGGTGAATGGAACTTCTGCGTCCAGCTCTGCACCGACCTCGACACCATGCCGATCGAGGACGCCAGCGTGATCTGGCCGGAAGACAGGAGCCCGTACGTGCCGGTGGCACGACTGACCGTGGCGCCACAGGATTCCTGGAGCACGGAGGGCGTGGCCGCGATCGACGAGGGCGCCGCGTTCAGCCCCTGGCACGGGCTTGCCGCGCATCGTCCGCTCGGCTCGGTGATGCGGGCGCGGAACACGACCTATTCCAGCTCGGCCAAGTTCCGCTCCGAGCACAACGGCTGCCCGATCCACGAGCCGAAAGAAGGCCACGAGCCGAAAGAAGGCCACGAGCCGAAAGGGAGCCACGAGCCGAAGGCGGCCGGCTAGCGCTCCGCCGCGTCAGCCCAGCGTCAGGCCGTAGCGCACGAAGCCGCCGCTGCCGTCGCCGAGACGGACGACGTCCGGACGATCCTCCAGATGGCGCGCGGTTTCTGCGTTGCCGTCGAAGCCGAGCAGGACGGGCGTCGCGAACGGGCGGAAGCGCCAGACCGGTATCGCCACCGGGGCCACCTGCCGATGCTGGAGGACGTAGCGCACGATCACGTCGCGGTTCAGGTCGGGTGCCTGCAGCACCAGGTGCGCGCCGCCGGTGCCGGGAAAGCCGCCGCCGCCGTCGGCGCGGTAGTTGTTGGTCACCACCAGGAAGCTGTCGGCGGGCGTCACCGCCCTACCCTCGTGCGTCAGCGAGACGATCCGCCATGCGTCGGGACGCACCAGCTGACCCTTGTTGTCGTAGCGCCGCGGCTGTGACAGGTCGATCTCGTAGGACAGGCCGGCGATGGTGTCGAACAGGTAGCTGGCCGCGCGCGGCGCCACCAGCGGCTGCGCGGTACCGAGTGTCGGCTCGATCCGGTTGAAGATCGCGCAGGACCGTTCCAGCCATTCGCGCAGCTCGGCGCCGTCCAGCTTCACCACGCAGACGGTATTGGCAAACATGTAGAGGTTGGCGACGGCCTTCATGTCCAGCGGGCCGGCCGGGATGTCGACGAACGAGTCCGGGCCGGCGCCCCCCGCCTTGAATGGCGAGGCCGCCGACAGCAGCGGCAGGTGCGCGTGCGGGGTCGCGGTGAGCAGCGGGCGGGCGTACCAGAGCTGCGCCTCGTTCACCAGCGTCAACGCGGCGTCGTTGCCGAGCAGAGAGAAGTAGGTGTTGATCGGCACCGCGGTGCTGCCGACCGGCTGTTCCATCCAGCGCAGGGTCGCCCGGTGCTCCGGGGCTGCGGCGGCGAGCACCCGGGCATCGTCGGCCACCAGCGGCAGGGCTTGCCGCCCCTCGCGGCGGCAGATCGGCCGCACCTCGGTGCGGAACGCGGCAACCTGCCAGGACCCGTCGACGTCGCGCTGCAGCTGGAGGTCGATCAGGCCGAGATGACTGCCCCAGTAGCCGGGCATCACCGCCGGGATGCCACCCAGCGTACCGCGTACGGCGTCCACGCCGGGAAGGCCGGCGTAGTCCGGGCCGGGAAACACCCGGTGCGCGTGGCCGGCGAGGATCACGTCGATCCCGGGAACGGCGGCGAGATGCAGCGACGCGTTCTCCTCGCCGCCGCAGCGCGGCTGGGCCGAGATCCCGGAGTGGCACAAGGCGACCACCAGGTCACATCGCGCACGCAGCTCCGGAACGTGCCGGCGCGCGGCGTCGACGATGTCGATCGTGTCGACGTAGCCGTCGAGGCGCGCCTTGTCCCATACCGTGATCTGGGGCGTCACCAGGCCGATCACGCCGATGCGAAGCGCGTGCGGCGTTCCGGCCTCGTCGGTGACGGTGCGGTGGAGCACGGCGACGGGCGGCAGCAGCGTGCCGCCGCCCGAGGTCTCGATGTTGGCGCAGACAAAGGGAAAGCGCGCGCTGCGCAGCGCCCGGTGCAGGAAGTCGAGCCCGTAGTTGAACTCGTGGTTGCCGACGGTGGCCGCGTCGTAGCCGAGCAGGTTCATCGTCCGGACCATCGGGTGGCCGTCCTGCTCGGTCAGCTTGCCGGACAGCGCCATGTAGTCGCCGAGCGGGTTGCCCTGGATGATGTCGCCGTTGTCGAACAGCAGCGTGTTTGCGGCCTCTGCCCGGGCCCGGGAAACCAGGGTTGCGACCCGGGCGAGCCCCACCGTGTCGTCCTGCCTGCCCTGGTAGTAGTCGTAGGCATAGACGAACATGTGCAGGTCGGAGGTTTCGAGCAGCCGCAGCTTCACGAGGGATGCTGCAGCCGTCATGGATGGTTCCGCCGCTCCGTTCCACCGGCGGCGAGCGGGACGCCGAGGCGTGCCTCCGCCCACAGCGTCGCGTTCATCGGCGTCGAAAGCCTTCTCATCTCCGGGATGACCCCGCGTCGCAAGATCCGGTCGGTTCCGACCGTCAGATCGCGGCCTCGGCGAAGATCCGCGTCACGTCGCCGTTCCACGTGTCACCATAGCGCGAAAGCCAGTGTTCGGCCTGGGTCGGCGCGCCGGCCACGATCGGCAGCAGCGGATCGAGGTGGCGCCGCTCGTCGCGACCCTGGTCGTCGTGCAGGGCACGCGCGGCGAGGCCGCCTCCGGCGATCGACACCAGGCGTGCAGCCAGGGAGCGCACGGTGCCTGCCGCGCTGCCGTCCGGCCAGGAAGCGTCGGGGCCATGCGCAGGCACCTGCGCGCGCAACGCCGCGTAGGCGTCCCATGGCTGCTCGCGCACCAGCGCGTCGGCGGCCGCCAGGGCCGCGTCGTCGTAGAGCAGCCCGGTCCAGAACGCCGACTGCGCCAGCATCATCGGGATCGAGCCGGCATCCGAGCCGCGCATCTCCAGGAAGCGCTTGATGCGCACGTCGGTGAACACGGTGGTGAGGTGGTCGTCGAAGTCGCCGAGCGTCGGGCGAAGGTGCTCGAGCCCGGGCTGGCGGCCCTGCATCCAGGCGCGGAACGAGCCGCCCGCCACGTCGATCATCGCGCCGTCGCGGTTGACGAAGTACATCGGCACGTCGAGCGCCCACTCGACGTAGCGGCCGAAGCCGAAGCCGGGCTCGAAGAAGGAAGGCGGCATGCCACTGCGGGCGTTGTCGGTGTCGGTCCAGACCCGGGCGCGGGTGGACAGCAGCCCGTTCGGACGGCCCTCCTCGAACGGCGAGTTGGCGAACAGCGCCGTCGCCACCGGCTGCAGCGCCAGCGACACGCGCAGCTTGGCGGCCATGTCGGCCTCGGAGCCGTAGTCGAGGTTTACCTGCACGGTGCAGGTGCGCAGCATCATGTCCAGGCCGTACTGCCCGACCAGCGGCATGTAGCGGCGCATGATGGCGTACCGGCTTTTCGGCATGAACGGCATGTCGGCGCGGGTCGCGACCGGGTGGAAGCCCAGCGGCGCGAAGCCGAGCCCGAGCGCGTCCGCGTGCGGGCGCAGGTGGGCGGCGTGCGCCCGCAGCTCGGCCTCGGTGTCGTGCAGGCTAGCCACCGGGGCGCCGGACAGCTCGAACTGGCCGGCCGGCTCCAGCGACAAGGAGCCGCCCTTGTTCGGCCCCTGCCCCTTCAGCCCGATCAGGTGGCCCCGGTCGGTGATCGGCTCCCAGGAGGCCGCATCGGCGGCATAGGCGGCGAGCAGGTCGGCGATGCCGCGTGGCTGGTAGGCCGGCGCCGACCACGCGGCACCGTCCGCGGCGCCGGGCCAGCGGAAGCCGAACTTCTCGTGCTCGGTGCCGATCCGCCAGTCCGCGCGCGGCTTGGCGCCGGCGGCGAGATGCGCCGCAAGCTGGTCCGCCGACTCGATGGGGGTATCGTCTTGGTCGCCGGGGTTCGACATCGAGCGCGCACGCATTCCTGGAGGACGGGAACCCTTTCGAACGGGCCGCCGGGTGTTCGGCAGTGTCTATGGCGCTGCCGCCGGCCGGGAGCAACCTCGGGCGTCAGCCGGCGAGTGCCGCCAGCCCGGCCAGGGCGGCGGTCTCGGCACGCAGGATCAGCGGGCCCAGGGTGGCGGCAACCGCGAACGGGCGGCTGCGCAGCAGGGCGCGCTCGGCGGGCGAGAAGCCGCCTTCGGGCCCGACCAGCAGGCCGGGCTGGAGTTCGGACGGCGCCCTGGGGGTGCGGGCGCGCCAGGCGGCGAGGCTGCCGGCCCGGTCCTCCGGCGTCGCCCGCTCCAGCGCCACCAGCAGCGGCCGGTCGGGGTTCCAGGCGTCGAGCAGCCCGGGCAGCCGGACCGGCTCCGCGATCGACGGCACGCTCAGCCGCTCGCATTGCTCCGCTGCCTCGGTGGCGATCGCGGTCCAGCGCGCGGCGTTGATCCGGGCCGCGACCGTGCGCTCGGTGAGGACCGGATGCAGCGCCTTGGCGCCGAGCTCGGTCGCCATGCGCACCAGGAGGTCCGTGGCGTCGCGCTTGAGGGGGGCGAACAGCAGGATCGGCCCGGGCTCGGGGGCGGGCGGACGCACCTGCCGCTGGAGGCGGAACCGGCCGTGCTCCTTGCGCAGCGCCTCGATGGTGGCGGTCCATTCGCCGTCAATGGCGTTGAACAGACGCACCTCGTCCCCCGGCTGCCGGCGCAGCACGACGCCGAGATAGTGCGCCTGGTTGTCGGTCATCGGCAGGAGGAGATCGGCCGACAAGGGTATGGCGTGAAGTCTGGGCAGGTCCTGCACCGAATCGCTCCGTTGACCGGGGGGTGGACCGGCCATAGCAGGAAGCCATGGCCCACACCGACATCGTCGCCACCGGCTGGATCCGTCACCTGCCGGCGGGGTGGCGGCCCTATGCGCTGCTGGCGCGGCTGGACCGGCCGATCGGCACTTGGCTGCTGTTCCTGCCGGGCGTGTGGGGGATCCTGCTGCCGGAAGGCGTGGCGCTGGAACAGCGGCTGCGGCTGCTGGGGCTGTTCGCGGTCGGCAGCATGGCGATGCGGTCGGCGGGCTGCGTGGTCAACGACATGTGGGACCGCGACCTGGACCGGCAGGTGGCACGCACGCGCGGCCGGCCGCTGGCCTCGGGGGCGCTGCGCATGCGGCAGGCGGCGTGGTTCCTCCTCCTGCTGCTGCTGGTCGGGCTCGGGGTGCTGTTGTCGCTGAACCGGCTGTGCTGGGCGCTGGGCGTTGGGTCGCTGGTGTTGGTGGGGCTGTATCCGCTGGCGAAGCGGGTGACGTGGTGGCCGCAGCTGGTGATGGGGTTCACCTTCGGCTTCGGCGCACCGATGGGTTATGCGGCCGCGACCGGACGGATCGACCGGATTGCGCTGTCACTCTACGCAGGCGCGATCCTGTGGGACCTGGGGTTCGACACCGTGTACGGGTTCCAGGACATGGAGGACGACGCGCTGTTGGGGGTGAAGTCGACCTCCAGGCTGGTGGCGGCGCGTCCACGCCGGTTCGTGGCGGGCTGCTACGCGCTGGCGCTGGCAGCGCTCGCGCTGGCCGGATATCTGGCCGGGGCCGGCCCGTGGTTCTGGCCGGCGCTGCTGGGGCCTGCGGTGCTGCTCGGGCTGCAGGTGCGGGCGCTGGAGATCCGCTCGCCGGCGACCTGCCTGCGCCTGTTCAGGAGCAACCGCGAGGTGGGGCTGGCGGTGGCGGTGGCGCTGCTGGCAGGGCTGTGGCGATGAGGCGTCGCGGTTCGGAGGCAACCGAGGCGCAGGAACCGACTTGAGCATCCCATGGAAGACTCGGCCCTGTCGTTCGTCGGGAACGCGCTGTCGGCGTTGCGGCATGCGCTGCACGAGCGCGGATCGGAATTGCGCAACGTGCAGCTGGCGACGCTGTCGCCTGACGGCCGGCCCGGGATTCGTACCGTGGTGCTGCGCGGCTTCGAGCGGATGCCGCCCTGCCTCGAGATGCACACCGACGCGCGTGCAGCCAAGGCGCGCGACGTGGCCGGCGACGGGAGGGTCAGCGTGCTGGCGTGGTCGGCGGACGAGCAGCTGCAGCTGCGCTTCGACGGCACCGCCCGGCTGCACCGGGACGACGAGGTCGCGCGCCGGCGCTGGGACGCGCTGTCGCCCAACGGGCGGAACGCGTACGGGCTGCGCAGCGATCCGGGCCGGCGGATCGAGGATCCGGAGGACCGGACGCACCTGCCCGGGGACGAGCAGTTCCGGTGCTTCGCAGTGATCCTGGTATCGCCGGACAGCGTCGACGTGCTGCGGCTCGGGCCGGAGGGGGCGCAGACGCGCGCCGCCGGCCGCTTCGACGGGTCCGGCCTGTCCGCGGAATGGATCGGAGCGTGACGGCCTGACCGGTGCGCGGAGGGCTCGGCCGGCAGCAGCTGCCAGTCCGCAGCCTTGCCCATCGGTCCGGCCGGCAACAGGAGTCCGAAACCTGTAGGCGCGTGGACGTTCCGGTACCGAAGATGCAAGTCGGCGAAGGCATCGAGCGAGGCACGCGACGCCTGCGTGCGGCATGGCCGGCCTGTCTTTCGAGAACCAGAGCGGAACGGCCTTCTAACTTTGGGCACCGGAAGCACAGAAAGGCGCGTCGGATCATCGGCGCAGCGCGTTGTCAAACGGCTTTCAGAAGTCGATACCCGTCGGGTGATGGGCCACCATCCTCCAGTGGCTCCCGTCGAGCGTGCAGACGGTCAAGGCGACGACGTTCAACTGCCTGCTACAGGTCGCCAGTTCGGCCCGCATCCTGAGATACTTGCGGACTACTTCAAGCCGATCGAGCATCGATGGAGCGGCCACTGCGGAACATGACGTCAGGGACGAGGGCGGGGACGCCGCTGGCTGGACGGTTGGCAGGACGGCCTCGCAGCGAGGCGGCCCGGGGCGCGGTGTTGAATGCGGCCTACGCGATCCTCGTGGAAACCGGTCTCGGCAAGTTCTCGACCGAAGCGGTCGCCCTACGCTCGGGCGTGGCCCGCACCACGATCTATCGCTGGTGGCCAAGCAAGGGCCTGCTTGCGATCGAGAGCTTCCTCAACGCGTTCAGGCCGCAACTTGTTTACGCGGAAAGCGGTGATGCCGTCGCGGACTTCCGGGGATTGCTGGATTCGCTGGTCCAGGCGCTGAGCGGACCGGCAGGCCGGATCGCGGCCTCGGTCGTGGCACAGGCGCAGACCGACGCCGAGACGCGGCGGATGTTCGTGGAGACCTTCTCGATGCCGCTGCGTCACGAGAGCTCCAGGCTTCTGGATCGCGGGATCAGGGAAGGCCGGCTCCGCGCGGACCTCGATGTGCCGGTTGTCCTCGATGCGGCCGTGGGGGCGGTCTACCTGCGCCTGCTGCTCAGCCAGCCGCTCGATGCCGCATGGTCGTACGCGTTGTCCGAAACCGTCCTGCGGGGCTGCTGGGCCGACCCGCCGCAAGCTGATCAGGCGACCCGACCGAGCCGTTGATCCCTGACCGCCCGGCTCCGCGCGCCGGTCCGGATCGCATCTGCGGCGGGCCGCGACGCGGACACGCAGCCTGTCAGGAACGTGACACGGTGGTCCGGCGCAGGCGCAGGGCGTTGCCGAGCACGAACAGGCTGGACAGCGCCATCGCGGCCGCGGCCAGCATCGGCGACAGCGACAGGCCGATGAGCGGATGCAGCACGCCGGCGGCGACCGGGATCAGCAGCACGTTGTAGCCGAACGCCCAGAACAGGTTCTGCCGGATGTTGCGCATGATGGCGCGCGACAGGTGCAGGGCGGCGATCAGGGCAGCCGGGTCGCCGTGCACCAGCACCACGTCGGCGCTCTCGATCGCGACGTCGGTGCCGGTGCCCATGGCGATCCCGACATCGGCCGCGGCCAGCGCGGGGGCGTCGTTGATCCCGTCGCCGACGAACACCGTGGTCGCACCCGGGCGGCGCAGCGCGCGCAGGGCGGCGGGCTTGTCGGCGGGGAGCAGGCCGGCGCGCACGGTGCGTATGCCGAGGCGGCCGGCGACGACGCCTGCGGTGCGCGTGTCGTCGCCGGTCAGCATGGCGACGTCGAGGCCGCGCGCGTGCAGGGCGGCGACCGTGGCGGCAGCGGCGGGGCGCAGCGCGTCGGCCACGGGCAGCAAGGCGGAGACGCGTCCGTCCACCGCCAGCAGCACCGGCGAGCCGCCCTCCCCGGCCAGATGCCGGATCGCGGAGTCGAAGCCGGAGGGGTCCAGGCCGAGCGCCTGCATCAGCCGTGAGGAGCCGACAGCGACCGCGTGTGCGCCGGCCTCGCCGACTACGCCCAGGCCGGGACGGGATTCGAAGCGCCGCACCGGCGGCAGGGCGAGGCCGCGGGCTTCGGCCGCCTGCACCACCGCACGGGCCAGCGGGTGCTCGGAGCGGGATTCGAGGGCGGCGGCGAGGCCGAGCAGGGTGGCCTCGTCGAGCGCGGCGTCGTCCGGCAGCACGGGATGGCCCAGGGTGGGGCGGCCGAGGGTCAGGGTGCCGGTCTTGTCCAGCGCCACGATCGTCGTCCCGGCCAGGCGCTGCAGCGCCAGCGGGCGCCGGAACAGCACGCCGAGTGCTGCGGCGCGTGCGGTGCCGACGGTGATCGAGACCGGGGTCGCCAGCCCCATCGCGCAGGGGCAGGCGACGATCAGCACCGACACGGCGTAGCCGAGCGCCAGGCCGGGTCCGGCGCCGGCCAGCAGCAGCCAGCCAGCGAAGGTGAGAAGAGCGCAGGCGATGATCGCCGGCACGAACCATTGCGTCACCCGGTCGAGCAGCGCCTGGATCGGCAGCCGGCCGGCCTGCGCCGCTTCCACCATGCGCACGATCCCGGCCAGGATGGTGGCCCGGCCGACCGCGGTGGCGCGGACCGTCAGGCTCCCCTCCCCGTTGACGGTGCCGCCGACCACCGGGTCGCCCGGTGCGCGCGACACCGGCAGCGGCTCGCCGGTGAGCATGGACTGGTCGACGTGTGAGGCGCCCTCGGTCACCACCCCGTCAGCGGGCAGGCGCTCGCCGGGGCGGACCAGGATCAGGTCGTCGGGACGGAGGGAGGCTGCCGGCAGCTCCTGGATGACGCCGTTGCGGAGGACGCGGGCGGTGCGCGGCTGCAGGTCGAGCAGGGCACGCACCGCGTTCCCGGCCCGACCGCGTGCGCCGGCCTCGACCACGCGGCCGAGCAGGATCAGGGACACGATGACGGCAGTGGCCTCGAAGTAAAGCGGGCCGAGCGGGAAGGCTGGCGCGAGCAGCCGGCGCAGCACGGCGACGGCCGAGAAGGCCCAGGCGGCGCCGGTGCCGAGCAGCACCAGCGCGTCCATGTCGGGGGCCAGGTGCCACAGGGTGCGCAGGCCGCCGCGCACGAAGCGCAGGCCCGGCCCGAACAGCACCGCGGTCGCGAGCGCGAACGAGAGGAGGGCGGTGGGTAGACGGTCCGGCAGGCCGAGCAGCGGGCTGGCCATGGCCAGCACGACCAGCGGCACGGTGAGCAGGACGGACAGGACCAGGTCGCGTCGCAGCGCCGCGGCTGCCCGGTCCGGCATCGGGACGGCCGGGTCCGGCTCCTGCGTATCCGGGTCCGGGCGGCTGGCGGCATCGGGGAGCGGTCGCGACGCGAAGCCGGTATCGCGGATGGCGCGCTCGATCGCGGTCTCGGTGGTGATGCCGCCGGCGGCGCCGAGCCGGGCAGCGAGACGCACGGTGAGCTGGCCGGTGGCGAGGTTGACCGCAGCGTCGCGTATGCCGGGCACCGCGGCGACCGCGGTCTCGACCCGACGCACGCAGGACGCGCAGTGCATGCCCTCGACCCGGAGCCGGAGGACCTCGTCGCGCACGGTGAAGCCGGTGGCGGCCACCGCATCGGCGACGGCGGCGGCGAGGCCGGGCGGCGGCGGCAGGGCGGCGAGCCGCGTCTCGGCGCGCCCGGACAGGAGGTCGATGCTGGCGGAGGCGATCCCGGGCACGGCGAGGATGGCCTGCTCGACTCGGCGCACGCAGGACGCGCAGTGCATCCCCTCGACGGGAAAGCGCAGCACGCCCGTCGCCTCGGCGGGCAGGGCCTGGTCCATCGGAACCTCCGGACTTGCAGGATGCCGACGCGGCTCCGCAGGCTGGCCCGGGTCGCCGCGCCGGACGCGGCGCGGTCATGGCCAACCGGTTGGACATGGGGACGGCGCGCCGGGCAGTCCAGGGCAGGACGGCGACCGGCGGCCCGCGCGCCGCGCTCGGACGGCGACGCGATCAGGCGGTCAGGCGGTCAGGACGGAACTCATGCTGGTGGAGGCGGAGGTGACGCTGGACTGCGCGCCATAGGCCTGCAGCATCTGCATGATCTGGCTGAGCGTGCTCGCTGCGTCGGTGGTGCCGGAACCGGCCGATGCGGTACCGGAGGCGGCGCTCCCCGAAGAAGCGGTGCTCGAGGCGGCGCCCGTCGAGGTGCCAGCCGGGTTGGTAGCCGTGCCGCTGCCGGACAGCTCCGACTGGAGGCTGGTAAGCATGGACTGCACGCCCGATACCAGGGCGGAGGCGACGCTGCCGATCGGGCTGCCGCCGGCCTGGGTGGCAACGGCCTGGCTGCTGGCCGTTTGCGTGCTGCCGGCAGGAGCACTGCTGGCGTTGCTGTGCGACGGCCAGCCGGTGGAGGGGGGCGGCGGTGCGCTCGCCTGCGAGGGGTCGGCGCCGGCCAGCATGTCGGTCAGGTCGGAGGAAGGCGCGCTCGATCCGGCCGCGGCGGTCTTCGTCTTGTTCTGGGCCTGCATCTCCTGCATCTGCTGCCAGCGGGCCTGATGGCCACCCGACACGGCCGAACTCGACATGTTTGCCTCCTGGTTCTACTTGATACCGGAACAATACCGCAGAGGGAGTCCAAAGTCCACTCAAATACAGATTGTGGTACTGGGCAATATATACCTATCGAGAACTGCCGGTCGGCATATCCTGCCGCGTCCGGCGGCAGGGCGGTCAGCGCGGGCGCTGCCGGTCGCAGATCAGGGCGGCCATGGCGCCGGCCAGCATCAGCGCGGTCATGGCCACCGGATTGGCCGGCGCGGTCCAGCCGACCAGCACGGTGCTCAGCGCGCCGATGAAGAACACGGTGGTGCCGTAGAGGGCCGAGGCGGCTCCCGCGGCGCCGCCATGGGCCAGGACCGAGCCGAGTGCGGCACCCGGCAGCAGCAGGCCGAGGAAGGCCATGCAGGCCATCATGCCCAGCGTCATGCCGAGCGCGCCGCCGCCGCCGGTGATCGCCATGCCGAGCATCGCGGTGGTGGCGGCGACCAGGCCCAGGCTGCCGCAGGTCAGGGCGCGGTCGAGCCCGATCCGGGCGACCAGGCGGGCGTTGCCCTGAGTGCCGGCGATGTAGCCGACCGCGTTCAGGATGAACACCGCGCCGAAGGTGGTGGGGCTGAGCCGGTAATGGCCGAGGAACACCGGCGGCGCGCCGGCCAGGAAGCTGAACAGGCTGAAGGTGCCGAAGCCGCCTTCCAGCGCGTGGGTGCGGAAGGAGCGGCCGCGCCAGGCGATGATGTAGCCGACCACCGTGTTGCCGACCCGCAGCCGCCCGTGCTGGTGCGGGCGCAGGGTTTCCGGCAGGTAGCGGTAGATCAGCACCGAGCATAGCAGGCCGTAGAGGGCGGCGATCCAGAAGATGCCACGCCAGTTCCAGTGCTGGGCGATCACGGCGCCGAGCGTCGGCGCCAGCACCGGCACCACCCCCATGACCATCACCATGCGGCCCAGCATCCGGGCCGCCTCGGCGCCGTCCTTGACCACGTCGGCAATCACCGCGCGCGGGATCACCAGGCTGGCGGCGGCCCCCACCGCGGCCCACAGCCGCCACCAGGACAGGTGGGTCATGGTGTCGGCGAGCGCGCAGCCGATCGAGGCCAGGGTGTAGACGACGGTGCCGATCAGCAGCGGCAGGCGGCGGCCGTAGCTGTCGGCGAGCGGGCCGTGGGTGATCTGGCCGAACGACAGGCCGAGGAACCAGGCCGCGAGCGTCAGCTGGACCTGACCCGGCTGCGCGCCAAGCGTCGCCTTCATTGCCGGGAAGGCGGGAAGGTACATGTCGGTCGAGATCGGGCCGACCGCGGTCAGCAGGGCCAGAAGCACCGTGATCAGGATCGGAGAACGCGTTGCCTCGCGCGTGCGCTGCCCAGACACGCCATCACCCTTTCCGTCAGGCCGGAGCGGATCATGGCCGGTTCGCGCGGACATGGCGACAGGGGGCCGACCGGGCGGCGCGCTCGCCGTGCTTGTCTCTGTTCCTGTTGTGTTCTTAGATGGCGGTCAGGGCGTCGCCGGACCGGCGGGCAGCGGTGCGAACGGAGCCGGGGATCAGGGATGCCAGACGAAGCCGGTCCGCCTGCCCTGCTACCGCTCGGCCTTCGCGACACTGCCGAAGCGCTGCAGCACGCGCTCGAGCTGCGCCGGACCGGTCTGGCGCGGGACGCGATGACGAACGCGCTGAACGGCGTGGTGGCCGAGCTGCTGGCGGACGCGTTGATCTCGGCCGGCTACGTGGTGTCGATCAGACGCTGAGGCCTGGCGCCGGGAGCGGTGCGGGGTCGCGTGCCTGGGGAGATGCGCCGGCCGTGTCACGGCCCCACTTCCGGTGCATGCCGGGCAGACAGGAGCAGCGGCCTCGGTGCCCGGGACGGGTCCTATGGTCTCTTCCTGGCACGCGACCCGGACCTTCCAGGCGATCCCGCGGACGCCTTCGCAGGCAGCGCAGGCGCTGCGTTCCCTCGGTTGTCGCCTTCACCGGCCTCGGCCGCCGCCGCAAACATGGCGGCGAGAAGCGTTCGGCGCAGCTTCTCCTTGGCAGGCGCTTCGGAAGGCGCTGCATTCGTCATGTCCCTGGGCGGCGCCTGGTCGGGCTTCCCGGCGGCCGGTGCCTCGGACGGTGGACATGGATCGCGGCCCTCCCGGAAACCGTAGAGGACGAAGTGCAGGAACGGGTTCAGGGGCGAAGCGCGCACGTCTGCGTTCGCCGCGAGGTACCGCCTGGTGTCGAAGAAGGCGTTCGGGTTCCGGCCTTCCCCTGCACCGTGGTCGAGGTAGTGCTGGACCGGGTCGAGACGCGCTTTCGCGACGTCTTCGTGTTGCCGGAGGTACCAGTCGGGATCGAAAAGGAGCGGTTTCATGTCCCGCTCCGGCTCCCCAGCCGGCAGCCCCGGCCCGCTCGTCCGCGAAGCGCCGCGCGAGCGGGACGGAACCGCGGGTTTGCCGCAAGTCGGGTCCGAGGCGTCGTTGCCGGGCATCCGTGATGTCCTCCGTCGAATGGGCGTCACGACCGCCGCCCCGCCCGCCATTGCGCTGCCGTCTGGGCATAAAGATCCGTGGTTGCTTCATGGAACGGCGGCGGCATCTGCACCGGTCCCCGCCGTGCCGAGCCGAGCTTCACGGCCACCGCGACGGAGGCCATGTTCTCCGGGTCGATGAGATGGATCACCTCGGGCCATCCCAGGGTGTCGAAGGCCCATTGCACGGCCGCCGCAGCCGCTTCCACGGCGTACCCCTGCCTCCAGGCATCCCGATGCAGCCCCCAGCCGACTTCCGGCCCCGGCCAGCCCTCCGGCCACCAGGGCCCGACCCGACCGATCCAGCGGCCGGTGCTGCGCTCGACGACGGAGAACATGCCGAAGCCATACAGCGCCCAGCTGCCCGCCATGGAGGCCATGGAGCGCCAGGCGGCGAAGCCGGGTTGTGCACCACCGATGTAGTGCATGGCCTCGGGATCGGCGCTGCACTCCAACCAGCGGCCCAGGTCGGACCCGATGGGAGGACGCAGGATCAGGCGGGTCGTTTCGAGAAGAGGAGGGGGCATGGAAGAGGCCTGGGAAACGGCGACTGCGGCGACGCGGCCGGGAAAGTCATCCGGTTGAGCATGGATCATGAGTCGGGCGTCCGGCCGGCGCAATGCCACCGGTGACAGATGCCCAGACCAAAGCCGGCAAAGGCTCCGGATCCCGCCAGAGGCATCGGCAGCCGTTCCCGGTCTCGCCCGAGCTGGTCAAGACTGCCGGGGTCGATGCCGTCGAGCCAGGCGCAGGCTGCGCGGCGGTCCGACCTCATGATCGACGAACATCCGGTGGGCCGTCTTGATGATCTGCCGTCATGGGCTCGCCGACCGTGCTGCAGCCGGGTCTGGTGGACAACAAGCACTCGGACCGGCCTTGATCCATGCCGGAATGTCCAAGGCGAGGAGCACGGCCATGCCAGTGACAGGAATCGGTGGCTTCTTCTTCCGGTCAGACGATCCAGGCTCCCTTTCGGCCTGGTATCAGAAGCCTCTCGGCATCGGTTCCGGCGACCCCGCCTGGCATCAAGCGGCCGGTCCGACGGCTTTCACGCCTTTTCCTGGTTCCACCGACTACTTCCCGGCGGAGAAGCAATGGATGCTGGAGCTTCGGGTTTCAAGGCTTGAGCTTCTGCTGCATGCTCGCAGGGGCCGGCATCGTGGTCCTGAGGGATGTCGCGTGGAATACACCTGAACCCGGCCGCTTCGCCCGCATCCATGATCCAGAGGGCAATCCGATCGAGCTATGGGAGCCGCCTCTCGCCTAGGTCTGCTCCTGGCCGATCTCAGGGGTGGCTGGTAGGGCAGCCGTCGGCACCGCTTGTTCAATTTTCGCATCACAGGTTTCGGCCGCTCAAGCCGGATACTCCCGGCGGCAACCGGTCCTGGCTCGCCTGCACACGAACCGGACGTCGAGCAAGCCGCTCCCGACAGCAGGAGCAGGTTGTCAAGGTCCGTAACGATCCCCTCCGACGCTGGTATCAGAGTGCTGCAAGCGCGTGGATCTGCTCGGCGAGCATTCCGGCGATTCTGGGGAGGTGCTGAGGGATCGTAGCGATGGTCTCTGCGACGGCTTTGCCGCCTTCGGCTTGGGCGTCTGTCAGGGCATCATGACGGCCTTCCTGGCAGCCCATCAGCTCCGATCTTGATCGGGCGGTGTCCCGGCAGCGTGAGAGTCCCCGCGGTGATCCTTGAGTCGCCTACAAAATTCGGGCTGGTCCATCTGACGGCACAGCTTTGGGCATCCACGACGTAGACCCGGCTTTCACTGCCGGAATAGATCGTGACGTAGAGCAGGTGGCCCTGCGTCATGCTCAGCGGCTTTTCGATGATCGCCACGTCCTCGCTGACCGTGCAATCGGCCTTCCTGGCGCTGGTGATCCGGATGGGACCCTGCCAGGCACCCGGCGCCTTCGGGTCATCGGGTTCGCCGAGGTCGAGATGATAGCCGGCAACCTCTGCCGAGGAACCTTGCGGGATGATCTGAACGAACGTCGGCCCGGTGCCTGATGCCAGGGTAGTCCCTGCGATCGCAGCGCCTGCAAGCACACCCAGAACGATCGCTTTCACGACTTGGCCTTCAGGCTCGGCACCGGCTTCGCAAGATACTGAACCTCTGCCAGATCGGCATGCTTCCAGGCGAAGTTGAGGCCCCTGTCGCGATGTCGTGCGGCCCTTCGCGCGGCACGACGAACACGACATGTCCATGCCCGCCTTCCTGCCGGCGACCACAAGATGGTCCTGTGCCGC
Source organism: uncultured Acetobacteraceae bacterium (assembly GCA_964247735.1). Taxonomy (GTDB): domain Bacteria; phylum Pseudomonadota; class Alphaproteobacteria; order Acetobacterales; family Acetobacteraceae; genus Lichenicola. The sequence goes on from CAXTVS010000002.1 coordinate 77,931, forward strand.
TGGCTGCCTCGCCTTGGCGGCACCGCTGCCCGGCTTCTCCAGCTCCGATTGGCGTTCCGGTCATCTACCATGGTGTTCGCAAGGCGCTCAGCGGCACGCCCACATCACGGCAAGCGCCACGGCTCCCATGAAGCCGCTGCGATCGTTCTTGTGAACGTCCCGCGTGGGAAGCGGTGATCCCGAAGATCGGAAGGCTGGCTTGCGGATTGGCAGCGGGAGCCACGTGGGGCTTGGTGAGGGTCGTTGCGATCTCGGATGCACCTCTTCCATGGCGACAACAGGCCTTCAGGCTGCGGCCAGCCAGATCCCCATGTTGTGGAATCGCAACGATCCCAAGCCTTCCGCCCGGAAGCGAGTCGGGGCTTTCCTGCGGAAGTAGAGGATGCTCGTGCGCGGGTCGTTCCAAGGCTGGCTCATGCGGATCGTCGTCGTGGTCGGATGTGCCGAAGAACGCCTCGGAAAACCAGAACATCCACCGTTCCGAAGGAAATCGACGTGCTACCGACACGGCATGCCGGGTGAGGGATTTGAACCCCCGACCTTCGGTTTACAAAACCGCTGCACTACCGCTGTGCTAACCCGGCGAGCATCTGTCCCGTCCGGAACATGTCCGGCGCTGCAGAACCAGATCGGCTGCCGGTTGCCGGCGCTCGATCGGATTCGATCCTTCTGGCTTGCTTCGGGCGCATCGTCAACCCGACGCGTCGGGCGGGCATGCGCCGGTCGAAGGCCGGAACAAAGGCGGCAGCGGCCACGATCGTATCGGCGGCAAGTCGCGAGGCTTGGACAGAAGCGACGCAAATATTGCAGGAATGGGCGACCGCTTCAGCGCCCTGTCGTCGTAGGTCACGCTGCCGGATGTCACGGCATAGTCGCGGCGGATGGACAGCATTGAAGGGTCGTTCTCCCCATCAGCCGCAGCCGTCGAGGCCAATACGGCAATGGCGACTTGCAAACTCGCTTGCCGCCGCGCATCAGGACATGGAGGCCCGTGCCTTGCGGGAATCACCGCCCGACCGTATCGAAGGACATCGAGCATGGCTCGCACGACGACACCGACCCGCTCCTCTTCCAGGCGTGCAGCCGAGCCGGAACCCAGGAAGCGTCTCGGCCGCCCGCCCGGATCGAAGAACCGCGTCCCGTCCAAGGCGACGGCCGGCGCCGTTCGGTCGACGCGCAAGGCCGCGGCTCCGGCCTCACCGCGGGTGAGCAAGGCGGAGCTCGAGGCGCAGGTGGCCAAGCTGGAGCGCACGGTGGCCCGGCTGCGCAAGCAGAACGCGGCGCTGAAGCAGGCGGCCGAGGAGGCCGCCGCGACGCCCGCGCCGGAGCCGGTACCGGAACGCAAGTCCAGGCGGGGCACCGCCGCGCCCCGGGCGGGCACGCGTCGCAACGCGTCGGCCGAGGCCGGGTCGGCCCCGGTGGAACCCGACGCCGAGGCCTGATCCGGTCTTGAGCATCGGGGCGCGGCTGCAGGGGCGACTCGACCGGCTTGAGCTCGAACCGGATCAGGCCGCGCGCGTCGCCGGCGTGCCGGCCGAGCTGCTGCGCCGCATCCTGGCGGACCAGGCGCCGCTGCCGCGCGGCCAGCGCCTGGTGAAGCTGGCCGACGCGCTTGACACGTCGGTGTCCTACCTGATCGGCCTCGATCCGGACGTCCCGGTTCCGCCCGAGTTCCTGCAGGAGGACCAGGGCGCGCTCGGGCTGCTCGCCCTCGACGAGGAGACCATCCTGCGTGCGTACCGGCGGCTGGACGTGTCGTCGCGGGCGGCGCTTCTCCGGGTGGTGCTGAAGATGTCGCCGGAGCCGGAGGAGATGGAAAGGAAGCCGCTGCAGCGGGCGCCACGAGGCTAGGCGGCCCGTTCGTGCACCGCCGATCGCGAGACACGATGCCGCCGTGCGTGGCCGGACAGGTCGCGACCGTCGGCGATGCACTATCCGTTTCCCGTCGCCGCATCAGGCGCCGGTGGCGCAGGCGCTGGCAGGCGCGGACGCGATCCGGCTAGGGTGGAGCGATGCGCCTTTCCATCCTTTCCATTCTCGTTCTTCTCGGGGTCGCCGGCTGCGGGTCCGGGCCGGACCATCCGCGCGGCGTCTTCGACCTGTCGGACGATCCCGGCCCGTCGCCGGGCCCGGTGCGGTCGGACGGCCTGCCGAGTGCATCCCATCGCGGCGGCAACGTCGGCGGCCTCCCGGGTGCCGGCGTGAACACCGGCTCCGGCATCGGCGGTGCCGGGACGTCCGGGTTCTGAGCCGCGGATGACGGGGCGATGCCATGGCTGGCTGGCTCCCGGCCTGCTGGTCGGCCTGCTGCCAGGCCTGCCGCTGGCTGGATGCGCCCGCAGCAGCGCCCCAGTCACCATCGGGCAGGCGTTGGCGGAGGTGCAGCGCGAGCTGGGGGCTGCCGGCGCGGTCAGCGCGGTGGGTGCCGACCCCGCCCGCTTCGCCGCCGCGGCGCGGGCAGCGCAGTGCGCGGCGCAGCAGGCGGATCCGGAAGTGCCGCTGCTGGCGCATGACCTGTCGCTCGACCTGACCGGCTCGTTCTCCGCCACCGGCGGCTTCACCGTCGGCTCGGCGGTGGTCGGGCTCGGGGCGACGGCGTCGGCCACGCGCGGACAGACCCAGGAGATCGTGCTGCCGCTCAGCTTCGTGGCGCTGTCGGAGGTGCCGGCGATGGTCGCGTCGCAGCGCCTGGCGCCGCTCGCCGCCCTGCCGCAGCGGGACCGCACGGCGGAAACGCGGCCGATCCTGGCGGAGCGCGACGCGCTGCGGGCACGGATCGGCGCGCTGATCCGGAGCTGGACGCCGGCGTCGTGCGGCGCGACGCAGGCGCCGGGCGTGCTGGAGCCCAGCGCGCGGCTGCGCTGAAGCGAACACGGGCCGGAACCGTTGGCGGTCCCAAACGGTTGTCGTCCGAAACAAGAAACAGGACATCTCAATGCAACTGATCCCCGTGCTTCTGCTGTCCGGCCTGCTGGCCGGAACCACCCTGCACGCGGCGCGTGCCGCCGATGCCATGTCAGCTACCGACAGGAAGTTCGCCGCAATGGTGAGCCAGGGCGGCATGTTCGAGGTGCAGGCGGGCACGGTCGCTGCCGACCAGGGCAGCACGCAGGTGATCAAGGACCAGGGCAACACCGAGGAGCACGACCATAAGCTGGTCGGGGCCAAGCTGACCTCGATCGTATCCGACGCCGGCATGACCCTGCCCGACAGCTTGAACTCGGTTTTCCAGACCGAGCTGGACGATCTCAAGGCGCTGTCAGGAACCGCCTTCGACTCGATGTATCTGAAGGACATGGAAGACATCCACGCCAAGGATGGGGCGGCATTCGCAGCGGAAGCGAGGAACGGCTCGAACCCTAAGCTGCGGGCGTTCGCAGCGGAAACCCACAGGATCGTCCAGAGCCATATTGGCGAACTGCGTGCGACAGCCGCCGCGCGCTAGCCGAGACACCTATTCCGGCACCGCTCGCATCTCGGGCGGGGCGTTCCGGTGCAGCTGGGTGGCGAGCTGCTCGAAGTCGGGACCGCGCGGATCGGTGGCGCGCCAGACCAGGCCGATGGTGCGGCCGGCGCGGGCGGCGTCCAGCGGACGCAGCCGGACCAGGCCGCTGAGCTCCGAGGTTTCGCGGGTGGCCAGGGACGGCATCAGCGCGTAGCCCTCCCCGGCCGCGACCATGTGGCGCAGCATCTCCAGGCTGGTGGCGGTACGCGGCGCACGGCCTTCGGAGCGAGCGCCCTCCGGCACGCGGCACAGCGACATCGCCTGGTCGCGCAGGCAGTGCCCGTCCTCCAGCAGGAGCAGGTCGTCGGTGCCCAGCGCCGACAGCGCCACCTCGTCGCTGTCCGCCAGCGGGTGGTCCACCGGCAGCAGCACGCGGAACGGCTCGAAGAACAGCGGCCGCGTCACGAGGCCTTCCCCCTCCACCGGCAGGGCGACCAGCGCCATGTCCAGGGTGAAGCGGGTCAGCGCGTCCAGCAGCCCCGTCGTCTGGTTCTCCTGCAGCCGCAGCACCAGCTCGGGAAACTGCACGCGCAGGTCGCGCAGCACCAGCGGCACGTAGTAGGGACCTAGCGTCGGGATCACGCCGAGGTCGACCGGCCCGTTCAGCGCACCGGCCTGGCTGCGTGCCATCTCCATCAGCGAACGGGCCTCGCGCACCACCACCGCAATCTGTCGCAGCAGGATCTGGCCGGACGCGGTCGGGCTGACGCCGCCGCGGCCGCGCTCGAACAGCCGGGTGCCGAGCAGTGCCTCCAGCTTGCGTATCTGCTCGCTCAGACCCGGCTGGCTGACTCCGCACCGCTCGGCAGCCCGGCCGAAATGAGACTGCTCCGCGACCGCCATCGCGTAGTCGAGGTCGCGCAGCGACAGGCCGGTGAGATGCTGCTGTGCCATGGACAACGCCTCCATCCGCAGCAACCTCATAACAGGCCTCTATCGATCCGGTAAAGATGATAGGCTCTGCCGATGACGATAGGCGCGAAACCCGTTCTTGGATGGACAGACGGGGATCGTGGCGCTTCGGGTCGAAGGCTCCCAGGCACGGCAACCGGAACCCGGACGCGATCACCGTCGGTAGCGAGCGTGACCCACCGCAGCGTCGACGGCATCCGGACGGCTACTGCACCCGCGTCCTCCCGTCCGGAACCGGTGTCTACCGCCGCGTTAAGGCGCAACCCGCGACCAGGTCGTGCTCCGGCCTGCTCCGGATGTTCGGCGGGAAGCGGGACCGGTGCTGCACCGGATGCGGCTCCGCACCGGTGCGCGCCTCCGGCCAACGGCCTGGAGGTGGCTCAGGCGGCCGGGCGGCAGCCTCAGGGGCCTGCCTCGCCGGGCGGGCGATGTCCGCGGCAGCGTCGCCGCCGCCACTCCCGTAAGGACGCCCTCCGCACTACCTTGTGCTCATGAGCTTCATCGACGCCAGGAACCGCCGGACCGGCAATGCCGGCACCGCCACCGCCAGCGTGCGCCCCGGCACCGCCGGCGTGCTGCTGGTCAACCTCGGCACCCCCGACGCGGCCGACAACCGCTCGGTCCGGCGCTACCTCGGCGAGTTCCTGTCCGACCGGCGGGTGATCGAGGCCAGCCCCCTGGTCTGGCAGCCGATCCTGCGCGGCATCGTGCTCAACACCCGGCCGCGCAAGAGTGCGGCCAACTACAGGCGGATCTGGAACGCGGCGCGCAACGAGAGCCCGCTCCGCACCTATACCCGCTCCCAGGCCGAGCAGCTCGACGCCCGGCTCAACGCGGAGCGGATCCCGGTCGAGTGGGGCATGCGCTACGGCACGCCGACCACCGCGGGGGCGATCGACCGGCTGATCAGCCGCGGCTGCGACCGCATCCTGCTGCTGCCGCTGTATCCGCAGTATTCCGCCACCACCACCGCCACCGCCAACGACCAAGCGTTCCGCGCGCTGATGCGGCTGCGCAGGCAGCCGGCGCTGCGCACGGTGCCGTCGTTCCCGGACGATCCGGCCTACATCGACGCGCTGGCAGCGAGCGTGCGCCGGCGCCTGGGAGAGCTGGACTGGACGCCGGAGGTGCTGATCGCCTCGTTCCACGGCCTGCCGGTGGAGTACGTGCAGCGCGGCGATCCGTACGTGACCGAGTGCGCGCGCACCATGACCGCATTGCGTGCGGCGCTCGGCATGACGCCGCGGGAGCTGCCGCTGACGTTCCAGAGCCGGTTCGGGCCGACCCGCTGGCTCGGGCCCTACACCGAGCCCAGGGTGAAGAAGCTGGCGGCGGCCGGGGTCAGGCGGATCGTGGTGCTGACGCCGGGCTTCCTGGCCGACTGCATCGAGACGCTGGACGAGATCGGCAACGAGCTGCGCGAAGCGTTCGAGCACGCCGGCGGCGAGAAGTTCGCCACCGTGCCCTGCCTCAACGACAGCGCGGAGGCGATCGACATGCTGGAGCGGCTGGTGCGGCGGGAGCTCGCAGGCTGGCGGTGAGCGGGGCGACGGGCCAGTTCGGTCTGTTCCTCACAGGCAGGTCCCGGAGGTCGCGTAGCAACGGACCCGAAGTTCGATCCGGCATGAACCCGAGGCTGGCGGGTTGCCGGCGACAGGTCGATGCACGGATTGATGTGAACAGGAGACCTGCGGGGCCGCAGGCGCGAAACAGTCCCCGGCTCGTGCATCAAGCGTCGGTCTCCTGCATCCGGCCATGTCGGTCATCGCCATCATGCATGGAGACCTCCACCCTGCGGACCTTCGTCGTGGCGCGGCCACCCGGGGCAGCCTATCCTCCCGCCGAGCAAAGGACGTAGCCGAGCTCATGTCCCTCACGCCGTTCCATGTCCACGTTCCGGACACGACGCTTGACCGGATCCGCGACCGTGTCGCGTCGTTCCGCTGGGCCGGGTTCCACGAGCCCGAGGACGCCGGCGACTGGCGCCATGGTCCACCCGCGGCCTGGATGCGCGATCTTTGCGCCCACTGGGTCGATCACTACGACTGGCGTGACGCAGAGAACGCACTCAACGCCTTCCCGCACTTCACGACCGACATCGACGGTCAGACCCTGCACATCATCCAGGAGCATGGTTCCGGTCCATCCCCGCGTCCGCTCCTTCTCATCCATGGCTGGCCCTACTCGTTCGCCAGCTACCTGCATCTGATCGAGCCGCTCGCCCACCCGGAACGCTTCGGCGGTCGCGAGGAGGACGCCTTCACCGTGGTCCTTCCCTCGCTCCCCGGCTACGACTTCTCGCCTCCGCCCACGACCCCTGTCGGCCCACGCCGCGTCGCCGCGTTGCTCGATCGTCTCATGACCGGGACGCTCGGTCACGACCGGTATCTCGTCCACGGCGGCGACTGGGGCAGCGCCACCGCCGAGATGCTCGGCTTCCACCACTCCGAGCACGTCGCCGGCCTGCACCTGACGATGCTGAGCGTCCGCCATCATGGCGCGCCGCCTCGCACCGGCATCGTGCCGGCGGACGCGGGCGAGGACGAGCGCGCCTTCGCCCTGCGCGAGGCCGACCTGTGGAGGAACGAGAGCGCCTATGCCCGCATCCAGGCGACCAGGCCGCTGAAACTCGCCTACGGGATGTTCGACAGTCCTGTCGGGGTCGCAGCCTGGATCGCCGAAGCGTTCCATGCCTGGTCCGATCTCAGGCAACGGTGCTTCGATGATGCCATCCCGAAGGACCGCCTGCTCACCGAGATCATGCTCTACCTCGTGACCGACAGCTTCAATGCTTCCACCTGGATCTACGTCGCCGAGGGACGCGAAGCTTACCAGACCCTCCCCCGTGGCGGTCGCATCGGGATCCCCGTTGCCCTCGCCGCCTATCCCGATCCCGTGTTTCCCATGCCACCCCGTGATGTCGCCGAGCGTTCGCACGCGGTGGTCCGCTACACCGAGATGCCGAGCGGCGGCCATTTTCCGTTCTACGAGGCGGCAGGCTCGCTGCTTGACGATCTCCGGGCGTTTGCGCGGGGCCTTGCCTTCCCGGCGAAGCCGCTGACCGGAACATGAGCTGCGCTGCAGCACGAGTGTGGAACAGCCCACGGTCGAACCCGGCGGTGGCTGGCCGACCTGACCGCATCGACATGCAGCGGCCGGCATGGCCTCAATCATCCGGATGGAATCCGGGTCCGTCGCTACCGGATCGCCGTCTTGGTGAGGCGTTCCGCGACCACCTCGTCGGTCAGCAGGACGTCCGGGCGCAGCAGCCGGATCGCGGCCAGGATGGCGATGAACTTGTACCAGCCGCCGGACGCCAGGACCAGCTTGCGCGCGGAGGACAGGTCGTCCGGGTGGATGGCGACGACGCGCTCGTTGATGTCGTGGTCGACGATGCGGCCGTCGGCGTCGATGAAGCGGCACAGCACGTCGCCGACCGCGCCGGCCTCCTCCAGCGAGGCCAGCTCCGCCTGGCCGAGCAGGCCGAACTTCGCGATCGTCGAGCGGGGCGACAGGTCGCCGACGCTGACGATCGCCAGGTCGAGCTGGGCGACGCGGCGCGACAGGTCCTGCATGCCGGAATGGTGCATGAGGGCCGCGCGCGTGTGCACGTCGGGCGCGAACACCGGGGCGGCCATCAGGTAGCATTCCGCGGCGATCTGGTCGGCGAAGCGCCAGGCGAACTCCGACGGGTTGAAGGCGCTGACCCGCGTCAGGCCGCCGAGCAGCGATACCACGCGCACGCCCTGGTACGGCCGCTTCGGCAGCGAGGACAGCGCGGCGCTGAGGGTCTGGCCCCAGCCGAGGCCGATGCTCATGTTGTCGGCCAGCGCGTCGGCGATGAAGGCGCCGACCATCGCACCCAGGATGCCGGGGAGCTTGCTCTCGTCGCCGGGCGACGGGATCACGATGACGCGCTCGATCGCGTAGCGCTTCTCGATGATGCGCTCGAGCTCGACGCAGCGGGTCAGGGAGGACTGCACCCGGATCTGCACCGTGCCGTCCTGACGCGCCGCGGCCAGCATGCGCAGCACCCGGGCGCGGGTCATGCCGAGCTCCTGGGCGACCTGGTCCTGCGTCAGGCCCTCCATGTAGTACAGCCAGGCGGCCCGGATCCGCAGGTCCTCGTCCAGATCTGGATCGCTCATGGCCGCGGCTGTAGCACGGATCAGGCCGGCACGCTCCGGGCCAGCTCGGCGATCAGCGCCGACACCAGGGGCGCCGCCTCCACATGCGGCATGTGCCCGGCCTCGACCCGGTGCAGCGCGATCCGGCCCGGCAGCGCGGCAGCGTGCCGCGCCGGGATGATCGCGTCCTGCGTGCCCCAGACCACCTTCGCGGGCATCGTCACGCGCGGCAGCACGTGGCGCAGCGAGACGGCCTGGGTGCCGTCCGGGAACGCGGCCTCGGCCAGCCGCTGCTGGCAGGCGAGGTGGTCGCCGGTGCGTCCGCGCAGCGTCGCCCGAACGTAGGCGGGGGTGACGAGCGCCGGATCGGCGAACAGGTGGCGGAGCCAGGGGGCCAGGCTCGCCTCCGAGCGGGCGCGGAGCAGGCCGGACAGGAAGCCGCCGTCGATCTCGGGTCCCAGCCCGGCGGGTGCGACGAGGCACAGGGCGGCGACCTCGACGGTGCCGGCGTCGAGCAGGCCGAGCGCCACCGCGCCGCCCAGCGAGTGGCCGACGAGGACGCAGCGCCGGACCCCCTCCTCGTCGAGCACCGCCTGCACGGCGTCGACCAGGTCGTCGAAGCCGGCCGATCCCGCAGCCTCGGACCGGCCATGGCCGGGCAGGTCGACCAGCAGCAGGCGATGGTCGGCGTCCAGCTGCGACGACACCGCACGCCAGCCGGAGAGGTCGCTGCCGAACCCGTGCAGGAACACCAGCGGCAGGCCGGCGGCCTGCCTCGGCTTGCCGCGCCATTCGCGATGCAGGCCGACCCGCAGGGGCTCCGGAGCCGCCACATCCGGCAACACCGCGGCGGCCTGCTCGCGGAGGAGGTCGGCGGACAGGATGCGGCCGCGAGGACCGCTGCCCCGCACCCGATGGAGGTCGATGGCCAGGCGCCGGGCCTCGCGACGCGCCAGCGGCGTCGCGCGCAGGCCGGCTTCCGGCGGGTCGACGGCAGCCGCAGGCGGCACGGCTCCGGCCGGCGGCACCTCGGTCTCCGGCGCCGGACCGGGCAGCGTCGCCGCCTCCCGGTCCGGGTGGCCGGACGCCGGATCCGCCCATGCCTCGCCGTCCGACACGATCCACCCGACCGCGGCGCCGACGGCAACCTCCTCGCCGCCGGCGGCCCGGACGCCGCGCAGGATCCCGCTCGCGGGCGCGTCGATCTCCATCGCCGCCTTGTCGGTCTCGATCTCGAACAGCGGCTCGCCCTTGGCGACCGGACGACCCTCCTCGACCAGCCAGCGGCTGAACCGGCCGGAGGCCATGTCCATGTCGACGCGCGGGAAGATGATCTCGGTCGCCATGGTCAGACGGTTCCGCGTACCAGCGCGCGTGCCTTCTCCACGATGTCGCCGACCTGCGGCACCGCCGCGCGCTCCAGCTCGGGGTTGTAGGGCAGCGGACACTCCGCGCCGCCCAGCCGGCCGATCGGCGCGTCGAGGCGGTCGAACGCCTCGCTTTCGGCGATCAGGGCGCTGATCTCCGCGCCGATGCCGAGCGTTCGGACTCCCTCATAGACGCAGAGCAGGCGGGTGGTGCGCGACACGCTGTCGACGATGGTCGCCGCATCCAGCGGCCGCAGGGAGCGCAGGTCGATCACCTCGACCTCGATGCCATCCCCGGCCAGGATGGCGGCCGCCTCGAGCGCGCGATGCACCATGATCGCGGTGGCGACGATCGTCAGGTCGCGCCCGGTGCGACGGATCGCGGCCTTGCCGATCGGCGTGCGGTAGGGTTCGGACGGGACCGGGCCCTTCGTCTTGTACAGCAGCTTGTGCTCGAAGATCATCACCGGGTCGGGATCGTCGATCGCGCTCAGCAGCAGGCCCTTGGCGTCCTCCGGCGTCGAGGGCTGCACCACCTTCAGGCCCGGCACGTGGGCGAACCAGGCTTCCAGGCTCTGGCTGTGCTGCGCCGCCGCCCCGGTGCCGGAGCCTGCGGGGAAGCGCATCACCAGCGGGACAGACACGGCGCCGCCCAGCATGTAGCGGATCTTGGCCGCCTGGTTGACGATCTGCTCCATCGCGAGCGTGGCGAAGTCGGAGAACTGGAACTCCAGCACCGGCCGGCTGCCGCACAGCGCGGCGCCGACGGCGACGCCGGCGGATCCCAGCTCGGCGATCGGCGTGTCGATCACCCGGTCCTCGCCGAACCGCTCGACCAGGTCGCCGGTGACCCCGAACGCGCCGCCGTAGACGCCGATGTCCTCGCCCATCAGGAACACCCGCTCGTCGGCCTCCATCGCCTGCGCCATCGCCTCCTGCAGCGCCTGGGCATAGGACAGCTCGCGCACCGGCCGGTCCATGGCGGCTACTCCGAGTAGACGTCGCGCAGCAGCGCGCCGACCGAGGGAGGCGGGCTGTTCTGGGCGAAGGCGATGCCGGCTGCGATCTCGGCGTCGGCCGCCTCGCGCACCGCGCCGACGTCGTCGCCGTCGAGGATGCCGAGCTCCAGCAGCTCGGTCTCGAAGCGCGTGATCGGATCGCGTGCCGACCAGGCCTCGATCTCGTCCCTGGTGCGATAGCGGTTGCGGTCGCTGCGGGAATGCCCGCGGATGCGGTAGGTCTTGCACTCGACCAGGCTCGGGCCGCGGCCGGCGCGTGCACGGTCGACCGCCTCGAACGCGGCGTCGGCGACGTCGGCGAAGCTGTTGCCGTCGACGATGCGGGCCGGGATGTTGTAGCCGAGGGCACGATCGGCCACGTTCGGCACCGACATCGACCGCTCGGTCGAGGTCGACATGCCGTACTGGTTGTTCTCGCACACGAACACGACGGCGAGCTTCCAGAGCGCCGCCATGTTCAGCGCCTCGTGGAACGCGCCCTCGTTCGAGGCGCCGTCGCCGAAGAAGCAGACCACGACATCGGTGCGCTTCTGCTGGCGCATCGCCAGCGCCGCACCCACCGCGATCGGCAGGCCGCCGCCGACGATGCCGTTGGCACCGAGGTTGCCCTGGGCGACGTCGGCGATGTGCATCGAGCCGCCGCGGCCGCGGCAATAGCCGTCCTCCTTGCCGAAGAACTCGGCGAACATCCTGGCCGGATCCGCACCCTTGCCGATGCAGTGGCCGTGCCCGCGATGGGTGGAGGTGATCTTGTCCCCTGTGCCGAGGGCGGCGCAGACGCCGACCGCACTCGCCTCCTGGCCGATCGACAGGTGCATGGTGCCGTGGATCAGGCCGCGCATGTAAGCCTGCTCGGCGCCTTCCTCGAACTGCCGGATCAGGTGCATGCGGCGCAGCGCTTCGCGCAGCTCCGCGGCGGACAGGCGGTCGTAGACCGCGGGGCGGTTGGTCCTGGTCTCGATCGCGGCCGGCAGCGTCATGCCACCCGGTCCCGCGCCGCCCGTTCTTGCGTCACTGGGGCCAGCATCGCGTCCTGCTGGCGGCGCAGGCGGACGATCTGCATGGTCTCGTCCACCCGGCAGTTGTCGTAGGTCAGGTACTCGCCGGCGGCGATCGGGCCGGTGACCACCGCACGCTCGGCCAGGCCCATGGGCAGCAGCCTGCCCGCGCGCGCGTCGGCGGCGGTGGTGAGCCAGCCGCGGTAGTGGTCCTCGCCGATCCGGCCCAGGGTGACGCCGGGCGCCAGCGCCTCCTTGGCGACGCAGGCGCACTCGGCCACCGGCTCGTCGAGCGGCTGCATGTGCGGGGTGCCGTTGATCACCAGCGAGGCGGCGGTGAGCGGCACCTCCAGGCTGGTCAGGTGGTACGGGCGGATGAAGGTGAAGTAGGGGCCGGGACCCATCTTGAGGTCGCGCAGCCGCTCGTGGACGCGGGGGTGCGGCGCCTTGATCACCACGAACACGCCGGGAGCGACGCCGGGACCGACCGAATAGTCCACCACCCCAGAGCGCGACAGCAGCCCGCCATCGGCCTCCGGCACCAGCATGCTGGCCAGCATCTCCGGCGTCGCGGCGGGCCCGTGCATCCCGGGGCGGTCGGGCAGCAGGCCGGTGGCGTTGGCGATCGCGCACATCTCGATCATGGTCTTGGAGCCGTCGACGAACTCGACCAGCATGCGCGGGTTCATGTGCCGCCGGCGCGCCTCCTCCTCGTACTCGGCAGGCCTGGCGTCGAACCTGAGCGGGTTGTTCTTGCCTTTTCCGGCAGCTACGATCGGATAGCCGAGGCTGCGTACGAAGCGGATCAGCTCCATGGCGGCGCTGGGCTCGTCGCCGGCACCCAGGGAGTAGCCCACGCCGGCGCGTCGTGCCTCGCGCAGCAGCATCGCACCCACGGTGACGTCGGCCTCGACGTTCATCATCACCACGTGCTTGCCGTGCGCCATGGCCAGCAGCGACAGCTCGGCGCCCACCCCAGGATTGCCGGTCGCGTCGATGATGACGTCGACGGGGGCGGCGCTGCAGGCGACGGTGGCGTCGGGGGTGATGGCGATCCTGCCCGCCACCACGGCATCCTCGGCCGCCGACCGGTCGGGACACAGCCGGGCCGCCTCGCGCGGGATGCCGGCGATGTCGAGCGCCGTCCAGGCCATGTCGACGCGCATCTCGGCCAGCACCGCGAGCTCGATGCCGGGCATCAGGCTCAGCTGGGTGACGATGTCGGTTCCCATCTCGCCGCAGCCGATCAGCCCGACCCGGACCGGGCGCCCCTGCTCGGCCCGCCTGGCAAGATCCTGCGAAAGGTCCATGGAACGAGGTCCTGTTCTTCACGGCGGTGCGCCCGCAATCGAACCCTAAACCGCACATCTCCCTGCCGGTCAACACATTTGTTTTTTTACCTGTTCACATGTCTAGCGTCTGAGCCAGAGTAGCTGTGGTCGGCAACCAGTTTGTTTTGCAACGCACAATACGAGCGGCAGACTTTCCAGCATTGTTGGATTTCAGGCGCACCACATGCCGGAACAACTTGACACCTTTCTTGATAAATGTCCCACTGCTTGCGGGAGCAGCGCGAACCGGACGCAGGAGGGAACGATGACCTGGAAGACGGGACTGCTCCTGTTCGCCGTCTGCTGGGCGCTGCAGATCGCCGGAACCATGCTGCAGATGCGTCACTACCGACGGGTGCTGGGCGCGCTCGAGGCGCGCTGGACCGACGGATTCATCGGCTCGGGAAGCGCGCGGGCCCGGTTCGGGCGCGGAGCAATCATGATCCTAGTGGTGTCGCCGGCCGGCATCGTGCGCGACGCGCTGCTCATGCAGGGCCGCACCGTGTGGGCAAAGTTCAAGCCGATGCCGAGCCTGGTCGGGCTCGACATCGCGCGCTGCCCTGAAGGCGGGGTGTTCCCGCCACGCGACGCCCGTCTGGCACAGGCCTTCGCGCAATGCCTGAAGCAGATCGAGACGGTGTCGAGCTCGCGTCCTGCCCTGGGCGCCACGTGACGGACCCGGACCCGTAGAGCAGCCACAAGGCCGCCATCCAGGAGGAAACACCGCAATGCTGATGCTCTCGCACTTCGCCGAAGGGTTCATCGGCGTCTTCAACGAAGGCGGCAGGACGTTTGTCGCGTTCGTCACCGGCATCCTGCCGACGCTGATCGTGCTGCTGACCGCGGTGTACGCGGTGATCGAGCTGATCGGCGAGAACCGGGTGCACAACCTGGCACGCTTCGCCGGACGCTACGCGCTGACCCGCTATACGGTGCTTCCGGTTCTCGCCATGTTCTTTTTGACCAACCCGATGGCGTACACCTTCGGCGTGTTCATTGAGGAACGGCACAAGCCGGCGTTCTACGACTCCGCGGTGTCGTTCTGCCACCCGATCACCGGGCTGTTCCCGCACGGCAACTCGAGCGAGCTGTTCGTCTGGCTCGGCGTGGCGCACGGGCTAACGCGCCTGCACCTGCCCCTCGGGCCGTTGGCGGTGCGCTACTTCATCGCCGGCCTGCTGGTCATCCTGCTGCGCGGCATCGTCACCGAGCGGATCACCCTGTTCTTCGCCAGGCGCCAGGGCGTCACCTTCTGATCTTCCCACGACCACGAGCAACGAGGCGCAGTTCTCGGCCAGCACACGGGGATGGACATGGACCAGGGAACCGATCCGAGCCGCACCGGAGCCTTCAGGGCGGTCCGGGTGGAACGCGGCAGCCAGGGCTGGGGCGGCCCGCTGGTGATCCTGCCGACCAAGGAGCGGGACAAGATCGTCGCCGTGACCGGAGGCGGCATCCCGCCGGTGGCGCTGCGTCTGGCCGAGCTGACCGGCGCCACCGCGGTCGACGGGTTCCGGTCGCCGCCGCTGGAAAGCGAGATCGCCGCGGTAGTGATCGATTGCGGCGGCACCGCGCGCTGCGGCGTGTATCCGCGCAAGCGCCTGCCGACGGTCAACCTGACCTCGGTCGGGCAGTCCGGACCGCTAGCCCAGTTCATCACCGAGGACATCTACGTGTCCGGCGTGAAGCCGGAGAACCTGATCCCGGTGGACGGCGAGGCGACCGCGACGATCGTGGGCAAGCAGGCCGGGCCGCCGGCCGGGATCAGCTCGCCCTTCGTCAAGAAGCCGGCAGCGCCGGCAGCGCCGATGCCCATGGATGGCGGGTTCACCGGCTTCATCGCCCGGATCGGTCGCGCCATGGGCGGCGTGGTCAACGTGCTGTTCCAGAGCGGGCGCCGCGCGATCGACCAGGTGCTGCGCACCATCCTGCCGTTCATGGCGTTCGTGACCATGCTGATCGGCGTGATCAACGCGACCGGGCTCGGCTCGGTGATCGCCCACGTGCTGACCCCGCTCGGCGGCAGCCTGCCTGGGCTGCTGGTGCTGTCGGTGGTGTGCGGGCTGCCGTTCCTGTCGCCGGTGCTGGGCCCGGGGGCGGTGATCGCGCAGGTGATCGGCGTGCTGATCGGCCAGCAGATCGGCGACGGCACCATCGCGCCGCAGTTCGCCCTGCCGGCGCTGTTCGCCTTCGACACCCAGGTCGGCTGCGACTTCGTCCCCGTGGGGCTGGCGCTCGGCGAGGCCAAGCCGGAGACGATCAGGATCGGCGTGCCGGCGGTGCTGATCAGCCGACAGGTGACGGGCCCGATCGCGGTCGTGATCGCCTGGCTGCTGAGCTTCGGCCTCTACTGACGGGACCACCGCGATGACGATCCTCTACCGGACGACGATCCGCGACGTGGGCGCGGAAGCGCCGGACCTGCTCGACCAGGGCATCCTGATCCTGTTCGCGGCCGGCGCGCCGCCGGAGCTGGCCGAGGTCTCCGTGCTGCACGAGGTGGACGGCGCCGCCGCCGCCGCACCGGCGCCCGGGGATGCGGTGCAGATCGGCGCCGACCGCTTCCGCATCACCGCGGTCGGCAATACCGCCTGGCAGAAGGTGTCCGAGATCGGCCACGTGGTGTTCTCGTTCAACGGCGCCGCGGTGGCGGAAAGGCCGGGGGAGATCTGCGTCGAGCCGGTTGCGCCCGAACGGCTGCGGGCGCTGCTGCGCCCGGGCACGATCCTGGACGTGATCGGGCTGCACTAGACCCTGCCGAAGCCGACGGGCGGTCGAAGGAGGACGGGATGATCCTGGAGCAGCGCGTGACGGTGAGGCTGGACGAGGGGCTGCACGCCCGTCCGGCCGCGCGCCTGGCGCAGCTGGCGAAGAGCTTCGCGTCGCAGGTCGACATTGTGAAGGGGGACCGGACGGCCAACGCCAGGAGCACCGTCAGGATCATGCTGCTGACGGTGAAGGAAGGCGAGGAGATCCTGCTCCGGGCGGACGGCGACGACGCGCCGGCGGCGATGTCGGAGCTGTGCGCCTTTCTCGGCGGCGAGACGGGAACGGTGGCGGCGCCGACCGAGGCGGCGCCAGCGCCGGTGCCAGCGCCGGAACCTGCCGAGGGAAGCGGCCGGATCACCGGCGTCTGCGGCAGCGAAGGCGTGGCGGTGGGGCCGGCGTTCGTCTACCTGCCGGATCGGACCATGCCGGCGCCGCGCCGGATCGTGCCGTCCGAGGTGGAGGCCGAGCTGCTGCGGTTCCGCAACGCGGTGCTGACGCTGTGCCGCACCCTCGGCGAGGCCACGGTTCGGGAAGCGGACGGCGCCGGTGCCGCCGACGTCCAGGTCTTCGCGGCGATCAGGGAGCTTGCCCAGGACATCGAGCTGGTCGGGCCGATCGAGGAACGGATCAACGCGTTCCAGGACGCGGCGTCGGCGACGTTCGACGTCGGCTTCGCCCTGGCCGACCGGTTCGCCGGGATCGACGACGCGTATTTCCGCACCCGCGCCGACGACCTGCGCGGCATCACCCGCCGGCTCGGCGACATCCTGCTGGGCCGGCGCGACGTCGATCCCGCCTCGCTCTCGGAGCCGTCGATCCTGGTTGCCGGCGAGCTGTCGGCGCTGGACCTGGCGCGCCTGCCGATGCACCTGGTGACGGGGCTTCTGACCACCGAGGGCGGTCCCACCTCCCACGTCGCGATCATCGCCCGCGCGTTCGGCTTTCCGGCGGTGGTCGGCGCGCGGGTCGCCGTCGATGCACTGCGCTCGTTGCGGAGCCTGGCACTGGACGGCACCGCGGGCTATGCGGTCGCCGATCCCGACGCGGACACGCAGGCGCGCTTCCGGCAGCAGAAGGCGAAGGCCGACGAGGCGAGGCAGGCGGTCGAGCGCTTCGCTCATGTCGAGCCGCGGACGCGGGACGGGCGGCTGGTCGAGGTCGCGGCCAACATCGGCTCGGCCGCCGAGGTGGACGCGGCGCTGTCCTCCGGGGCGATGGGCGTCGGCCTGTTCAGGACCGAGTTCATGTTCATGCGCGGCGGCGCCCTGCCGACCGAGCAGGAGCAGTACCGGACCTACGCCAAGGTGCTGTCGGCGTTCGCGCCCAGGCCGGTGGTGATCCGGACCCTCGACATCGGCGGCGACAAGCCGCTCTCCGGCGTGGCCGGCGTGGCCGAGGCCAACCCGTTCCTCGGCTGGCGCGGCATACGCATGTGCCTGGACCAGCCGGACCTGTTCGACCCGCAGCTGCGGGCGCTGCTGCGCGCCGCGGTGCATGGCCGGCTGCGGATCATGTTCCCGATGATCAGCGACATCTCCGAAGTGCTGGCGGCCAAGGCGAGCCTGGCCGCATGTCGGGCGGCGCTGGAGGCGGAAGGGCAGGACACCGGGCCGGTGGAGGTCGGCATCATGATCGAGACGCCGGCGGCGGCGCTCTGCGCCCGGGAGCTCGCCGAGCATGTCGACTTCTTCTCGATCGGCACCAACGACCTGACCCAGTACACGATGGCGGCCGACCGGACCAATGCCCGGCTCGCCCGGCTGAACCGGGCGGACCATCCCGCGGTGCTGCGGATGATCGAGCTGGCCTGCGCCGGCGCCCTTGAGGCGGGCATCTGGGTGGGCGTGTGCGGGGAAGCGGCGGGCGACGCCGCGTTCATCCCCAGGCTGCTCGGCTGGGGCGTGACCGAGCTCAGCATGAGCGTCTCCCTCATCCCGCGCGCGAAGAAGGCGGTCGTCGAGTACGGCCAGGCGGTCGTGGCCGCCTGAGCCGGACGCAGCCCGGCAGGGCGACGTCGATCATGAGGGACGGCCGCTGGCGAGGGGCGGTGGCGGCGATCGTGGGCATCCGGCCCGCGGGAGCCTGGCCGGGCCGGGAAGACCCCTCGAGAACGCGGGTTGCACGAGACCCGTCCTGGCCTATCTTCCCGGGCTGCGCCCGATCTGGCACGACTGGTCCCCCGCATCGTCGGCTTGACCACCTGAAGGGCGGCCGGGTGGCTGTCGAGAAGGAGCCAGGGGAATGACCGCAGCGATCATCGTCGGCGCCGGCCGTGGACGCCGCATGGGCGGTCCGATTCCCAAGCAGTACCGGATGCTCGACAACATCCCGATCATCCGCCACACGCTGCTCGCCTTCCTGCGCCATCCCGAGATCGAGCAGGTGCAGTCGGTGGTCCATCCTGCCGACCTGGACCTCTACGCCGCGGCGACCTCGGACCTGTCGCTGCCGCCTCCGATCATCGGCGGCAACACGCGGCAGGAATCCGTCCGCTTCGGGCTGGAAAGCCTGGCGGCCGACCCGCCGGACAAGGTGATCATCCACGACGCGGTCAGGCCCTTCGTCGAGCAGGAGACGATCAGCGCGGTGATTGCCGCCCTCGACCACGGACCTGCGGTGGTGACCGGTCTCAGCGTCCCCGACACCCTGAAGCGTTGCGTCGACGGCTACATCGGCGAGACCGTCGACCGGACCAACACTTGGCGCGCGCAGACGCCGCAGGGCTTCACCTTCGGCGACCTGCTCCGGGCGCACGAGCAGGTCCACTACAGCGACCCGACGCATGCCGACCTCACCGACGACTCCATGGTGATCGAGAAGTACGGCCTGAAGGTCGCCATGATCGAGGGCACCGAGGACAACTTCAAGATCACCACCGAGCGCGACCTGGTGCGCGCCGAGACCATCCTGCAGCGCGGACGGCAGGAGAACCATGTCGGCTGGGGCTTCGACTTCAGCACCTTCGCCCCGGGCGACCAGGTGGTCATGTGCGGCATCCCGATCCCGCACAGCCAGTCGATCGGCCGCGACTCCAACACCGACGTTCCCCTCAACGCGGTCACCGACGCCCTGCTCGGCACGGTGGGCCAGGCAGACGGCAACACGCATTTCCAGCCCGACAAGCCGAGCTTCCGCGGCAAGAGCTCAGACTTCTTCGTCCGGCAGGCGGTGTCGCTGGTCGCCATGCGCGGCGGCCGCATCGTGCACCTCGACCTGACCATCCTCGCCGCCTCGCCGCCGATCGGCGGGCATCACGACGACATGACGGCGCGGCTGTCGGCGCTGCTGTCGATCGAGCCCAGGCGGATCAGCATCAAGCAGGTCCCCAGCTACCAGGACGGCTATTTCGGGCGCGGCGACGGGATCGGCGCGCAGTGCCTGGTCACGAGCCAGTTCCCGAGCCTGTAGCCGTTCCGGGCGCGTCATCCGCGTGGCTGATGCGGTGGCAGCCGAACGCGCTTGCCGCCTCACCTGCCGGGATCGCGGGCGCAGGAGCCGGCCGCGTCGCCCGTCCGATCGGCGCGTCATGCGCGAGCGCCGTTTCCTGATGACGAGGTGGCTGCTTGCGGCATGCTGCCTGACCGCGTTCCCGCGGATGGCGGCGGCCGTTGCCGGTCCGCCGGCGGTCGTGCCCGTCATCGAACGGGTGGTCGATCCTGTCGCGGCGGATGGCGGAGCCGGGCGGATGCTGTACCAGTCGCCACGCCATCCCCGCGCAACGCTGGTGATGCTGCCGGGCGGCAGCGGCAGGATCGGCATCCGTCCCGACGGCTCCGTTGCGCACGGCGACAACTTTCTCGTCCGCACCCGCCTGTCCTGGATCGCACGGGGCTATGCCGTGCTGATCCCCGATGCCGCCGGCGGCGCAGACCTGCACGGCTCGCGATCCTCGCCGTCCTACGGCGCCATGGTCGAGCGGATGATGCGATCCGCCCACCGGCTGGCGCCGGTCCCGGTCGTGCTTCTCGGAACCAGCCAGGGCACGATCGCCGCCACCAACGGCGCGGCGTCGAGCGCGCACGACGCCGGTCCGACGGGTCTCGCCGCGCTGGTGCTGACGGAAACGGTGTCGGCGGGTGGCCGCTTGAGCGCCGAGACCGTGTTCGACGCCCATCCCGAGGCGGTCCGCGTGCCGACCCTGATCGTCGCCAACGCGGACGACGCCTGCGATGTCGCTCCGCCGCAGGCAGCAGGACGGGTCGCGGCCGCCTTCACGGCCGCGCCGCAGGTGGACGTGGCGAGGGTTCGCGGCGGCGCCGGGCGATCCGGCCGGCCCTGCGGATCGCGGAGCCCGCACGGCTATGACGGGATTGAGGATCGGGTCGTCGACCTGATCGACACCTGGCTCGCAGCCTACCTGCCGACGGGCGGCGCGCGATGACCCTCGGGAACGGCGGCGCCTTGCATCCGTCGTCGAGCCGCAGCATTCGTGGAGCCGGTCGTGGCACCTCGGGGAAGCGGGTGGTCGGGATGCGCGTTCCTCGGATCCCGGTGCTGATCCTCGCCTTGCTGACGGGATGCAGCCTCGGCACGGGGATCGTGCCGGTCGGCCCGAACCTCTACGTCCTGGCGGAGCAGCGTGCGCCGGTGCTGGGCGGCGGCTTCGAGGCGCACAGGGCGGTGCTGGCCGAGGCGGACGGGTTCTGCCGCCGGCAGGGCTCGGCGGTCCAGATCCTGGACCTTCGTCCTGACGGGGATCCGTTCACGCCGTACTACCCCACCGCGTTCGACGTCACGTTCCGCTGCGTCCCGCCCGGCGCGGCGCCGGCAGCGGCTGGCAGGCCTGGCGGTGCCGGAGGAGGTTCCGGTTCCTGAAGCGGGGCCGCCTGCGCCCGGTCCGCGTATCGCCCGGCCCCGCCGTCCCCTCCGGGCGTGGCGGAGGCTCTGCTGCCGGTCCGGCCGGCCTGGCGGACCGGTGGTGCAGCCGGCGGTGCACCGGCAGGCCGAGCCGGCGGTCAGGGAAGCGGCGGGCGCACGGTATGTTGGATGGCTGGCTCATGCTGCTAACCTGTCCGCGGCGGACCTCGACCGGCCGCCTTCATCGTGACGAGGCCGGTGCAGGGCCAGGATCCGGCATGGAACGAGCGCAACCCTCACAGCGAGCAGGTGTGCATGGGTCCCGGTGACGAGGCCGGCACTCCGGAACCGGACTTCCTGTCCGGCGGCGGCGAACTGGCCGGACTGATCGCCGCCTTCGACTGGGCGTCCACCCCGCTCGGTCCCATCGGCGGCTGGCCGCAGAGCCTCAGGACCACGGTCGGGCTGGTCGTCCGCTCGCCGGTCCCGATCGTCACGCTCTGGGGCGAGGACGGCATCATGATCTACAACGACGCCTATTCCGGCTTCGCCGCCGGCAGGCATCCGATGCTGCTCGGCTCCAAGGTGCGCGAAGGCTGGCACGAGGTCGCGGAGTTCAACGACAACGTCCTGAGGGTGGGGCTCGGCGGCGGAACCCTCAGCTACCGGGACCAGGAGCTGACGCTCCACCGTTCGGGCATGCCAGAGCAGGTCTGGATGGACCTGGACTATTCTCCCGTCATCGGCGAGAGCGGCCAGCCGGACGGCGTGATCGCCATCGTGGTGGAGACCACGGCCAAGGTGCGGGCCGAGCAGGGTCTCCGGACGGCGGTGGACGCGCTGGCGGAAACCAACGCCGAGCTGGAACGGCGGGTCGAGGAGCGCACGGCCGAGCGCGACCGCATCTGGCGCTATTCGCGCGACCTGCTCGTCGTGGTGGAGCAGGGCGGCATCTTCCGGGCGGTCAACCCGGCCTGGACCACGCTGCTCGGCTACCGGCCGGACGAGCTGGTCGGGCGCAGCTTCCTGGAGCTGATCCTGCCGGAGGATGCCGACCCGGCCCGGCACGGCTATGCGGAGGCCTTGGCGAGCCGGGACCTGACCAGCTTCGAGAACCGCTACCGCCACAAGGACGGGACGTGGCGCTGGATCTCCTGGAACACGTCGAGCGAAGGCGGCCTGGTCTACGCCTATGGCCGCGACGTCACGGCGGAGAAGGAGCAGGCGGCGGCCCTGCGGCAGGCGGAGGAGGCCCTGCTCCAGGCGCAGAAGATGGAGGCGGTGGGGCAGCTGACCGGCGGCCTGGCGCACGACTTCAACAACCTGCTGACCGGCATCGCCGGCAGCCTGGAGCTGCTGAACAGCCGCATCGCCGCCGGCCGGTTCAAGGACCTCGACCGCTACATCGCCGCCGCCCAGGGTGCTGCGGGGCGGGCGGCTGCGCTCACCCACCGCCTGCTGGCCTTCTCGCGCCGGCAGACGCTCGACCCCAGGCCGTCCAACGTCAATCGCCTGATCGCGGGCATGGAGGAGCTGATCCGCCGTACCGTCGGACCAGCGATCACGGTGGAGGTGGTGGGCAGCGCCGGGCTATGGACCACGCTGATCGACCCGAACCAGCTCGAGAACGCGCTGCTGAACCTGTGCATCAACGCCCGCGACGCCATGGCGCAGCCATCCCCCGGAGAGAGCACCGGCGAAGCCGGTGCAAGGCCGGGCGGCGGGCGGATCACCATCGAGACGGCAAACAAGTGGCTGGACGACCGGATGGCGCGGGACCGGGGACTGCCGCCGGGGCAGTTCGTGTCGCTCTGCGTCACCGACACCGGCACCGGCATGGCACCGGAGGTGATCGCGCGCGCCTTCGATCCGTTCTTCACCACCAAGCCGCTTGGCCAGGGCACCGGGCTGGGCCTGTCCATGATCTATGGCTTCGTCCGGCAGTCCGGCGGGCAGGTGCGCATCTATTCCGAGCTCGGCCAGGGCACGACGATGTGCCTCTACCTGCCCCGGCACTACGGCCCGGAGGCCGATACGGCAAGCGTGGCGGAGCCGGGAACGGCGCCGCGTGCCGAGCAGGGCGAGACCGTGCTGGTGGTCGACGACGAGCCCACGGTGCGGATGCTGGTGACCGAGGTGCTGGAGGATCTGGGCTACACCGCGATCGAGGCGACGGACGGTGCGGCCGGGCTGCGGGTGCTGCAGTCGGACGTGCGCATCGACCTGCTGGTCACCGACGTGGGACTGCCCGGCGGCCTGAACGGCCGGCAGCTAGCGGATGCAGCCCGGGTGACGCGGCCGGGGCTGCAGGTGCTGTTCATCACCGGCTACGCGGAGAACGCCGTGGTCGGCAACGGCCAACTGAATGCCGGCATGCATCTGCTGACCAAGCCGTTCGCGATGGAAGCCCTGGCCAGCCGGATCAGGACCATCATCACCGGGAGCTGAGCCCGCCCGATCCGTGGGAACGGCATCGTCGCGTCAAGGCGGGCCGGGCGTGCAACAGCCGCAGGGCCGCCGCTGCCCGAAGGGAACCGTCGGCCCTGCGGTCTGCGGCATGTGCCTTCGGGCGGGGCGTTGCCGCGGACCGATGGCGGGCGGCAACCCCGGACGACAAGACCGTCATCCCTCCGCACCCCGCTGACGGCTTCCCGGAGGCGGAACGACGAGCTCGCCGCCGGTCCGATGCCATCGGGCGATGTCGACGAAGACGTTCCGGTTCCCGGGCAGCGGCACGACCGTCGAAGCGACACCCTGTCGCGTCGCGGGCCCGTCCGCTTAGGCGAGGAAGCGCCGGAGAAGGGCGTTGAACGGTGCCGGTGCCTCGAAGGGAGGGAAGTGGCCCAGCCCGGGCATCTCGTGCAGCACGGCGCCCTTGACGAGGCCGGCCATCGTCTCGCCGGCCGAGATCGGCGCGTTCACGTCCGCGCCGCCGACCACGACCAGGGTCGGGCAGGCGATCGAGGGAAGCTGCGCTTCCAGGTCCAGCCCGGCGATCATCTCCCACATGGAGGCATGGAACTCCGGGTCCTGCAGCAGGAGGCTCCTGGTCGCGCGGTCGAGCATGTCGGGCCGCCGC
This sequence comes from uncultured Acetobacteraceae bacterium, assembly GCA_964247735.1. Taxonomy (GTDB): domain Bacteria; phylum Pseudomonadota; class Alphaproteobacteria; order Acetobacterales; family Acetobacteraceae; genus Lichenicola. The sequence continues at coordinate 101,835 of CAXTVS010000002.1, forward strand.
TCGCGGAACGCCGGCGTGAACCACCGATCGTTGGACAGCTGCGCGATCCTCGCCATCCCCTCCGCGCGCGCCGTCCGGGCGCGCTCGCGTATCGCCTCGCGTCCCGGCCGGGAAAACGTGCACAGCGTGGCGACGAGGGACAGGGAGCAGACGAGGTCGGGACGCCGCAACGCAAGCGTCTGCGCGATCATGCCACCGACCGACAATCCGACCAGATGGACGGGACCGGCATCCAGATGGGCGAGCATGCCTTCAAGGTGCGCCGCCATCGACGCGAAGCTGGGTGGCGCGTCCAGACGCCCGGACAGGCCGTGGTTCGGCATGTCGAGGGCGACGACGTCGTGATCGCGCCCGAACTCCTCGATCTGCGCGCCCCACCACGTCAGGTCCAGCCCGACCGGATGCAGCAGCACGATGGGGCGACCACCTCTCGGACCGGCCCGCACGAGGTTGATGTCGGACATCCCGCGGAGTGCAACCACCAGCGTCGATCCTTCATGACAGGCGCAGCCGCAGGAGCGCGTTCAGTACTTTTTCATGGAACCGAATGCCACTTACGCTACATGACGTAGCGTAATACAGCGCCACTTCAAGATCGCGTGGAGTCTGAACGACAGGGCGTTCGCCGTGAGTCCGGGGACCGGTCCGAGGTCCCGATCGCCAAGCCGGACCGTCCGGCCGGATGGCCGCGCAGCGAGGACGCGCGGCGTGCCGTGCTGGACGCCACCCATGCGCTCCTCGTGGAGAAGGGCCTCGCCAGCTTCTCCACGGAGGCCGTCGCGTCGCGCCCCGGCGTCGCGCGGACCTCGACCCATCGCTGGTGGCCCCGCCAGGAGCCTGCTCGCGATCGAAAGCTTCCTCGACGCGTTGGCGCCGCCTCGGTCATCGCGCAGGCGCAGAGCGAGCCGGCGATCCGCCAGACGTTCCGGGAAGCGTTCTCCGAGCCGCTGCGCCAGGAAAGCGCCTGGCTCCTGGAGCACGGCATCGAGCACGGCGCGTTCCATGCCGACCTTGACGTGCCGGTGGTTCTCGATGCCGCCTGGTCGGGCGTGCCGTCCGACACCGTGCTGCGGGGCTGCCTGGCAGAGCAGCCGGCACCGTGACCGCTCCTGCGTCCCGACCAGCCGTCGCGCTCCGGCCGCGCCGCTGCCGCGGACAAGGCTGGCGGATGGCGGCAGCGCTTCCTGCCGCAGGTGCGCACACCGCCAGCGATCGTGGCCCGGCAACCGCTTCCGGGCGGGACGCGCCGTCGATGGATGGCGCTGGTTCCCGACGGCACCCCATATGAACGCGATGGATCGCAGCTTTCCCCTGACCCGCGCCGACGGGCTTGCCCGTTTGTCCGCGTTCGCCGCCAGCATGGGCAGCGCTTACGCCGACGGCCGCAACACCGATCGCGGTCCTGACAAGGCGGCGACCACCTCGGCGCTGTCACCCTACCTGCGCCGCCGGCTGCTGCTGGAGCGGGAGGTGGCGGGGGCGGCGCTGGACGCGCACGGATCCCGTGCCGCCGAGCGGTTCGTCCACGAGGTGTTCTGGCGCAGCTACTTCAAGGGCCACCTGGAAACGCGGCCGGCGCTGTGGGCGGAGTACGGGCGCCTGGTCGCGGAAGGCAGGGCGCAGATGGCGGCCAGCTCCGGGCTGCGCCGCGCGGTCGAGCAGGCGACGGCGGGGCGCACCGGCATCGACGGCTTCGACAACTGGGCCTGTGAGCTCGAGGAGACCGGCTGGCTGCACAACCACGCCCGCATGTGGTTCGCCTCGATCTGGATCTTCACCCTGCGGCTGCCCTGGGCGCTGGGGGCCGACCTGTTCCTGCGCCGGCTGATCGACGGCGATCCGGCCAGCAACACGCTGTCGTGGCGCTGGGTGGCCGGGCTGCACACGCGCGGCAAGCCGTACGCGGCACGCGCCGAGAACATCCGGCGCTACACCGACGGCCGCTTCGATCCGGCCGGGCTGGCGGAGAACCCGACGGCGCTGCAGGAGGAGACGACGGTGGCAATGGAGCCGCTGCCGCCGCCGGACACGGCACCGCAGGGCGACGTGGCGCTTCTCGTGCACGGGGATGACCTGAACCCGGAAACGCTGCCGCTGCGTGGGGCTCGGGTGCGCCGGGTCGGCGGGCTGCTTGCGCACCCGGACGAAGCCTCGGCGCGTGTGGTGGCCGCCAACCAGCAGGCCATGGCAGACGCGCTGGCGCGGGCGGAAGCCCATTTCGGCTGTCCGGCCGGGCTGGTGACGGAGGGCTGGGCGGAGGATCTTCCGGTGCTGGCGGCCTGGGCGCCGGTCGGCCCATCTGCCTCGGCGCTGCCGCCCTGCCTGCGCCTGCGCCGCAGCTGGGACAGCCTGAGCTGGCCGCAGGCCGGCCGCGGCTTCTTCCAGATGAAGTCGGCGATCCCGGCGATCCTGGCGGCGGAAGGCCTGCCAGGCTGAAAAGCCGGCAGCCCATCCCGGTCAAACGCCGCACCGCGATCGTCTTCAACAGGTGGGGAAGATGATCTAGCCCAGCACCGACAGCGCCTGCGTCAGGTCGGCCACTAGGTCGTCCGGGTTCTCGAGCCCGATGCTGAGCCGGATCAGGCCGTCGGTGACGCCGATGCGCGCGCGCAGCTCGGCCGGCACCCCGGAGTGGGTGGTCGAGGCCGGATGGCAGGCGAGCGACTCGGTGCCGCCCAGGCTGACCGCCAGCTTGAACAGGCGGAGCCGGTTCAGCACACGGAACGCCTCCGGCTGCCCGCCCGCGATCTCGATGGCAAACGTCGAGCCCGGGCCGGTGCACTGCGCCGCATAGATCCGCCGCACCACCTCGCTGCCGCGCTCCCGGCCGAGCGCGTGCACCGCGACCACCCGGGGATGGACGTCCATGGCGCGGATCACGGCGTCGGCGTGCCCGGCCGCGGCGCGTACCCGCACCGCCAGCGTTTCCAGCGACCGGCCGACCATCCAGCATGAATGCGGGTCGAGCTGGGTGCCGATCGCGCTGCGCAGCAGGCGGATCGGCCGCAGCAGCGCGTGGGGCCCCACCACCGTGCCGCCGATCAGGTCGCTGTGGCCGCCGATGTACTTGGTCAGCGACGCCACCACCAGGTCGGCGCCGTGCCGCAGCGGCTGCTGGAACACCGGGCTCAGCATGGTGTTGTCGCACAGCACCAGCGGACGCAGCCCGGTCGCCTCCCCCACCCGGTCCGACGCCGCCCGCACCGCGGCGATGTCGACCAGCGTGTTCAGCGGGTTCGACGGCGTCTCGATCATGACCAGGCTGAGCCGGCCGAGACGGCCGGCGGCACGGGCGGCGTCGTGGATCGCCTGGGCGTCGCCGCCGTCCGGGAAGCCGTGAGCCGTGATGCCGAAGTTGGCCAGGGTGCGTGTCAGCAGGGTCTCGGTGCCGCCGTAGAGCGGCTGGCTGTGCAGGATGACGTCGCCGGGCCGCGCGGTGGCCAGGATCGCGGTGGTGATCGCGGCCATGCCGGAGCTGAACGCCAGCGCCGCCTCCCCCGCCTCGTAGATCGCCAGGCGGTCCTCGATGATCTCGCTGTTGGGATGGTTGAACCGGGAGTACACCAGCCCTGCCCCGCCGTCGGGCGCCGGCTTGCGCCCGGCGACCACGTCGAAGAAGTCGCGCCCCTCCTCGGCCGAGCCGAACACGAAGGTCGAGGTCAGGAACACCGGCGGCTTGACCGAGCCCTCCGACAGCGACGGGTCGTAGCCGTAGCCGAGCATCAGCGTTTCCGGCGCCAGCGCGCGGTCGCCGATCGTCCTGTCGTGGCTGTCTCCCATCACCCGTCTCCTCGTGCGCATCCTGGTCCGTCGGCACGATGCGCCGGTCCGCTGCGCGATGCACGCCAAAGCGCCCGGGGCGCGCCGTCGTCCCCGCAGGCGAAACGTGTTGCGCCGCCACCAGGGGGCGTGCAGCCTCGGCCGATGACCAACCAGGTGCAGCGCGACGCCGTCCTGCGCCGGCACATCGGCCCGCTGGCGCTGGCGGCCGCGGTGGTGAACGGCGTGGTCGGCGCCGGCATCTTCACCCTGCCCGCCGCCATGGCGCAGGCGGCGGGCGGGCACGCCCCGCTCGCGTATCTGCTGTGCGCGGCGGCGATGAGCGCCGTGGTGCTGTGCTTCGCCGAGGCCGGCAGCCGGCTGCCGACCAGCGGCGGCGTCTACGGCACGGTGACGTTCGCGTTCGGGCCGCTGGCCGGCTTCGTGTGCGGGATCCTGACCTGGATGGCCAGCGTGCTGGCCTGCGGCGGCATCGCCGGCGCGCTGGCCGGCACGGTCGGCACCGTGGTGCCGGCGCTGGCGTCGGGGCCGGGCCGGGCGACGGTGATCCTGTCGGCGATCGGCGCCACCGCCGTGGTCAACCTGCGCGGCGTGCGGCAGGCGGCCTGGATGATCTCGGCCGTCACGGCCGTCAAGCTGGTGCCGCTGCTGCTGTTCGTGATGGTGGGCGCTGTGGCCCTGGCTGCGGGCGGCGTGCCCCGCCCTCCGCCGCTGCCCGCGACGCATGGGGCGGGGCTGGCCGATGCGGTAATCCTGGGGATCTTCGCGTTCAGCGGCATGGAAACGCCGCTCGCCGCCAGCGGCGAGGTCGCGGACGGTCACCGCGTCGTGCCGCGGGCGCTGTTCGCGGCGATGGCGTTCGTGCTGGTGCTCTACGTCGGCATCCAGCTGGTGGCGCAGCGCCTGCTGGGCGCGCAGCTGGTCGGCCAGCCGGCGCCGCTCGCCGCCGCGGCGTCGCTCGCCGGACCGCTGGCACGGGCGGTGCTGGTGGCGGGGACCGGCCTGTCCATGCTGGGCTGGATGGGCAGCGACATCCTGGGCGCGCCGCGCATCCTGTTCGCCTTTGCCCGGGACGGGCTGCTGCCCCGCATCCTGGGCCACGCCAGCCCGCGCAGCCACGCGCCGGACGTCGCCATCCTGGTTCACGCCGCGATCGCGGCCGGGCTTGCGCTGTCGGGAAGCTTCACCGGCCTGATCGTGGCCTCCACGCTCAACACCGCCGGGCTGTACTTCCTTGCCTGCGGCGCCGCCTGGGTGCTGCACCGGCGCGGCACCCGCACCCTGGGCGAGCCGGTGAGCTTCAGGCTGCTGCCGGCGGCCTCGCTGTGCGGCATGACGGCAATGGTGCTGCTGGCCTGCGCGGCGCCGCGCGACGAGCTGCTGGGACTCGTCGCCGTGATCGCGGCCAGCGTCGTGCTCTATGCGGCGATGCGCCGGATCATCCCGGTCGGACGCCAAACCCACCTGTCCTGACCGCAAGGCTCGCGCGAGCGGCGTTGCGGCCGACCAGCGGCTTCTATTCGATACCGCCGGCCGGATGGTCGAAGCCGGGCCCGCAGGGAACGGCGGATCCGTCAGGAACCAGGAAGGTCCAGGGCGATCCGGGACGCGACATCGCCTGGCTGCCTGCGGCGGCCGTCAGGCGTGACGCCAGAGCTGCGTGAGCGGGCCGTCCGCGCCGGCCAGCGGATCCGCCGACGGGAAGGACAGGTGTTCCATGCGCGCCAGGGCGTCGGACGACAGCCGGCTGCGGCAGATGTCCCAGGTCTGGCCGGGCGGATAGGCGCCGACCACCAGGAACCCGTCATCCCCGTCCAGCCTGCAATGCCCGGTGCCGGCGGGCAGCACCGCCACGTCGCCGGCGCGCACGTCGACGATGCGCCCGTCCGGGCCACCCAGCATCAGGCGCGCGGCGCCTCCGGCGAACCCCAGGACCTCATGCGCAGTGGAATGGAAATGGTGGAACGGGTACACGCCGTTGCGCCACTGCGGCGGCCAGCCGTTGCGGGTGAACAGCGCCTCGTGCGAGGACGCGGGATCGTCCCCCGCCACCGGCAGGGCAGCCCGGTACAGGATCACCGGAAGACGGTCGTTGTTCGGCACCCAGCCGTTCCGGGCCAGCAGGAACGACTCCACCGTCCCGTCCAACCCCGCCGCCTCCGCGCCCGTCCTCGTCAGCATGATCCCGAGGCTGGCGAGCAGGGCCTGGAACTGGCGCCGATCAAGGTTCATCGTTTGACCTTCCCGTTCGTCCGGAAGGGAAACGCCCGGCTTTCGGGGCGGATGCCTGAATATCGGCAGTCTTGACGAAGCGGAATTTCAGACCGGATCCGCGTCCGGCCCCGCCGGCGCCAGGTCAAGACCGCGTCGCCGGCGCGTATCGCGCGGCGGATGCCTGAGCGTCAGGCGGATGATCACCGCGACGAGTGCCAGGATGGGCAGCGCGAGCCAGCTCCCTTCCGGCCCGGCGGAACCGCCGGACAGCCAGACCGGGCCGTGCAGGTCTGTCACGAGCAGCGAGTCGCGGGCCGGCACGCCGCTGTCGGGGGCGCCGAACACGAAGGTCTCGGTGAAGTCCCACGCGGCATGCCATCCCCACGCGAACCAGAGCCCGCCGCTCCGCCGGAAGCTGTAGGCGAGCACGAGCCCGGAGAAGACCACGTCCACGATTCCGGACGGCGACTCGCCCCCGTGGGGGAGGTGCAGGAGCGCGAACACGACGCTGCTGATCGCCGCCGCAGGCCAGAACGAGATCGCCCGGCTGAGCGCGACCAGGGGATAGCCACGCAGCAGGCCCTCCTCGGAGATCGCGACCAGCGCGAACACCAGGAGGTAGCCGAGCCCGTGCCGGGCCATCTCCCCAGGCGTCGAGGACGTCAGGCGCACGCTCGCCCCGTGAAGAACGGCGATGAGACCGACCAGGAGCGCCATGACGGCCACCCCACTCGCCACGCCGATCGCCAGATGCCGCATCCGATCGCCGGTCCCCCACCCGAACGAGGTCGCATCGTCGCGCGTGATCGCGACCATCAGCGCGGTGGGCGCCACGACGGTCGTGAGCACGATGACGGACTGCGAGGCCAGCAGCAGCCCGATCGAGGGCAGGGCGTTCTGGTCTGGATGGATGTGGAGGACGGCCTGGAGGATGATGAGTGCCAGGCCGACGAAGACCGCCACGAACAGCAGGTCTAGGCCGAAGCGCAGCCCGGCCCTGACCCGGCCACGAGGATCGGACGCTACCCTCAGGCAGGAAGGCGCGGCGTCCCCGGTCCGATCCGACGTTCCGTCCATCCCTCGGCTCTTTCCGGCATGTCCGTCCGACCAGACCAGGTCGCGCAACCGGCACAAGGGAGAGGCGGACCCGGCCCGGCCGCAACGTCCAGGGCCGCAACGGGTCCCGGGCCTAGTCGTCCTCATAGCCGTACACCTCGGGCAGGACGAAGATCGCGGCGAGCAGGCCGATCAGCGGGAAGATTGCGGTGAACAGGGTCGCGTTGCCGTGGCCGATCGCGTTGAACAGCACCGGAAACAGGAAGATCGCCAGGAACGAGGGCAGCTTGACGAAGATGTAGGCGAAGCCCGACGCGATGCCGCGGTACTCGGGTCTCGCCACCATGGACGGGATGGTGACCACGTTCTCCGCGTCCCAGTAGTGTCCCCACAGCATCGCCGCGGCGGCGAAGGGCAGGATCACCGTGTGCCCGGTCTTGATGGCGTACCCGGCCACCAGCAGCGACACGAGCACGATGCCGAAGCCAGCGATGCTGAGGCCGCGCTGTCCGATCCGCGGCGTGATCAGCGGGCCGATCCAGCCCGAGATCGCGGCGATCACGTAGAGCAGCAGCGTGACCAGGTCGGTGCCGAGCACGCCCGACACGCCGACCAGCACGAACAGCACCGGGATGTAGAAGGCGAAGGTGGAGAACTCGCTGCCCTGGGCGAAGCAGGCGATCCAGCCGAACAGGGTGGCGCGCCAGCGGATCGGATCGCGGCGGATGTGGATGAGGAAGTCGCGGGCGCGCGGCTGCGGGATCAGGACGTCGCGGTCGGGCAGGAAGTCGAGCGGGTCGTGGTACATGCTGGCCGACACCTGCTTGGCCTCGCGGAAGCGGCCGCGCCGGATCAGCCAGATCGCGGTTTCCGGCAGGTTGTAGCGCAGCGCGAAGATGATCGCCGCCGGCACCGCGCCGAAGCCGAGCGTCAGGCGCCAGACCAGCCAGTGCGGCAGCGCCATCCACAGCAGCAGCGCGATCACCGCGAGCGCGAACACCTCGCCGACGGCGAACATGAACTGCCACCGGTTGCCCATCACCTCGCGCTCGCCGCGCGGCAGGAACTCCATGATGTAGGTGTAGCCGTTGGAGATGTCGCTGCCGAGCGGGATGCCCAGGATCAGCCGGACCGCCACCAGCCAGGCCATGTTCGGCACGAAGGCCTGCGCCAGGGCGAACACCACGAACATCACCATGGTGGTGAGAAAGATCGCGCGCCGGCCGATCCGGTCCGACAGCCAGCCGCCGAGCAGCGCGCCGACGATCGCCCCGCCCTGGGTGCCGGCGCCGGCCAGGCCCAGCAGGGCCGGCGACGGGTGGAACTGCTCGCGCAGGAAAATGAGGATGAAGGCGATGGAGTACAGGTCCCAGGCCTCGACCAGGATGGAGGCGATCATCAGCCAGCCGACGCGCTGGCCGCTGGGGCTGTGATGGGTGACCAGGTGACGGACCGCGCGGTCCATCAGGGCCTGCTGCTGCGGATCCAAGGCCGTGGCACCAGACATCATCGATCCTCCCTTGCCCTTGTCGGTTCCGGTCTGGCCATCGTCCGCCGGATTGCCGGCCATCGTAGGACCGAGGTGGCAGCCGTGCCAGCGGCCCCCGGCGTCGCTGCGGCCGATGCAGGCGGCCGGTCCGGGCGCCGCTTCATCGTCGGCCTCGGGCGTGGCGGGCGGCATGGCGTGACGAGGACCGTGGGAACCGCGATCCGGCGGCCCGTCGCATCGCCGGCCGCACGGGCTGATCCCCGGGTGCCGGCATGACCGCCTTTCCCGGCCGCGCCGAACCAGGAGCGGAACAGGCTAATGCGCCGCCTCCTTACCGGAGAAGGATGGATCGGCCGCGAAGGCATCGGCGAGGAAGTCGATGAAGCACCGAACCCTGGCCGGCAGCCGACGCTGCGAGGGATAGATGGCACTGACGTCGGACAGGGCCCTCTCGTACTCGCGCAACACCACGCGCACCCGGCCGGATGCGATCTCGGGCGTGAACAGCCAGGCCGGCCCGTGCGCCAGCCCCAGGTCGGCCAGCACCGCGGCCCGGAGCTGCTCGCCGTCCGAGGTCCGGAAGCGTCCCGCGGGATGGTGTACCGTCGCGCCGTGTGCGCTCTCGAACGGCCAGGGTTGCGGTCCGCTTCCGGCGGAGAAGATCACGCAGGCGTGCCGTTCCAGGTCGTCCGGCGTGGCCGGCACCCCGGCCGCGTCGAGGTAGGCCGAGGTCGCGACGGTGACGAACGGGACCGTCGCCAGCTTCCGGGCGGTCAGCGACCTGTCGTCGAGCGTCCCGTGGCGGATCGCCAGGTCGAGGCCCTCCTCGATCAGGTTCAGCCGGTCCGTGGAGGCCGACAGCTCGATCCTGATGTCCGGGTGGCGCGCGAGGAAGCGGCCGAGCCGCGGGACGATGTGCAGCCGGCCGAACACCGGCGCCGCGTTCACCCGGATCAGGCCGGACGGCGCCGCCTGGCCCTGGCCGGCCAGGACCTGCAGCGCCTCGACGTCGTCCACCACGCGCAGGGCTGCCTCGTAGCAGGCGCGCCCGGTCTCAGTCAAGGCCATGCTGCGCGACGTGCGCTGCAGCAGCCGGACGCCGAGGTGCGCCTCGAGCGCCGCGATCTGCTTGCTGACCGCGGGCTGGCCCAGGCCGGCTTCCCGCGCGGCCGCCGAGAAGCTGCCGCTTTCCACCACACGCACGAACAGGCGCAGGACGTCCAACCGATCCACCACCAGATCCTCGATCCAGGCTCGTCAGGGAAAGGCTTCCTGGCAGGAATGAGTACTATTCTTCCATGCGGTCTGATCGGCAAGGTCAGGAATGGATAAAGGTGCCCCGCCAAACAAGGCGACACGCTCACTGGAAGGCGGCGACCATGACGAACTCACTCTCGATCGGCCTCGTCGAGAGCCGACACTCCCTGTCCGACGACGAACGCGTGGCCGCGGACGCGGTGCTGGCCGCGGTCGCCCGGCATCTCGCCGGCTTTCCCGGCTCGCGGCGCGACGCCTACGACGCGATGACCGCATGGACCCCGATCGCCGAAGGCGTCGCCCTGGACGCCGTGGACCGGGACGACGTTTCCGGCTGGTGGGTCAGGCCGACAGGCACGCCCGCCGGTCGGGCGATCCTGTTCCTGCACGGCGGGGCCTACATGCTCGGCTCCGCCGCGGCCTACCGCGGGTTCGCCAGCCAGGTCGCGATCCGCGCCGGCGTCGCCGTGTTCGTCCTCGACTATCCGCTGGCACCCGAGCATCCGTTCCCGGCCGCCCACGACGCGGCGCTCGCGGCGCGGCGCTGGCTCGGGACGGAGGGCGTGGACCAGCTCGCCCTGGTCGGCGACTCCGCCGGAGGCGCGCTCGCCCTGGCGGTCGCGGGCGATCGCCACGTCCTCCCCGCCATCGCCGCGGTCGCGGTGTTCTCGCCGTGGGTGGATCTTGCACTGACCGGCTCGTCCTTCGGCGACCCGGCCACCCGCGACCCGATCTTCCAGCCGCAGGTGCTCGCGCAGGCAGCCGCCACGTACCTCGGCGGCGCCGACCCACGGGACGGCCGCGGGTCACCGCTCTACGGGGTGCCCGACAGGTTGCCTCCGCTCGCCATCCAGGTCGGCACGAACGAGCTGCTACTCGACGACGCGCGTCGCTACGCCGTCGTGGCCGCGGAAAAGGGCGGCACGGTCGAGCTCGACGTGTTCGAGGGACTGCACCACGTGTTCCAGCGATCGGCGGAGGAGCTGTCGACCGCCCGCCGCGCCCTCGATGCCGCCGCCGGGTTCCTGACGCGGCACTGGCCGGGCGGCCCGGGCGCGTGAGAAGCGCACTGATGCAGTCGATGAAGGCCATGGCGATCCGCGAGACGGGCGGTCGGAGGTCCTCAAGGCCGAGAGCCGGCCGTCTCGTTGCCGCGGACGGACAGCGGCCGGTCGGCATACTGGCGTTCGGGTTGAACCGGTCGGAGATGTTCACGCGCCAGAAGCTTTCGCTCGGGGTCGCCTCCCCCGCGTCCTCGGTATCGCGGCGGTCGGATGGTCCAGGCGGCGCCTGACGGCGAGTTCCGGCCGGAAAAGGTGGCCGCCGCCATGGGCGGCCCGGGGCGGCAGTTCGGCAACGGCGACGCCGGGTATGCCTCCGTGGCGGCGGGACAGGTGCAGGGTGTCGACGCTAGCCTGCCCCGGACCGGTCGGGCAGTCTGCCGCTTCCACTTCGACACCGCCCTGAGTGCGCCGGGGCTGCCCAGCCCGATGGGGTTCGCCGAGCCGGGCCGGCTCGACGCGATCCACCACGGCAGCGCAGGGCCCCGTGTCCCCGCCTGCGCCGGGTCCCGGCCTCAGCCTGGCCGCGCCGGGTCCGCCTGGAGCCGGATCTCGCGCAGCCGCTGCAGCAGGTAGTCGCCCGCGGTGATCGGCTCGGGAAACAGGTCGCCCTCCGGCCCGATGCAGCCGGGCAGGGTCTCGATCCGGTACTCCATGTTCGGCGCCAGGAAGAACGGCATCGAGTAGCGGCTCCGTGCCGCCGCGGCCCCGACCGGGTTCACCACGCGGTGCGTGGTGGACGGGTACACCCGGTTGGTCAGCCGCTGCATCATGTCGCCGACGTTCACCACCAGCGTGCCGGGCTCCGCCTCCACCGGCAGCCAGTGGCCCTCGCGGGTCAGGATCTCCAGCCCCGACGCGGTGGCGCCGACCAGCAGGGTGACCAGGCTGATGTCCTCGTGCGCCTCCGCCCGCACCGCCGGCAGGTGTTCGGGATCGATCGGCGGGTAGTGCAGGGCGCGCAGGATCGAGTCGCCGTGGTCCACCACGGTCGCGAAGAAGTCCGGGGGCAGGCCGAGGTCGCGCGCGATCGCCGTCAGCACCCGGCCACCCGCCGCCTCCATCGCCCGGAACAGCGCGCTCGCATGCGTCCGGAAGCCGTCCACCTCCTCCGGCCACACGTTGGGCCGCAGCACCGGGTCGTCCGGCGGCGGGTCGTCGCGGCCGACGTGGAAGAACTCCTTGAGGTCCGGGATCGTGCTGGTCCTGGCCGTCTCCACCCGGAACCCGACATAGCCGCGTCCGCCGCCGCCCGGGGTGCGCACGGTGCAGCGGGCCTTGGTCTCGGTCGGCAGGGCGAAGAACCGGGCGAAGTCGGCATAGGCCGCCTCGGTCAGCTCGGATGCGATACCGTGGTGGTCGAAGCAGCAGAAGCCGAACCGGCGATAGGACGCGCCGAGCTCGGCCGCGAACGCGTCCGGATCGGTGTCGAGCCGGCGCAGGTCCAGGGTGGGGATCCGTTCGGTGCTCACGCCATCCCCTTGAACCGCAGCAGCCCGAAGGCCGCGATCGTCACCATGCAGGTGATCCGCCCGTCCGCGATCATCGCCTCGACCTCGGGGAGCGGGAAGGCCCGCGCCACCATGTCCTGCTCGCTCGCCTCGCGCGCCACCGCGGTGCGGCCGAGCCCGGTGGCCAGGAACACGTGCCCCTTCTGGTTGGAGTACCCGGCCCCCTGGAACAGCGTGCCGGCGTGGCGCATCGCCGACGCCACCAGGCCGGTCTCCTCGGCCAGCTCGCCGGCGGCGATCTCGGCCGGGGTGGCGTCCGGCCGCTCCTCCCACATGCCCATCGGCAGCTCCCACAGCCGCCGGCCGATCGGATAGCGGTACTGCTCGACCAGGGTCAGGCTGCGGCCCGCCTGCGTCTCCTCCACCGCCGCGACCACCACGAAGTCGTCGCGCTCGACCACCCCGTACAGCCCGTCCGACCCGTCCGGCCGCCGGATGACGTCCTCGCGCAGCCGCAACCAGCGGTTCTCGTAGGCGATCCGGCTGGACAGGGTGGCGTATCCGCCATCGTCGGGCATTGGCCGCCCGTGCTCCTCGTCGTCGCGCATCTGGGCCGCCGCCTCCCGCCGTTGTAACATTACCTCGCGGCGTCTCGCCGCCATGCCGCCGGACCACGATAGCATCCCGCCCGGGCAACAGGAGCCATCGCCGCATGCCTGCCCCGCCGCTGCTCCGGGCGATCCGCGTCACCCCGACCTGGCGGATCGCTGCCACGGTGTACCTCACCCTGCTGTGCTACATCACCATCGGCCTGCCGCTGGCGGTGATCCCGGTGTTCGTCCACCGCGTGCTCGGCCTCGACGCGGTGGCGGCGGGGCTGGCGGTCAGCCTGCAGTACCTGGCCACCTTCGCCAGCCGTCCCTTCGCCGGACGCATGACCGACACCGCCGGCCCGAAGCGCGCGGTGCTGCTCGGCCTGTCCGCCTGCGCCGGCGCCGGGCTGCTGCTCCTGCTGTCCGGCCTCGCCCGGCATCGGCCGCTGGTCAGCCTCCTGCTGCTCCTGCTGTCGCGCGGCCTGCTGGGCTGCGGCGAAAGCTGCACCGGCACCGGCTGCATCACCTGGGCGATCGGCCGGGTCGGCATCGCCCGCACCGCGCAGATCATCTCGCTGAACGGCGTCGCCTCCTATGGCGGCATCGCGTTCGGCGCGCCGCTCGGCCTGGCGATCGCCGGCACGCGCGGCACCGTGCCGCTCGGCCTGCTGACCCTGCTGCTGTCGCTGGCCGGCCTGGCGCTGGCCTGGCGAAAGCCGGCGGTGGCGGCGCAAGGCGGCGGCGTGCGGGTCGGCTTCACCCGCATCCTGCGCAGCGTGGCGCCGTTCGGCACCGCGCTGGCGCTGGGCTCGGTGGGCTTCGGCGTGCTGGCCGCCTTCGTGACCCTGTTCTACGAGGCGCAGGGCTGGCATGGCGCCGGCATCACCGGTCCGGGTGCGGCACTCTCGGCGTTCGGCATCGCCTTCATGCTGATGCGGCTGCTGTTCGCCGCCCAGATCAACCGGCGCGGCGGCCTCGTGGTGTCGATCGCGTCGTTCGCGGCGGAGACGGGCGGGCTGCTCCTGCTGTGGCAGGCGCCGACGCCGTTCGTCGCCGTGCTCGGCAGCGCCCTGACCGGCGCCGGCTTCGCGCTGGTGTTCCCGGCGCTGGGCGTGCTGGCCGTGGCGCGGGTGTCGCCGAACAGCCGCGGCTCGGCGATCGGCGCCTACAGCGTGTTCCTCGACATCTCGCTCGGCCTCAGCGGCCCGCTGCTCGGGCTGGTCGCCAGGAACCACGGCTACGCGAGCCTGTTCCTGTGCGCCGCCGCCGCCAGCCTGTCTGGGCTGGCGATCTGCGTCTGGCTGCGGGCCCGCCCGCCGGGCAGCCTCGCCTCCCCGGCCGCCCTGGGATAGGCTCGGGACCCGCCCTAGACCGCCTCCGGAGCGCCCGCGATGCCGACCCTTCCGTCCGTCGCCGTGTTCTGCGGCTCGCGCTTCGGCAACGACCCGGCCTACGCCGAGGCGGCCGAGGCGATCGGGCGCGGCCTGGCCGAGGCCGGCATCCGCCTGATCTACGGCGGCGGCAAGGTGGGCCTGATGGGGGTGGTAGCGGACGCCGCCCTCGCGGCCGGCGGCGCGGTGCATGGCGTGATCCCCCGCTTCCTGCAGGACCGCGAGGTGATGCACGACGGCGTCGCGGACCTGACCGTCACGGACTCCATGCACAGTCGCAAGCAGGACATGTTCGAGGCCGCCGACGCGTTCCTGGTGCTGCCGGGGGGCCTTGGCACCTTCGACGAGCTGTTCGAGATCCTCACCTGGCGCCAGCTCCGGCTGCACGACAAGCCGATCCTGATCGTCGACGTGGCAGGCTGGGCGCGCGACCTGATCGGGACGGTCGAGCGCGCGATCGCCGACGGCTTCGCCGATGCTTCCGCCCGCGCCCTGTTCGAGCACCTGCCCGACGCGCCGACGGCCCTGGCTCGCCTGGCCGGCCTCGACCGGACCCGATCCACGGTCCGTGCCGGCGACCCGGCGATGCTGTAGGAGCCTTGCCACCTCCCGTCCCGGCCTGTAAGACGCCCCCCAATCGGAGTGTAGCTCAGCCTGGTAGAGCACTGTGTTCGGGACGCAGGGGCCGGAGGTTCGAATCCTCTCACTCCGACCAGCCGGACCAGGATCCGGCGGCGGCCCGGAAGGCGCCGTGACGTGGTCCTGGCCTGCGGCGAAGGACGGGCGCGTTGCCGCGAGGCGGCAGGCCGACTAGGTGTGGCGCATGCCGCACACCATCCTCTGCATCCGCCATGGCCAGTCGACCGCCAACGTCGCCTATGACGAGACCGGCATCGATCCCGGCGTGCCGGACGCCCGGCTGACCCCGACCGGGGAAGCGCAGGTGCGCGAGGCCCGGGAGAAGCTGCGCGACCATCCGGTCGACCTGGTCGTGGTGACCCCTCTGACGCGCGCGCTGCAGACCGCGCTCGGCATCTTCGAGGGGCACCGGTCGAGGCCGCGCTTCGTGGTCGAGGCGCTGCACCGGGAGCGGCTGGAAGGCAGCGGCGACGTCGGCCGCGCGCCGGCGCACCTGGTGGCCGACTATCCGGCGCTCGACTTCGCCCACCTGGACGACGTCTGGTGGCATGCGCAGGGCGAGCCCGGCGCGAACGGTCTCCAGGTCGAGCCGCTGGACACCACGCTGCAGCGGGTCGCGCTGTTCCGCGCCTTCCTGGCCGGTCGCCCCGAGCGCCACGTCGCCGTGGTCGGGCACGGGACGTTCTTCTTCCACCTGACCGGGGTGTTCCTGCCGAATTGCGGCATGACCGAGCTCGTGCTGTAGGAGCCGGCCGACCTGCCGCCGCGCAAGGCGGTCGGTCATCGGGCGCCGCGCCGGCTGCGCCTGCCTGTCCCACGTACGACCGACGAGCCGACCAGCCGGAAAGGACAGACTTTCCGAATCTCCCGCCGCGGTCTGCAGGAACGGCATCGGGAGCGGCGGCGGCGGACCGGAAAATCTTGCCCGGCGGCGCCGCGACAGGCCATCATCTCGATCGGGGCTCGATCCACGACCTCTTCAGGAGCTGACAGCCTCGGGAGGCACCGTGGAACTGCGGCACATCCGGTACTTCGTGGCGGTCGCGGAAGAACTGAACTTCACCCGCGCCGCCATCCGCCTCGGGATCGGCCAGCCCCCCTTGAGCCAGCAGATCAAGGACCTGGAGGCGGAGCTCGGCAGCATCCTGTTTCGACGCGTCCCGCACGGGGCGGAACTGACCGAGGCCGGCAAGGCGTTTCTTGAGCAAAGCCGCCGCACGCTGGCGTCGTCGGACAACGCGGTGATCGCCGTCCAGCGCACCGCCCGGGGCGAGACCGGCCGGCTGAACCTCGGCTTCACGAGCTCGGCCCACTTCAACGCCCTGCTGCCCTTGACGATCCGCGACTTCAGCCGACGCTACCCGGAGGTGGAGCTCCTGCTGGAGGAGGGCAACACCCACGCGCTTCTGCAGGGGGTGGAAGCCGGCACGCTCGACGTCGCCTTCACCCATTCGAGGTCGCGGGAGGGCATGCCGCTCAACGTCCTCCCGGTCAGGGTGGAGCCGCTGGTCGCCGTCCTGCCTGTCGCCCATCGGCACGCCGGCGACGACGCGGTGCGTCTGTCCGCGTTGTCGACCGACACGTTCATCATGAAACGACGCAGCGTGGGACCCGAGCTTCATCGGACGGTGGTGGAGGCATGCCGCAGCGTCGGCTTCGAGCCGCGGCTGGGGCGCGAGGCGCCGCAGCTCGCGACCGTGATCAGCTTCGTCGCCGCCGAGCTCGGGATCGCCCTGGTTCCCGCCAGCATGCAGCAGGTCAGGGCGCCCGGGGTGATCTACCGTCCGATCGGGGACGTCGAGGCATCGATCACGCTCTGCCTGGTCTGGCGCCGCGTCGATGCCTCCAAGGTGGTCCAGAACTTGGTCTCCCTGGTCCGCGACACCACCCGCCATCCCTGACCGCGGCCGGCGCCCGCACGGATCGGGCACGGGAGTTCCGGTATCGCCAGGGGCGATGACGTTCGCCGGTCCGGCGTATTGGCACGGGTCGCGCCGCGTCACGATCTCCTTCAGGCGACAGGAACGCAGGAAGGACGCAGCGACATGAGCGAACGATACGACCAGGGCCTGAGGATCCGTCGCGAGGTCCTGGGCGACGCCTATGTCGACCGCTCGGTCGGCAGCGTATCGGACTTCATGCGCCCGTTGCAGCAGTTCGTCACCGAGGCGTGCTGGAACGACATCTGGTCCCGCCCCGGGCTGCCGCGGCGCGACCGCAGCATCGTCAACCTGGCCATGCTGACCGCGCTCAACCGGCCGGACGAGCTGAAGCTCCACGTCCGCGGCGCGATCAACAACGGCCTGACCCGGGACGAGATCGGCGAGGTGCTGCTGCAGACCGCGATCTACTGCGGCGTGCCAGCGGCGATCGAGAGCGTCAAGGTCGCGGACCAGGTGTTCCGGGACCTGGCCGCCGAGGCCGGCTAGGCCGCACGGCCACCGCCCAGGCCGTTTGAACGCCTCGATCGTCGAGGCCGCCGACGCGAACCCAGACAGGAGCTTGCATCATGACGATCAGGATTGCCGTTCTCGACGACTACCAGGGCGTCGCCCTGACGATGGCGGACTGGTCGGGCGTCATGCGCCAGGCCTCCGTCGAGGTGTTCACCGACACGGTCGCCGACCCGGACGCGCTGGTGGCGCGGCTGCAGCCGTTCGACGTCCTTTGCGTGATGCGCGAGCGGACGCCTCTGCCCGGACCCATCCTCGAGCGCCTGCCGCGGCTGAAGCTGATCGTCTCGACCGGCCCCAAGAACACCTCCATCGACGCGGATGCGGCCGAACGGCGCGGCATCGTGGTGGAGAACACGCGGGGCAGCCTGACGGCACCGATCGAGCTGACCTGGGCGCTGATCCAGGCGAGCGCGCGCGACGTTGCCGCGGAAGCCGCCCGCCTGCGCGCCGGCGGCTGGCAGCAGACGGTCGGCGACGAGCTCGGGGGCAGGACCCTCGGCGTGCTGGGCCTGGGGCGGATCGGCGGCAAGATCGCGGAGATCGCCCGCGTCTTCGGGATGAACGTGATCACCTGGAGCGACCGCGTCACCCGGGAGGAGGCCGACAGGTCCGGCGCCGTCGTCGTCACCAGGGAGCAGCTGTTCAGCCAGTCGGACGTCCTGTCCATCCACCTGGTCCTGGTTGAGGCGACCCGGGGCCTGGTCGGCGCGGCCGAGCTGGCGCTGATGAAGCGGACGGCCTGGCTGGTCAACACCTCGCGCGGGCCGATCGTGGACGAGGCCGCCCTTCTCGCGGCGCTGCGGGCGAAGGCGATCGGCGGCGCCGCGCTGGACGTGTTCGACCAGGAGCCGCTGCCGGCGGACCACCCGTTCCGCACGCTCGACAACGTCGTGGCGACGCCGCACCTCGGCTACGTGTCGCGCCAGCAGTACGAGGTCTGGTACGGCGACACGGTGCAGCACGTCGCCGCCTGGCTCGCCGACCAGCCCGGGAACGCCTGACCCGGCCGCGGGAGCGCACCCCATGAAGCTCGGCCTGCTGGCCATCGCGGTGTTCGCCGGCGTGCTCAACCCGTTCCTGGGCGGCATGAACGCGACGCTGAGCCGGACCGTGGGCCAGCCGGTGTGGGCGGTGGCGGCGACCTTCGCCGTCGCCCTGTCGACGGCGCTGGTCGCGGCCCTCGCCACCGGCCAGGCCTTTCCCGGTGCCGCCAGCCTGGCCCAGGCACCCTGGTGGAGCTGGCTCGGCGGCCTGTTCGCCGCCGGTTACGTGCTGTCGCTGACCCTGGTGGCGGACCGGCTCGGCGCGTCCGTCTTCACCGGCGTCACCGTCACGGTCGCGATGATCGTCTCGATCATGCTCGACCATTTCGGCGTCGTCGGCTTCGCCGTGCACAGGCTCAGCCTGCTGCGGATCGCCGGCGCCGTCGTGATGACCGGCGGCCTCGGCCTGATCCTGAGAAGCTGACGGCGCAGCGCCCCCTCCTTCAGCCGCACCGGCCCGGTTCGGCCGCATCCAAGACGAGGACCAACCATGCCCGACACCCAGCCGGCCCCATCACCCGAGGCGGTCTCCCGCAACCCTGCCACCGGCGTCCTGATCGAGCGCTTCCCGTTCCAGACGGAGGGAGAAATCCAGGCGCTGCTGAGTGCAGCCCGCAGCGCGTTCGAGACCTGGCGGGACGTTCCCCTCCCGGAGCGTGCCGCGATCTACTCGAGGTTCGGCGACGCCCTGCTGCTGCGCAAGGACCGCATCGCGCCGGTGATCACTGCCGAGATGGGCAAGATCCTGAAGGATTCGGTGGCCGAGATCGAGAAGTGCGCCGCCACCGCGCGATGGTTCGTCGAGCACGGTCCCGGCCTGCTGGCCGACGAGCCGGTCGAGGTGGAGGGCGACGACGCGGTCTACGTGTCCTACCTGCCGATCGGGTCGATCCTCGGCATCATGCCGTGGAACTTCCCGCTCTGGCAGGCGGTGCGCGCCTGCGTGCCGATCATGCTGTCCGGCAACGGGTTCATCCTGAAGCCGGCGCCGAACACCATGCGCTGCGCCTACCTGCTGCAGGAGGCCTGGGAGGCGGCCGGGCTGCCGAAGGGGCTGTTCTGCGTGCTGAACGCCGACAACGACGGCATCAAGGCCGTGCTGGAGGACCGACGGGTCGCGGGGGTGAGCCTGACCGGCAGCATGCGCGCCGGCTCCGCGGTGGCGGCGCAGGCCGGCAGGCTGATCAAGAGGTCGCTGCTGGAGCTGGGCGGTGCCGACCCGTTCATCGTCCTGGCCGATGCGGACATCGACAAGGCGGTGGCGGCCGGCATCCCGGCCCGCTTCAACAACACCGGCCAGGTCTGCCTCAACGCCAAGCGCTTCATCCTGGAGCAGCCGATCGCGGCGGAGTTCACCGCGAAGTTCGTGCAGGCGGTGCGGCGGCTGAAGGTCGGCGACCCGCTGGACGAGGCGACCACCCAGGGCCCGATCGCCCGCTCCGACCTGCGGGACGGGGTGCACGACCAGGTCGTCCGCTCGTTGGCCGGGGGCGCCAGGCTCCTGCTGGGTGGCAGCAAGGTGGACGGGCCCGGCTACTTCTACCAGCCGACCGTGCTGGCGGACGTCGAGCCGGGCATGGCGGCGTTCGACGAGGAGATCTTCGGGCCCGTGGCGGCCCTGATCCAGGCCCGGGACGCGGAGCACGCGATCGAGCTGGCGAACTGCAGCGAATACGGGCTGAGCGGCAACCTGTGGACCGCCGACCTCGACCGCGCCCAGGCGATCGCCCGCAGGCTGGAAACCGGCGGCGTGTTCGTCAACGGCTTCACCGCGTCGAACCCACGCATCCCGGTCGGCGGCGTGAAGAACAGCGGCTACGGACGCGAGCTTTCGCATTTCGGCATACGCGAGTTCACCAACGCCCAGGCGGTCTGGGTCAAGCGGGTCTGAGTCCACCCACCCTGCCGCAGGCTCATCGGCGCCTGCCGAACGGCCTGTCGCCGCAACCAAGGAGAACGATGATGACGCCTGACACGATCCCGCCGGCCATGGGCCGCCGCAACCTGGTGGTCGCCGGCGCGTCCGCTGCGGTCGCCCTGCCGATGGTCCTGGCCGCCGGTGCGCGACCCGCCGCCGCACGCCCGCCGCCGTCGGACATGGGCTCGCCTGTGACGCAGCCGGCCTTCGATCCGAGGAACTATCCCATCGTCCCGCCGAAGCGGTTCGAGGATCTCAGGGTCGGCGACGTGTTCCGCGCACCCGGCCGGACGCTCACGGAAGCACTCACCTCCGCGTTCCAGGCGGTCTCGCTGGACAACAACCCGCGGCACTACAACGACGTGTATGCGAAGAGCATCGGCCTCAAGGCGGCGCTGATCCAGCCGATCCAGGTCTTGTCCTTCTGCGTCCCGGGCGCCACGCTGTTCTCCGACTACGTGGAGAACGTCCTCGAAGCGTTCACCGGCCTGTCCTGCGACTTCCTCGTCGACTCCTTCGTCGGCGACACGCTCTACCCGGAGCTGAAGATCGCCGAGCTCACGCCGCGGAACGGCACGGGCTATCTGGTCATGGCGATCACGGTGACCAACCAGCGCAGCCAGGTCGTGCTGTCGGGACGGGAAAGCTACAGGCTCAGGCTGTCGCCAGGTGCCGGATAGCCGCAGCGCAACACGCATCGCACGAACGGACCGCTTCCGGCATCGTCAAGGGGAAAGACGTGAGCATCGACATCATCCAGGCCACCGGGACACGTCGCAGCCTGATCCTGGGGCGACCCTCCGCGGTGGCTGCCGTTCCGAGGATCCTCACCGCTCCCGGAGGCGCCGCCGCGGCGGCGGTCAGACCGACGGTATGGTCGTCCGGGCCGCGATCCGCTGCCGATCCGGGGGATCTCTCTCTGGCGCCGTCCGGGAGCATCCCGGACATCAGGCTGCAGCCGGGAGACGGTCCATGAACGATCAGCGCCAGCAGCCGGACGAGCAGATCGCGACCCCGATGGTGTACTACAGGGGCGGCACCAGCAAGGCCGTCATCATCGACCGGCGCCACCTGCCGGTCAGGACGAGCAGCAGGTCGCAGCCTGGATCCTGGCCGCCTGCGGCTCGCCGGACCGGCGCCAGATCGACGGCCTGGGCGGCGCAGACCCGCTAACCAGCGAGTTCGCCGTGGTCGGTCCGCCGACGCGACCGGACACCGAGATCGACTACGCGTTCTACCAGGTCGCCATCAACGCGCCGCTCGCGAGCCGGGACGCGAACTGCGGCAACATCTCCTCCACGATGGAGCCCTACGCGATCGAGGAAGGCTTCGTGACGGCCACGGGCGACGAGACGACCGTGCGGGTCCACGCCACCAACTTCAACGAGATCATCGCCATCAAGGTGCAGACCAGGAACGGCCTGCCGCGCGTGCTGGGCGACCAGCACATCTCGGGCGTCCCGGGCACCGGCTCGCCGCTGGTGCGCGACCTGCACAGGCTGGTCGGCACGCACGGCAAGGGCCTGCTGCCGACCGGCAACGCGTCCGACACCATCGACGTCGAGATCTGGGCCGCGTCGAGTTCTCCGCCGTCGACCTCGCCAACCTGATCGTGTTCGCCAAGGCCGAGACGTTCGGGCTGTCGGGGACGGAGAACCCGGACGAGCTGACCGGAAACAAGGAACTGATGCAGCGCTTCGAGCGGTTCCGGCTGGCGGTCGGCATGAAGCTGGGCTTCGCCGCGAGCATGGAGGAGGTCAAGGTCGTCTGCTCGAACTCGCCGTTCCTGGCGCTGATCTCCAGGCCGCAGGACCGGGCGGAGTACGGCTCCGGCAACCTGCACAAGGCGGACGAGTGTGACTTCCACGCCTTCTCGCTGCTCGACGGGATGGTCCACAAGTCCTACCAGGTGACCGGAAGCAGCTGCGCCGCCGCCGCCTGTGTTCCCGGAACGGTGGTCAACCAGGTCTGCGGCAAGGACGGCCTGAAGGGCACGATCCGCATCGGCCATCCGTCCGGGATCATGAACGTCGACGTGGCACTCACGCGGTCCGGCGACGGCTTCGACGTCGCCGAGGCGTCGCTGATCCGCACCGCACGGCGCGTTGCGGAAGGCAGGATCTTCGCCGCCGTCGACAGGCTGCCCTGGCGCCCGGAGTCCGGCGGCAAGCCGCGCATGCTGACGGCGCAGCCGGACGACCAGAAGCGGCTGCGCAACGAGACGTTCCACGCCGGCTGATCGTCAGGCCGCACGATCCTGCGCTCCCATGGAGCGGCGCGTCCCGTACCACCGACCGACAGGACGTCCGGGGAAGAAAGCGCTCCCTCGTCATGGCGATTGCCGTGACCAGCCGGCTGGCCAGGTGGATCTTTGCGGACGGCTGCAGGCCCAGGTTCTCACCGTGTGCCGGATGCTCGGTCCCTCGGGAAGCTCGACATGGTGCCGACCGGGCCGGGATCCCGGGTGATCGGTCAGGGTGCATGCAGATCGGCGATGGCGGACATCATGGAGCACGTGCGTCTCCTGCGGCAGGTCGCGCCGATCGGCCTCCGTGGCCACCGGGAACGACGCGTCGCAGCGGCTCCGCACCACCAGCCCGGATGGCACGTGATGTTGCTGCAGTTGTCCTGGGACAGGTGGTTCTGGATGTCGGCATCGCTCAGCCGGGCAGGGCGCAGCTGCATGTTCGTCAGCCCAGATCAGGAAGCCTTTGTCCCGAGACGGTGTCGATTTCCCTTACAGTTTTGGGCCACAGTTGCGATTGAATCGGTTCCTGAGACGTTTCTCCTGTTTCTGGATCTGTAGCAGCCATGCAAGTTAGCCAGGTCGAAAGGGAACGTCATGAAGAAAAGAATCATCGTTACGCTGGCATTCGGTGCGGGCCTCGCGTCCGCCCTGCTTGCGCCTGCGGCGCACGCCACCTCCTACGACGTGCAGGTCTCCACCGACGCCACCAACGGCACGCCGTTCAACGCGGTGATGGGAGCCGAGCCGCTCAACGGCGCCGGCCCGGGCGCACCCTTCGTGACCGCCGAGTTCACCTATACCGGCGCGCTCTCCTTCGACACGCCGGGTCCCAGCGACCTGAACGGCGCCTTCGGCTTCTCGGCGTCCAACATCTCCAACTACAACCCGAGCAGCCAGACGACCTTCAGCTACGGCGGCACCCAGGTCGCGGACTTCAGCACGGTTGACAGCTTCCTGAACTCCAGCGCCAGCGAGTCCGGCTACGGCTACGGCTCGCTCTACCAGATCACCCTGGGCCAGCTTTCGGCCGGTACAGTGCTGACCATCACCCATGACGACGGCTACAGCCTGTACGAGAACCAGACCGCGATCGACACCGCCAACTCCGCGCCCACCACCGCGGAAACCAACACGGACGTGATCGCCAGCACCGGCAGCTACGTGCTGTACTACGCCCGCGAGAACGGCGCCCCATCGGTGCTGGACGTGGCCGTGCCGGAGCCCGCCTCCCTGGCCCTGCTCGGCTCCTTCCTGCTCGGCTTCGGCCTGATCGCCCGACGCAAGCGCAGCTGACACGTCGCGGCCCGTGCCGGCCGCCCGCATCCGCGGATGGCCGGTCACCCGGACCGCCGAGGGTGCCGCCTCAATCAGTTTCGCGGCTTGTCTCGCAGCCCTGATCGCAGTGATGCAGGCTTTTCCCAGGAGGGCCGCAGTCTTTAAGGATGCCTACAGATTCATGGTGCCCTCGCTGAGCTTGCGGTTGCGCTCCGCGATCTCGGCGTCGTCGGATGGAAACATCGACGCCATACCAAGGCTGACTGCCCTCTCCTGCACGTCGTCGACGAAAGGGCGCAGCGTGTCATCGTATTCCTGGAAGGCGGCAGCGTGATCGCCTCCGTGACGCTGCAGGGCGTCCGCCACCCTCGCCGCGCCTATGATCGCCATGGAGCCGCCCATGCCAGCCACCGGCGACACGCAATAACCCGCGTCACCCACCAGCGCGACCCGCCCCTTCGACCAGACCGGCATCCTGATCTGGTTCACCTTGTCGAAATAGAACTCGTCGTCGGCGTCCACATGGTCGAGCATGGCCGGCACTTTCCAGCCAAGCCCGTCGAAGTGGTCGTGGACCATGCGACGCTGCTGCGCCCGATCGCGATGGTCATGGTCGATCTCGCGCTCGATACGGAACGCAAAGGCAATGTCGGTCTGGTTGTCGTAGCCGTTCAGCAGCGCCGTCCGGCCGGAAACGCTGAATATCTGCGACACGTTGGCGGGCAGCAGCGCCGTGGTCGGCACGATCTTGATGAAGAAATAACCTCCCATAAAGAAGGAAAAGTCCTCGGTGTCCCCGAACACCAGCCGCCTGGTGTTGGAGCGGTTGCCGTCGCATCCGAACACCAGCGCATAGTCGCGTCGGGAACCGTCATCGAACGTCACCGCTACGTCGTCCAACCCATTCTCCAGCCGCTTGATCGACTGGCCGAACACCACCTCGGCCGACCCCTCGACCGAGGCGAAGAAGATCTCCAACAGGTCGTCGCGATGTATCTCGTACCTCTCGTTCATTGCATCGTCCGAGACGGATTGAGCGCCCAACACGCCAACCGTGCTGTCGTCCGCGTTCTTGAACTCGAGTCTGCGAGGAGGAAGCGCTTTCGCGCGAACCGCATCGATCATCCCCATGCGGGCGAGGACGCCGATCGTCTCCCCCTCGATGTCCACGGGCGTCCCGCCCTTCCGGAGTCCGTTCGCGACCTCGACCACCGTGACCCGGTAGCCGAGCCTGTTCATCCAGTAGGCTGTGGCAAGACCGGCGAAGCCCGCACCGATGACCAGCACCCCGGCGCCAGTCGGGCGGGCGGATTGCGCGACGGGAAACGGCTGCTCGATCACGGGACCCTTCCTTCGCTGGCAGGGCGGTCGGGCGGTGGAACCGCCAGGCGTGCTCCAGGATAGCCAGTCGGACCGGATCCCAACAATGTTCCGCAACCAGGCAGGCTAGTCTTCCGGCTCGGTCGTGAACAGCAGCGGGTAGCCCTTCCTGCGCGCCATGTCGGTCGCGTTGGTGGCCTTGGCCTCGGCCACGTCCCTGGTGAACACCGCGACGACGCAGACGCCGCGCTGGTGTGCCGTCATCATCACCCGGCTGGCTTGTCCTTCGTCCATCCGGAACTCCGCCTTCAACACCAGGACCACGAACGCGCGCGGCGTGAAGTCGTCGTTGACCAGCATGACCTTGTGGAGCCGCGGCCGCTCGACCCTGGTCTCGAGCTGCACGCGCGGTGGGGCGATCGTCTCGGGCATCGGCACCATCCATCGGGAACGAGGAACCACGCGCCGTCCGGCTGGCGTCCGGACCGTGCGCTGCTGCTGTCCTAACCGTCGTGATCCGCTGCGAGTTCGACAAGGATGGGCCGGTGATCGGACCTGCCGAACGCGAGCGCGGTGGCGGCCGTGCAGCGCAGCCCGCGCGCCAGGCAGCGGTCGAGCCGGACCGGCACGATCCCGTAGGCCCGGTGCGTCGCGCAACGTGGCCCGATGTCGCGGAACCCGGGCAGGCCGGTCCGGCCCAGGGCGTTGAAGTCGCCGACCACCAGGTCGAGCCGGGGCAGGCGGTGATGCAGGTGGCGGAGCTGGCGGCGGTTGGCGCGCTGGCCATGGTCGAGATGCACGTTGGCCACCTGCAGCGCGTCCTGCCGCAGCACCAGGGCGAGGCGCGGCAGCACCGCGCGGAAGATCGGAACCGGCAGGTCGAGCCGGCCGGCGCACGGAAGTGCTACCGTGTCGACCTCGAACGGCAGCGGGCTCCAGGCAGCCGGCCCGTGATCGCGCCCGGGCATCGGCGCGCGTGCGAAGTGGCCGCCGAGCACGCCGGGCAGCGCCTCGATGGCCTCGGTGGCTTCCTGCAGCAGCAGAAGGTCGGGACGGTGCCGCTCCACCAGCCGAACGACGTCCGGCACGCCGGCGCCATCGGCCTTGAGCAGGTTCCAGCTCAGGATGCGCACCGGCCGCCTCGGCCCCGTCGGCCAGTCCGGACCGTCAGGCCACGCGCGACGGTTCCGCTGGGGCGGAGGGAAGCAAGACCACCATGAGCCCGTCCTGCACCGATACCGGCATCACCGTGATGGCGCAGTCAGGCCCGGCGCCGGTGCGCAGGTCGAACACCCGGTCGTGCAGCGGGCACATCACCGTGTGGCTGCCGGTGAGGCCATCGGCGAGCGGGCCGCCGCGATGCGGGCAGTTCGGCTGCGTGGCATAGACCTCGCCGCCGTGCAGCCGGAACACCGCCAGCGTGCGGTCGCCGACCACCATGTTGCGTCCCTCGCCGACCGGGATCTGCTCGATCGGGCCGATCACGCACGACGTGCCCGTGCCGCTCACGTCACGGCACCCCTTCCGGCACCACGATGTCTGCGAACTGGTTGGCGGTGCGCGGCGCCGTCGCCTCCTGCCAGGGATCGCGGACCGCCGCGATCGACGCCTCCATCGCCGCGTCGAGGCCGGCCACGATGTTGTCGCTGTCGTCGACCACCACCGCGCGGATCCGCTCCAGCCCGACGCGCGGGACGAAGCTGTAGGTGCGCTCCTTCCACTTCGCGTTCTCGCGGTAGTACTGCATGAAGCGCGCGGTGACCGTCATCACCGCGTCCTCGCCGTCGACCGTGCACAGCAGGTCGCCCTTGCGGATGTGCGCCCCGGCGGCGCCGCCGACGTAGATCTCCCACCGGTCGTTGCCGATCGCCACAGCGCCGATGTCCTTGACCATCGCCTCGGAACAGTTGCGCGGGCAGCCGGCGGTGGCGAGCTTGAGCTTGGCCGGGCTGTCCACGCCGCGGAACCGGCGCTCGATCTTCGTCGCCAGCCCCATCGAGTCGCCCAGGCCGAAGCGGCAGAACTCGGTGCCGATGCAGCTCTTGCAGGTGCGGTAGCTCTTCCCGTACGCGTGTCCGGACGGCATGCCGAGATCGGCCCACACCTTCGGCAGGTCCTGCTTGGACACGCCCACCAGGTCGATGCGCTGCCCGCCGGTGAGCTTGACCAGCGGCACGTTGTACTTCTGCGCCACCTCGGCGATGCGGATTAGGTCGGCCGGCGTGGTGACGCCGCCTGGCATCTCGGGCACCACCGAGAAGGTGCCGTCCTTCTGGATGTTGGCGTGCACCCGGTCGTTGATGAACCGGGCGTCGCGCTCGTCCTCGTACTGGTCCGCCCACACGGTGATCAGCAGCGAGGCCAGCGCCGGCTTCGATCCCGCGTCCTCCTGTCCGCCGCCGAGTGCGGCGAACACCGCGGACACAGAGCGCAGCCCTTGCGCCTTCACCGCCGCCACCAGCTCCGGCTTGGTCATCGGGATGGTCGGCACGTAGTAGTGCACCGACGGGTCCTCCTCGGCGGTGCCCCCGCAGAACCATTCCACCACCTCGCCCACCAGCGCCTTGCACGAGCCGCAGCCCATGCCGGCGCGGGTGGCGTCCATCACTGCCTTGGTGGAGCGCTTGCCGGCAGCCACGCAGGCACCGATCGCCGCCTTGGTAACGCCGTTGCAGTTGCACACCTGCGCGTCGGCCGGCATCTCGTCCAGCGTCACCTTCTGCGACGGCGTGCCGAGGTCGAACAGCAGCGACAGCCGCTCCTCCGGCAGCGGGCTGTCGCGGTCGAAGCACTGCATCAGGTAGGCGGCCTTGGAGATGTCGCCCATCAGGATGCCGCCGACCAGCCGCCCGTCGCGCACGATCAGCTTCTTGTAGGTGCCGCTGCGCGTCTCGGTGAACCGGATCACCTCGTCGCGCTCCTCCTGCGGCTCCGTCAGCCCCATCGAGGCCAGCTCCACCCCCATCACCTTGAGCTTGGTCGCGAGCTTCGAGCCGTGATACGCAGCGTCGAGGTTCGCTTGCGTCACCTGGTCGGCGAACACCTTGGCCATGTCCCAGAGCGGCGCCACCAGGCCGTACACCTGCCCGCGATGCTGCGCGCACTCGCCGACCACGAACACGTTGCGGTCGTCCAGGCAGCGCATGTGGTTGTCCACCACGATCGCCCGCTCCACGGTGAGCCCGGCCCGCTGCGCCAGCTCGACGTTCGGCCTGATCCCGGCCGCCACCACCACCATCTGGCAGGCGATCACGCCCCCGTCCTTCAGCCGCACGCCTGCGACCTGCCCGTCGTCGTCGAGCTCGATCGCGCGCGCCTGCTGCCCGACATGGATGGCGATGCCCATCGCCTGCATGGCGCCGCGCAGGATGGTCCCGCCCTCCGCGTCGAGCTGCGCGTTCATCAGGTGCTGCCCGCTCTGCACCACGTGCACCCCGGGCCCGTGCGTCATCAGCCCGCGCGCCGCCTCCAGCCCGAGCAGGCCGCCGCCCAGCACCACCGCCGTCCGGCTTTGCTTCGCCATCGCCATCATGGCATTGCAGTCGTCCAGCGTACGGAACCCGAACACGCCGTGCCGCAGCTCGCCGCTCGCGTCGCGTATGTTCTCCATCGGCGGAATGAACGGCCGGCTTCCCGTCGCGATCAGCAGCACGTCGTAGCGCACCTGCAGCCCGTCCGCCGCCGTCACCATCCGCGCCGCACGGTCGATCGCCGTGACCCGGTTGCCACTATGCAGGGTGATCGCGTTGTCCGCGTACCAGTCGAGCGGGTTGATGGTGATGTCGCCCACGTCCTGCACGCCGCACAGCACGTTGGACAGCATGATCCGGTTGTAGTTGCCGTACGGCTCGTCACCGAACATGACGATGTCGTACAGCTCGGCACCACCGCGCGCGAGCACCTCCTCCACCGCGCGGGCGCCCGCCATGCCGTTGCCGATGACGACCAGCGTCTGCTTTGCCATGGCGGTTCTCCTCAGACTTCCATCAGGCCCATGTCGAGCACCACGTGCCCGGACACGCCCTCCGCCGCGGCGACGTGCACGGTGACCACGGTGTCCGGGAACAGGTCCTCGACCACCGACAGCGGCACGTGCAGGCTCGCCTTCGCGCCGATCGGGAACAGACGCATCGGCGTGCCGTCGCGCATCAGCACCAGCGTCACCAGCGCGTCGGCCGAGTTGCCGGCGCGCAGGTAGATCAGCTGCGCGCGGCGATCCACCGGCACGGTGTAGGCCGCCACCCCGTCCAGCGGCACCGCCTGGTGCAGCCCGGCGCCGGTGAAGGCGAAGATGCCGGTGATGATGCGCGGCGTGGATTCGATCATGGGCGGCGGTCCCTCATGGCGTGGCGGCGGCCTCGATCCGGGCGGCGCAGACCTTGAGTTCGGGCATGCGCGAGATCGGATCGACCGTGTCGATGGTGAGCAGGTTGGCGTTGCTGGCGCCGCTCCAGTGGAACGGGACGAACAGGGTGTCGCGCCGTATGTCGGCGGTCAGACGCGCCGCCAGCACCGCGCTGCCGCGCCGCGTGGTGACGCGGGCCAGGCTACCGGCGCGCAGGCCCAACGCGTTGGCGGTGTCGGGATGGATCTCGACGAAGGCGGCCGGCTCCGCCTGGTTCAGCTCGGCAACGCGGCGGGTCTGGGCGCCGCTCTGGTAGTGGGTCAGCACCCGGCCGGTGGTGAGGTACAGCGGGTAGGACCGATCCGGCTCCTCGGCGGACGGGCGCCGACTGACGGCGGTGAAGCGGGCGCGCCCGTCGAGGTGGGCGAAGCGCTGGAGGAACAGGCGCGGCGTCCCGGCATGGTCCTCGCCGGGGCAAGGCCAGAACAGCCCCTGCGCCGCCTCGATCCGCTCCGGCGTCATGCCGGAATAGTCCGCCGCACCCCCGGCGCTGGCGCGGCGCAGCTCGGCGAACACCGCCTCCGGCTCGGCCGGGAACGCGGCCTCGCAGCCGAGCCGTGCGGCCAGCGCCGAGATGATCTTCGTGTCGGTCCAGACTCCCGGCGGGGGCGCCTTGGCGGCGCGGCGCCGGATCACCCGGCCCTCCAGGTTGGTCATGGTGCCGGTCTCCTCCGCCCATTGCGGCACCGGCAGCACCACGTCGGCCAGCGACGAGGTCTCGGTCAGGAACTGGTCCAGCACCACGAACAGCTCCAGGCGGCCCAGCCGCGCCGTCAGCCCGGCGGCGTCAGGCGCCGAGACCACGATGTTGCTCGCCGCCACGATCAGCCCCTGCACGCCGCCTGGCCGGCCCAGCGCGTGCAGCATCTCGACCGCCGGCATGCCGGGAGCGGGCAGCGTGTCCGGGTCCACCCCCCACGCCGCCGCGACCGCGGCGCGATGCTCGGGGTTGTCGAGCCTGCGGTAGCCCGGAAGCTGGTCGTTCTTCTGCCCGTGCTCCCGCCCGCCCTGGCCGTTGCCCTGTCCGGTGAGGCAGCCCCATCCGCAATGCTTGCGCCCGGCCTGGCCCAGCGCCAGGGCCAGGTTGATGAAGGCGGTGGCGTTGGCGGTGCCCTGGGCCTGCTGCTCCGGGCCGCGGCCGCTCAGCACCATCGCCGTCGCCGCCTCGCCCAGCATGTGCGCGGCGCGCTCGATGTCGCGCGCCGGCACCCCGGTGATCCGCTCCACCCGGTCCGGCCAGTCCGACGACACCGCACGTCGCACCGCCTCCCAGCCCACCGTGCGTTCGGCGATGAACACCGGGTCGATCAGCCTGGCGCGGATCGCCACGTGTAGGATGCCGTTGGCGAGCGCCGCGTCGGTGCCCGGGGTCAGCGGGAGGTGCAGGTCGGCCAGCCTGGCGGTGGCGGTGCGACGCGGGTCGGACACGATCAGCCGGCCGCCGCGGGCGCGCTGCGCCTCGAAGTACTGCATGATCGGCGGCATCGTTTCCGCCGGGTTGGACCCGGCGATCAGGATCGCCTCGGCGCCGGGAATGTCCTCCAGCGGGAACGGCAGGCCGCGATCGAGGCCGTAGGCCCGCAACCCCGCCGCCGCGGCGGAAGCCATGCAGAAGCGGCCGTTGTAGTCGATGTTGCCGGTGCGCAACGCCAGCCGGGCGAACTTGCCGAGCAGGTACGCCTTCTCGTTGGTCAGGCCCCCGCCGCCGAACACCGCCAGGGCATCCGGCCCGTCCCGCCGCTGGATCCGCCGGATTCCGTCCGCGACCCGGTCCAGCGCCTCGTCCCAGCTCGCCGGACGCAGCCGCTCGCTCTTGGCCTCGCGGACCAGCGGCGTGGTCAGCCGGTCGGGATGGTCGATCAGCGCAGCCGCGGTCCAGCCCTTGCGGCACAGTCCGCCCTTGTTGGTCGGGAAGTCGCGCGCCGACACGGTCCAGGTCCCGGCGGCATCCCGGTTCAGCATCATGCCGCACTGCAGGGCACAGTACGGGCAATGCGTGGCGGTGGCGGCAGCCGAACCGGACGCGGGCGTGGCATCCGTGCGCAGCGCGTCGGTGGCAGCGCCGTCGGGCATCAGCTTCCGGATGCGCCCGCGGCACGGCGACACCACCGGCCCGGCAGCATCGAGACCTGTCCTGACGCTCGGTCATCCATCGCCATGCCGCCGGAAGTCCCATGCCTGAGCCGAAGCACGGATCTTGTGCAATCCGCCGCCTGATGTCAGCCCTTCAGCGACGGATTGGCGATAAAAATGGCAATTGATGCGCCGATGGCGTCTGCACGCGGCCTTGCGGCCAGATGTGCCCATGGAGCGCGCGTCGAGGTCCAGGACGCACCGTCCTAGACCGGCCGCGCCGCGCGACCGTCGCCGGACATGCCCCCCGTCCGTGCCACGGCACGCTGCACCAGCGCCTCGTCATACAGCACCCGCTCGGCCGCCCGCGTCTCGGCCGAGAAGCGCACCGCCAGCGCGCAGAAGGCGAGGCAGACCACCATCACCCCGAGAATGGCCAGGCAGGCCCGCTGCGACGGAAGCTCTCGGTTCAGCAGGGCGGCCAGCACCGCGCCGACGTTGCCGCCGGCGCCGATCACGCCGCACACGCCGCCCATCACCCGGCGGTCGATGAAGGGCATCAGCGAGTACACCGCGCCCGCCGACATGTGCAGGAAAACCCCGAAGAACAGCATCAACGTCACTGCGACCGTGGCGCTCGGGGCGCGGCTGAACATCAGCAGGCCCGCCCCCTCGCACACCATGGTGCCGAACAGCAGCCAGGTGCGGCCGTCGAGGCCGAGGCTTCGCGCCGACAGGTCGCTGAACACGCCGCCCAGCGGACGGGCGAACAGGGCGAGCAGCCCGAACGCGCCTGCCGCCAGCCCGGCCGACTGCAGCGACAGGCCGAAGGTGTGCACGTAGTAGGTCGCGGCGATGTTGTGGATGAAGATCTCGATGCCGAAGCAGCCGCCGTAGCAGAGGCCGAGCATCCAGACCCGGTAGTTGCGGGTGGCCTGCGCCATCGCCGCAAGTCCGCCCTTCTTGGCCCCCTCCACGGCCAGCCCGGCCCGGCGCACGTCGTCGAGGTTGCCCTGCGGCAGATCCTGTGTGAACCGCGCGTAGACGAACGCCATCGCCAGCATGGCGATCCCCGGCACGAACAGCGCCACCCGCCAGCCCCAGTGCTGCTCCACGCCCAGCGACACCGCGAGCGTCGCCAGCAGCGGCATCACCGACTGCGCGACGCCGGCGCCGGCATTGCCCCAGCCGCCGACGGTCGCGTTGGCGGTGCCGACCACGTTCGGCGCGAACATCACGCTGGCGTGGTACTGCGAGATCACGAACGAGGCGCCGATGGCGCCGATCAGCAGCCGGAAGAACAGCAGCGACGCGTAGGACTGCGCGAAGGCCAGCCCGAACACCGGCAGCGAGCCCACGACCAGCAACCAGACGTAGCTCCGCCGCGGGCCGAACCGGTCACACATCGGGCCGATCACCAGCCGCCCGGCCACCGTCACCAGCACCGCGGCGATGTTGATGTTCGCGACCTGCAGCGCGCTGAGGTGGAACTGCCTGGCGATCACCGGCATCAACGGCGCGGCCGCGAACCAGGCATAGAAGCACACGAAGAAGGCGAGCCACGTCATGTGGAACGCCCGCATCGGCACGGTGTCGAAGCTGAACAGGTTTATCCGGGTGGCACGGCGTGCGGATCCGTCGACGGTGGTGCGCATGGGCGCGGCTCCGGCTGGGCGGGGATCGGGTGCCGCAGGGGCGGCCGCTGAGCACTGCACGTCCCATGCCATTCCACCGACCGGGACCCCGTGGCTCCGACGCAGGCCGGCCGGTCGATCCTGCAGGACGGCACGGGCCCATCAGGATCCATCCGGAGCCGGTGACGGCCCGGCCCCGGCCCCGGCCCCGGCATAAAAGGAGCAGCGTCGTCTGCGAGATGGAACCGCAGGGCGATCCGACCTCAGCCGACGCTGTTCCGGCTCCTGCCGCGATACACCAGCGGTGTGACCCCGGTCCGCCGCCGGAACGCGCTGACGAAGGCGCTGGTGCTGGCATAGCCCGCGGCCAGACCCGCCTCGGTGACGCTGGCACCGGCAAGCAGCCGCGTCGCCGCGTGGGCCAGTCGCGCCGCCTGCCTCCATTCACTCACCCGGACCCCGGTCTCGGCGACGAACAGGCGCTGCAAGGTCCGGTCGCTGGCGCCCGCCTGCGCGGCGAGCCGGTCCAGCGACAAGGTCGAACCGGGCTGGCGACGCATCAGCGCGCAGGCGCGCAGGGCGCGTGCGTCCGTCGGCAGGCGCAGCCGGAAGGGCAGCGCGTCCGCCTGCTCGAGCAGGTCCGCCAGCAGATCCGCGAGCGTCGCGGCACGGCGGTCGCCATCATCCAGCGGACCGGCCAGGGCGATGTGCAGGACGAGCGCGCG
Source organism: uncultured Acetobacteraceae bacterium (assembly GCA_964247735.1). Taxonomy (GTDB): domain Bacteria; phylum Pseudomonadota; class Alphaproteobacteria; order Acetobacterales; family Acetobacteraceae; genus Lichenicola. Next base: position 135,863 of record CAXTVS010000002.1, read on the forward strand.
CAGCAGGTCGGACACCTCCACGCCGCGGCTCGTGTCGGACAGCAGGGCCGCGCGTGCCGGTGCCAGGTAGATCGTCCTGAGCTGCGCCGTCCCCTGCATCTGCAGCCGGTGCGCCATCCGGGGCGGCAGCCACACAGCGCGCGCCGGCGGCACCAGCCACTCCGCTTCCGGAGTCGCGACCGCGACGGCACCGCGCGCCGCGTAGACCAGCTGCCCCCAGCCGTGACGGTGCATGCCGATGACGTGGCCATGCGCGAACGTGGCGGACAGGCTGCGCAGGATGAGCGTCATCTGTCAGCTTCCCGACACATCCTGTCATCCTGGCGCAAGCCGCTCGCGCCCGGCCACCCTATCCTGTTCCGGTTCGAAGGAGACCGGCATGGCCAACCATCTTCGCCACTTCGCCATCCACGCCGACGACGTGGAGCGGGCACGCCGCTTCTACGAGGCCGTGTTCGCCTGGAGCTTCGAGCCCTGGGGACCTCCCGGGTACTACCTGATCCGCACCGGGACCGGCAGGGATCGCGGGGTCGGCGGCGCGCTGCAGGAGCGGCAGACGGCGCTGGCCGGCGACGGCATGCGAGGCTTCGAATGCACCATCGGCGTCGACGCGCTGGATCCGGTGCTGGCGGCGGTGGTGGAGCAAGGCGGCACGCGGCTGACCCAGCCCTGCGTGATCGACGGGGTCGGCCGGCTGAGCTTCATCCAGGACACCGAAGGCAACCGCGTCGGCGTCATGCAGTACGATCCCGCCTATCCGCTCTGATCCGCCGACGGGGTGCGCTGACATCCATCCGGAACCAGGGACGGCCGTGTCGAGGCAGACCTTGGCGGGACAGTTCCGGCCGGTCTTGTCGCTCCGCATGGCGATGCGCTTCAGTTCCTTGAGCCTGCCGACCAGGTTCTCGGCGGGTGGCGCCGCTCACAGGCGTCAGGGTGAACACGACGATCCTGGCGCCGCGCCTGCCGAGGTCCGCGACGGGGAAGGTGCTGAAGGCCTTCTCAAGGATCAGGCCCGGGTCGCGCCGATCACCGCGGCGGCGACCAGCCGTAGGCTGGAAGCCATGGACGTCGGCGCCGGTGCGGTGGGCCGCAGCCAGGGCGAGCGGGGCATCGTCGGCGATCCAGGTCGACTGCACCGCAGCGGCGATCACGTCCCACACGGGCTCGGCTGCCGGTCCCGCAGCGCACTGGCCGCGTGGCGCATCCGGTCGACGTAGCGCGCGCTGAACGCCTCGCTCGGACGCGAAGTCATCGGCAAAGAGCATCACAGGCCTGAAGCATCCTGCGCCCGTGCAGGACGGCGTCAGGATCGTCGGCCTGTCCTGCAGATCCGCCGATCCTGCACGGAAGCATGAGCAGGAGCCGGCGGCCCTTCCTCGTCGCCACCCGCTTGACCCGTCGCGCGGCTTCTGCACGGATTCGGGGCATGATCGACAGCAACATCCTTCTCCTCCCCTGGACCACGCCGTTCGGGTCGCCGCCGTTCGACCGGATCCGGCCGGACCAGTTCGAGGCCGCCTTCGCGCAGGCGATGGCCGAGCACCTGGCGGAGATCGCGACGATCGCCGCCGATCCGGCGGAGCCCGACTTCGCCAACACCATCGAGGCGATGGAGCGCAGCGGCCGGGCGCTGGCGCGGGTGGGCGCGGTGTTCTCCAACCTGTCCGTCAGCCTGGGCGGCGCCGAGCTGGAAGCGATCGACCGCACCCTGTCGCCGCTGCTGGCGCAGCACGGCATGCGGGTGTCGCTCGACCCCGGGCTGTTCCGGCGCGTGGACGCGCTGCACGCGCGCCGCGACGCGCTCGGCCTGCTGCCGGACCAGCTGCGCCTGCTGGAGCGGGTGCATCGCGGCTTCGTGCGCAGCGGCGCGGCACTGGAACCGGACGGGAAGGAACGCATGAGCGCCATCTCCGAGCGGCTGGCGGTGCTGCACACGCAGTTCGGCCAGAACGTGCTGCACGACGAGAAGGACTGGCACCTGCCGATCACCGAGGCCGACCTGGACGGGCTACCGGAGTTCGTGCGCGCCGGTGCCGCGCAGGCGGCGACCGACCGGGGCCTGCCCGGCTACGCGATCACCCTGTCGCGCTCGCTGATCGAGCCGTTCCTGTGCTTCTCCGACCGGCGCGACCTGCGGCAGGCGGCGTACGAAGCGTGGATCGGGCGCGGCACCCATCCCGGGCCGCACGACAACCGTCCCCTGATCCCGGAGATCCTGTCGCTGCGACGGGAAAGGGCGCAGCTGCTCGGCTATGTGGATTTCGCCGCCTTCCGTCTGGACGACACCATGGCCGGCACCCCGGACGCGGCGGACGCGCTGCTGCAGCAGGTGTGGGCGCCGGCACGCCTCAAGGCGCTGGCAGAGCGGGACCGGCTGCTGGCGGTGGCGCGCGCCGAGGGCGTCGGAGGGCCGCTTGCCCCCTGGGACTGGCGCTACTACGCGGAAAAGGTGCGTCGCGCCGACTACGCGCTGGACGAGGCGGAGATCAAGCCGTTCTTCGTGCTGGAAGCGGTGCAGCAGGCGGCGTTCGACACCGCGAGCCGCCTGTTCGGGCTGAGCTTCATCCCCCGCCCCGACGTGCCGGCATACCACCCGGACGTGCGCGCCTACGAGGTGCGCGACGCCGACGGGCTGGTCGGGCTGTTCCTGGCCGACCACTTCGCGCGCGGCGACAAGCGCTCCGGCGCCTGGATGAGCAGCTACCGCGACCAGGAGAACCTGGACGCGCCGGTCGCGCCGATCATCGTCAACAACAACAACTTCGCCCGTTCCGAGCCGACCCTGCTTTCCTTCGACGACGCGCGCACGCTGTTCCACGAGTTCGGTCACGGCCTGCACGGGCTGCTGAGCCGGGTGCGCTACCCGACCCAGTCGGGCACCTCGGTGAAGCGCGACTTCGTGGAGTTCCCGTCGCAGGTCTACGAGCACTGGATGGCGCTGCCCGAGACGCTGCGCGCCTACTGCCGGCACCACGAGACCGGTGCGCCGATCCCCGACGCGCTGATCGAGCGGCTGCTGGCCGCGCGCACCTTCAACCAGGGTTTCGCCACCGTGGAGTTCACCGCCTCGGCGCTGATCGACATGGCGCTGCACCGCCATCCCGATCCGGCCGGGCTCGACATCGAGGCGTTCGAGCGGGAGTTCCTCCAGGGCATCGGCATGCCGGCGGAGATCGGCCTCCGCCACCGTCCGCCGCATTTCCAGCACCTGTTCGCCGGCGGCGGCTATGCGGCCGGCTACTACTCCTACATGTGGTCGGAGGTGCTGGACGCGGACGGCTTCGAGGCGTTCAAGGAGGCGGGCGACCCGTTCGACCCGGCGACCGCGGCGCGGCTGCGCACCGTGCTCGCCGCCGGCGACACCGACGACCCGATGCGGCTCTACGTCGCCTTCCGCGGCCGCCCGCCATCGATGGAGGCGCTTCTGGCGGGACGGGACCTGGTGGCGGCGTGAACGCCGTTCACGCGGCTTGAGGACGAGGACGGAACGCGATGACGACGAAGCTCGCAGGCCAGCGCATCCTGGTCACCGGCGCCGGCAAGGGGATCGGGCGGGAAACCGTGCGCCGGCTGGTGGCCGACGGCGCCGAGGTGGTGGCGCTGAGCCGGGCGGCGGCGGACCTCGACACCCTGCGAGCGGAAACCGGCTGCGCCACCATCGCCATCGACCTCGCCGAGCTGGAAGCCGCGGCCGAGGCGGTGGCGGCAGCACTGCCGCTGGACGGGCTGGTGAACAACGCCGGCATCACCATCCTGGAGTCCGTGCTGGACACGACCATGGCCAGCTTCCAGGCGATCCTGGCGGTCAACACGCTGGCGCCGCTCCGTCTGGCGCAGGTGGTGGCGAGCGACCTGGTCCGGCGCGGCAAGGGCGGCGCCATCGTCAACCTGTCCTCGGTCGCGTCCTCCATGGCGTTCGCCAACCACGCCGCCTATTGCGCATCCAAGGCCGCGCTCGACGCGCTGACGCGGGTGCTGGCGTTGGAGCTCGGGCCGCACGGCATCCGCACCAACAGCGTCAACCCGACCGTGACCCTGACGCCGATGGGCGAGTTCGCCTGGTCTGACCCGGCCAAGTCGGCGCCGATGCTGGGCCGCATCCCGCTCGGGCGCTTCATCCAGCCGGCCGAAGTCGCCAGCGTGATCAGCTTCCTGCTGAGCGAGGACGCTGCGATGGTAAACGGGGTGTCGATCGATGTGGATGGGGGACTGCGGATCAGCTGATGAGCCTGGTGAAGGCTTCAGGAAGCGTCGGGATCGTCCTCAACGGATCGAAAGCGTCGTCGAGCAGCCTCCCGCACCACCACGCAACAGCCCGGCAACCGTCAGATGATTTCCGGAAACGGAAGGACGCTCCGGGACGTGGTTGGTCCCGTCATCAAGGGCGGCGCCCTTGGAAGGCACCCCGAGCTCCTGGATGTCGTCGCCTTTCTGCAAGGGACCAAGCTTCGCCGGCAGCATTCGCCATCCACCGCCGCCAAGGACCATGTAGCGAACCGCGTTCAGCATCTCGCGCATGTCCACCTTGGGTTTGCAGCCGCGCTTCGACGCCGGCGGCAGGAGCGGTCGAACCCGCTCCCACCCATCGTTCCTCAGGCCGGTCGGGTAGCGCCCCGTCCTCTCGGCCATCCGGCCCCGGCTCGCCCGGGTCCACATCCCAAGCCTGAGTCACGCCACCGTCCATCGCCAGGCCCGTTCTCGAACGGTCTCCAAAACGATCACTGGCGGCCGCGCCGCCTACCCGAACGAACAGTGTCAGGGATGCCGAGTAATCAGCGCGCGACACCGCCACCTCTGGGAAGCCCATGAAACAGGCCGCACCCAGCCCTGAAGTTTATCGGGTTCAGCGGTGGGACAAGGATGATCGGAGCCGTGCCGGTGCCGGATGTCCTGGCCGCGTCCGGGGGCGCCTGCCCATCGATCAGGCGAAAGAGCGCAGCGAGCAGGCCGTCCACATCCTGCCTGACCATGGCGACCGTTTCTTCGAGAAGCTCGGCGAACGGATCGAAGTCGAAGCAGCCCAAGCGCACCGGGGGAGCGGCTGTTCCATGGCCGCGGAGCCAGCGGACCACGCCTTCAAGCGAGATGGTCGAGTTCACGAAGAAGCCGGTCGGAAGCGTCGGTTGCCGCGCACCAAGCCGTTCGAGAGCGCCTTCCGCTTTCTCCGCCGCGTAGCCGCCGGCCAGCACGAACTCGGACGGCACCCGCAGGCCCCGCTCGGCGTGGGCAACCTGGAAGCCGCGCAGGCGCTCGCGCGTGTTGTGGTCGGTCGCCCGGCCGCCCACGAACAGCATCGGATCCGTGGTGCCGAACTCGGCCTTGCACGCGTCGAGCACCTTTCGTGTCAGCTCCAATGCTCCGATGAAGTTGTCGGAAATGATCGAGGGCGCCTTGGTGCCCGGAAGATCGAGGTTGAACGTTTGCACGCCGGCGGCGGCACACAGGTCGGCGATGCCGTCGGGATTGGTGGCGCCGGTCGCAACCAGCCAGTCCACCTGATGCGAGACCATGGTCTTCGCTGCCGTGATCTCGAGTTTCGGGTCCCGCATGGTGCAGGTGATGATCGGGAACAGGTGCCGGGCACGGGCCATCGCCTCGAAGCGCTCGGCGATCTCGCCGAAATAGCGGTTGTCATACTTGGGCAGGATCATGCCGACGATACCGGAGCGGTCGCGACGCAACCCGGCGGCCTGCAGGTTGACGGCATAGCCGGCGGCCTCGGCGGCAGCCTCGATGCGGTCGGCCAGCGCCTGGCTGATCCGCCGCTTGCGCCAGGTGCCGTTGAGCACGGCGCTGACCGCGCTCGGCGAGGTGCCGAGCTTGGTGGCAACGTCATAGATGGTGACGCGTCGTGCCGGTTGTCGCAGGACCATGTTCGGGTTCTTGACACCCCCGTTTCCATGCCGCAAGTATGCTCAATCGATTGTGCACGTCTTGCTCAACCGATGGAGCGTGCGGGAAACGGCCGGACGCGGGAGGAAAACGAGCTCGATATCGGGGCGAACCCGGACGGGCCCGAGAGGATCGTCCGTGCCGTCCTGGCACGGCCGGCGACGTCCCGCGAACAGGTGCGATCCGCCCTCCCAACCCAGGGAAGGAAGCAGGATCCATGAGACCATTCGCCGTCGTCGCCGGACTCGCCGCCGTTGCCGTTCTCGGTCCGGCCGCCCACGCCGCCCGCTCGGGCACGGTGGCGTTCCTGATGCCCGACCAGGCCTCGACCCGCTACGAGCAGCACGACTTCCCGGGTTTCAAGGCTGCGATGGCGAAGGACTGCCCGTCCTGCAAGGTGATCTACCAGAACGCCAACGCCGACGCCCAGCAGCAGCAGCAGCAGTTCAACTCGGTGATCGCCCAGGGCGCCAAGGTGGTGGTGCTCGACCCCGTGGACTCGTCGGCCGCCGCGGCGCTGGTGCACATCGCCCACGCCCGCGGCGTCAAGGTGGTGGCCTATGACCGGCCGATCCCCTCGACCCCTGCCGACTTCTACGTGTCGTTCGACAACAAGGGCATCGGCCGCATGATCGCCACCTCGCTGGTGGACGACCTGAAGGCCAACAACGTGCAGCCCAGCTCGGGCGGCCTGCTGGAGATCAACGGCTCGCCCACCGACGCCGCCGCCGGGCTGATCCGCGACGGCATCCACGCGGGCCTGGCGAACAGCGGCTACCGCACGCTGGCCGAGTACGACACCCCGGACTGGGCGCCGCCGAAGGCGCAGGAATGGGCCAGCGGCCAGATCACCCGCTTTCCCGGCAAGATCCTCGGCGTGGTGGCCGCCAACGACGGCACCGGCGGCGGCGCCATCGCCGCGTTCAAGGCGGCGGGCGTGAACCCGGTGCCCCCGGTCACCGGCAACGACGCGACCATCGCCGGGCTGCAGCTCATCATCGCCGGCGACGAGTACAACACCATCTCCAAGCCGTCCGAGATCGTCGCCGCCGCCGCGGCCGGCGTCGCGAACAAGCTGCTGTCCGGCGGCAAGCCGACCGGGCAGACCACCCTGTTCGGCACCCCCACGCAGCTGTTCACGCCCACGATCATCACCGCGAAGAACCTGAAGGCCGAGATCATCGACAAGGGGATCCAGACCCCCGCCCAGCTCTGCACGTCCGCCTACGCGGCCGCCTGCCAGAAGCTCGGCATCACTTCCTGATCCGAACGGGACACGGCGGCCGGATCCCGGCCGCCGTGTCCCGCAACCCGAAGGCCAACCGCCCGTGACCCCTGCCTCCACTTCCGAACCGCTGCCGCGATCCGGCGCACCGATCCTCAGCCTGCGCGGCATCACCAAGACCTTCGGCGCGGTGTCGGCGCTGACCGACATCGAGCTCGACGTTCACGCCGGCGAGGTGGTGGCCCTGGTCGGCGACAACGGCGCCGGCAAGTCCACCCTGGTCAAGGTGCTGGCGGGCGTGCACCGCGCCACCTCCGGCGAGATCCGGTTCAACGGCAAGCCGGTAAGCCTCGACGGGCCCGCGCAGGCGCTGGAGCTCGGCATCGCCACCGTGTTCCAGGACCTGGCGCTGTGCGAGAACCTCGACGTCGTCGCCAACCTGTTCCTCGGCCACGAGCTGGCGCCGTGGCGGCTGGACGAGGTGGCGATGGAGGTGCGCGCCTGGACGCTGCTGCGCGAGCTGGCGGCGCGCATCCCCTCGGTCCGCGAGCCGATCGCCTCCCTGTCCGGCGGCCAGCGCCAGACCGTGGCGATCGCCCGCTCGCTGCTGCTCGACCCCAAGATCATCATGCTCGACGAGCCGACCGCGGCGCTGGGCGTGGCGCAGACCGCCGAGGTGCTCAACCTCATCGAGCGGGTGCGCGACCGCGGCCTCGGCGTGATCGTGATCAGCCACAACATGGACGACGTGCGCGCGGTCGCCGACCGCATCATCGTGCTCCGGCTCGGCCGCAACAACGGCGTGTTCACCGCCGACACCAGCCACCAGGACCTGGTCGCCGCCATCACCGGCGCCGCCGAGAACTCGGTGTCGCGCCGCCACGCCGCGCGCGCCGATGCCCCGCCCCAGACCCCGCTCGGGAACGCCCCGCTGTCCGACGCTCCGCTTTCCAACGGAGGTGCCGCATGAGCACCATACCGCTCCCCCGCCCCGCGTCCGACCGGGCTGCCGTCCCGGACGCAGCACTGGACCGGGCCGACGAGCGGCTCAGCCACCACGAGGGCTTCCGCGGCGAGCTTCGCACCTTCGCCAACCGCGTGCGCTCGGGCGACCTCGGCATGCTGCCGGTGGTGGTGGGCCTCGTCGCCATCACCGCGGTGTTCACCGCACTCAACCCGGTGTTCGTGGCCGCGGACAACCTGGTCAACCTCCTGTTCGACTGCGCCACCGTCGGGCTGATCTCGCTCGGCATCGTGTGCGTGCTGCTGCTGGGCGAGATCGACCTGTCGGTCGGCTCGATGAGCGGGCTCGCCTCGGCGATCCTCGGCGTGCTCTGGGTCGGAGCCGGCTGGTCGTTGGCGGTGGTGATCCCGGTGGCACTCGTCGCCGGCGCCGTGGTCGGGCTGATCTATGCCGAACTGTACACCCGCTTCGGCATGCCGAGCTTCGTCGCCACCCTGGCCGGGCTGCTGGCGCTGCTCGGGCTGCAGCTCTACCTGCTGGGCGATACCGGCTCGATCAACCTGCCCTATGACGGCGCCCTGGTGCAGCTCGGCCAGATCCTGGTGATGCCGGCCTGGCTGTCCTACCTGCTGGCGCTCCTGCCTGGCACGGTGCTGCTCGTCACCGGTCTCGGCGAGCGCCGGCGGCGGCACGCGGCGCGGCTGTCGGCCAAGCCGGTGCGGGTGCTGGCGGTGAAGGCCGGTGTGGTCACCGCGGCCCTGCTCGCCGCGATGTTCTACCTCAACGTCGGCCGAGGCCTGCCCTGGCTGTTCGCGCTGTTCACCCTGCTGGTGGTGGTGATGGAGTACGCCCTGCGGCGCACCCGCTGGGGCCGCTCGATGTTCGCGGTCGGCGGCAACCGCGAGGCCGCGCGCCGCTCGGGCATCAACGTGCGCGGCATCCACCGCAGCGCCTTCGTGTTGTGCAGCACCTTCGCCGCCGCCGGCGGCGTGCTGTCGGCGGCGCGTCTCGCCTCCGCCAGCCGCCAGGCCGGCACCGGCGACGTCAACCTCAACGCCATCGCAGCCGCGGTGATCGGCGGTACCAGCCTGTTCGGCGGCCGCGGCAGCGCCTACTCGGCCCTGCTCGGCGTGATCGTCATCCAGGCGATCTCCAACGGCCTGACCCTGCTCAACCTGTCGTCGAGCCTTCGCTACATGATCACCGGCGGCGTGCTCGCCATCGCCGTGATCGTCGACAGCCTGGCCCGCCGTTCCCGCGCCTCCCACGGCCGCGCCTGAACCCCGGAGGAACCAAGCATGGCCGAATCCCTCGAAGGCAAGGTCGCCGCGATCACCGGGGCCGCGTCCGGCATCGGGCTCGAGTGCGCGCGGCACCTGCTCGCTGCCGGCTGCCGGGTCGTGCTGGTGGACCGCGCCGGCGACCGGCTGCGGGAACTCTGTTCGGAACTCGGGGCGAACGCGTTCCCGCTGGCGATCGACCTGCTCGATCCCGGTGCGGTGTCCGGGATGCTGCCACGCATCCTGGAACTCGCCGGCGGGCTCCACATCTTTTACGCCAACGCCGGCGCCTATGTCGGCGGCCCGGTGGCGGAAGGCGATCCGGATGCCTGGGACCGGATGCTCAACCTCAACGTCAACGCCGCCTTCCGGTCGGTGCGGGCGGTGATCCCGCACCTGATCGCGCAGCAGTCCGGGGACGTGCTGTTCACCTCGTCGATCGCCGGCGTGGTGCCGGTGGTGTGGGAGCCGATCTACACCGCGTCCAAGTTCGCCGTGCAGGCCTTCGTGCATACCACCCGCCGGCAGCTGGCACCGCACGGTGTTCGGGTCGGCGCCGTGCTGCCCGGGCCCGTCGTCACATCGCTGCTCGCCGACTGGCCGGAAGCCAAGATGCAGGAGGCGCTGGCCAGCAACAGCCTGATGCAGCCGCGGGAGGTGGCGGAAGCGGTGCTGTTCATGCTGACGCGCCCGCGGGGCGTGACGGTGCGCGACCTCGTCATCCTGCCCAACAGCGTCGACCTCTGACGCCGCGGCCATTCCGGCGACGCCGACGGGCTTCCCTGCTTCGTCGGCGTGGACGTCGGCATGGGCAGCGCACCGGTCGGGATCCTCGATGTGACCGGGAGGGTCCGGTCAGCCCTCGCGCCAGCGACGCAACAACGGATCAAAGGCGGCCGCCGGGAGGCTGACGCAGCGTCAGCGATGGCGGGTGCCGGTTTGTCGGGATGACTTGCGTGTGCTGCGGGCCTGCGGCCGTGACGGCGCGGCAGAAGTCACGGCGCGTGGCTACCGGCGGTTCCGCCGGACCCGTAAGCGGCAGTTCAACGAGCGCAGCGGCGGCGTGCTGAACCGCACCTGCCTGCCATGAAAGCCACGCATGTCAGCGCGGCGAGATCGGTCTTCACCGCCTGATCCCCGGAACTGGCTTCCGACGCCGATGCACCGTCAGAACGACTGAACCCGACGCGTTCCAGCTCCTTGGCAGGAACCGTCAGGCTCAAGCATCGGATCGAGACATGAGCTCCCGGTAGGCCATCTGGTCGTCATACATCCGCTGGAACACCGCATATTTCGCGTCGTGATACCCCCGCACCGCCGCGTCGCCCGGTTCGACCACCGCCCCGGCCCGACTCATCGCCGCCATCGCGTCGCGGATGCTGGGATGCGCACCCCCCGCCACCGCACCCAGCACCGCCGCCCCCAGCAGCACCGCTTCCGGCTCCTGCGGCAGCACCACCGCGCAGCCGGTGGCGTCGGCGTGCTCGCGCAGGAACACCGGGTTCTTGGTGCCGCCGCCCGACGCCAGCACGGTGTCGATCGCAGCGCCCTGCCCGTTCACCGTCTCGATGATGTGGCGGGTGCCGTAGGCGATCGCCTGCACGGTGGCGAGGTAGAGCACGGCGAGGTCGTCCGCGTCGGCGCCAAGGCGCAGCCCGGAGATCATGCCGCGCAGGCTGGCGTCGGCGCGCGGCGAGCGGTTGCCGTGGAAGTCCGGCATCACGTGCAGGTCGCGCGTCAGTGCCGCCGGGAACGGTACCCGCTCCGCCAGCCGGTCCAGGCGCAGGTTCAGCACCTGGTAGATGGTCTGTCCCGCCTCCGACGCCGCCTGCGCCAGCGCCGGGTAGGCGGCGTGGGTGGTGATGATGTGGTCGATCAGGCTGCCGACCGCGGACTGGCCGCCCTCGTTCAGCCACAGCCCGGGCACCATCGCCGCGTAGTACGGCCCCCACACGCCCGGCACGAACCGCGGCTCGGCCGACACCGTCATGTGGCAGCTCGACGTGCCGCCCACCAGCGCCAGGCGGCGGAACAGCGCGTCCTGGTCCGGCGCCTCGCCACGCAGCGCGGCGCCGATGGTGCCGATGCCGCCGGCATGGGCGTCGATCGCCGACGCGCCCACCGGGATGCCGGCGGGCAGGCCGAGCGCGTCCGCCGCTTCCTGCGACAGGGTGCCGATCGCCTCGCCCATCGGGCGTATGTCGGTGCCGATGCGTCGGAACCCCTCGTCGGCCAGCTCGCCCAGGCCGATCGAACGGAAATATCCCTCGTCCCAGCGCGCCTCGTGGCCGAGATAGGTCCACTTGCACACGGTAGAGCACAGCGAGCGCGTGGTGCTGCCGGTGGCGCGCCAGGTCAGGTAGTCCGGCAGGTCGAAGAACTGCGCCGCCTTCGCCCACGCTTCCGGCCGGTGCTCGCGCAGCCACAGCAGCTTGGGCGTTTCCATCTCCAGCGAGATGCGGCCGCCGACATAGCGCAGCACCTCGTGCCGGCCGGCGTTGATCCGGTCCGCCTGCGCACCCGCGCGGTGGTCCATCCACACCACCACGTCCTGCTCCGGCGCCCCGCCCGGATCGACCGACACCGGGCCGCCCGCCGCGTCCACCACCGCCAGCGAGCAGGTGGCGTCGAAGCCGATGCCCACCACCCGGATGTCGGCCCCGGCGCAGGCCTCGCGCACGGAGGCGCAGACCGCCGCCCAGATGTCGGTGGTGGACTGCTGCACGTAGCCGGGCTCCGGCCGCCAGGCACGGATCGGCCGGCTGGCCTGGGCCAGCATGGCGCCGTCCAGCGAGAACAGGCCGGCGCGCGCGCTGCCCGTCCCCACGTCCACGCCGATCACCGCGTCGATGGGCATCAGGCGACGGCCGAGGCCGACTTCAGCAGCACCTTGATCGAGTCGAGCGAGTTCGCGACCTTGATCGCCTCGTCCCACTCCTCGAACGCGTAGTCGTGGGTGACGATGCCCTTCGACGTCACCAGGCCGCGGTCGAGCAGGTCGATGGCGATCGGATAGCAGTACGGCCCGAGATGCGCCCCGCGCACGTCCAGCTCCTTGCGGTCGCCGATCACCGACCAGTCGACGCTGGTCTCCTTGCCGAACACCGAGAACTCGACGAAGCGGCCGAGCTTGCGGATCAGCTGCAGGCCCTGCGTCACCCCGGCGGGCACGCCGGTCGCCTCGATGTAGACGTCGCAGCCGTAGCCGCTGGTGAGGCCCTTCACGATCGCGTCCGCGTCCTCGTTGGCCGGATCGATCACCACGTCGGCGCCGAACTTCAGCGCGAGATCCCGACGCTCCTGCACCATGTCGATCACCACCAGCTTCTTCGGCGTACGCAGGTGCGCCACCTGCACCATCATCAGCCCGATCGGGCCGGCGCCGGCGATCACCACCACGTCGTCCAGCCACATGTCGCTGCGGTTGATCACATGGATCGCGCAGGACAGCGGCTCGATGATCGCCGCGTCCTCCAGCGGCATCGACCTGGGGATCTTGTGCACCCGTGCCGTCTTCGGCAGCAGCATGTACTCGGACATGCCGCCATCGGCGACGTTGCGCTGGAAGCCGAAGATGTTGTGCACCTCGCACATCCAGTAGCTGCCCTCGCGGCAGTAGCGGCAGCGGTCGCAGGGCACGATCTGCTCGGCGATCACGGTGTCGCCGGCGACAACCCCGAAATGCTCGGCCGCTTCCACCCCCAGCTCGTCCACCACGCCGAAGAACTCGTGGCCCGGGATCACCGGCGCCTTCACCCACGGGTTCTCGCCCCAGAACATCTTGGCGCCGGACCAGCACTTGCAGTCGCTGGCGCAGATGCCGCACGCCGAGATGCGGATCACCATCTCGCTGTGGCCTGGGTTCGGGCGGTCGACCTGCTCGACCCGGTAGTCCTCCGGGCCGTGGCAGACGACGGCGGTCATCCTGTTGTTCTGGCGGTCCATGGCGCGATAAACTCTCGATCTCGATGTTCAGGGCGGCGGGAAACGGCGCCCAGGCGTCAGCCCGTCTTGCGTCGCTCGCGGCCGATGTAGATGGCAAGCAGGATGATGGCACCCTTGACCACGGTCTGCACGTAGGGGTTCACGCCCACCATGTTCAGCCCGTTGTTGAGCACGCCGAGCAGCAGCGCGCCCAGCAGGGTGCCGATCAGGGAGCCGCGGCCGCCGGCGATCGAGGTGCCGCCCAGCACCACGGCGGCGATGGCGTCGAGCTCGAAGCCCTGGCCGGAGTTCGGCTGCCCGCTCATCAGCCGCCCGGTCAGCACCACCGCCGCGATCGCCGCGGTGAAGCCGCTCAGCGCGTAGATGATGAGCTTGGAGCGCGCGACGCGCACGCCGGACAGCCGGGTGGCGGTCTCGTTGCCGCCGATCGCGTACACGTAGCGGCCGAACGGCGTGCGTTCCAGCAGCACCCAGCCCAGGATGTAGACCACGATCATGACGAGGATCGGCGCCTGCAGGCCGAGCACGCTGCCGGAGCCGAACCAGCTGATCCAGTTCGGCAGGCCGCTGATCGGGTAGCCGCCGGTGTAGATCAGCCCCAGGCCGCGGGCGATGCCCATGGTGGCGAGTGTCACGATGATCGGCGGCATGCCGGCGAACGCCACGAAGGCGCCGTTGGCGAGGCCGAAGACGAGACCGATGAGGAGGCAGATGATCAGCGCCAGCACGCCGTTCATGCCGCTCGCCATCAGTCCGGCGGCGAGCGTGCCGGCCAGCGCCATCACCGCGCCGACCGACAGGTCGATGCCGCCGGTCAGGATCACGTAGGTCATGCCGACCGCGATCAGGGCGTTGATCGAGACCTGCCTGAGGATGTTGCTGATGTTGCTGGCCGACAGGAAGCTGTTGGAGGAGAACACCATCACGATCGACACCACGATCAGCCCGACCAGCGGGTAGAAGGCGGTGAACCGGGTGGCACGTCGCAGCGACAGCGCGAGCGGGCTCGGGGCCCCCGGGGCGGCCAGTGTCTTAGACGAGCTCATCGATGTCTCCCGCGGTCGCGTGCCGCATGACGTCGTTCGGGTTGATCTCGTGGGCGTCCAGGGTGCGGACGATGCGGCCCTCGCGGAACACCGCGACGCGGTCGCTCATGCCGACGATCTCGGGCAGCTCGGAGGAGACCATGACGATGGCGTAGCCGCGCTCGGTGAGCTGGCGCATCAGGGTGTAGATCTCGGCCTTGGCGCCGACGTCGATGCCGCGTGTCGGCTCGTCGAAGAACAGGATCTTGCAGTGGTGGTTGAGCCAGCGCGCCAGCACCACCTTCTGCTGGTTGCCGCCCGACAGGGTCTCGACCGTGGTACCCTGGTTCGGCGCCTTGACGCCGACGCTCTTCATCATGGCGTCGGTGGTGGTGCGCTCGGATGCGAAGTCGAGGAACGCGCCCAGCTGGCGGTACTTGCCCAGGTTGTTGATCGAGATGTTGTCGCGGATGCTGAAGCTGGTGATCAGCCCCTCGACCTTGCGGCTCTCCGGCAGGATGCCAAGGCCGCTGGCCAGGGCCGCTGCCGGATCGGAGAGCCGCACCGGCTCACCGTTGATGCGGACCGTCTTGCGGTAGGCCGGATCCGCACCCAGCACCGCCATGACGGTCTCGGTCCGCCCGGAGCCGACCAGCCCGGAGAAGCCCAGGATCTCGCCCTCGTGCAGCACGAAGGCGTTCACCGGGCCGCCGCGCTCGATCTGCAGCTCGACCTCCAGCACCGGCCTGCGGGTGCCGTGGAACTCCGGCTTGGGCGGGAAGGAGCGCTCCAGCCTGCGGCCGACCATCATCTGCACCAGCGCGTCCATGTCTGTGTCGGCCACCGGCGTCACGCCGATGAACTGGCCGTCGCGCAGCACGGTGATGCGGTCGCAGATCTCGAAGATCTCGTCCATGTGGTGCGAGATGAAGATCATCGCCACGCCCTGGGCCTTCAGCGCCCGCATGATGACGAACAGGTGCTCGGCATCGGCCGGCGTGAGCGTCGCGGTGGGCTCGTCGAGGATCAGGATGCGCGCGTCCAGCGCCAGCGCCTTGGCGATCTCGATGAACTGCTGCTGCGCCACGCTCAGCGTGCGCACCTCGGCCGACAGGTCGATGGACACGCCAAGCCGCTCGAACAGCGCCACCGCCTCCGCCCGCATGGAGGCGCTCTGCAGGATGCCGAAGCGTCGGCGCTCGCGTCCCAGGAAGATGTTCTCGACCGCGTTCAGGTACGGGATCAGCGAGAATTCCTGGAACACGATGCCGATGCCGGCCGCCACCGCGTCGTGGTAGTCGCCGAAGTGCCGCTCCTGCCCGTCGACGATGATGTGGCCCTCGTCCGGCCGGTAGATGCCTGACAGGATCTTCATCAGCGTCGACTTGCCGGCGCCGTTCTCACCCAGCAGCGCATGGATCTCCCCGGCGCGGACCGACAGGTCGATCCCGGAGAGCGCCTTCACGCCGGGAAAGCCCTTGCTGATTCCCCGAAGCTCCAGGATCGTGTCCATGCGCCCTGACCTATGCTACTTTACCAATGAAACGTCTTCGCCGCCTCGGCGTCGACCTGCTTCACGTCGATCGGCACCAGCTTCGGCACGGTGTTAGTAGCACCCCAGTAGTCGGCCAGTGCAAGCCCGAGACCGATGCGCACCATGTCGCCGGGAAACTGGGCCGAGGTCTCGATGAACTTCGAGCCCGGCTTGGCGATCGCCGCGACCGCTTCCGGCGCGCCGTCGACCGAGGTCAGCTTGATGTCCTTGCCCGACGAGTTGATCGCCGACAGCACGCCCATGGAGCCGCCGTCGTTGACGCTGAAGATGCCCTTCAGGTCCGGATGCGCCTGGATCATGTTCTCGGTGACGCTGAGCGCCACGTCGCGCTCCTGCTTGCCGTTCTGGGTGTCGACGATCTTGATGTTGGGGAACTTGGACAGCCCCGCCTTGCAGCCGCGGATGCGCTCCAGGATCGGCACCACCGCGATGCCGTCGAGCAGCGCCACACTGCCACTTCCGTTGATCGCGTTGGCGAGGTAGGTGCAGGCCATCACGCCGGCATCGTAGTTCTTGGAGCCGACGAACGCGTCCACCGGGCCGTTGGCGTTGGCATCCACCGCGACCACGATCACGCCGGCCTTGTGCGCCTCGGTCACCGCCGACGCGATGCCGGCGGAGTCGGTCGGGTTCACCAGCAGGATGTTGATGTGCTGCTGCAGCATGTCCTCGACGTCGCTGATCTGCTTGGTCACGTCGTGGTGCGCGTCGGTGACCACCACCGTGGCGCCGATGGAGGCGGCGGCCTCGCGCAGCGCCTTCTGCATGGTCACGAAGTACGGGTTGTTCAGTTCCTGGAACGTCATGCCGATCTTGATCGGCGCGGCCTGCGCGCCGGTGGCGGCAAAGGCGGCCGCCGCGACGGTTCCGAGAATGATGGACTTGAGCTTGGGCATCAAAAACTCCCTCTGGGTTTCGTTCTTCTACGACCAGGACATCGGCCGGCTGGACGATACCTGTGCCTCGGCGATCCCGCTGCGGTGGCGACGCCGGAATTCCGACGGCGACATCCCACGGTAGCTGCGGAACTGCCGGTTGAAGTTGGACAGGTTGTTGAACCCGACACCGAAGCAGATGTCGGCGACGTGCGCGTCGTCCGCGATCAGCATCTCGCACGCCTTGTTCAGGCGGATGCCGTGCAGGTAGCGCACGAAGCTGGTTCCGGTCTTGCGCTTGAACGCCTTGGAGAAGGTGCTCGGGCTGTAGCCGCTCAGCGCGGCCAGATCGGTCTCGCGGAAGTCCGAGGCGGGGTTGGCGGCGATCTGCGCCAGCACGTGGTTGAGCGGCTGGCTCAGGTAGACGTCGGGCGTCGTCCGGTAGCCGAGCCCCGCCAGCGGCCTGGGCGCCGGCGCGTCCTGGATCAGCGACAGCAGGGCGAAGAACAGCCCGATCCGGGTCGGCCCGGTGGTTGCCAGCATGCTGCGCATGATCGGACGCACCGCGGCGCCGGTGTCGGCGGAAAACTCCAGGCCGCGGCTGGCGGAGTCGAGCAGCCGGCGCAGGAAGGCAAGCTCGGGGAACAGCCCCATGGCGCTGGCGGCAAAGGCCCCGGTGAACTGCAGCACCAGGCAGCGCTCGGCGATGGTGGTGTCGGGCGGAACGTCGCTCAGCCAGTTGTGCGGGACGTTCGGTCCGACCAGGACGAGGTTGTCCGGCTCGAACCGGCCCATGTAGTCGCCGACGAAGCTGCGCCCGCTCGTGGTGGTGATCAGGTGCAGCTCGTACTCGGGATGGAAGTGCCAGCGCACGGTCGGATAGGGCAACCCGTGCGACCAGATCTTGAGGCAGGAGTCTGCCCCGACGTTCACCAACTCCAGGGCGGGCTGGACGTGCATCGGCCAGTCTCAGCGTGCGACGGTCCAAGCACGGCAGGTGCCAAGCCCCCACCGGTCCGGACAAAGCCGGAGTCCCTGATCCTGCGGCATTGGTCGTCTCCCGCGCCGAGGCTTCGGACTGTCGAGCTTCGGCGTCATTCTCGTTGCCGCGAGACTAGGCGCTTCGCCGACGCGTGTTCTACTGCTTTCCGGCACGCGGACCGATACTTTTTTGCCGCTTCGACTCGATTTCGGTCCTGCAATGGTGCCGCGGCCTCAGCCTTCCGGATCAGCGGCGGCGGTCACGATCGCCCCCGGCTTCCGGCGGTGGCCGCCCGGAGGGCGAGAGCGGCGACGCGGCGGCCGCGCGCCGGAAGCAGCAGCGCGGCGGCGGCCGAGACAAGGGCTGCGATGCCGAGCGCATGCAGCCCGGCGGTCGCGGTGCCGAACAGGTGGTCGGCCTCGGCACGAAGGTTGGGGGCGACGAAGCCGCCGAGGTTGCCGATCGCGTTGATCACCGCGAGGCCGCCGGCAGCCCCGGTGCCGGCGAAGTGGTCGGTGGGAAAGGTCCAGAAGATCGCCTGCGAGGCGATGATGCCCGACGCGGCCACGCACAGCGCCACGATCGCCACCAAGGGCCGGGAATGCGCCGAGACCAGGATGCCCGCCACCACCATCAGCAGGCAGACCAGGAAGAACAGCCGCGGCCGGTTGGCGCGCGCCGCCAGCACCGGCCAGATCGCGGTGAACACGATCGCGCACAGCCATGGGATCGCCGAGACCAGGCTGACCAGGCCGCCGATCTTCACCCCGAGCAGCCTGCTCACCTGGTCGGGCAGGTAGAACACCACGCCGTAGCTGCCGATCTGCATCAGGAAGTAGATCACCACGAACTGCAGCAGCCGCACGTCGCGCAGCGCCTGGGCGAAGGTGCCGGAGCCCTCCGCGTGCTTGTCGTCCGCCTCGCGGACCAGCACGACCGAGAGTGCTGCCTTCTCCTCCGCCGACAGCCAGGGCACCTCGGCCGGGCGGTCCGGCAGCACGAACAGGGTCAGCAAGCCGACCGCCGCCGCCAGCAGCCCCTCGACCAGGAACATCCACTGCCAGCCGGCCAGGCCCCACAGCCCGTCGAAGCCGAGCAGCAGGCCGGAGAACGGGGTGCCCAGGGTGAGCGCCAGCGGATAGCCGAAATAGAACATCCCCAGCACCCGGCCGCGATACTCGGGCGGGAACCAGTAGGTCAGGTACAGGATCACGCCGGGAAAGAACCCGGCCTCGGCCAGGCCCAGCAGCAGGCGCAGGGTCACGAACGACCAGTTGCCGGACACGAACATGGTGCAGGCGGCGACGATGCCCCAGGTGATCATGATCCGCCCGAGCCAGGTGCGGGCGCCGACGCGGTGCAGCACCAGGTTGCTCGGCACCTCGAACAGGGCGTAGCCGATGAAGAAGATGCCGGCGCCGAGCGCGAACCACGCGTCGGAGATGCCCACCTGCGCATGCAGCGCCTGCTTGGCCACGCCGACGTTGGCGCGGTCGAGGAAGGCCAGCATGTACATCAGGATCAGGAACGGCATCAGCCGGCCGCGGGCCTTGCCGACGGCGCTTGCCAGCGCCCGGCCGCCCGGGGTCTCGGGCAGCAGCCCGGAGTCCAGCGGCGCCGTGATGCCGATGATGTCGGCCATGACGTTTCCCCTTGTCCTGCCCGTTGATCCGGGCGTTCGGTCGTTCGTCGTTCGGCGGCCGGCCGGCTCAGCCGATCCGGCCGCCCAACTCGTCGTCGACGTGCACGCGGATGATCTCGGCGAACGACGTCTCGGCGGCAAAGCCGAGCTCCAGCGCCCGCGCCGGATCGAAGGCGCGCGCCCAGCCCTGGACGATGCGCTCGATCGCCGGATCGGGCTCGCGCCGGATCAGCGCCACCGCCCGGTCGCCCGCCACCTCCCGCAGCGCCTCGATCTGCTCCGCCACCGTCGCCGACAGGCCGGGCATGGCGAGGCAGGGCCGCTCGCCGAGGCGGGCGAGGTCGAGGGCAGCGGCGTGCATCAGGAAGCCCACCGCGGCGCGCGGGCTGGCGAACCAGTGCCGCAGCGTGTCCGGCACCGGCAGGATCGCCTCCTGTCCGGCCAGCGGCTCGCGGATGATGCCGGAGAAGAACCCGGACGCCGCCCGGTTCGGCCGGCCCGGCCGCACGCAGATGGTCGGCAGGCGCAGCCCGATGCCTTGGAAGATGCCGCGCCGGCTGTAGTCCGCCAGCAGCAGCTCGCCGATCGCCTTCTGGGTGCCGTAGCTGGTCTGCGGCGTGAGCAGGTAGTCGTCGCCGATCACCTCGGGCATCGGGCCGCCGAACACCGCGTTGGAGGAGGCGAACACCACGCGCGGCCGCCAGTCGCCGCCCTGCCCTTCGAGCCGGATCGCATTGAACAGGGCGCGGGTGCCGTCCAGGTTGACGCGGTAGCCCTTCTCCAGGTCCGCTTCCGCCTCGCCGGACACGACCGCCGCCAGGTGGAACACCAGGTCGGGGCGCCGCGCCGCCAGCCCGGCCGCGGCACCCGGAACCGACAGGTCGAGGGCGAGGCAGTCGCACGCGCCCGGCCAGCCGGCCGGCGCCGTCGGCGCCACCACGTCGGCCAAGGTGAGCCGGTCCACCGTCCGGCCGCCCAGGCCGGTATCCCGCGCCAGCCGCTCGGCCAGCTTGCGGCCGATCATGCCGGCGGCGCCGAGGACGAGAATGTGCATGGTGCCTATGCTCCTGGATCGCGGACCGGCAGGGCCCGCCTGATGCCCTGGTCGCGTTCTGGTTCGTGAACGGTGTTCATGAGTTCAGGTGCTTTCCCGTACCGCGAGCCGGCAGCCGACATCCACCCGCGCCGGCCCGGCGGGATGGCCCGCGACGCGCGCCAGCAGCTTGCGCGCGGCGATCTCGCCGATGTCGCGCCGCGGCGAGATGATGGTGGTCAGCGCCGGGCTGGTGAGGGCGCCGATGCCGAACCCGTTGAAGCCGGCGACGGCGATCCGCTTCGGCACGGCGATGCCTTCCCGCGCGGCGCACAGCAGCGCGCCCACCGCGAGGTCGTCGTTGGCGAAGAACAGGGCGTCGAGCTCCGGCGCCTGCCGCAGCACCGCGAGCAGCTCGCGGCCGCCGACCTCCGGGCTGGAGCTGTCGGGGTGCTCGAACGGCGGACGCCGTTCGAGCCCGGCCTCGGCCAGGGCGCGGTCGAGGCCGCGGTAGCGTTGCATGGCGCGGTAGTCCGCCTCCAGCCGGCCGCCGACGAAGCCGATCCGGCGGTAGCCGCGCTCGATCAGGTGGCGCCCCATCATGGCGCCGGCCTTGAGGTGCGACAGCCCGACGTTCATGTCGATCGGCCGCCCCGCCTCCATCACCTCTACCACCGGGCGGCCGCAGCCGCGCAGCAGCGCCACCGTGCGCTCGGCATGGCGCAGGCCGGCGACGATGATCCCGGCCGGCGACCAGCCGAGCAGGGTCGACACCAGCTCGGTCTCCCGGTCGAGGTCGTATTGGGTGTTGCCGAGCAGCAGCTGGTAGCCCTCGGCCTCCAGCACCGTCTGCACGCCCTGGATCACCTCGATGAACACCGCGTTGGACAGCGACGGCACGATCACCGGCACCACGCGGGTGTCCGCGGAGGCGAGCATGCCGGCGACGCGGTTCGGCACGTAGCCGAGCGCTGCCACCGCCTCCTCGATCTGCGCGCGGAGCGAGGGGGACACGCTGTTCGGCGTGTTGATCGCGCGCGAAACCGTGATCGGTGCCACGCCGGCGCGTTCGGCGACGTGCTTGAGGGTCACGGCACCGGGACGGACGCGGCGATGCAAGGCGTTCTGCTGACCCATCGAGCCGCATCCTAGTCGCGGGCGGCGCCGGCCGCCACCGCCTCGCACGAGGAGCCGAAACATGATGGTTGCGCTACCATGATCGGGCGCATAAGGTCGGTCCAAATGCCAGCCACCGGTGCCGCGCGAGGTGCGGTGGCGAGAAGCGTGAAGAACACAGGGATGTCCAGGAGCATGGAGCGATGCCGGGTACTGTAGCGGAGACCGGTTCCGCGCGGAGCGGAACCTACCGGGCGAGCGACATCGTCAAGAGCTACGGCAGCGTTCCCGTGCTCCGCGGACTGAGCGTGTCCCTGCATCCCGGCCGCATCCACACCATGATGGGCGAGAACGGCGCCGGCAAGTCGACCCTGTTCAAGGTGATGGCCGGCGTGGTGCAGCCGAACGGCGGCGCCCTGCATCTCGACGACGCGAAGCTGGTGCTGTCCTCGCCGCACGAGGCGCACCTGCACGGCATCTACCTGGTGCCGCAGGAGCCGGCGCTGATGCCGGAGCTGACGGTGGCGGAAACCATGTTCGTCGGCCAGCTGCCCACGACGGGGCGGTTCTGGCGCCGGATCGACTGGACGGCGATGCGGGCTCGCGCGCAGGACGCGCTGCACGCGCTCGGCCTCGACATCGACGTGGACGCGCAGTCGCGCCGGCTGTCGATCGCGCAGCAGCAGCAGGTGGAATGCGCCAAGGCGCTGCTGCGCGGCTGCCGGGTGATCCTGTTCGACGAACCCACCTCGCCGCTGACCACGCACGAGGTCGACCGGCTGTTCGGCACCATGCGGCGGCTGCGCGGGGAAGGCTACACGCTGGCCTTCATCAGCCACCGCATGGACGAGGTGCTGGACATCTCCGACGACATCAGCGTGCTCCGCGACGGTGCGCTGGTGGACAGCGTCGGGCGTGCCGAGTTCGACCGCACCCGCCTGCTGTCGCAGATGGTCGGGCGCGAGATGCGCACCATCCCCCGCCGCTCCTGGTCCTCTGCCACGACCGAGCCGGTGCTGACGGTGCAGGGGCTGGCGCACGCGCCCGCCTTCGCGGAGGTCGGCTTCACCCTGCATCGCGGCGAGATCCTGGGGCTGGCCGGCCTGGTCGGCGCCGGCCGCACCGAGATCGCCGAGACCATCTTCGGCCTGCGCCGCTGCGACGCAGGCAGCGTGACGCTCGACGGCACGGCGATCAACGGCCTGCCGACGCACGAGATCATCCGCCGCGGCCTGGTCTACGCGCCCGAGGACCGCGCCCGCCATGGTGCTGTGCTGCCGATGACGATCGCTCAGAACGTGTCCGCCGGCCTGATCGAGCGGGTGCGCCAGCGCTGGGGGCTGATGGACCGCGCCGACGAGGACCGCATCGGCGCCGACACCGTGTCGCAGTACCGCGTGCGCTGCGCCGGCACCGACCAGACCCTGCGCGAGCTGTCCGGCGGCAACCAGCAGAAGGTGGTGTTCGGCAAGTGGATGGGCCTGTCGCCCGCCGTGGCGATCCTGGACGAGCCGACGCGCGGCGTCGACGTCGGCGCCAAGGACGAGATCTACGAGCTGATCGAGGCGCGCGCCCGCGCCGGCACCGCGATCCTGGTGATCTCCTCTGAGATGGAGGAGCTGGTGCGGCTGTGCGACCGCATCCTGTCGATCTACGAGGGGCGGATCGTCGCCGAGCTGCACGGCGACGGGATCACGCCCGAGCGCCTGGGCCGCTCCTACCTGAGCCATGCCGGGCTCGACGCCGTCGCCGGAGCGGCCGCGTGAGCGCGCCGGCGATGCAGGCGGCCGTCCCGCTGCCCGCGCGGCCGCGATCGGCCAGGGGCAGCACCCGGCTGCGTCGCGACCTGCGCGAGATCGCCCTGGTCGCGGTCACGGTCGCCACCGTGCTTCTGGTCGGCGCCTTCCATCCCGACTTCATGTCGCTGCAGAACCTGCGCTTCATGCTGCTGGGCTGCGTGGTGCTGTCTCTGCTGTCCCTGGGCCAGACGGTGGTGATCGCGACGCGCGGCATCGACCTGTCCGTGGCGCCGGTGCTGGGCCTGAGCGCCATGGTGACCGGGCTGATGGCGCAGACCGGCGGGCTGCCGCTCTGGGGCGCGTTCGCGATCGCGCTCGCGATCGGGCTGGTGCTGGGCACGCTGAACGGCCTGCTGGTGGCAAAGCTCGCGATCCCGCCGATCATCACCACGCTCGGCACCTACAGCCTGTACAGCGGGCTGATCTTCCTGTACTCGAACGGCACCCAGGTGGACTCCGTGCCGCACGCCTACGCGATCCTCGGCAACGGCGTGATCGCGGGCGTGCTGCCGGTGCCGATCCCGGTGCTGGTGCTGGGCGTGGTGCTGCTGCTGATGTGGTTCACGATCGGCCACACCCGGTTCGGCCGCGCGGTGCTGGCGATCGGCAACAACCAGACGGCGGCGTACAACGCCGGCATCCCGGTCACGATCACCCAGGTCGGCGCCTACACCATCTCCGGCGTGCTGGCGGCGCTGGCCGGGCTGATGTTCCTGTCCTACACCGGCTCGGCCACGGTGACGACCGGCACCGGCGACCACATGGAGCTGCAATCCATCGCGGTGGCGCTGATCGGCGGCACCGCGATCGCAGGCGGGCGCGGCAACGCGCTCGGCACCGTGCTGGGCTCCCTGTTCCTGAGCGTGATCCTGACCGCGCTGGTGTTCGTGCACGTGCCGCCGATCTGGTACTCCGCCGGCGAGGGGGTGATGATCCTGCTCGCCGTCACCGCCGGCAGCGGGACGCGCCGATGAGCGGCGGCCGCAACGACGTGACCGCACGCCGCGGCGTCACGCGCCGGCTGCCGCTCGGCAACTGGGAGCGATCCCTGCTGGTGCTGCTGGTGCTGCTGACCGCGGTCCTGGTCGCCGCGGTGCCCGGGTTCTATTCCGGCTTCGGCGACTTCCTCGGCCTGTTCGAGAACTTCCTGCCGTTCGGCCTGGTGGCGCTGGGCCTGACCACCGTGATCCTGACCGGCGGCATCGACCTGTCGGTCGGCACCACCGCCAGCCTGGCCGCCATCGTGATGGCGGAGCTGTGGACCGGCCTGCACCTGTCGATCTGGATCGCGGCCCGGCTCGGCGTGCTGTCCGGCGCGCTGCTCGGCCTGGTGAACGGGCTGATCATCACCCGGCTGCGCACCGAGCCGCTGATCGCCACGCTCGCCACCAGCTTCATCTACGGCAGCATCGCCACCGCGCTCGCCGGCGACAACCCGCCCTCCGGGTTCCCCGACAGCTTCAACCGGCTCGGCACCGGCGCCATCGGCGGCATCCTGCCCTACCAGATCGTGCTGTTCGGCGTCCTCGCCGCGTTCTTCTCCCTGCTGGTCTCGCGCTCGGCGTTCGGCCGCAAGGTGGTGACCATCGGCTACAACACCGAGGCCGCGCGCTACGCCGGCATCCGCGTCGACCGGGTCGTCACCCTGTCCTACGTGATCAGCGGCACCACCGCAGCACTCGCCGGGATCGTGCTCGCCGCCTACTACAGCGCGGTCAGGCCGGACATGGGCAGCATCCTGCTGCTGAGCACCATCACCACGGTGGTGCTGGGCGGGGTCAGCATCTTCGGCGGCGACGGCAGCATTGCCGGCGTGGTGATCGCGGTGCTGCTGCTCGGCATGCTGCGGCAGGGCATGCTGATCGCCGGGTTCTCCGACATGGTGACCACCATGGTGACCGGCGCGATCCTGCTCGGCGCGATCGCGCTGAAGAACCTGTTCGCCGGCCGGGGTACCGGCCTGGCAGCGCTGCTGCGGCGGCTGCGCATCCGCCCGGTCGCGACGACCTGAGCCTGCAAGAAACCATCCAAAGGAAACGGACCCTTCCATGACCCAGACGATCATCCGCGGCGCCAGATCCCTCCGGGCCGCCGCCGCCGCGCTGCCGCTTCTGCTCGGCACCACGCTGGCCGGCCACGCCGCCGACATCGACACGTCCAAGCCGATCAAGGTGGCGATGGTGCCCAAGCTGGTGGGTCTGTCGGTGTTCAAGGCCAACGAGCAGGGCGCGCAGACCGCCGCCAAGGCGCTCAACATCGACTTCCTCTACACCGGCCCGGTCACCGCCTCGGCGCAGGGCCAGGTGGACGTGTTCAACAGCCTGATCGCGCGCCGGTTCAACGTCATCACCACCACCTCCAACAACCCGACCCAGCTGGCGCCGGCGCTGCGACGCGCGCGCAAGCAGGGCATCAAGGTGGTGTCCTACGACAGCGACGTGTCCGCCGATGCGCGCGACTTCTTCATCCAGAACACCGACTACGCCGCGTTCGGCAAGGCGCTGGTGGAGT
>CAXTVS010000003.1:0-120937 GCA_964247735.1 uncultured Acetobacteraceae bacterium
GGTGGCGTAGGCGATCGCCTTGTTCATCGCCGTGGTGTCGGACGCGGCGTCGCCGTGCGCGCCATGATCGGCGATGTTGTACACGTCGGACAACCGGACCGACTGGGTCCGGCCGACGGTCTCGCCCGACGCGATGAGGATCGTTCCGCTCGCGTCTCCCCCGCCCATCTGCACCGCGCCGACGATCCGGCTGTCGGAATAGGCGGCGGCGCCGCCGGCCACGCCGACGGCGGAGGCCGGAAGTGCAGCCGCCGCGAGTTGGCGGGCGTAGGTGTCGACTGAACCAGCGGATGCGCTGGACCCGGCAGCCAGGATGGCCTGCAGCTGCGTCGGCGTCAGGCCATCCGGCCGCGCCTCGTCCAGCCGCGCGGCCGACGCGGCCGCGACGACCGCGCCGAACATGGCGATGCCCAGATGCTTCATCGTGGTGTTCCTGTGAAAGCCGCCGACGCGGAGGTGGTCATTGGGCAGCTGGCCAGGCGACCTGGTCAAGGCTCGACAAACGGCACGGCAAGCCGGCGGGAGCAGGAGCCGACGCCGGATGGACAGGATGAAGGCCCCCGGAACGCGCGGCTGCCGGCCCTTCTTGACGTCGTGTCGACCGGCCTGCAGAAGCGAGATGCGAAGGACGACCGCGGCCAGACCGGGACACGCAGCAGTCCGGATCGACCGATCACCGACCATACCAAGGCTAGTCGACCACATGGGCCCGTTCAAGAAGGAACTGGCCCACCGTCCGCCTGATGCCGATCGGGGACGGGACGAGAACCGAGATCGTCCTCGATGGCGCAGCGGACCTGGCCGACTTGAACCCGGGGATCAGGAAGCCGGACGTCAGCAGGCGGGCGGGCGGTGAGCGGATGAACGAGGCACGCCTGCACGTACAGCCGGGCGGCCGGCATCCCGCGCCACCGCGCGGACGACGCCGGCGAATTACGCGGCATGGGCCGGATCGACGGCACGCAGGAGTGGCAGGTCATCCCAACGCGCTGGTAGCGGCGGACGGATTTGAACCGCCGACCAAGAGATTATGATTCTCCATGATTCCATCTTTCGCTTGAGTGTTTAGCAGTGTTCATGTCTTGTTCTTGCTGTTGTAGATCAATACGTTAGGGTGCCGGTGCTAAACAATCGAGCACCTTGACATGCGCCCGAGATCAGCCGCCGACGCCTTGCTCTACCACACCGCCTGGCTCCGCGACCTCGGCCTCAGCCTCGACCTCCGCTGCGCCTGCACCCACTCCCGCCAGCTCGCGCTTCGTCTCCTGCTCCGCGATCACCCTCACCTCGCAGCCGCGCCGCTCGGCCGGATCGTGCCCCGCCTCCGGTGCCAGGCCATGTGTCGCCAGCCGCCGAGCCGGGTCGTGCTGCTGGACGTGGTCGAGCACGCGGCACGTGAGGGAAATGCGCGCAGCGGGCCGCCGGCGTGGGAGCTGGTGCTGGTCGGGGACGAGTAGGTGCGGATGGCACACGAACTACCGGGTCCCAAAATCCCGCCTCAAATGAGGCAGAAAAATGGGACATGGCCTGAGCCGTGAGCCACAACCGCTCCAACCGCCGCCGCGCCTCCGACGCCCGCGCCGCCCTCCTGGCCGAGTTCGTCGGCTGGTCCCTCGCCGCCGGTTGCGTGCCCTGCGGCCGCGGCTCCTGGGTCGAGGTCCGGATCCTGGTGCGTGAGCTGCCGGGACAGACCGTCGGGCGGGTGGTGGAACGGATGACATGCCGGCACTGCGGGCGGAGGCCGGATGCGGCTTGGCTGGGGGATGCAACCGGGAGGACGGTGGGGTTGTTGGGGCGGGGGTCTTATTAGGTCTCGTCAGTCGCCCGGATGCTAACCGGGTGGTAACTGTCCGGCGCCGATCCTGCCCCGATGCGCCTCCTCCTCCGCCTGTTCCTCCCCCGCCGGGAGCCCGAGTGGCTGCCGTTGCCCTACGAGCAGGCGATCCTGGTGCCGGAGCCGCCGCGCCCGGACTACGCGCAGGCCTTGACGCCGGAGGGGCGGCTGGTGGCGATCGAGCCGCTGCCCAGGCCCGAGCCGCTCAGCCGGGAGGAGCGGCGGCAGAAGGCGCGGAGCCTGCGGAAGCGGTTGAAGCGGGCGGGGCTGTATGCGGATCGAGGGTGACGGTCAGCACTCGCCCAAGCACACGTCGCACAGCTCCATATAGCCGATGCCTTCTGGAGAGCTCTCGCACTGGATCGCGAACGCGCTCCCGTCCGTGAACCAGAACCGCCATACGTTGTCCGCGTCGGGCTCAAAGCGGGCGATGGTCTTGCCCTCAAAGTCGGCTTTGGTCGCTTCTCGGTGTTCGTGCACCTCCACCGCCTGCGCCCGTGGATAGGTGGCGTTGATCACCCTCGTCCAGCCGTCCAGGAAACTCTCATTCTCGTCAGCCATGTGCTTCCTCCGTCAGCCCGGGCGGGCGGGGTCGGTGTGGGTTAGCGCGGCGACCGCTTTTGCCTCCCTCGCCTTCTCTCGCCGCTGCCGTTCCAGGCCCTTGATCAGATCGTCGTCGCTCTGCCGGTAGTGGCCGTAGCCGATCACCCGGCCCGTGTTTCCTCCCACTGCTACGACCTGAAGCGTGTCCGCGTGCTGCACCGAGAGCACCTGGGTCTGGCCGGTGATGTGGGTACGAAGGTGCGTTTCCGGGTAGCTCTGCTCCCGGATGGCACCCGCCACCTTCTTCCCGAACTCGGGATCCCGCTCGATCTCGTGAAGGCGGTCGGTCAGCACCACCAGGACCGCGTTGTAACCCATGCAAGCCTCCATCTGCCCTTGCATCCTACCGCACGCTTCGCAACTTCGCAACTTGCGAATGTCGCAAACTGCGCGTATGGTGGCTATCGTTGCTGAATGAGCGAGTCGCCCGATGAGAAGATCATGACCAAGGGGTTCAGCGCCCGGCCATCCGAGATCAAGGCGATCGAAGACTGGGCGCACGATCACCGGGTCAGCTTCAGTGCGGCGCTGCGGTGCTTCGCGCGGTACGGCATGGCAAACGGCGTGAAGCCCGACGAGGAGCCGGACCTGCGTAAGAGGCAGACGAAGGCCGAGCGGGCGAAGCGGAGAAGATCGTGAGCGAGGAGAACCGCCGATGACGAAGATCCTCTACTCGCCTGGATATGGCGCTGGGTGGTCGAGCTGGAATGACGGATCCCCTGAGTTCCAGAAATGGCTCCTGACCTATCCGCCCATCATTGAGGCTCTTGAGCGAGGTGAGCGTCTGGCTGCGGAACACCCTGCAGTCCAATCTTTGGAGAAGCAGGCCAGGGAGATGTTCGGCAAGGACTATGTGTGCGTCCTGGGTGCCGGAGACCTTCGCATTGCCGACGTGTCCGGACCATTCCGCATCGACGAGTACGATGGCTCGGAACGTGTGCAGCAAGCCGATGCCGAGGACTGGATCGTTGTCTGACGCCCTTCGCACCGCCGTCGCATCCGAACTCCAGCGCCGCGAGCGCGCCTCATGACCGAAACCTGGGAGCAGTCCGCTCGCCGCATCGCGAGCGGCGAACCGGCCGAAGACGTGCTGGACGAGCGCATGGCTGCGGAGCGGGACGAGTTCGCCGCATTTGTGCTGACGCTACCGGACGGTGCCGCCGTCCTGGCCCGGCACCAAGCGCGGTTGCGCGATCTCGATCTCGGCATCACGGGTGCCCGGAACGCTTGGCACTCGATCTCCAGCGCGCAGCGTGCCGTGCTGATCGCGGCGGCCACGACCAAGAAGGGCCGGATCGTGCGCCGCACCGTCAAGCCGTCCGTCTACGTCCGGGATGGCGGTGTTGACCTCCTCTGCCGGGTCGCGACGGTCCGGAACCTGTGCGAGCGGGATCTGATGGCGTGGGACGGCGGAGCGTTCGATCCGGAACAGGCGGCGGCGCTGACGGAGCGCGGGCACTTCGTGCTGCGGCATGGAAGGCCGAAGGAGCTCCGCGAGCGCACGGGGAAGCGTGGGGAGACGCAGTCGTGAACGAGATTACAAAAGACGAACTTTCGCGCCTAAAGGACGCCGCTGACGCTGCCGAAGTCGAGTCTAGAAAGACCAAGGCGGCCTATGTTGCCGCTTTGAGGGCGGCTCATGAGTTTCAGCCCGGCGACATCATCAAGAGCGCCAAAGGTGATTTTGCTCGGATCGTGAGCTTGGCGGTGGATTGGGGGCTTAAGATCAAGCCGGTTGCCGTTGCGCAAAAGAAGGACGGCTCTTTCGGCATTCGCGAGGTGTCGCTGTGGAGGCCAGAGTGGGAAGCCGCAACCCTCCATCAACGCGCCGTTCCCGATGCCTAGCCTCCGCCACCACCTCACCTACATCCCCATGGCGCCGACGCCCGGCCCCGACGCGATCACCGCGCACCTGGACGCACTCGCCGACGAGGGCTGGGAGCCGTTCCATCTGCAGGAGGTGAAGGTGGACGGGAAGGATTGCCTGATGGTGGTGAGCAGGAGGCGGGGGTGAGCGGGCGACAGCCGAAGCGGCAGAAAGTCCGGCAGTTCGTGCCGTGGCTTGATCATCGTGCGGAGCGGTTGATCACGTCCTACCGCAAGCCACTGTTTGCCGGCAGCTATGATGCGCGAACCGGAGACGGCAGGGCGTTCTGCGGGACGACGCGTCGGGGGTTGGAATGCTGGGTGCGTGACATCAGGCGCGGACAGTGGGCTGGACCGCGCCGAATGGAAGTCAGCGAATGACCTCGCCCACCCTCCTCCGCCTCGCCCAGCGCCACAACGGCTGCCGCGAGACCGGCCGACCGTGCGGCGATCCGCCGGCGTGCGGGTGCGCGTTGGAGGCGGCGGTGGAGAAGGAGGACGAG
Organism: uncultured Acetobacteraceae bacterium; assembly: GCA_964247735.1. GTDB lineage: Bacteria > Pseudomonadota > Alphaproteobacteria > Acetobacterales > Acetobacteraceae > Lichenicola. The sequence goes on from CAXTVS010000003.1 coordinate 4,807, forward strand.
GGCATGGAAGCAGACCTAGCGAAGTCGTTCCGTGACGATCTGCAAAGCGGCTTCCCGCCTCGTCTCATTATCCGTTCAGCGCGCAGACACCTCCTGGCCCTGCGCATGCTCGAAGCGTCGGACGATGGAGACAAGGCGATCCGAGACGTCGCCGCGTTCCTCAGGGAATATGCCGATGGCTGACCCCGACCTCGCCTCCGCCGCCGCCCTGCTGCGCTCCGCCGGGTGGATCGTGTCGGAGCCGCCGTCTGAGGAGATCCCGCGCGTGGAGGTCGGGCGGGTGTGGATGCATCCGATCGGCGGAATGGGCGTGCCACACAGGGGATGCTTCTGCCGTAACTGCGAGGCAGCGCGCCCAAAGGTTGATGCGGTGTGCGCGCAGTTAGAAGGAGCGCTTGTTTATCGGCCCCGCAAGTCAGGCGCCCGGCCGGTGGAGGAGTAGCCGTGGCAGGAATGCCCAAGCCGTCTTTATCTCGGGAAGATGGAAAACTTTAAGCATCAGTTCGGACATTAACGCCCGAGCGAAGTAACGCGAGAAAAGCGACTCGACTCTGGCGCTGATCTACGTAAGCTTGGTCTTGATTACAGGGGCCGAATCGGAGACGCCCCGTCGCTACCAACGACGGGGCGCCTTACCATCGGGCCTAACTCGCGACGGAATGGAGCCGCTGCGAGTCTGAGAGCCACGACGCCGGCCTCAACGCCGCAACGTCGTACAAACTACTCTTAGGTGTCAAGCGGCTCCGCACTTCAGCGGAGCACTTTGTCTTGACAACCGAAAATGAACAGCCGCCCGATCCTCTGATTGCTCAGATTATGAGCCGGCTGCGGGCAGGAGAGTATCAGCACGACATTGCGGCAGACCTGGGGGTAAATCAGGGGCGCATCTCTGAAATCAAGAATGGCAAGCGCAGCCGCATCGAACGACGGAAGCGCCCCGATCGCCCGGACCAGCCGAAGTTCATCTAAACTTCTGGAGGCAGCCTGGTGGCTGCCTCCATCTGACCGGCGACGCATCTTCTGGCTCGCCTGAAACGACGAAAGCCCGCCCCAGCATCCCGAAGGACACCAGGGCGAGCTTGTCGATCGTGAACCGGCTGCCGTGAGCGACAAGCCGCGTTGTCTTGCATTCGTGAGCGACTACCCCGGCGGCCCCCGCGAAACACGGCGCGGTCGCGTTCGGTCGGGCGGACGGCGGAGGCGCATGGGCGGGCTCCTTAGCCAGCTCGCTCGGCCTTCTCCACCGCAACAAACATCTGGTGCAGCAGCAGCCGAGCATCGGGCAGCTCGAGTTCAGAGATCGTCACGGCCACCGGATCGTCCCGGATGACCGCGACCCGGTTGCCGATCGCCACGACGCGGAAGCCAGCGGTCAGCGTCGTGGGCATGGAATCACGACTTGGCGGGCGCCGGCGCCTGCATCACCGAGATGCCGCTGTCCACAACCAGCTTGAGTTCGGCGAACACTGCGTCCTCGGTCGGCACGGTCAGGCCGGCGGCCTTGGCGACCGACAGTGCGGCGGTGACGATCTGCTGCACGTACGGGTTGCTGGTTTCCTCCTTGTCGAGCGCGACTTTCAGCGCAGCCAGCTTGGCGTCCGCGTCCGCGTCGTAGCTCTTGAGGTCGGCCTGCAGCGTGGTGTTGAGGCCCTGGAGCCGGCCGGCCAGCACCATCGGCAGGATGGTCTCGACGGTGCTGATGATGCCGGCAACGGTCGCGTTCTCGCTCGGCGTGGTGGTCGTGGTGCTGCTCATGGGTGTTCTCCTGTACCGGGCTGTGCCGGCGGGTTGATGGCGGGGGCGAGCTTCTGGGGGATCCCGAGAGCTGCCAGGCCGCCGGTCAGGAACATGCCGATCAGCTGCTCGCCGATCGGCCTGTTGGGGAAGGCGAGGTGCATCGCGTAGGCGGTGACCGCCATCACCAGCAGCACCACCCCGAGAATGTTGCTGCTGGTCATGTGCGGGATGCGGAGGCGGGTCATGCGAACGGGTCGCGGTTCGACGCGAGCCACACGATTGCCAGCACCGCCATGGTGAGGATGACGGCGCCGAGCATCACAGCCGCCCGGCGACCAGGAGCACGACCAGGATCACCACGATGATCCCGATGCCGCCGCCATAGCCGTAGCCGCTCCAGCCGCCGTAGCCGTAGCCGAGGCCACCGCCGCCCAGCAGGAGGAGGATCAGCAGGATGATGAGGATGGTGCTCATGCTGCCATGCCTTCCATGTCCGCCTCGACCTGCGCGACGTTCAGGTTCGCCGGCGTCAGGCCCGTTTTCTCGACCCAGTTGCGGTCGACCAGGGCGTAGGCCTCGTCGCACGCCTGCTGGAAGCCGGCGGCGGTCATGGTGAAAGCCATGCCCCAGCTGCGGACGTCGAAGCTGACGACGTGGCCCTGCGCATCGAGCGTGAAGCCGACCAGCAGGACGCAGTGGCCGCCGTCGATCGGGCTGTCGGTCGCGTCCCAGGTGTCGCCCGCGTTGGCCTGCGCCCACGCCTCAGGGATGTCGATCCCGATGTAGGCGCCGCCGCACTCCATGATGACCCGGGCGACGTCGTCCAGGTTGCGCGGGTCCGCCTCGTAGACCCCGAGCAGCTTGTCCGGCCCGTTGGCGGTCGACCAGCCGGTGCGGACGGCATAGGCCAGCACGTCCTGCAACACGCCGCCGTTGTCGGTGGACGGATCGCCGTCGACGTAGCCGCAGGCGGCCTTGTAGTCGGCCAGCACCCAGTTGTCGGCGTCGGTGATTTCCGCGCCCTCGGCCACCTTGGTCCAAAGCTGGCGGAAGTGGTGACCGCCGGCGATCGGGCAGTCGCCGAGGTGGTCGTTCAGCATGAACCCGGTGTTGGCCGGCAGCTGCTCGCCCCAATGGGTGTCCTTCAGCGGCAGCAGCGGGCCGGTGCAGCGGAGGCGTGCAGCCGAGTAGTGCGGGATCCGCGGGTTGAAGCTACGCGGCTTCCGCCCGAGCTTGCGCGTCGGCTTGGCCGCCACCGGGCTCTTGAGCGCGTGCTCGGCCAGCCGGTGCAGCGGGTCGCGCTTGTGGTGCTGGTGCTGCGGAGGTTGAACCACGATCAGGCTCCCGTTTCAGCCGCGGGCACCGGCACCTGTCCGGTGCTGATCCACACGGCGATGGTGTCGGCGTAGGCGAGCGCCGCGATGAGCGACGGGAAGCTGGTCCCCGTCATCGCCGCGGTCTTGCCGATGTCGGCCAGCACCCGTTCCCGGATGCCGGCCATGTCGAGGTCGGTCATCAGCCGCCCAGGTTCGCCAGGTGGCCCCGACCATCGTTGATCAGGTTCTGCACCGGGCTCACCGCGCCCATCCGAGCCGACGTGCCCTGCTCGGCCTGCTCGACGGCCAGCGCCAGCGCCGCGAGCGCCGTGAAAGCCTGCGTCTCGGCCGACTGGCTCTGCGCGGACGACAGCGCCGCGAGCGCGGTCTCGGCCAGGCCGGCGTCGGTCTGCACCGTCGCGTTGTTCGGCAGGTCGGAGCGGAAGTCGGCGATGGCGGTCTGCGCGCCGGACAGCGACGCGGCCTCAACCATGGTGCTGTTGGCCGTCACGGCGGCCAGGATGCCGGTCAGGCCGTTGTCGGCGAGCGTGATGTCGGCGACGAACCAGGACGGCACGCCCGGAACGGCGGCGATCAGGGGCGCTGCGGCCTGCACGTCGGCGAGGGCGGCCGAGGCGTCGGTCTCGAAGGTGGAGACCTGGGTGGTGGAGCAGGCGCCGAGAAACGCGCAGGCGGACACGGCCGCCAGGATGCGGGTGCTGAACATGAGGGGTTCTCTCGTGGTGGGGTGCCGCGCAACCGGGCGGCGCGGGATCAGCCGGGGCGGCGCCGCCGGCGGAAACTCAGGTCAGGCGTCGATCGCCTGCTGGAACAGCGGCGTGTTTGTCTCTGCGTCGGCAGCGCCGAGCGCGGAGTTGTAGATGCTCTTGTGGTAGGCGGCTAAGCCGGCAGCGTCCTTCGGTGACGGCAGCATGTCCGGCGCGCGCAGGTACTTCACCCGGCACATAGCAGCTGCGTAGGGCAGGTTGCCGACGAGCTGCGCCGTCGTGGCGCCAGGCCACAGCAGCCCCTTGATCAGCGCCGCGAGGTTGTGCTGGTAGGACAGATAGTTGTTCCAGCAGTCTTGCTCGGTCGCGGGCTCCATCTGAAAAAGTCCGAGCGCCGGCCCGGTGCCGAGCTGCTTCAGGTAGACGCACCCGCTCTCGACCAGCGCGGTGCCGGTGACGAGATTAAGCGCCGCCGTGGACAGCAGGCCGATCGTGACGAGCGTCGGCTCGACGATCTCATATTTCAGGTGGTCGAGGCTGAGACCTGGCATGACTACTCGTCGATCCCCGTCCCGGTCCCGCCGCCATCGTCCGGCGTCGGCCCGTTCGTCGGACCGCTGTCATCGCTGCCGATGCCGAACAGCGACAGCACCCAGCTCGTCAGCGGATCGGCGTGTGCAGCCGAAACCGACACCATCGCGATGCCGAGCACGAGCCCAGAGATGATCAGCTTCTTCATGGTAGACTCCTAGTTGTCGGGTGGGGGAAGGATTGTCACGTGCACGGGCTTCGACGTGTCGCCCAGCGGTGGGAACACGCCCGATAGCCAGCCGCACCCCTGCGCGCTCATCTGCTCGAAGTAGTTCCCCGTTCCGACCGGCAGGCGCGGGCTGGTCGGAATCTCCAGCGGTCCGTTCGGTGGACCGGGTGCGTCGGTCAGGACGAAGTTGAACGGCGCCATGTGATGCGACAGGTCGGCGTCGTAGTGGATCCAGCGCTCGTTCTTCGGGATACAGTTGGCCGGGATGTAGGCCTTGCGCTGCGTCTTGATCCCCTGCCCGGCCTGAAACGTGGTGTTCACCACCACCAGGGCGGCGAATTTCGGGCGAGGCCGGCTGATCGCGAAGCCTAGAAGCAGGCCCCCGACCAGGAACAGCACGCCCAGCGAGACGCCGCCCGCCCAGAGGATGCTGGCGGAAGCCTGCCGCGTCAGCTCGACCTGCTTCGGTTCGATGATGCTCATTTGAGGTGTGCGATCACGAGGGTAAACAGCGCCCACAAGCCGCCGATGATGACGACCATCGCCGTGCCGATCTGTCCGGTGACGACGGCGATCTTAAAGAACTGCCCCTTGCTCGCGAGCCAGACTGCGTATTGGTCGCGGTTCCAGTCGAAGATCTTGCGCAGGCTCGTCTCGGGGTCGCCTGGCTGAGACGAGTCCGCCGAGACCGTCAGACCGACGCTATGCCAGCGAGCTGCCGATCGCTGGTCGATCAGCCGGATGATCTCGACCTCGGTGAGGTACTTGGCCGTCGCCCGATGCACGATGTCCGACGAGATCTGCTCCACGTCCTGGCGGGACAGCAGGGCATAGTCCGGCAGGAACTCGGCACGGCGGTTGCGGGCGCGACGCTGGATCTCGTGGGGATCCTGGCGCTCGTGGTCATCCTCGGGCATTCACGGGGGCGATCCCAGGCAGCGCGTAGTCCGGCGTGACGGCGGGGTGGCGGGGTGGGTCACTGCAACCTCGACCAAGCGCCGCTCGCGACGTGGAACAGGTACACCCCCGCCGAGGACAGCAGCGGCAGGGTGAGCGTCGTCGACACCGTGTTGCCGTTCTGGTCCTTGACCACGACGGCGGTGCTGGTCGCTGCACCGGACACCTGCACCCGCATCTCGATCGGCTCGGCGGGCAGGCTCACGGTGTAGCTCGGCAGCGTCACCGCCGCGTCGCTGAGGTAGAGGATCGTGTAGCCAGGCGGCAGCACCACCGTGCCGCCGTAACCCGGCAGCGCGGCGTTGGCCCAGGCTTCCGGTCCGACCCACCACGTCACGGCCAGCGGGGTGCCCAGCGTGGCCGACGGTGATGTGTCGGCCCAGGCCGTGCCGCCGGCCAGCAGCAGGGCTGCCAGCAGGAGCCAGCTGATCACTGCCAGTCCTGCGTGGCGCTCGCCTCGAAGATGATCGCCTTGGCGCCGACTGCCAGCGAGATGCCGGCGTTCGTGGTGCCGGCCGCACCGCCTGCTCCGATGTTGGCGCCGGATTGAGGCTCGAGCACGCAGGCGTTCGCGCCCTCGTTCCGGACCGTGATCTCGAAGCCGACGGCAACCGGAAGGGCGACCGCGTTGCCCGATGCGCAGGTGGTGATCGTGTTGTCCTGCGCGGTGAGCGGGGTCGGACCCACGGCCGCCGTCGAGGTGGACGCGGCGGTGGTGATCGGGGCCGCGGCGACCGTGGGAGCAGTGGCGCCGCTGACGAAGCCGCCCGCGGTCACGGAGCCGCCGACAACTGCGCCGCCGGCAATCCCGATCGTTCCGCCAAGGTTCGCCGTGCCGGTCGCCACGGCATTGCTCACCGCTGCCGAGCCGAGCCCGAAGGTGACCGTCGGCGCGACTCCGCCCGGGTAGTTGCCGGGCGTGTCGATCGCCACCTTGAGCACCGCGACGTTGACATCGGGCAGCGTCGCCAGGCTGCCCGCCGTGCCGCCCTGGATGGTGAAGGGCAGCGGCGGCGTGCCGGTCTCGGCCAGGTTCTGGTTGAAGGTCAGTACAGGCGCCGTGGTCGTGGTGATGGCGCCGCCCGTCCCCATGGTGCCTTCGGGGGTGAAGGTGCCGAGCGAGTTGCCCAGCCCATCCGTGACCGGATAGGTGGTGCCGGACACGTAGCCCTGTCCGGCAGTGCCGCTTGTCGGGTAGTTGAACGCGACGACCTTGACTGCGGAGACGTGCCCCGTGGCGGTGACGGCGCCGGTCCCGGTGGCGGCCGAGAAGGTGACCGGGATCGGCGTGACGGTGCCGGCGCCCGTGTTGTAGTAGCTCGCCCCGCTGGTGATGGCGACGCCGCTGACGCCGTTTGTGGAGGTGATGCCGGCCGAGGCGAGCGCGTTCAGCGGAACGAGACCCCAATCCGTGCCGGCCACGTTGGTCTGGCCCGTGGTCAGGCGCATGTAGCCGAGCAGCCCGGAGGTCGCCGGGTTCAGGCTGCTCACGAAGTCGCCAGCAGCCCACCAGCCCGTCGTGGGGATCGAGGAGACAGCCTGCGGCGGAGCGAACAGCACCTGGCCGAACGTCGCCGAGGTCGGGTCGCTGTCGAGAATGACGAACTTGGTCCCTGCGGCGTGCCCCAGGCCGATGCCCTTGTTCGACGCCGAGAAGGTCCCGACCGTGACCGGCTGCATGTAGTCGGTGTTGCCCTCGCTATCCACGATGACCGAGGCGGCCGGCGTGACGCTCGGGTCGATGTTCATGTCCTCGGACGCGTTGCGGACCTTGTTGTTCTTCCACTTCACCGAGACGCCAGGGCTGGCGTTCGTCTCGTTGCTCAGCAGGGCGCTCGGGCCGGCCGTGGCGCTGGTCCAGGTGCCATTCGTGCCGCGTCCGGAGGAGTGGAAGAAGGGGTCGAGGTCGAAATCGTTGTCCTCGACGTCGAGGATCGCCTTGGTCGCGGCCGGGTTGTTGTCGATCAGGATGCCGCCATACTTCTCGTCGATGACGGTGTTTTCGAGGAACTGGATCATCCCCGCATCAAAGGTGCTGTTTCCCAGTTCCAGGGCGACACCGCGGCCCTGCATGTAGTTGCCGATGATCTTCACGCCGCGGATCACGCCGCCGAAGATATGCACGTGGTTCTCGCGGAAGGCCGCATCCGGCAGAGAGGCCGTCTCGCCGGCAGCGCCACGGGTGTAGACCAAGCCGAGGTGGTAGTTGGTGAGGGCCGTGAAGCGGCTGTCCGTGCCGTCTGAGGGCGGCAGGTTACGCGTCATGTGGTTGTAGGCGACGATCACGCCATAGGTGCCGTTGGTCGGGACGCTGGTCGAGTTGCTGTTCGCCAAGACCTCGAAATAGGGCATGTGGACGGTGCCGACCGTCTCGCCGTTGGCGTTCCCCGGAGGGGCTGGGATGCCTGGCACGGCTCCGTAGACGCTGCCGGACCGCGCGCTCTCGCCGTCGATCTGGATGTCGTCGGCGCCCGAGACCAGTGGATCGGGCAGGTAGGCCCGATCGTAGGTGTTCGAGATGTCGTTGCCGATGATCAGGATGTTCGACTGCGCGCCCATGCCCTCCGGACCGTTCGAGCCATTGGCGGCCACGGTGTTCACGTCGATCGCGTGGTAGCGAGAGAACGAGATGGTGTTGCCGGAAATCAGCGCGTTCTTGGCCGAAAGGACGTGGATGCCTTCGGTATCGAACATCAGGACGTTGGTGATCTGCACGTCCTGCCGCTGGCCGGTGAAGGAGCCGTCCTCGACCGCGTCGCTGGTGGCGCTGTGGACCGCGATCCCGTCGTCGTCGGTGTGGATGACCGAGCCGCCGTCGATCTGCACGTGGTCGCAGGACGAGGTGTTGATCCCGTCACGGGCCGACATGAAGACGTCGCTGTCCCGGAAGAACACGTTCGAGGACTGGCGTATCGAGAAGGCCATCAGGCGCGAGTAGGACGACAGCACGTGATCGAAATAGATGTTGGTCACGTTGTAGGGGATGAAGGGATAGCCGCCTGACCCGGCCTGCAACGTGCCGTTGGCTGCCCGGGTGCCCTGCACCCCGAAGTTCGAGAAGGTGATGTTCTGCGCCGCATTCCCGACCAGAAGCGCGCCGAAGAGGTTGTTGTTGACCGTGCCGGCTGCATTCCCGTTGAAGTCGTTCCAGGTGAACGTTGTCGCACGCTCACCGGCGCCATTGATCACCGTGTTGCTGGTGATCGGGATGTTGGTCGTGGTGGACAGCGCCCACGTGCCGGCCGGCCACTGGATCAGGCATCCGGTGGTCAGGGTGCTCTGGCAGATGCCGAGCATGGTGCTGAAGGCCAGGTTGTCGCTGGTCGCGTCGCCCTTGGCGCCGAAGTCTCCGGCGTCCAGGTAGCGGCTGTAGCGCTGCTTCTCAGTCTGGGGCGGCAGGCCCGTGGTGTTGTAAGTGTTGGTGATGGTGGTCGCGTCGGCGGCCCCGCCGGCTGCCTGTAGCGCGCCTACAATCCGAGGGTCGGTATACGCGGCCGGGCCGCCCGCAGCGCCCATGCTTGAGGACTGGATTGCGCCGGTGATCCGTGGATCGCTGTAGCTCGCCACGCCGCCCGCCACACCCACCTTGCTCGCCGGCAGCATCAGCCCGACGACTGTGTTCAGCGGCTGCTCGGACCCGCCATAGCTGACGGTCGCCTGGTCGAGCGCAGCGCCCTGGAGCGCCGTTTGGATCTGGCTGGACGTAAGGGTCGCGCCGCCGATCACGACCGGCAAGCTGACCCCGCCAAGCGAGCCGGCCCACGCCGCCGGTATCAGCACCAAGCTTGCCAGCAGTCCGAGCAGCGCAGGGCGCATGACCGTGCGGCGCATCAGTTGATCTCCACGCTGCCGGGTGCGCTGGACGCCGACACCACGCTGGTCGGATAGGGCGGCACGTAGCTGCTGTTGGCGATCGGGTATTCCTCGCAGGTCCCGGCCGCGATCTTGAACGAGCCGACACCGTTGACCGCCGCCGTGGCGCCGGGGACCCGCGTCGCCCAGATGTCCACCGACGCGCTGCTGTCGCAGATCCGCTGGTAGCGCTTCGACGCGTTGAAGGTGATCGCCGATGGCGTCGTGGTGGCGGTGAAGCCGCACGCGCCGGTGCTGACCGGGCACGCCGTCTGTGCCTCCGCCGCGCACGCGACAAGGCTCACCGCCGCGGCGAGCGCGGCAATCCGAATGCGGGTCATGTGCGGGTTCCTGGTGCTGGCCGCGGGTGCGGCGGTCAGGGAAGCGGGGCGGCTACCAGCCGGCTGAGGTCAGGGCGACGCGGCCCCACTGCCCAGAGGCCTCGCAGAAGAAGTGGTAGAAGCTGCCGTTGAGCGGCCCGTCGACCATGTCACCCGGGTTGCACGGACTGGTGCTGCTGGTCGGGATCGTGGCGCCGATGAGGCGGAAGTCTGGCGCAAGGACCGACGAGGCCGACGAGATGAAAGTGCCCACCAGCGTCAAGGCGGACCCGCTTGTGCCGACCGAAGTGGTTTCAAGGGGTCCCGTCATCAGCGCGCCGCCGGCGCCGCCGAGGGTGATCTGCGTGTTGCCCGTCCGCGGCAGGAACTGCGGCGCGAAAACCGCTCCGCCGGCATACAGGTTGACCTGCGTCGTCAGGTTGCCGGTCATGTTGACGCCGCCGCTGTCGCCCAGCGTCAGCGCGGTGCCGGCTGTTCCAGGCAGATACTGCGGCGAGAACATCGCGCCGCTCGCGTAGTCGTTGAGCCCGCTGATGTTCCCGGAAGCCGTCACGGAAGACGGCTGGATCGGCCCATTCTCATACAGGATCGGCAGGGAGTAGTTGGCCGACAGGGTGTACTGGTTCTGCGACGCCTGGGGTGCGGTCCCGATCGCCTCCATGTCACCAGCGGCCCAGCAGGCGTTGTGGTCCATGGTCAGCACCGGAGCCGCGTAGCCGGTTCCCGTCGCTGTGCCGGCCAGCATGCAGTGCGGCGCAGACAGCAGCCCGGTCACCGTGTTGTGGTGCATGGCCGATCCGCTGCCGGCGTTCACCACGAAGGGCGTGTTGACCGTCTGGCCGGAGAAGTTGAACACGTAGTTGTCCGAGACGACAGCCGCCTGCGCCGGAGCGCCGCCGTTCGGGTCGCCGGCCACGATCGCATGCCAGTTGGCGTTCATGCCGCCATTGCTCGCCGGGTTCGGATCGAAGCTGTTGCCGATGTTCTGCGTGCCGTCGACGCTCGGCAGGTAGATGCCCTCCGCACCGGCTTCGAAGTAGTTCCCCAGGTTGTTGATGCCCTCCACTCCGACCGGAGCGTTGCTGAAGACGCCGAAGAAGCCCAGCAGCAGGTTGTTGAAGCGGTTGGTGAAGCCCTGGACGCAACCGTTCAGATACTCGAAGGATCCGCCGGTGACGGTGTTGTCCTCGGTGTAGACGCCGGCCGAACAGTTCCCACTGTCGCCATGCACCTCGATGAAGTTCTCGGCTCCAGTGGTGACGGCGTGCTCCGACACGTTGCGCTCAACGTCGAAGCTCGACAGCTCGGAGCCGTAGAGGGCACCGGCCATGTTGTACAGGTGGTTCCCGGCGATCGTGGAGCGGTTCTTGGTGCAGAAATTGCCGTAGGTCGTGCAGTCCACGTAGAGCAGCCGGCCGGTGTTCGGCGTGGCGGACAGGCTGTGCACCTCGTTCCGCTCGAGGTCGAACTTGTAGACGATCGAGCCGGCAACGCCGGCGGGTGGCACCGCCTTGATGAGATCCTGGCCGTTAGTGTCGATCTCGCCCTCGCCGACGGGGCTGAGCGAGATCAGGCCGCCCGGTGCGGTGCCGAGGGTGATCGTCTCGGCCAAGTAGCACTTGCCGGTGTAGGTCATGGGCTGGCCGGACAGGGCGGCGGCATTGAACATGGCCTGGAAGGCGGCCGTCATGTCGTGGCTGTCGCCGGTGCAGGTGTCACCGGCCGGGCCGAATTGGGCGACGGTCAGGGGCGGCGAGAGCAGCTGTGCCAGCGTCTGCGGCGTGGTGGTGGTCGGAAGCGTGATGGGCGTGCTCGGCAGCGCAGTGGCCGGCAGCGCGGCGGCGGCTTGGCCGGCGACGGTGGAGAGGGCGGTTCCACCGACGGTGGCGTTGTCCACGGCCACGCCGGAGAAGCCGTTCGTCTTGAGCTTGCCGGCGACGCTGGTAGCGAGGGTGTCCAGCTGGATCGAGGTCTGCCCGGTCGGCTGCGCCAGCGCCGCCGGCGTGGCGAGGCAGGCCGCCGCCAGCAGCGCAAGCCGGCTACGCGTATTCATAAATCACGACTTGTCCGTCGCCGCCCTTGCCGCCGGGGACGATCCCGCCGGATGGGCCATTACAGGCACCGGAGCCGCCCGCGCTGGTCTCGCCCGTGCTTCCTGCGGTGCCGCCACCGGTGGATCCACCGCCAGCACCGAACGGCCCGTCGCCACCCTTTCCGGACGCGCCGTAGAAGGGATTCACCTGCGTGCAGATCCCAGGGGAACCCTCCGGGCCAGACTTGGCGACAAACACCTGCACACCTTCTGCGGCCGTGGGCGCAGGCGAGTTGGACGGCGATGAGGCGAAGGCCAGTCCTGTCGTCTGCGCGCTCGGCTGACCGCCCGATCCGCCTGGGCAGGTGATGAGGTCGCCGACGGTCGTGTTGCCACCAGGCGACCCGGCCGTGGCACCGCTGGCGGCGGGGGCGCCGCCGAGCCCGATGGTGACCGCCAGTGAGGCTCCGACCTGTGCCGCGGTGAGCAGGGCCTTGAGGTAGGAGCCGGCGCTGGCACCGGACGAGGTTTGCACCAGCGATGCGGTGGTGCTGTTGACGCCGCCACCGCCACCACCTGCGCCCGCTGCCTCGGTGATCGCCGTGGCCATGCCGGGCGTCGGGATGTATGGGCTGCCGGCCGGCAGCGTGAAGTTGCCCGCTGTCTCGCTCCAGCCGGACACGCCGGCGCTGGTGAACTTCGATGCTCCGATCAGCCGCCCGGTCTTCAGCTGCGGAATCGTCGGCCAGAACGGTGCACCTGCCGCCTCCGCGATCGTCGCGCCCGACATGCCGGTCGCACCCGCCGGCACCGTGACCGTCCAAAGCGTCACCGCCCCGCTCGGCACGCTGCCGGACGTGATGCCGAGCGATACCCGCGCCGTCACCAGCGTCTGGTTCGGTTGCCCGTCGTTGCTGGGCCCGGCCCAGGTCTGCGCCGGGTTCGCGGCGCTGTAGTACGCCAGCACCACCGCCCCGCCGAGCGCCACCAGCACCGAGCCGTAGACCGTCCAGGTGCCCGAGCCCGCGATGTTGAGCGGCGTGCTGCCGGTGTTGATGCCCTGCTGCACGCACGGCGTGCTGTCGGTCGCCATGGAGCCGGTCGCGACCGGAGCCAGCGTGCCGAGCTGCGTCATGGCGCCCGGCCCGATGTTGACGCCGAGGCCGGTTGCGTAGGGTGTGCAGGCGAGGCCGGTTGCCGCGGTGCCGGTGCCGAAGGCTTGCTGCGTCAGGAAACCGAGCGCCTCGACGGTGAAGCGGTTCTGGTTCATCTGGTCGGTGTCGAGCGGGATCGCACCGAGGAAGGTGTTCTGCTGATCCATCCTGTCTCTCCGCTGGATCAGTAAGTCGTGGTGACAGTCGGGATTGAGACGGTGACGCCGCGGGTCGCTCCGGCTGGCTCGGTGGTGATCGTCCCGCTGATGTTCTGGGTCTGTGGCGTGGAGCCGTAGCCGACCGAATTGTAGGCGGCGGTCCCATCGCAGGGCGCTGCATTGACCAGGGACGGATTGGAACCCGCATACAGGAAGTCGTGGAAGGCCACGCCGATCTGGATGTTCGAGCAGCTTCCAGTGTTGGTCAGGATGATCGGCGTCAGGTTCTGGTAGGTGGTCACGTCATCGACGTGCAGCAGGTTGGCCCAGCCGCTCGGACCGACGAAGATCGCGGACCCCTGCGCCAGTGTCTGCACCGCGCCGTTCGAAGGTGCAAAGGATAGCCCGTAGTTCTGGCTTTGCGTCCGAATCTGCTCGATGTTCGCGACCACGCCGGAGCCTGCGACGTAGACGCAGGTGACCGTTCCGTCGCAGGACACCGTGTGGATGTGGTCGGCGGTCGAGACGCCGGATGGGGCATTGGCCGCAGCGACCGTGGTGCCGTTGTAGCTGGCGCCAGCGGCGTCGTAGGCGAACTGGATGCCCTGGTTCGATGCGAACGAGAAGATGTCGCCGATGAAGGCGGTGTCCTCCCGGCCGATCAGCAGCGTGTCCTCATGCTGCTCGGTGTAAGCCAGGACATTGCTGTTCGAGGACCAGTACGGCCAGTCGTGGATCAGGCCGATGTGGTCGCTGTCGTAGGAGTGGTGGACCTGCACCAGTCCGTTGAAGCCTTGGCCGTAGATGTCGTCGATCGTAGCTCGGCCGGACAGGTCGGCGCTGATCCCCTGGTACACACCGTCGAACATGAGGTGGTGCAGATAGATTCCGGTCGAGTTGAAAGCGGTAATCACTGGTGCCAGCGCCACCGGCGTCCAGGCCGCCACCGCGGTGGCGTTCGGAACCGGCTGGTTCGGCTCGGTAAAGGCCATGTCCTCGATGCGCACCGACTGCTCGGTGACGATGCTGATCGGCGACACGGTGGTCGAGGTCATGTAGTCGGCGAGGATGGTGTTCACGCCGACGCTCGGCGTGTCAGTCCAGCCTGCGCCCTTCCAGCGCAGCCCGTAGCAGAACCCGGTGATCGGGGTTCGCATCGGATATGTCTCGCCGATGAAAGTCACCTGCAGCTGGCCGCTGCATGCCGCAGCATTGGCGCGGGATATCTCGGGCGCATCGTCGTTGCCGTCCGCCAACTGGTAGTAGTCGTCCGGCACGATGCCGAGCCGAGCGAACCGGGTGGATGAGGGCTGTGCCACGCTTGCGCTGTTGCTGGCGAACGGCGTCTGTCCGGCGATTGTGTTCAGAGGCATCGTGACATCGACGCCGCCCTGATGGATCGGACCAACAGTCTCGCTTCCTGTGGGCGCCGAGCCAGTGGGATAGCTGTAGTAGGGGGCGGCGTACGCCGAAGCAGCAACCGTAGCGAGAAGAAACGCCAGCACGGAGGTTCTAGTCATTGATCGGTGCCCCGCTGGTATCCAGCACGTTGCTGCTCGACGAGTCCGTGATGTCGCCGCCCAGCACCTGCACCCACGCGATGCTCCCCGCCGGCAAAACCGCAGCGATGGCCTGATAGAGCGTGTTCAGCGGCAGATCGATGCCGTTGTCCACCATCATGAACACCTGGAACGGATCGCTGTTGGACCCGTACCGCAGCCCGGGCGCTCCGTAGCCATACCCGCCGCCCGCCGCCGGCTGGGCCGCAGATCCCCTGCCCTTGCAGTCGGTCGCGTTGCGCGGCTCGACGATGAACGGCGGGGCACCGGTCAGGGCCGTCACCACCGCGACCACTGCGGCACGCGTGCCGCGGATCGGGAACAGCGACGCCTTGATGCGCGCGATGTAGGCCGCGTCGCTCTCGCCCGTGTTCCGCAGCAGGCCGCCGGGCCCGAAGTAGTCCACGGCGGTTGCATCGACGAACGAGCCGGTCGAGGTCGAGATGCGGGTCTGAAGATTCGCGTAGGACAGTAGCGCCCAGATGGTCGCGAACTGGTTGCCGATGCCGTTCAGCAGGGCCATCAGGACCGGTGCCGTCTCGGCCTCGCCAGTCGCCGGGAGCGCCGGAAACCAGCCGGTCGGGAGCAGCGCGCGCAGGCGGAGCGCGATGTCCTGTTGGCTGCCGGTGGTCATGGGCCGATGGCAATCGTGCCGGCGCGGATCGCGGTCCCGAGCGGCACGACCAGGTCGACCACGCCGCCGTTCAGGGTGATGCCGGACACGTTGGTCACCGCCGGGCTGGTCGCGTAGGCGATCTGGATCAGCCGCGAGTAGGACATCGAGGCGCCGACGTTCAGGCTGTCGATGTAGGCGGTGATGGCGGTCTGCACCGCCGCCTCGACGGTCGCGAGCGTGGTCCCGCTGGTGACCGCCAGCGTCATCGACACGTTCGCCAGCAGCACGGTCGGGCCGATCACGTCGAGCGAGGTGGCGATCGGCCGGACAAGGTCGACGGCGGCGTACACGGCGCTCAGCAGCGAGGCGGGCGGATCGCCCGAGCCGTCGTCCACCACCACCACGATGTTGCCCGGCTCATAAGCGCCGGTGGTGTCGACGTTCTGCGCCACCTGGTAGAGCAGGCCGGTCTGCACCGACGAGACGGCGTTCTCGACCGCCAGCAGCGTGGCCTCGGACCGGCTGTTGATGAAGGTGACGAAGCGAGCCCGGAGTGCGGCGTCCGTCTCGCCGTCGCTGGCGTTGGTGAAGGCGGCCGGGTTGTAGACGGTGTCGATGCCGGAAGTGTTTGTGCCGAGAGTATTGATCGCTCCAGCCGCCACATTGCCGACGGTGCCGGCAGTCTGGCACTCGACTGGAACGGAGATGGAAGTGACGCCACCTTGGCGGATGTAGCCGCTGGCAGTCGCGGAATAGGCTGGATTGGTGGTGTCCAGGACGACAGCGAAGGTTACAGATGCGTCTGCGGTGCGAACGAGAGCGCCGAGCAGAACGGTGGCCGATTGAATTTCGGGAGCAAGCGAGCTCATCGTAACGAGGCCGGTGGCATAGGTAGCGGGTAGCCGGGTCAGGCCGAAATCAGCAACCCAACTATCGACATCCGGGCCAGTGCTGGTGGCAAGGCGGGTGAGCGCAAGCACTTGAAGGATCAAATATTGCAGCCAGATCGCTGCTCCTGCCCCGGCTTCCAGAATTGCACGGAGCACGGACCCGACCGCTAGGTCGATCAGGCTAGAGCAGGATGCCTGAACAGCCGCCGCGGCATTGGCCACCAGCGCTGTGAAGTTCTGCGTTGGCAGGTTCGCCATGCGGGTGTCCCACGGCGCGCGCGGAGCGGCCTGCTCAGGTGGTGCGTGGCGATGGCGGAGGTGACGGGCGGCGATAGCTGCCGCAGCCCCGGTCAGCCGGAGGCTAGGTCACGTACCGCATATAGGCACATCGACCGGCCCTCAGGCAAGATGTGTTCGCCAAGGAGGAGCGCGAGATGCGGACGAGAGACGAGTGGGAGGCGGCACTATGCGAAGTGCTGGAGCGATATTCTGGACAGCCAACAAGTCAGGGAGTGTCATCCGCGATACACGCTGACCTTGCGCAGATGAACGTTCAAGACATCCAGTTGACGGACAATGTAGACAAGGTTGAATTCGACAGGCCGCTCTTGGCATCAGGAAGAGTGGCAATCTATAATGAGAAAGATCAGGTCTTTACTGCCGTCTATGATCCCAAGCCTATTCGGTTTGCCTGGGGAGGCTAGTTCGGCAGCGTCAGCACCATCCCCTGCCCGCTCGACGCGTCGGTGTAGCTGATCGTGATCCCCAGCGTGCCGAGGTTGTCGGTAGTGCCCGTGACGGTGATCGGCTGCGTCTGGTCGACCCCGGCTTCGAGCGCCATCTGCTGCGTGACGATGCCCTGGATCTGGGATAGCGACGCCGGGTCGCCGATCATGGCGGGCAAGCCGGCGCCGTAGGTGAGCTGCCAGATGTAGCCGCCGAGGTTGGTGGCGAGGCGCCGGACGATGCGCTGCTGCACCTCGACCGCGTCGGAGACGGTCGCGAGGTCGCCGGTCGGGGCGATGGAAAGGTCGCCGCCGAAGTAGTGCGAAGCGTCAGCCATGGATTGGTGAGCCCGTATCGCCAGCGCCCGTCTCGACACCGCTATGAAGGTGGGTCTTCAGGCTGATCCCGTCTGCCAGGACATCGCCGTCGGATAAAGTCACGTTGCCGGCGATAACAATCCCGAAAGGAGATAATGCGAAGGTGACGCCGCCAGTGCCGAAAAAGACGCCCGCCGCGGTCAAATGCAGGTACGTCCCGCTGGAGTGCAGAGCAAGTAGCTCCCCAGATTGCGCCGGCTTGCCCGTGACGGGACTGACCGGCGGCAGGTTGACCGCGTCATAAAGCCTGGACGTGATGACCGGATGTTCTGGATCACCCTCGATGCTGTCGATCAGCACTTGGCTACCAATCTGGCTGGGCGAGGCAATCTTCAGGTTGCCCACAGCCAGCCCAGGATCCGGGATCCAGCCGCTTTCGACACCTTCCGGCTGTATCATTACCCGAACGGAATGGGTTGCCGGATCAATCGCCGTTACCTCAGCAATACGTCCCTTGCCGATCTGCGCGACCTTCTCGGCCGCTTTCAGGCCGACCGCCTCCGCCCAAGCGGTCATGCGCCAGCATCCGTCTCAAGGCTAGGTGACTGATTCCTGGCGGTCACGCGCTGTTCGAAGCCGCCAGCGACGCTAAGCGAGCGGGTCACGGTGTCGATCCAGTAGGCTTGATCCCATGTGGTTCCGGTGCCGGACAAAACGAGCTGGCGGCGCGGCGTGACCTGGAGTTCGCCGGCCATCTTGCCGTCGACTACCCGCTCGTGCCGCACTAGGTCGCGGTAGATCGCCTCGGCGCGGTTTTGCGCCTGCGCTTGGTCCAGGCCGGGGAAGATGTACTGGTATTCGACCGCGCCGAGCTTCGGCTTGATGGGATAGGTGCCGATCGAGTTCGACTTCTTCCGGTAGTCGCGGGACGAGACGGTCACCTTGATGTCGTTCGCCAGGTTGAGCGAACGGTCCATCGACAGCTCGCTGATGTTCAGCGTCGGAGCGTTGCCCAGATTGGCCGGCGGCACCCATCGCACGTTGAAGGGACTCGCCGTGTTCGTCTCGGCCGGCCGGAAGTGCAGCGTCACCTGCTCGGACCCGTCCGGCGCGATGTGGTCCACCCAGGCGTCATAGTGCTCGTGCCGAGCCAGCCGGGTCAGGAAGTCCCACTCGGTGCCCTGCGGCGTGTGGCTGGTCAAGGTCGAGCCGGAGTGGCTGATCTGGTAGTAGGATCCGATCAGGGTCGTTGTCGGCACGATGTCGGCGACCATGGCGTGTTCGGCCGCGAGCTGTGCTGCGACCTGGGACGCGGTGACGTTGAGGAATGCCTGCTGGAGCCGGGTGTCGATCAGGCGCGAGGTGTAGTCGCGTCCGGTGATCTCGATGCTGCCGCGGACCTCGTCAGCGTTGAGGCGGTCGACGAGGCCGAGGAGCATCGTGGTCCAGACGATGTTGGACTCTCCGTCTTCTGGAGCGAAACCGTATTGGATCCGCACAGGGAGGGAAATCGTCTGCCCGTTCGTGTCGGCAGCCTTCAGATCATACCAAGGCGCCTGCCCCGGCTGAAGGTCGGCCAGCATCAGGCACCGGAACGTCGAGGCTCGGAAGAAGCCGCTTTGCGTGAAGGACGACTCTTCGCACGACACTTCCTGACCGTTGACGAGGACGCGGTGCCTCGGCCTCCGGTCCCTGAGATGGCCCGTGACGGTGACGTTCTCGCTCAAAGCGGCAGGCCTCCGCTTTGGGTGGCATCGACTGGCGGGAGGGTCATGACTACGGGAATCGTCAGGTCATAGAGCCAGGGATCGGTCCGGCCGTTCAGGGCGGCGATCCGGTTCCACTGCGTTGCGTCGGCGAGCTGGGCAGCGGCGACGTGGAACAGGCTGATGTCGGCGGCGCTGACGGTCACGGTGTTCGCCATATTTGTAAGTCACCACTTGACACAGCGTAAGCCTATGGCTTACAGTCTGCACATGATCGAGAGCATCGACGACAAGGCGCTGAAGCAGGCTTGGACCAAAGACAACTTTGGAGGCATCAAGCCGGACTGGCGCCGTAAGGTCAGCATTATCCTGACTGCGCTTGATAACGCCGTTGTCCCGACCGACCTCGACGTGCCCGGCATGGGCTTTCATGCCTTGAAGGGTCATACCCCGACACGGTTTGCGGTCTGGGTTTCCCGCAACTGGCGGATTACGTTCTCCTGGTCAGGCGAGAACGCGACCCACGTGATGATGGAGGACTATCATGGCTCTTGAGCGCCACCCTTCGGTGGAACCGACGCATCCCGGTACGATGCTGGCCGAGATCGTCATACCCGGCACTGGCAAGAGCAAGGCGGAGATCGCGCGGCTGCTCGGGGTGTCTCGCCAGACGCTTTACGACATCCTGGGCGCCAAGCAGCCGGTCACGCCGCAGATCGCGGTGCGTCTTGGCAAGCTGTTCGGCAACGGGCCCGGATTGTGGGTCCGGATGCAGGTAGCGCATGATCTGTGGAAGGCACAGCGGGACGTTGACGTGTCGGCAATTCCAACCCTGGAAGCAGCATAGGATCTGTCCGTGCAACTCTACAGGCATTATGATGCCCGCTGAGCCTGAACATGATCCGGAGCATCGGGCCGGTGCTTGACCTACCAATCGAGGTGCTGGTGCAGCCGTATCCGGTTGAGCAGCGGCAGTCGGTCAATGCCTGATCGTCAGGAGTGCACCAGCCCCGGCGTCGTGATGCCGGCGGATTAGTCGCCTTCCGGCACGTAGTCCCCGCCGCCAACTGGGGCAAAGGATGATCCATCCGGATAAATGCGGCCGCGAAGCGGATCAGGAGCGGCGTTGCCGAGCGGGTCGCCGGAGGCTGTGGCGCGGGCGTTCTGCTGAGCTTGGAACGCTTCATCCTTCGCAAGCCAAGCACGGTATCGGGCATCCGCCGCTTGATTAGTTTGATCGGCAGTGCCCGGCAGCGCCACCGGCTGAGGCTGCGCCGGCGGCAACACCGTGCAGGCGGCACAACAGGCCAGTGCTCCAAGAAGGAAGAGCCTCATCCCGGCCTCCGCTCGTGCCCGGTGTTCGGATGCACATACGAACCGCTCGGGTGCTTGTGAAAGCAGGACGACGTCTTGCAATAGCTGGTCGAGAAGCTGTGTGCTGGCCCGTAGCGACCCGAATAGTGGCTATGAGCTTGGGCCTGATTGCCGATACAGATCAGCAAGACGACCGAACCAAGAACGCGCCGCATTTCAACCTCCGGTAGAGGTTGACAGCATCACGCATCCATCACGGCATGGGAAGAGGGCGGCCCGGAGACCGCCCTCGCCTGTCAGGCTGACCGCGCCAGCACGTCCTGGGCCAGCGACCGGATCAGCGAGTGATACTCCGACTGCGACTCCAGCAACCCGTTGACCCGCTGATAGGTCAGAAGCGCCTCGGCCTTGGTCTTCAAGTCTGTGAGATGGACCGCTGGCGTCCGAGCCAGTGAGGCCAAGGCACCGAGCGCCCGCCATCGCCACTGCTCTCGATCCTTACCGATGACCAGCTTCGACTGCTCAAGCCAGATGGTCGCCGCCATACCGTCGTCGATGATGGACTCGTTGCGCTGGAGGCGGGGCATCAGTGCTGCCCTCCCGTCCGCGCCTGCCATTCCGGCAGCATCTCCCAGGGCGGAACCGGCATACCCAACGCAGCAGCGGCCTTGGCGGCCGCGCCTGCCCCGGAACGAGCCAGCAGGAGCCCGAGGGCGACATAGGCGACCCCGAAGTAGCTTTCAGTTTCGTCGTCGGTCGGATCGAAGTCGTCGGGGTTGGGGCCGACATCCGGCAGCAGATGTTCAGCCGCTCGGAAAAGCGGAAGAATCCGCGACTCCATGGTGTCGGTCACCAGCAGAGCCGCCATCGCATGGTTCAGACGATAGCGGCCGCGCACGAGATCGCCGTCCACCATGCCGACGACCAACGCCCTCGAAATCGCCATCCCAACGCGACCCCACAGGCAGTCGCGCATCACGACTTCGGCTTTCTCGGCATCCATGGCCGGGAGCGGCCACGGCTCGTTCATGGGATCGAGCATCATGCGCCCTCCCCGCCGCTCGGCTTCTTCCGCGGCACGAGGCGCATAATGGTCTGGCCGGCCATCCGATCCTGGTGCTGCCGCGCCAACATCAGCCCTTCGGCCACCATCCATTCCTCCGCCGCCTTCACGTGGAAGAGGAGACGATCGGTCTCGCGGCTCACCCGCATCATGGCGCCCTGCCCCCGCGCGATAAGCCACTTCCGGCACCGAAAGGCCGCACGTCGCGTCAAGGCGCCCCGCCCGCGTGGGTTCGGCACCGCCTCGTCGATGAACCGACGGATCGGGGCGTAGTCGGTGGTGAAGCCGCCGGTCGGATCATAGCTCTCCATGAGCTTGGTGACCCGACTGGTCACCACCTCGTCTAGATGGGCTTGGAGGCGCATCTCCAGCTCTGCCACCGCCTTGCCGATGACTGCCTTGGTGATGCCGCCGTGCTCTCTGGCGGTTAGCGGATCGGGGCCGTGCTTCCCCTCCATCCGCTCGCGGACCACCGTGTTGCACCACATGTGGAACTCGGGGCTGAGGTACTTCGCGTAGGCGAGGCCGATCTGCCAGTGGGCATAGGTGCCGCCGCCCTTGCCGGGCTTCGACTTCATAACCTGCTCCACAGGCAGGTTATGAGCGAGAGCCACGGCTTCGATGAACGACGCTCCCTCCTTGCGCGCCCATTGATAGGGCTCACGGTGTTGCGGCTCTTTCGCCGCCTTCCACATGTCCGTGAGTGACAGCGTCTCGTACCGCTCGCGGATCACGACGCCCTGGTAGACGATGGGCGCCTTCGTGCTATCTGTGTCTCTGGTCATGCTTCACCTTGGCTGGCCAGGGCATCGGGGGTGGTGCTGCCAGGCTTGGCCCCCGATGCCGTCTCTGCCGTTGCGGCAGACAGCAATTCGTTGATCTCCTCGGTGATGCTCCGGAACTTCCTGCGAGCCGACACCTGCACCGCATCGTAAACATCCGGCCTGAGCCGGAGGGTCATCCGATGGCAGTCGCTTGTCTTGGGTCTGATGTGCGCCTCCTGTGTTGGCACACAAGCTGTGCCATGGCGCATCGGATGTGTCAATGACACGGCGCAGAAAATGTGCCATCAGCCAGCTATGAGCGGCGAGACCTCCTACCGACGTTTCAACCTTCGCATTCCGGCGGAGCTGTTCGAGCGTTTGGACCTCATCGCGGACGCAAGATCGCACTCAATGAATGCAGAAATTGTTCAGCGGCTAGAGGAAAGCTTTGAGCAAACTCCGTTGGATAAGTTTGCTCAAGATGTAAGCATAACCAAATGGTATCCACTGGCAGTGGAAGAGACCTTAAAACTAGAAGTAGAGGTTGTAAGTTTAAGAGAACAACTAGCTGAGGCCACAGAGCAATTTGAAAAGGGTCGACTGACGGCTGAGCTGGACGTTGCTATACGAAGACGAGATTCATCTCGCAGAACGATTATGTTGATTGAACGTGCTGCGCGCCGGGTGGCGGCTCCTATGCCCGGGTATCCAGACGCTCTAGCGAGTCAACCCAAGCCCGGCGACCAGTAGCGCCGGGCCGACCCACCTACGGCGACTTGCCTGTGATCAGTGCTGCAACCACGCCGACTATCGTCGTGCCGCCTATGACGCCCGCAACGGTGTCGTGACCGTGAAGCGCCAGGACGACCGCGGCGACAAGGCCGCCGCTTGCGAACGCCAGCCCTGCGAGTCGTCCGAACAGGTCCGACGCCAAGTTGAAGGTCTGACTTCTCTCGGTCGTCCGGCGTTCCGTGGCAGCGTTCTGCTCAGCCATGCGGACGATGCGATCTGGAAGGTCGGACTCGATGGCTTTATAGGCCGCCAGGGTTGCTGGATCCGGCAAGGGGCCGCGGTAGGCCGTGACCACGCCCTGCATCGTAAGGGTCTGCGTTGGGACCGGAATGCCGCCCGACCGCACCCCGTCGCCCGTCACCTCGCCAAGGTGAACGTCCTGTCGATCTGGAACAAGAACTGGCCTACTCGGCGGCGGATCGCTCACGATCGATCTTGGTCATGGCGGCACCAAGCTGGCGCCCGACACCGTTCCAGGCAGCCGTTTCTATCACCGCGGCTGTGGTGGCCGGATACTGCCTTGCCGGACCTGCGAAGCTCAGCAAGCCGCCCAGGTTGGAAAGCAGGCGATCGGAGGTGCTGGCCGACGTGACCCGTACACCGTGCGCAAGGATCTTGATGCCGGACATGATCATGAGAATGGTCATTGACTGGATTGTAGTCAAGCCGCAACCGGAGGTTGAAGCCTACCCCAGCATCCCTACGTTCGTCAGCATCCGGCCAACAAACCCCTGCGCCTGCGCCACCGAGCCGAGCGCGCCCGAGGCGGCTGTGGCCGTCTGGACGCTGAACCCCGTATCGGCCAGCGGACCTGCCAAGCTGGTGTTCAGCGTGCTCGACGCCGCTTGAAGGCTGACACTCGCCGAGGTCAGCGCCTGTGTGGTCGAGGCGATGGCCGCGCCTGGGTTCGACAGGCTGGAGATGTTCCCGATCGCGGTGGTGGCCGTCCCGAGATAGCCCTGCGCCGCCGTCAGCGCTCCGCCTACCCCGATCAGGTTGGCGATCGGCGCCACCTGCGATGCCACGGCAGACACGTCGCTGACTGTGTTGTCAGCATAGGTCGCCACCGTGCTGACCGCCGTCGTCACCGAGGCCACTGCGGCGCCGGCGTCGTTGCCGAGCAGCTGGGTGATCGCGGATTGCGTGGCGTTGGTCGCGCCGGCCTGCTGAGGGAGCACCTCCATCTCGATCCGGTAGGGGCAGAGCGTACCGCCCCGCTCGTCCGAGCAGACGAACCGGGTGATGAGGACCTGCCGCGACTTGCCGTTCCACGACAACGTGACCTGCTTGCCGGCACGGAGCATCCGGTCGAGGTTCTGAGCCCTGATGGCTGTGTCGGCCCCGTAGAACCTGCCCTCCCAGGCGATCGGCTCGTCGAAGGCGCCTAGGTTGTCGATCTTCTTGTTGCCCCCCGGCAGCAGGTGATCGTGCCGCTCTAGCCGGGTGCCCCAGGCGATGGTGTCCGGGATCTCGAACGACTTGAGGGTGACGTTTCCGAGCTGCACCAGGGCATTGCCCGAAAGGGCCTGCGCCAGGGTGCCGAGAACGCCGAGAAAGCCGCTCACGGCAGCGCCGGGGTCAGGCCAGGCCAAAGCGGCGTCGAGCGCGCGTTGACGCCGCTTGATCCGGACGGCGGCTGGGCTGCCGCGCGAGCCTGCTGTGTGCTGACCGCCGCAGCCACCTTCTGCCCGTCCATGTGAATGCTGGTATGCACGGTGACCGATGGCGATTGGCCGCCCGCCATCGGCGTGGCCACGGCCGTCGTCGCAGCGTTCGCGCTGCCGAACAGCATGGAGGGGATCGCCTTCAAGCCGTGGATGATGGCCTGCCCCATCCACGTGAAGAAGTTGCCGAGGGCTGACGTGGCGGCATGCCAAGCAGCTACGGCGCCGGCCTCCACTGCCGTCGAGACTGTGACCCAAAGTTTCGCCACGCTCGCCGCCAGGGACACGGCCCAGCCAGAGACGGCAGTCCAGTTGGCGTAGAGCGCGTATACCCCGGCCCCGAGCAGGACCAGCCCCCCAGCTATGGCGCCGGCTATCAGCGCGACACCAGACAGGGCTGCCAGCCCGGCTGCGACAATGGCGATGGTGCCGGCGACGACCAGGAACACCCCAAGGCCAGCCGCGATCGTGACCAGCACCTTCGCCACGTTGGGGTGCGCCTCGATCACGCCGGCGAACATGCTCAGCCCCTTCGCCAGATCGGCGATCACATGCGTCAGGGCCGGCGAGATGGCGGCTCCTAGATCTTCCTTGATCCGAAGCCCCTGCCCTTCCAGCGCCTCGCGGGCCAACGCCGGCGAGTTGTAAAGCATGTCACCGTAGGCGCCGACGCCTCTCGCCTGCTTCACCAATGCCTGGTCGCGGTCCACACGGTACTGCTGTGTCGCGTAGAGCGTGGCGAGCTGGCCTGCGTTCGAGTTCGAGAACAGGCCGTCAATGACCTTCTTGATGTCGTCCGGGCTGGTTACGCCTTTCGCCTTAAGTGCGGGCAGGAGGAACCGTTGCATCCACTGGTAGGGGTTGGACGCAAAGAGGTCGGTCCCGCGCACCGCGCCGGGGTTAAAGCCCTTCACCGACCCGTTCTTGGCGTAAATGACCTCTTTCGGATCGAGCAAGCCGAACTGCATCAGCTCCTTTGCCGCCTTGGTCGTGGCGTGACCGCCCACGATCTCGCGCGACATGTCGGAAATGGCGCGACCGATGGTCGACTGGCCGCCGCGGCTCTTGAAGTCGACGCCGAAGGTAGGAATGACCTGGGTCAAATAGTCGACGCTAAGGCCTGACGCCGCTCCCTTGGAGAACTTGGCGATGGCCTGGAAATCGATGCCGGTGAAGCGGCCGTTGAAGGCCTGCATCGTGCGGGTGGCACCATCGATAAACCGGTCGAACTGCTGCGGGTCCTTGGCGAAACCATACAGCTCGGCGGCGTTGGCAAGCGCATAGGTCTGGCCTTCTGACTTGCCGTGCATCCCCGGCACACTGCCGACAACCGCTTGAGCCTGCTGGAGGCGCGGCAGGTATCGCAGCACGTCGGCGTTCTGCTGATCCGTCGAGCCGCCGAACGCCGACCTGAGGTCCATGGCGGCCTTGAGGTTCGCCAGAATGTCAGTGGTCATCACGGTGCCGCTGGTCTTCTGTGCGGTCGACAAATAGGCACCGACCTGGGCCGGCGTCATGTTGTCGTTGAACCGCATCGAAGACAGCTGGTCCTGGACCTTGTCCGCGGCCTTGGAGATGCTGTTCAAGCCCATCAGGATGCCAACGCCGACAGTCACGGACGCCAGACCGGCGACCGCGACCTTCATCCTGCTGACTTTTCCCGTCGTCAGGTCTACAGTGTGACCCAGCTTCAGCACGTCGCGCTGGATTAGCCCGAGCACTTGGCTCATGCCGTTGGTCAGCGCGATCGATACGCCGATCCGATAGGCATCAATCACGGGAGCGTCTCCTGCACCGAATCAAGCATTGGTGGAACACCACGTCGCCAGGGATGCTCTACATCCAGCTTGTGATTTGGGGCTTCAGCGCCTTCTTCGGCTTGGCTGTCTGCGGCGTCCTGCTCTGCCTGCTGCTGCCTCCAGAAACGCCCTAGACCTTCTGGCCCGCTATGGTCACGGCGACGGCGTGACCCAGGATCTCGACAACCTCTTCCTTCTTGTGGAAGGCCGCGCCACCTAGAAACGGTCGTGGCGGGATCGTTCCTGTGCCGAGCTCCTGGTAGACGGCGATCTCGTCGTCGCTGCCGACAACCCCCTCCACGTCCAGCCGGAAGCCCTGCTCGACCCTGCTTTCGATGCTGTCCCTGAGTTGGCCGGTCCTCAGCAATGGCTCATCGGCCGGAAAGCCGTTGGCGACCCGGTCGGCGACCGTTGCCGGCGCCAAGCCCGCCCAGGCAGCATCAGGCGCGTAGGCGGCAGGTCTGTCCGAGGCAGGATAGTCGTAGCCTTGGCCGATGACGGCTTGGGCCTCTTCCTTCACCACATCGACCGCGCGCCCCATTGCTTCATGCTGCGCCACCGCGACCTGACCCGGCAGCCGCCCCAGGATCATTGCGAATTCTGCCAGCTTCATTGTCGCTTCCTTGCCGTCAGGGACCGCCAGTCGAAGTCGTTGCCCTCGAACTCGGTCATCACCGCAGTTGCGGCGAGAGCGAAATCATCGGCGCATCCGAAGGCGACATCGAACGGCACGTTGCACCGCACGAGCCACAGCCGGCTTCGGAAGTCGGATGCGCCGGCTAGTTTTTTGCTGCTGCTACGATCTCATCCCGGGTTCCGGCTTCGGTCGCGCGTCGCTGAAGCTCACCAGCAACCGCCTCGACGCCCTCGTCGCCGAGATCCGCCAGCGTCTTCTCGATCATGCCTTCATTCACGGGCACAGGAACCGGCCGGCCGTCCACGACTGCAACCGAAGCCGCAATGGCGGCCATTCCTAGATACTGCTCGTTCGAGCTGTTCTGCCCGCAGGCTTTGAACAGACGGAGGCGCTCGACCGGCCCAAGTTTGCGTATGGTGATCGAACGGCCGGCAGCGTCCCGGACGGTCGAGTCTTGCCTACCATCGGCAAGCATGACCGATGTCGGCGTTGATGCGTCCGACATCAGAGCATCACGTAGTCAGAGGCAGCAAATTCCAGAGTCTGCTTCACGGCATCATCCTGCTTGTACTGGCCGCCGTTGGACAGGCGAAACACCACGTTGTTGAACTGGAGCGTCGTGATCGACCCGGTGATCTCGGTGATGTAGGCAAAGAGACTGCCGACCGGGATCGAGCCGCCATTGTAGAACGCGGCCTTACTTTTGCTGATCAGATTTTCGAGCACTGACGAGTTGCGGTCGACCTCGAACCTGCCCGACACATAGTCAGGAATGTAGGCGATCTGCGTCTTCCCGTTGACCGGACGGGACATGACCTCATGGGTGTTGTCCGCCCACTGGAACTCGGTGGTGTTGAGTTCCAGTTGGCCGAATGGACCGTTGGTGACGCACACAGCATCGCGCCCAATGTTGAAGGTGGGAGTCGGCATCGTCCTAGCTCCCGCTCGTGGTAGTCGTCACGGTGACCGTCTGCCCACCCGCCAAGTTGGCCGACAAGAACAGAACTATGCCCTCATAGGTCACCTGCGCGTCCGCCTGCAGATATCCGAGCCCGGTCCTGCTCTGCGGGTTGTTCGTGGTGTCGCAAACGACCGCATAAGGCGTCCCGTACGTGGCATCGAGATACCCCTGCTGCACCATGTTCCCCAGAAGACCGAGCAGGGTGGCGCGCACGTTCCCGAACAGCGTCGTGGTGATGGTCGAGCCGATATAGGTTCCCATGCCGCCTTCCATGGTGGTCGCCAGGAAGTTCGTCATCCGGGTATACGAATCACCGTTGATCGCAGCGACACCCGCTGCGTTCATCCCCCGCCCGACCGCCCAGAAGCTCCCGCCAGGCGACGGGTTCGCGATGAAGTCCACATCCGCCAGGATCAGCGCCTGCTTCTGCGCTGTCGACAGCGTGGCGCTCTGGTTCGTGGACGCCATGCCCGCGATCTGGGAGCCGACGATGCCGGCCAGCGGCTTGTTCAGCGAGGATTGGTTCGGATCCAGCGTCGCGACGATGCCGGCCTTGAACGCCGCCGGGTTCACCAGCCGGATCACGCCGTTGACGGCGTCGGTCCAGTAGCACCAATCTCCATAGACCAGCGACACGCCGTAGCCGGCCGCCGACGCCGAGGCCTGCGCCGCCGAGATGGTCTGTCCGGCCACGCCGCCGATAATGGCGTACCAGCCCTCGCTGATTGCCAGTGCGTTGACCGTCGAGGCCTGCGTCCAGTCGGTCAGGTCGACCAGATCCAGCACCGAGATCGTCTGCCGGCGCAGCGCGTACATGCCGGTCCGGGTCAGGCCGTCGACGCCGACCAGCGTGGCGGCGGTGATACCCGCCACACCGTCGGTGCCGCCCGCCATGGTCAGGCTGCTGGCGGCCGGCGTCGTGGTGACCGCGGTCGCGGCTGCCGTGATGAGAGCCGAGGGGCCGCGCGCCAGGCTGGTGCCACTGTTGATCGCCGTCGCCAGGGCCAGCCACACGGCGTTGCCGGTCAGGCCGGCTGTCGGGACGCTGAACACCTCCTGGATGCCCAGCACGTTGTTCGTGACCGTGATCTGGTAGGTGGTGGCCGGCGTGCCGACCGCGATGCTGACGGTGGTCGAGTTGCCGACGACGCCGGTGCAGCGCGAAGTGCAGGTCAGCCCGGTCCCTAGCACGCCGGTCGACGCGGTGTCGGTGCCATCGGTGACGCGCACGCCGATGAACGACTGCACGCCCTGGAGCGCCTGCACCGAAACGTGGGTCAGCATGTCGAAGGTGCGGTTGGTCACGGGCCCGAACGCTGCGGTGCCGTCGGCGGTGCCTGAGAACACGATCGGCGTGTTCGGCTGGCCCCAGGACGCGGCGCCGACGAGGCCGATGGTGTTGGTCGGTGCGCCGTTCAGCACCACGCCTGGCTGCTGGATGACGACGTTGAAGCCGGGGACGATCTGGGAGACGCCCGACGCGCTGCCGGCCTGGATGATCGCCATGGATCAAGACTCCTTGGCGACGCGCACGGCCCACGGGGCGGCGTGCAGTTCGAGCTCGTGGATTACCGCGTCGTCCGTGATCCGCGTGCCGATTGGGTGACCATGACCCTCACGCACCACGACGTAGTGGAACGGGGACACGGGCGACCTGTCATCGACTGGAGCGTCGGACGGCGTGTCGGTGCTGTCGCTCATCGCGCGCTCCTAGGGGGTGGGTTGGGGATCAGGCCGCAACAGTGGCGGGATACGAGAAGATGCGAGCGCCGTGGTAGGTCGCCGTCAGCGTCTCGGCATCGAACATCGCCATGCTGATGCTGACTTCGGCTCCGGTTTCGGCATGGATCGCCTGCCGGACAGCCGGCAAGTCCTCGGATTTTGAGCCGTGGAACCGGTTCAGGACAGGCTGGATCAGCCCCATCGCACGCATCAGGTCCAGGCTGGCGCGATGGGCATCCTCGACCGCGTCGACCAGGAATGGCGCCACATCTCGCAGCAGCCGCACCAGTTTCGCTTCCTCGGTAACCGCAAAGCGCTGACAGCTAAGCCGATCGGCGCTCTCGATGATCCATCCACCCTCGACAATCTCGATCGTCAGCTTCACAGCATCACCTACGGTGTGGGTTGAACGAGGATGTCGCCCGCCGCGTCCGTCTCGATCGTGGTCCCGCCGTCGGTGGACAGGACGCCGCTGATCGGGGACTGCGTGCCGGCGGTGATGTCGACGCCGAGCGCGTGCAGGAGGGCGGTGGCGTAGATCAGGGGGGCGGAGGTCTGGGTCTGGATCGTGGGGTATTCGAGGAGGAAGTGCAGGTCCCGGCGGTAGGCCGAGGCGTCGGTGCCGGCATCGCTTTCCGACGTGCTGAAGTAGCGGATCCGGGTCAGGGTCGGATCGCTGCCGACGGCCAGCCAGTCAATGCCGGACAGCGCGTTGTCGATCGCGGCCGCAAGCTGGTCGCGCAGCAGCGGCGTCGGGCACCAGGCGGTGACCATCAGCCGTTGTTCCTGCCGGCGCGTCTCACGCCAGGCCGACCCGAGGGCGGCGGTCGTGCAGGACGCCGGCAACGCGAGGCCGGTCGGGTCGGTGACGGTGACCGTGGCACCGGATGCGGTGGCGATCAGCCGGCCGTCGCTGGTGACCAGCGCAGCCAACGCGGCGGCGATCGTGGACAGCGTGTCACCGGCCTGCACTGCATAGACCCAGCCGATCCGGCCGGCGGAGAACGCCGCGAGCTGCTCGGCTGACGCGATGCCGCCGAAAGTAACCGCGTTACCGGAGGCCGTTGCGGTCAGCGTGCAGCCCGGCGTCGGGAACGGCTGCCAGTCGCGACTGTACCTGCTCGTGTTCCGGCTGCCCTGCGGCATCGAGAACACCGAGACGTTGCACCGTCCCGCCTTGATGTCGGCGTCGAGGTCGGACGTGACCGGCCAACCGCTATAGATGTCGACCAGCGTGCTGCCCAGGATCCCCGGCGGCGGCCCGCTCGGTGTGACCGCATAGCCCCCCGGATAGACGATGCTGCCGATCAGGGCGACGAGGGCTTGTTCAACGTCCGAAAGATCCGCCACGCGGCGCCTCCCGCGCTAGACGTCGTCTTCGTTCGCGATCAGCTGCCAGCCGTATTGCGTCTCGATCGCGGCCGAGATCGTCATCGTCAGCCCGCTCGCTTCGCGCAGGATGTTCTGCCGGACGATCGTGATGCCGGGGATGATCGGCAGCAGCACCGACCAGGACGGCGCCTTGGCGTCGCTGGGGAGCCGCGTTGGGTCGATCTCGGCGCGGCCGCCTACGCCCTTCCAAGCGGGCCATCTGGTGGCGATGGCGGGCGTGTTCGCGGATGGGCCGTTCAGCACACGCCCGTTGCGCCCACGTGGTCCGGGGTCGACTTCCGGCGCGTCGGTCAGGATGTCGAAGACCGTGTTGGTCAGCGCCACCTGGAGCGGCCGGATCGGCTCGAACCGGGTCACGAAGTAGGTGTCCGCGCCGACCAGGATGTCACCCGGCAGCACGTTGGTGGTGTCGATCGAGGCATAGCCCTCGGCGCCGCCGGCCGAGCGCCGCGACCAGGCCTTCTTCATGCCGAAGCTGGGATCCTGGTCGAAGAAGGCCGGCAGCGTGTTCAGGACGGGCTGCTGGAGCGGCAGCAGCGGGCCGGTCGGGCGGATCTGCTGGACGGGAGCGCCCAGCTTCGAGGCGGCGATCGCGTAGCCGCGTGCGATGGCCGCCTGGATGCTGGTCTGGTCGGCCACAGGTCAGTCGTGCGCCTTGGCGTCCATGGCCGCGAAGCCGGTCGGCTCCTTCTCTTCCTCGCCGGCGTCCGCGTGCACCGGGTGGTCGTGGTGCTCCTGCACGCCATGGTCGGCGTCATGGCCTTCCGGCAGCACCGGCGGCTCGTCCTCGCTCCGCCCCTCGATCTTGGCGTCGGTCTGGTCGGAGGGTACCGGCCCGGCGGCGGCCGGGAGCGGTGGCCGCGCCAGGATGTCAGCCAGTTCCGGGGTCGGCACCGGCGAGACGACGTGCGGGTCGTGGTAGCCGGGCGCGTCCACGGGGAGCGGTTCGCGGCGGAAGCCGGCCGGC
Source organism: uncultured Acetobacteraceae bacterium (assembly GCA_964247735.1). Lineage (GTDB taxonomy): Bacteria > Pseudomonadota > Alphaproteobacteria > Acetobacterales > Acetobacteraceae > Lichenicola. Next base: position 36,731 of record CAXTVS010000003.1, read on the forward strand.
GCCACGTTGCCCTTGTTGTCGACCATGTATCCCGGGTGGCAGAGCGCACCGGTCACGTCGACGACGTGCTCACGGGCCGGATCCTGCGCCATCCCCTGCACGCCCATCTCGACGTCGCCGAACGGATGGCGGAGATGCGCCTCGACCGAACGCACGGCGTGGACGAAGCCGCCGCGGCACAGCGCATAGGCTCGCATCAGCGGGGCATGCACGGGAGGACCGGCCAAGCCGGCGGCGTTCGGGTCGTGGCTGTCGTCGAAGTCGGGCATGGATGGATCCTCAGATGACGATGGAAGCGCGCTGGCCGAGCGCCGGGCCCGGAGGAACGCCGATGAAGTCGCAGAGGGCTCTCCGCCACTGGCGGTAGAGGCTGTTCCTTTCCGCCATCTCACGCGGGTTGCGGGTGAAGACGGCTGCCTGCGCGGTGTCGAGACCGGAGCTGGCGTTCAGGATCGCCTGCTCGAGCAGGTAGAGCTGCCCCAGGAACTGCCGGAGCTGCTGGAATTCCTCGGTCGCCAGGTTGGTCAGCCGGTATTCCATCGTCCCATAGGCGGTGAAGAACCGGTAGGACTCGAACGAGGCGTTATCCGGCCCCAGCACGCTGTAGCCGCAGAACCGCCGCACATCGACGCGCTCGGTGCTGGTCAGCGGAGCGGTCGGTTCCAGCGCGGCGAGAGACGCGTCCGAAAGGTTGGCGCCGCTCATCGATGTCAGGCCAGCAGCGGTGCCACCACGTTACGCAGCGCACCTCCGAGCAAACCCTGCCCGATGTCGTTCAGGTGCGATCCGTCGGACGCAATCATGGAGGCCGGCGTGACGGCGGGCCGTGCCGCGGTCGGCACGTAGCCGCAGATGATCGCCTGCGCGTCCAGCACCAGCACGCCGCGCTGCGCCAGCGCCCGGAGCTTGGTGCTGCTGATCACACGCTGCGCACCGGCGATGTCCGCGCCGCTCTCCATGAACGGGATCGAGGTCAGCAGGATGACGACCACGCCGAGCGACTCCGCGTAATCGACCAGCGACAGCACGGTCGCTTCCTGTGCCTGGCGCGGCAGATAGCCGGGGTTGTCCAGGTAGTCGTTCGGGCTGTCGATCGGGATCGTCATGACGTGCGGGATGAAGCCCGCCGCCAGCAGCGCGCGGGCCCGGGCACAGAACAGCGCGACGGTCTGGCCGATCCATCCCCCGTCGACCAGGGAGACACCGCAGGCGCCAGCCGAGAGCGCATTCACCGCGATGCGCGGGAACCCGTTGTAGCCGCTGACGGTCAGGCCGCCCTGGGTGAGGCTGTCGCCCGCGCCCATGAGGCCGATGCAACGGCTTTCGGAGTAGAACACCGCGCCGACGACGTAGGTGAAGGCGAACGCCGTTGGGGCCAGCCCGTCGGTCAGGGACGCCTGCTTGGCGGCCGTGCTGACATAGTCGCCGGCCGCGCTGTAGCCCGGCAGCAGCCGCCCCCCGTCGACCGTGTTGATGGCCGCCACCAGGGCGTTGCTGGCGGCGGGTACGGAATAGCCGCTCGATGCCGACAGGACGCGTGTGTAGAGCAGCGAGAACGGGCTGCCGTCGGTGCGCGCGAAGGACTCGATGGGCAGAAGGTCGGACAGGAGATAGGACGGCTCCGAAGCCAGCGCGGCTGCCGCCAGGGTCGGCGTGGCTGATCCGCCGAAGGTGACGGCGGTCCAGGTCGTTGTGGCCCCTGTGGTGTCGACGGGGGTGGTCGGCGATGCCGCGCTCGCCGACGAAGCGACGCACACGCCGGCCAGCGTCTGGGTCGTCGTCGTGTAGTTCGCCAGGAGCAGCTTCACGCCGGTGAACGGACGCTCGAACTGCAGGTTGACGCCGAAGGTGTACTGCGTGCCGCCGGCGTAGAGCCCGCTGACGTAGCTGAACGGCATGTACGGGACGCCGAGGCTCGGGCGGAGCTTGGGCATCGGCGCGGTAGCGATGGTCGGCGTTGCGGCCGCCATGACCCCGGCGTTGATGACGATCGCCACCCCGGACGTCAGTGGCTGGTCGCCGACACGACCGATAGCGGCGCCTGCGGCAATGGCCCGGGAACCAGCCTCCAGGATGTCGGAGACCGTGTTCAGCGTGATCGGATGAGCGCCGCTCTGGAAGGTGATGATGCCGCCTGCGGCCACATTGAGGCCAAGCCGCAACGGCCACCAGCAGAGCAGATTGCCTCCTACCTGAGCATCATAAAGGCCGACATAGCCGACGACCTGGGGGTTGAGGAACGGGCCCAACACGCCACCGCCGACGGCGGCTACGGGACCGAACGGCGTCAGCTGGCCGAACACGATCGAGGCGCGGCTGTATCCGACGTCGCTCGGCTCGGTGGGAACGCCGGCTGCCGACAGCGCGGTTCCATAGCCGATGAAGCCCGTGAAAAAGGCCGTCATGCGCGTTCCTGTCGGTCGAGGAAGAGAATTGGATCGGGTCGAACGGCAGCGGTCAGGTCGACTCGTGCCACGGCGCCATCGGCGCGCCGCGATCGAGCAGCAGCCGTATGGTGGCGGGGCGGCTGACGATCTCGCCCGCTTCCCAGTGGAAGACGCCCTTGCCGTGCACGTCCTCGATGAAGCCGTGCGGCGCCGTCAGGCGGTAGGCCGCGGCCACCGGATCGGGCGCCACAGATGAAGCCGGCACGTCGTGCCGAAGCCGCACCGCGCTCCGATCGTAGTGGCCGCGGCCCATCCGCTAGAGGCTTTCGAGCACCACAGCGCGCTTCAGGTACGACGCGGTGGCGGTCGGGATGATCGCCGTGGTCGCCGTAGCATCGGTCGGCAGCGCGAAGCCGCCGATCCAGTACCACGACTGCGCGATGATCTGGCGCAGGCGGTCGAGCGGCTCGCGGGTGACCATGCAGATGTCGTCTACCATCTGCGTCAGGCTGCGGTCGGCGTCCGGCAGGTCCATGGTGTCCATGCCCTCGAAGTCGCCCTCGATCAGCGCGCCCTGGCCGACCACCAGCGCCCGATGGATCGGGCCGGCACCGAGCGTGGCCTGCTGTGGCGCTTCCGTGGTGGACATGAAGCGCACGCCCTCGATCAGCGTCTCCTTGCCCATCGAGATTGCCTCCGACCCGTAGGCGCCGCGGTAGTACATCTTGAAGTCCGGGTCGCGCTGCAGCCCGCGCATCTGCTGCGGGTCGATGTAGCAGTTGTAGTAGCCACCATCGGTGGTCGGAACGTTGTTCGACCGCAGCACCGAGACGGCGTTCAGGATGTCCGTCATCGCCAGCGTGTCGCCTGGCACGTAGCTCGCCGAATTGTAGGTGCCCTGCGGCGCCACCAGCGATGCGGTGGTCAGGCGGCCGTTCGGGCGAACCACCAGCGGTGCCGTCGCCGCCACGACGGCGACACCGAGCGCGCCATCGGTGACCGAGACGTTGGCCGAGAAGGTCAGGGTGCCGGAGATGCCGTTCGGCGCTGTCGAGATGTTGGGGCTATCAGCGACGGCGCCGACCAGCAGGTACATGTCGCCGCCGTTGAACAGCACGGCCATCGGCAAGCCGGCGGAAACGGGCGCGACCTGCCCCTGCGCGTTGAGCAGATACTGGAATCCGGTGATGTCGTCGACGTGCACGGCCGTGCCGGCGGCGCCGAGTGCGGTGATGACCCGGGTGTTGCCGGACAGGTAACCGCCGGTATTGACTGCCGTGCCGAAGTAGATCGCGTTCCGCGCCAGCCGATCCAGAGACTGCATGGCCTGGATGCCGTTGACGTTCGCGTTCACCAGGAACTGGTTCGCGATGCCGACGCGCTCGGTGACCATGTTGAGGTCGATCGTGTCGCCGATCATGTTCAGGGCCAGCGTGTACTGCTCGATCGCGAACGTGGACGGCGTGAGCCCGTTGTCGAAGTTGGTGTTCGTGGTCGGATTCAGCGGCGTCGTCACCGGGGTCTTCAAGCCACGGCGGGTGTCGGTGATGGTCTGACCGATGCGGGCCGGGAAGGTGATGCGATCGGCAATCATGCGAAACCCAAGCGCGGACTTGAGCCCATCCTCGAACTCGCGGGTGAGCATGTTGGTCTGGATCGCAGCCTGCAGCGAGGCGGGAAAGTTCGCGATGGGCATGTGTGGCTCCTGGGAGGTTGATGCTCGGTCGGGTGGTACGTGCGAGCATCAAGCCCGTGCACGGTCGGCTGGAACTCGGTTGCGCGTGCCGGGCTCAGCCGGCCGGGGTCACGCGATCTGGTAGGTGCCGGAAGTGATCTGGCGGCGCAGATCCGCCTTCTCTTCCTTGGTCATGGTCCGCGCGTCGGGCACCGTCGCCTGCGCGGGCCGTGGCGGCTGACGCAGTGGGGCGCCGGGAGCCGGCTGGCCAGGGCGTGCAGGAGCGCCAAACAGGTGCGGCTTGGCTGCCTTGAATGCCGCCAGCGCCTCGTCCGCCCTCTCCACCGTGCCGTCGTCGGCGATGGTCAGGGCCGAGGTGTCGAACAGCTTCAGGTAGTCGGGGTCGATCAGGCCGAACCTGTTTGCGGCCTCGGCCAGCATGTCCGACGTGCGCTTCTGCTTGTCCGCGACCGTGCGCTGATCGAGCTCGGTCTGCTTGGCGTTCAGCTGGGCGGTGAGGTCGATGCGGACGCGCTCGATCGCCGCGTCGTGGTCCTTCTGCTTGTTGGTCAGGGTGTCCAGCTCGGCCTGCACCCGCTCCAGGTCCGCCTTGACCCGGTTGTGGTTCAGGCGATGCCCCTTGGCCTCGCCCTGCACCGTGTGCAGCTGGCTCTTCAGGTCGTCGCGATCGGCCGTCACCGTGTCCAGATCGACCTGCAACTCTTCGATGGTCTTGGGCATCACGCCTCCTGTTGCCCCTCGCGGGCATCGCGCGCATGCGACCACGCCCTCGCGGCGTCAGTCGGTACGCAATCTGGTTCCTGGTCGCCGGCAGGCTACGCGGTGACTTCCCGCGTTTCCTTTGGACCGGCGCTCGCTGCCGCCTTGACCGCGACGGCCTGGTCGAGCGCCTGCTGCTGCTTCAGCACGGCCGCATCCTCGACGAGCTTGATCTCGGCCGTTACGTCGTCGATGCCGAGCAGCCCGGCCATCCGCGTCACGGCGGTCTTGAGGCTGATGATCCCGCCGGCGTAGGCCGTCACGACACCCTGCACGGTCGTCAACACGTCCTGCGGCATCGCCGGCAGCCAATCGGGCCAGCGCAGCTCTAGGCCAGCGTCGTCGATCCGGACCTTCTGGCCGCCCAGCAGCAGCCCACCGTCGATCTGCGACGCCTTGCAGGCCATTCGGAGCAGGTTCAGCAGCGCGCCTTCGCCGTAGGAGATGCGCAGGCGGTCAGCGAGCCAGATCAGGCCGGCCATCATGGTTTGCAGCGCCACGCCGCTGGTCGCTGCCGTCATCTTGTCGGCATGCGCCCGGTTGCCGTGCATGGTTTCCAACGCGATCGACCGCAGCTCGCGGACGTGCTCCAGGACCGTCTTGGCCGCGTTGCCGTTGATCTCCAGCAGCTTGGCGTCGCCCTCGGGCGGCACTTCCAGCGCAGTTGCGGATCCACCGACGCGAGCGGTCGCGCCATCGTCGGAACCGCCCATACCGGACTTCAGCACCAGCGTCGGATCGGACGAGTACTTCAGCCCCCGCCCCGCCTGGGACAGCAGGTAGTCGGCCTCGATCGCCGTGTCGATCGCGCACTCGAACGTGCAGGCGCCGTCGATGTCGTCGCCGCCGGACAGGTTGCGCACCCACTCGATGGGCACGAAACCCAGGCCGTGAGCCGTGCTGCGGTCCGCGTCGATGACTGGCGGCGTCTTCTCGTCCAGCTTCTGCGGCAGGAACCACGTCTCAGCCAGGTCGTCCCAGGTGCGCTGGAACCAGAACATCTTGCCGAGGTCGTCCTGCGCGACCGGATAGCCCTGCGCTGCCAGATCCGCGCCCTTGACCTTGTAGCGCTCCATGACGCCGATCAGCATGTCCGGGTCTTCCGGATCATAGGTCGGCATCAGGTACTCGGTCGTCATGACGCTGAAGAACGGCTTGCCCTTCAGCACCCGGAGCATGATCGCGACGGATCCGACCGAACCGCGGGTGGCAGCGTCGAGCATGACCTCGTTCAGCCTGGTCTGCCGGACCAGGAGCGACAGGCTCTCGACTGCCTGCTCGCTGGACGCCTGGATCGTCGGCCAGTGCCCCTCGCTGAACAGGAGAGACACGCTGTCGTCGACCACCACGCGGCACAGGCCGCTGCGCACGGACGGGCGGCGGTTCGACAGCGGGATGTACTCGCCGGCCCCTGACTTCTCGGTCACGAAGGGATATGGCAGGCAATCGTATTGCTTGCCGTCCAGCACCGACATCAAGGCGAGAAGGCGGTTGGTGCGCTCCGGGTAGGCCTTGTCGACAGGTTGCTTGGACCTTAAGAATTTGAAATCCATGCAAGCTCCGTCGCGGCGCTACCTGCCGAGGCTGATCGGCGATTGGATGACGCGGGCGGGTTGCGGCGGTGCCACCAGCACCGAAAACGCCCGGCTGCCCGCATCCACGCAATCGTCGTGCGCGGCAGCCGGAAACCCCGCCATCTCGTCCAGCAGCGCCCGGTTCCACGGCGCCTTGACCATGAACACGTTGCCGGCGTTGACCTGAGACGCGAGTGGCGCGGCGCGCGTGGCCTTGTCGCCGGTCTCGGGGCTGCTCTCGACCGCGTAGCCGGCCAGCTTGCGGGTCAGGTACAGGACCTGCGTCTTGCCCGCCTGCCCTGGGTCCTGCGGTAGCGAGATGCGGATGCCGCGGCCGTCCTGGCTCGCCGTGTTGACGATCGCCGCCTCGACCTCGTCCGGGCCGCCGCGCAGGCGCACCACGTCGAGGATGCCGAACCGGCCATCGGGGTATCGCGCGAGCTTGAAGCCGACCGTCCAGTCCGGGTCGCGGGTGCCGACCTGCGCGGTGGCGGCGAGGTCCCAGGCGCGGACGACGGTACCGCCGGCGGGTGCGGCGTCGAGCGCCTGCAGCTGCGCCACCTTGAACACGCCGCCCTGCCCGCTCGTCGGTGCGCCCTGGTAGAGCGCCGACCATTCCCTGTCACCGAGTGACAGCTCGGTTGCCGCGAGCGCTTCCAGATCGTAAGCGCTCGGCCACAGAGGTTCACCCGGCAGTCTACCGAGGGGGTCGTTGTCTAGCGCAATCGCGGGAAGGTTCAACACCTCCCAGCGCTCACCGGTGCCGGCTTCCATCTCCTCAATCAGTCGGCCGCTCAGGTCGCTGGGGTGCCATCTAGTGTTAATCAGGATGATGGAACCGCCGGGCATCAAACGGGTGCGCAAGACGCTCCGATACCAATCCCAGACACTTTCTCGGATAACCTCGCTGTCGGCTTCGGCTCGCCCTTTGAACGGGTCGTCGATCAGCGCGAGATCGGCGCCCTTGCCAGTAGCGCTCCCTCCAACACCGACGGCTGCGTAGACGCCGCCCTTAGTCGTGTGCCACAGCCCGCGTGCCGAACTGTCGGCGGCGATGCCGATCTCAGGAAACAAAGCCCGAAAGGACGACTCGCTGAAGAGGTTCCGGACATCGCGTCCGAACTTCTCGGCAAGATCTGCGCCATGGCTCGCCGTGATCACCTGCTTGGTCGGGTTGCGCCCCAGGTACCAAGCTGGCAGGCGGATGGATGTCAGCTCTGACTTCCCGTGCCGCGGTGGCGCCGAGATGATCAGCCTTGAGATTTCGCCCCGCGTGACTGCTTCCAGCTTCTGACAGATCAGCGGGTGATGCGGCCCCACCCGATAATCCGGCTTGGTGTAGGTGGTGAAGCCCAGGAGGCTAGTGCGGGCGTCCTGGCGGCGCTGGAGTTCCTTCCTCGCCGCCTGTCTCGCCATCTGCTCCCGCGAGAGCGGCAAGCTCTTCGTCGCTGTAGTCGGTGGCAGAGCGGCGGACGGTTGCATTCATTTCCACGTTCGACAGGCGGGCGTGGACGTAGGGGGCAGCATCGCGGGCGAAGACGGCAGCAGCCTTCCAGTTGTCACCGTTCGCCTCGATCGCCATCGCCCGGAGCATGACCTGCAATGGGGTCATCCTAGCGATCTCGGGCCGGATCTCGTCGGGAAGCGACGCACTGTGCTGTTCGATCGCCTTTCGCGCCGCTGCGATCTTGCCCGGTGCACCAGGAGGGCGACCAGCGCCGGGGCGCTTGCCGCCTCTGGGCATAGGAATGAATTCCCTCGATTGATTTCAGTCGATCGTTTGAATATCCCGCCGGTCGACCGTGACCTTGATGTCACCCCCGAGGGCCTGGATCAACAGCTCGTTCCGCTTCTGCCAGCTCATCGTGCAGATGCCGGTCACGTCCGCGAACGGCCCGCTCGTGATCCGGACCCGCGCCCCCGGCTGGATGTCGTTCTCGCTCGTGTCCCGCGGCATCTCAGGCCCGCGATACCTGTCATCGATCACGCCGTCGCCGGGGCGACCCTTGGCGATCAGGTTCTCGACCACGCCGCGCGCGACCGGCGTCGGGCTGAAGTCGCTGGACATGAACAGGCTGGCGACACCCAGCGTGCTGGCGATCGACCGCCACTGGTCCTGGGTACGGTCGAACTGCACGAACAGGTAACTCGGGAACAGCGCCCGGACGATGTCCTCCTGCTCGTCCAGCTTGCCGGAGACGAGCTCACGGAACCGGTCGGGCATGGTCGGGCGGCGGATGGTCTTGCGGCTGGCGACGTAGAGCGGCAGATGGGCGAGGAAGCCCTGCTGCTGAAGCCGGATGACGACCTCGAACTCGCGCTGGGGATGAACCTTGGCGCAGTACCACCGGGCGTCTGGCGCCTCTGAATGGCTGCCGCACTGCTGCGCCCGGAGCGCGGCAGTTACGATCGGCGATGTATCGGGCAGATTGCGACCCCCCGTCAAGCGAAATTGTGCGCGTGCGTGCAACCGCTCGGCCGTGTCGATCAATGGTCCTCTCCCGCCCTGACAAACCGCCCCGTCCTCGGATCCCGCGCACTCGGCACGCCCATCCGCTCGATGAACCGCCAGAACCTCAGCTCCGCCGCCTCCACGTCCAGCCTGGCGCGCTCGGCTGCGAGCTTGGCACGCAGCTCCGCGATCGCGTCGGGAACGGGCTGCATGGCGGCTGCTGGCACTGTGGACGCCAGCGGAGCCGGCAGCGGCGCGTACGGCTTGCGGCCGAGGAGGCGATCTAGGAAGCGGGTCATCCCAGCACCCACGAGAACGCTGCCATCGTCGCGACGCAGAGCACGATGCAGATCGGCGCCAACGGGCCGAACAGCAGACAGCCGGCCAGCACGAACAACCCGAGGAACACGTCAAAGCCGCCAAGAGGCGCATTCAGCGGAAGCCAAATAGCGATGGCGGCGAGTCCCATGACGGCGCCGAGGAAACCGCAGGCCGCCCACACGGCCCAGACCCAGCGGCCGATCCTGTCCTGGATCGCCATGAAGATGTCGACCAAGCCAGCAGCGGCCTGCTCGTTGTTCAGGAAGATGATCACCGCCCATCACTCCCGATCGTGGCCTCGATCGCGGCGAGGCGGCGTTCGAGGGCGGCGTTGATGTCGATCTGCTCGTTCAGCATGTCGCGGAATGTCAGAAGCGCCGCCTCAAGAGCCTTTTTGTTGCCGTATGCCGCCTGTCTCATGAGGTTTCCAACGTCCACCCCCACCCCTCCCTCACTCGATGTCATGCGAATGATCCTCCGCGTGCGTGCCCTGGACGCCGGCTGCGTCCGTGGCCGCCGGAGCTGGCACCAGCCGGATCACCTCTGCCGTGTCGAGCCCGTTCTCCAGCACACGGCGTGCAACGGCCGGACCCTCGGAGATGAACAGCGCGAACAGCGACGCAAGCTTCAGCACTTGGTCGCCGGCGTTTTTGGTGTCGTCGCCCGGGCTCATCGGGCCGTAGAGCATGATCGCGTGCATCAGGGCGTCGGAGCGGAGTTCCTCGGCGTCCGTCATCCCCTCGCCTCCCCAACCCACGCCAGCTCGCCCGCCATCGCCATCCGCAGCACCACCTCGTCCGCCAGCCGCTCCCGGTGCTCGATCAGCCGCAGCAAGGCGGTCGCCAGCAGCGAAATCGCGGTGTCGAGCTCGGCCAGGCCGCACAGGTCCACGCGCGGCTGGCACTCGTCGAGACGCTGCCCACCGTGCCCAGGAACGGCCACAGCGGGCGCTACAGCCCCCTTCGCCGCCGTCCGGGTGGTCGTGCCGCGGATCAGGGTGCGGAGGCGATGGAGCGGCCGCATCACACCCACCCGATCTGCGGCCGGCCAACGAAGCCGTGCTCGAAGCAGAACCACGCGAAGGCAACCGTCCCGCCCTTCGCCGGCACGTCCGTCCCGCCAGGCGGCATGGACATCCTACGCGAGCTGACATGCACCCGAGCCAGCGGCACCGTCTGGAACCAGGCGCGGCGCTTCTGCCCCTCGAGGAACGCCAGACGCAGGAGGACGCACACCCGGTCGGTGGTGAGGGTCAGGGCGTGGTCCACGAACGCCTGGGCGCTGTCGTAGGGCGGGTTGCTGACGATGCTGGCGACCTCCGCAGGCCTGTCGTCCGACAGTGCGAAGAAGTCGATGCCGGTGAGGCCATAGCCGCGGTTGGCGATGTCGCTCGCGGTCGCGTCGACCTTGGCCGCGATCAGCCTGCGCGGAATGTTCCCGCCGCCGCAGCACGGGTCCCAGACGAGCCCGTTGAACGGGCGCTCGGCAGCCAGCAGGGCGTCGATGGCCCAGGGCGGCTCCTGGTACCAGTCCGCAGCCGCACGGTCGTAGCCACTGGCCCTCACGTCCGCCCCGCCATCGCCAGCCGCTCGCCTTCCGACCGCTGGTACCATCCATCCGCCATGCGCTCGAACGACCAGGGCTCATGGGCCGTGATCAGCGTGCGCGTGGCCGAATCGAAGACGCCGAACAGCTGGACGCCGGTCGGTCGGTGACGCAGCCGGTAGACGCTCGACTGCGCACCCAGAAACACCCACACAAGCTCGGCGCGACCGCTGGCGATGTCCTGCATCCACAGCGCGAGGTCGTCGGCGGTGGCCTGGATGCCGTAACGCTCCAGGAGGCGCGTGTGGAAGTGGGTGGTGGCCGTCATGCCGCCGCCCTCACGGCTTGGGTGGTGCTGTCCAGCACCGCGTGCGCTTCGGGACACACCCGCTGCACGTAGCCGAGAACCCGCGCCCGCTTGACCGACAGCGGCGCGTCGACAGGCCCGAACCCCTCCGCCTCGCGTCGAGCGAAATAGCGCAGCCACGCTGCGACGTCCTCAGCGGCTGGCATGGGCATGCTCCCGCTCGGTCAGGCCCATCTTCTGCCGCAGTGCCGCTGCTCGGGCGCCGCTGATCAGGTTGCCGGCGCGAGCGGATGCCTCATGCGCCTCCAGCAGCATCGCATCGTTGACGGGCGTGGCCTTGGCGATGGGGCGGGTCCGGGCGGCCTCGATGGCGGCATCGGCCTTGCGGACGGCTTGTTCGCCGCGCCAGGCCTGGAGCAGTTCCGCGACGGCCTGCTGCTCGACCGGGTCCTTGCGGTGATCCGGCTCGTCAGCTCGCGACGGTGACGCGATCGCCAGGATCTTCTCGCAGCCAGCGCGGTCGTTGCGCAGCGTCGCCGCAAACGCCGAAAGGTGCTGGCAGAGCTCGCCAGCGGCTGGCCAGAACACGCCGCAGCTCGGCCTCCGCCCCCAGGATCGGCGGGTCTCGACGCACCACACACCGCACGGAAGGTCCTGGCACTGCTCCCAGATGCCCTCGTAGATCGCCCGGATGTCGCCCGGCTCGATCGGCGCGTTGCGGACTTGCGGTGCCAGCCTGCCGAGCCACGCCGCCATGTGGTCGCGGGTTGACGGGCTCATGAGGGGTTCGCTGGACCGGGCAAGCTCCCATGCTGCCTGCTGCACATCAGGCGGAACGGGCACGATGGAGGTGCCCTGGCGTGCCGCATCGATGTAGGCGCCTAGGCGGCCGGTTGCGGGGGTGAACGAGGGCACGTCCTGGTGTTGCCGGACGGCATGCTGAACGGGTGCAAGCTGGGTCACGCGTTGTAACCCCTTGATTTGGCGATCTCGTCATAGACGGCGAAGCGGCCAGCCTGCTGGTGTTGGGGGCGGACGGTTGTGACCTTGGGCTCGTAGACGTCGACCCAACTCGACCGGGTGCTCTGGTCGAGGCATGCAGCCACGTCCAGGCCGGCCGCTCGGAACTTGGTCAGTTCGCGGATGACGAGTTCGATGGCTCGGTCCGTTGCGGGCTTCCGAATGCGGCGGCGCATGTCGAGGTAGCCGTTCCAGGCGTCCATCGGGAGCCAGTCGGGCAGGACCGGCTTGCTCGCGCGCACGGCGACCGAAGGGAGCTCTTTCTCTTTCCCTTCTACTTTCCCTCTCCCTTGCATTGCCGTGGAAGATGCCGCGGCATTGCCGGATGGTGTGCTCGGGGTGTGCCGCGGTTCCTCGGCGGCACCGTCGCCGCTGTTGCCGGACCATCGCTTGTTCGCGCGCGCGCGCTGTGCAAGCCGGCATTTCCAGGCATCGGCAGCCTTCTCCGCGATCACGGGATGGTACAGCCTGCCGTCGCTGCAACGCACCCAGCCACGCAAAGCGACCTCCCTAAGCTTCGGCCAGCGCGAGCCGGTGCCTGAGAGGTGCGCTAGGATACGATCGTCATCCGGCAGGCTTGCGGCCGGCACCTGTAGCCAAGACTTGCTCCAAAGTAGGACGGCGGCCTTGAATTCGTCGCCGGTTGAGAGGGCAACGAGATCACTGTCGCCGAGACGAACGACGTCTAGAGGCATGAACGGTAGGCCGCGCAAGTCGCATTCGGCCGGAGTTAGGGGATCAGGAGCGCCGGTCACGCGGCACCGGCCATGGTCTGGTCGAATACGGCACGGTCGCTACCGACTCGCTCATCCACCTTGAGCGCACGGCGGACTGCCTTGGTGACGCGAGTTGCGCCCGCACCGTCCAGGTAGCTGAGCAGCTGCTGCATCCGGCCTTCGGGAATGAAGTCGATCAACATCTGTGCCGCGTCGTCGGAAGCGTCGCGTTGTACGGCTTGGTCGCCGAGGCCCTGGACAAGTTTGCGGTCCTCGACGCGGCGCTTCAGTTCCTGAACCTTGGCTGCTTGCCCGTCACGGGGGGTGGCGGCCACCTCATCGAGATACACGCCCTTGTCGATGTCAGTGCCTCGGATCTCGGCTAGAGCATCATCCGTGATACGATCGCCGCGGGCCGCGTCGCGTTGAACCGACCTCTGATCAACTCCGGTACGCCTAGCGGTGTCCTCAGAAAAGGACGACAAGCTGTCGTCTTTTTTCCCGCCGCGGCCCACACCACCATGTCTCGTCTCCGGATGCTTCGCCTCGTACGCATCCTTCCGTCGGGCCGTGAACATCGCCCGCTCAGCCGGCGTCAGCTTCGTCCCGCACAAGTTCTCGTCGCACTCAGCGATCTGGCGATCGAGCTCGTCGATCTCTACGACGACGGCTTCAACATCAGCCAAGCCGAGGCTGCGGCACGCCTCAAGGCGATGCAGGCCGGCGACCAGCCCGTATCCAGGCGTTGCGACGTTGGCGCGAATGACATCTCTGGCGTAAACAGCGATGGGGCTGAGAAGTCCCACCTCCGCGATGCTGTCCGCCAAAGCCGCAACCTGATCCTTGTTCAGGCCGCGCAGCCTGCGACCAGGTTCGACGAGGCCGATGCTAATTAGCATCTGACCCTCCGTTGAAGCGGGCAGCCTTGGTGACGCCGCCGGGGCCGACCATCAAGCCGGTATCAATCGACGACTGCTGCTTCACCCCGCTCCAAGGCGTGCCGAGCAGCTTAAAGCCGCGTGCCTGGAGGGGCTTGCACACCGATAGCTCTTCGCGGGCAAAGTATGCGTTCCAGGCCAAGCTGGCAGCCACACCTTGCGTATAATTCGTATTCGTCCCGTTTACTGGGTTGTTAGCGGCATAGCGAAGGAGCGCCTTGCGCGGATCCACTGCAGCTAGAGCATCATCCAGCCCCATTCCGCGCCAGAAAGCGTGGGCAGTTGAGGGCTGATAGCGCGCAGTTTCGAGGGCTACCGCAAAGATAGCGCGACGCTGGATCAGGCGGCGATTAACGCCGGTTACGCCGACGAGGGCATCCTGAACAATCGAAGCAGCAGTCTTATAGTCATCCATCGCCTGCAGGCGAAGGTGACGGGAGGTGTTGATCTCGGTTGCGTGCGGATCGTACTTGAACTGCGACAGGATCATACCCATCGCAGGCAGAACATGACTTGCCATTGGGAAGTCCTCCCGGCCAGTCGCCTGCCAAGCATCTCTCCAGGTCCTGATCTTTTGCAGGTCCATCACAGCGTAGATCGATCCGGCCTCTTTGATGTCACGGACACGACGATAGATGATGCAGAGAGGGATCGAGATGCCAGAAGCCGCGATCGCCTCAAGAGTGTGATTGCCGTTCAGAAGGCGCATCGAGTTGTCGGGAAGCACCGCCATAAACAGCGGTGTGCCTGAGACGAACCAGCCCTTTTGCAACTCTGCCGCGAGGCGAGTGACGTTCCCCTGACTGATCGGACGCTGCCACTCGAAGTGACACGTCACGCGAAGGAATTTCGCGCGAGCGGGATCAACCCACTCAACGCCGGTGCTCAGCGCGTCGAAGTGCGACTGAACATACGGATTGACTTTATTATCGGGCATAACGTAGGATTCTTTCGAGCTGGAAGTTGCTAGGCCGCCCCTGACCCGGGCGGCCTTTTCTTTGCCCGGCACCGGCCGGTTCGGAGTTGACGAAGCAACATCTCGGATGGAGCAACCAGCGGGATCGCGCTGTACGCGCACTCGACCGCCGATCACTCCGAAAACTCCTCAAGCAGCCAGCCAGCTCCGGCTTTCGCGGCCAGCTTCTTCGCCGCCACAAAGCGAAACGGGTACATCTCGGCCGCAACCTTGATCTTGACCCTGGCATCGTCCTGCCAGTGGCCTTTGATCTCGTGGCACTCGATGGCCCCGGTGGCGCGCATCACGGCGAAGTCCGGCGTGTAGAACGTGTTGTCCGCGAGCCGGAGCTTGAAGCCCTCGAACCGATACCAAGCCACGTCGCCGGTTGCCTTTAGGCCCTCCAGCATTAGGCTGTAGGCGGCCTCGGTCTTGTTCATGGTGCCGACCTTGAGACGGCCGAGCGCCATGACACCGGCATTGCCGGCGAACGAGCGACGGATCATGCCACCCGCCTCGTCACGTCGAACCCCTCCGCGTCCGCCATCTCCACCAGCCGCAGCGCATCGTTCGGAGTCGCCTGCCGCGTCACCGTCGACCCCGCCTCGCCGACCACGAACCCGGCGTCGCGGATGACGGCGGCGAGCTGGATGAGGGCCGGGGTGTTGAGGGAGGTCACACCCGCTCCCCCCGCATGATCCGCAGCAGCCCCGCGTCCTGCTCCGCCACGCTCAGCCCCTTCGCGACCGCATGCTCCTGCCAGTCGAGGAACCGCGCGTAGCGACCGGGCTCCGCCGAGCGGGCGTGGCGGGCGTCTTCGGTGTCTGGGGTCAAAGCGACATCCCCCGCACGCGACGGCTCCCCGAGTACAGATGCCCCGCCAACCACAGGAACCCGTCCGCGACCACCTGAAGCAGCCACGCAAGCACCAGCGCCGTCGTCCTCATGCACGTGTCGCCTCCATCAGGCGGGCGCGCCGATCCGTGAAGGCGACAGCCCTCGCGTCGACAGCGTCTGCGAGTCTTGCGTTGATGAGCCGCTGCCGGTCCCAGACCGTGCGGACGGCGAGGTAGACGTGAGCGGGAATGGTCAGCCAGTTCTCGTACCAGAGCCTGGTGACCTGCCCGACCGTGAGGCGCAGCTTGATCGACAGGTTGCGCCAGATCGCCTTGAGGCTCGTGCCCGGCTCGACCGGGCCGGCGATGTCGCGCAGCATCTGCGACACGTCGCTGCGAATGACCTCGACGCTAGCCATGGAGGTTTTCACTCCTGGCATAGCCTTTTTCGTCTCCATGAAATGTTCCTGAGTCAGTTTCCCGCTTGCCACAGAGGGACTGACCAGAAGCCATGGAAGGAGACGACCACCCGAAGCACGCCAACGACGCCGACGCGACCGAGGCGCGCATGCGCGACACCTTCCGCCCGATCGGCCCGCTGATGGCGGCGCTGGTCGCGCGGCTGCGCGCCGTGGAGGGGGCGGAGGCCGAGCGGGTCATCAGGCGGCTCTACGTTGCGGCTGACGATCACCAGGCGCGAACACCACCCGCAGCCGCGCCTCATCCTCGTGACTGAACTCGGCCACGATCTCGGACAGCGTCATGCCGATCAGGGCGGCGATCTTCTCCGCCACCGCCAGCTTGACCACGCCGTTGCGCTCGTACCGGCTGTAGACGGCCGGGTCGACGCCCAGCCGATCGGCCATCTCATCGGCGCTGGTGTTGTGCACGAAGCGGTAGGCGCGCATCCGCAGGCCGATGCGCTGGGACGTGCTGGCGGCCAGAGCGGTCCAGGCCTGCCCGGTCGGGAAGCGATACGCGTAGGCACCGCGGGCGTGTCCGAGCGTGCTGCACCGTTGGCAGCCACGGCCGGGACGGCGCAAGCTGGCCGCCAGGACTGGCACCGGGCCGGTGCGCTTGCAGTCGCACTGCGCGAACACGCGCTGTCTGCCAGACTTCGGCGTCGGCGACGCGAGTGCGGTCACCGTGCGCGACCCTACGTGGTCGCCGATCTTGAGCGGCTTGCTGCGGGGCGCGCGGCCGGTCACGCCGCCTTCTCCACGCACCGGTAGGCCTGCGCCGCGTGAGCCTCACAATAGACCCGGCCACCATGCCGCGGCTCGCAGCACCGGAAGAAGTGCCGGCGCCCCTCGGTGGTCGGCCACTGGCAGGGCTGGTCGCGCCGCAACGGCATCGACGACGGCCGCACGATGCCTGCATGGGGTGCCCGCCTGACGACCGGTGCGCGAACCGCTACGGCCGGCGTGGCGTGGGGTGCATCCGCGACGAGCGGGACCGCGATGGGATCGGGCTGGACGACCAGCCGTTCCCGCGGCGCCAGGTTCAGCACCTCGCGCCGGCTCTTCACCGCGTTGAGGCTGCGGCCGACTGCGGCGCCGATCTGCGCCCGGGTGCTCCCGGCGTTCCACATCTCGACCAGCAGCAGGTCCTGCTGCGCCGTCCAGGGCTCCCGCTCGGACCGGCCATCGGCGGGCTGACCGGGCGCCGGCACCGAGAGCCGCTGCTGCACCGCCGCGATCAGCGACGCGGTATCCTCGGCGCGCTTGTAGACCTTGCGGAGGGCGATCGGTGCGGCCCGCTTCGCCATGCCGATGCGGTGGGCCCGGCCAATCACGGCGCTCTTCGTGATGCCCAGCGCGCGCCCGATGACGGCGCAGGTATCCCCGCGCTGCCAGCGCGCACGCAGCTCGGCATCGGCCGCAGCGGTCCAGTGGCTGCGGCCGGCGGCCGCCATCACGGCAGCACCGCCCGGACCACCAGCACGACCGGCACCCACGACAGCACGCCCAAGAGCGCCAGGGTGACGAGGTCGTACGGTGTCATCTGGGGGCGGGGGTCGGGCGGCATCAGGCGGCCTCCATGCAGTCTGTTGCACGGGCGCGCTCAGCCAACGTCTCGGCCGGAACTTCCTGGTTGGCGACGATGAAGCGGTCGGCCAGATCCATGGATCGAGACGTCACGACGCCTCGACGAAGCCTGCCGACAAATTTGACATTGCCGGTAGCCAGCATGCTGAACCGGCGGTCGGATAGCTTCTTGGTGAGGCAGAAAGCCTCGATCTCGGCGATGAGCTGTTCGCGCTTCGTCATAGGCAGAGTATGGGACATCAATGTCCCATCCGCAAGTCATTCTTGTCCCATGCGATCAGGTCGCATCTAGGGCATTAATGTCCCATGGCGAAACCGACTACAGCCCTTGGCCGAAACCTCAAGCGCCTCGTGGAAGAACGAGACCTCTCGATGCGCAAGCTCGGCCTCGACGCCGGGCTCAGCGAGAGCGCCGTCAAGCATATGGTTTACGGCAACGCCCAGAGTCCAAGGCACGAGAACCTTGAAAAGATTGCCCGGGCGCTGTCACTGACGGTGGACGAACTTTTGAAGGGAACAGCCCCCAAAGCGCCACTGGCGGCCCGCTACTTCGCGGCAGCGCGCTGGGCATGCTGGGAGGACAACCTGGACCTTGCTGCCGATCGCTTGAAGGTGTCGAAGGAACTGCTCCAACAAATTGAGCGCGGCGATGCCGACGCCAGCTCCGAGCTTCTCACCCGGTTTCACATGTGCTCCGGCTTCCCGCTCCGCTGGTTCCTTGAGGGTTCTTGGGATGACGTGCCGTCGCCTCTTGGTGGCCGGGCGGGAGCATTCGACCCTGATCTGGTGCCTGAGGTGCCGGGTGCAGAATACCGTGGCGGCAGTCTTGGGGCGGCTCGGGGCGGAAGCAGCGAGGCATAGGCTGTGAGCTCCAGGGGGTCCTTGTCTCCCCACATGATCCACCCGTCACAGCGTCGTCACAAACGCATAATTTGCCGCTGCGGTGCAGCATGATCGCTGTGATGCACTCTGCACTTTTTCATTTACCTGAGGTATTGGACGACGATGTCAGATAATGAGGCGGAAAAGTCGCTGAAATTCCTGGAGACGACGATACTTAACGAAACGGTAGAGAATCTTCTCCGAGTTCCTGTAGTTCGCGACGTTGGTTTTCGCAGCTACAGCCCAAATGCGTTCAGTGTCTGGCCGGTGGCAGACCCTAATGGCACGAGAATCCGCTGCCTCTTGCACAACATAGAGACCGCCGAGCAAGCGCATTATGTAGACGCAAGCAATACAACTGGCCAAGAACTGAAAAAGAAGGACGTACGGATAGAAGTCAAAGAGCTTGGTGAGTTGGTAATCGGAGTCGCTCAGGCAAAGCAGCTAGTAACTGATCTATCTGCTTTACTTAAGAGTTTTGAGGCGTCGTGACCACCCCTCTCCCACCCACAAATCAAGCCTATTCCTTCCCACAGAATACGGTCTCCATACAGGCCGGCATCGGGCCATTCAGGTATGGGCAGGCGACCCAGCAGCCCGAGCGTGACACTGCTGGTCAATCCCCGTACAACGGCGTCGGGAGACAGACGGTTGTGGACGACAAGGACGTGCGGCACCTTGAGACACGGATCGACGCCGTGGCGCGAGAGGCCCAGCTTCGAAACGAGACGGTTCTCGCTCGCATAGAGGGCAAGTTCGACACGCTGAATCAGCAGATCGGTAATCTATCTACTCGTGTAGATGACGGCCGAGCTTCCACGAAAGCTTATGCGCAGTGGATCATAGCCACTGTGGTGGCTGTCGGCCTTGGTCTTGGTGGTCTGTTCGTTGGTTTGAAGCAGGTCTGGATAGGTGGCGTTCAGGTTGGTCAAGCTGCTGCACAAGCATCTGCCAGCACACCGCCACCCTTACCACCCAAAGCAACCCCCGCTCCCGTACCTTAGTCCGGCGGTATCCCGAAGATCCGCTTCACCTGGTCCTCGAGCCGGGGCATGACCTCCCGGTAAAAGGCCATCAGCGGCTCGGCCGGGACGACCAGCACCCGGCGCTGCCGAGGCTCTGGCCGCTTGATCACCATACCGATCGCGGCGAGCTCATCGATGGCGTTCCTGATCCCTGTCGGTGAGCCGTGTTTGGCGAGCAGGCGCTGATAGTCGGCCACCGATAACAGCTGTCCCCGGCCGAAGGCGACCACAAGCTCCCGGGTCAGCTCGTCCCGGACCCGGCTGGGCTTGAGCGTGTCACCGAACAGACCCTCTAGCAGGTGATCCCGTTCCTCCCAGAACTCGCGGAGCATGCCAATCTCGCTGACGATCCGAGGGTCGATCGGGTCAGGTTGAGCTTCTGGCGGATGGTGGCGCAGCTGCGTGATCATGCTTCTACTATTTGCCGGATGAGAACGCCCCGTCGGTTCTGAAATGGCGTCTCGTGCGCTATAGATTAAGCCGCTCTCCATCTTTCAGACGGGACATCTTTGTCCTTGCGCGTGGGACATTTGTGTCCTAGGTTACCTCCACAAGCAGCCACCCAGGCTGCCCCGGAGACCGACCGATGGCCCTCAGCACCCTTGACCGCCTGCGCCGCAACCCCCGCGTCGAGCTTGTCGACGACGAGCGCGACATCGGCAACGGCGTCCTGGTGACGCTGAGGCGAGGCTGGACCTTCACCCCGGGCGAGGACAACCGCGTGCGCGGCGAGGACACCCTGCGGCAGGCAGGGGTCGAAGTGCGCGCCGCAAAGCCGTTCGGCGGCCCCTACACGGACTGACCTCCCACTCGCACAGCAGCAGGACACGCAACATGCCCGGTGTAGCAACGGGACAGCGAGCGAAACTGGAAGCTATTCGTGATGCGAACCCGACGGATGTTTGTTGGATTTGGCCGCACGCCACGATGAGTAATGGTTACGGGCACGTCTGGTGTCCAGACCGCAAAAAGGCGATCAAGGCTCATCGTGCAAGCTATGAGCTATTCTGCGGTTCGATAGATGAAGGCAAGGTCCTCGACCATCTTTGCCGCGTGCGGAACTGCATAAATCCAGCTCATCTGGAGCAGGTTCTACAGTCCGAGAACATGCTGCGTTCCCCGGTCGCGTATCCAGCCATCAATGCGCGCAAGACGCACTGCATTCACGGTCACCCTTTCAGCGGCGAGAACCTTTACGTATCGCCGAGGGAAGGCTCTGGGAAGCGAAGGGGCTGCATGACTTGCAGGCGCACCAATAGACTTCCTGCCGATCTTCGCGCCGCTGAGCGATCTGCTCGCGCCTGCACATCAGCTTAACGCCAACGCAAGCCCTGGACATTCCCATGCCCCACAACCTGCACGGCGCCCTCGCCGCCTACACCGAGCACGAGCACGACCGCGCGCTCCCGCCCGGTAACACCCACTGCCGCACCTGCACGACACCGACCGCCTGCGACCAGGCCGTGCGCTGCCCCGCCCATCCGGACCAGACCGACGACACGACGCTGGTGCGGGTGATGGGGAGCGTCGAGAGATGAGCCGCAAGATCGTGCAGATCAGCAGCACCTTCGACGTGGATGCGTCTCCTCGACCCACCGTCACGGTCATCGCTCTGTGCGACGACGGCACTGTCTGGCAGCAGGAGACTGCGTACAACAAACCCTGGGAGCGCCTTCCTGCCATTCCGCAGGACGGCCCGGCTGACGATCCGCGCGAGCATCGTATCGTGCGACACCCGGCTCGGTATCTCGAACGCAAATACGTCGAGAACCTTGTCCGTCTCGAAGACGGCTGGTGGCGCTATCTGTCAACCGACGTCGACGCTGAGGGTCAGTTCGACAACCTGCACCGCGCCCGCGCCACCGGTGCCCCATGACCGACTTCACCTGCGACCCGGTCGTCCTGGTCATCGTGCTCACTGTCGGCGTGGCTGTCGGCTTTCTCTTCGGCACGATCCTCGTCAACGCGGTTGCCGCGCATCACGACCGCAAGATGTTTGACCCGGATACGGGGAAGTTCATCGGGCTGGACCGGAGGGCAAAGCCATGACCTGCCTCGCCCCGATCGGCGGCGACCCCGACGTGTTCAAGCCCGAGCGCATCGACCTCGTCTCCGAGGAAAACGACCTCGCGCGCCTGATCGCACAGCGGGATCGGTTCGCCGGGATCGTCCGCAGCCTCAACGTTGAGATCCACACGATGGCGCGCCGCATCGCGATCGCGCGCGGAGAGATCACATGATCGAGCCCGTCTACCTCAACACGTCCGGCGCCAGGATCACGCTGATGCCCCAGGCGTTCGACACGATCCTGTTATTCAAGGCGCCGGACAGCAGCATCACGGTGATGGCGTACCTGTCCGACGCGGACCTGCGGCTGTTCCACGTCGGCATCGGCGCTGTTCTTGAAGCGCGCGCGGCCGATGCCGAGCAGGCGGCGGCGTGACCCCCGCCCAGATCCGCGCCTGGCTCGTGGCGCACGTCGCCGCGCATCCGGCCGAGTTTGCCGTCGTGCAGGAGCGCGTGACGCGGCAGGTCGAGCGCGTGCAGGCGGAGGGCGGGCTGTGAGACGCACAGCTATCGCCGTGGCTCTTTCCGTCCCTGCGCTTGCGCCTATCAACTTCGGCCTGTTCTGCCATGGCATGAACGTGTTCGAGCGCCGTGAACAGGCAGAATACGTCGGCTCTCCGTCGGTCCAGCGAGGCATCTGCGCGCGCCAGGGTCAGGATGCAACAATGTCTGCCGCCTTCTCTTTGGCAGGGCCAATCAGCACGGCAGCGTCACTGATCATCGATGCGATCAATGACTTTCCGCTCGGCTTTGAATGGAATGTCCGCGTTTGTAAGGGATCGGCACCATGACCGCCACCGACGCCCGACGCGCCCAGCTCCTCGCGACCGCGCGCAGCTACGACCGCACCGATCCCGAGTTCGCGCGGCGGATGCGGGAGCATGCGGAGGCGGTGGAGCGCGAGGTGCCTCGGATCCCGGTCATTCCGGACACGGCGCGGCGGGTTGGGTTTTTGCGGGTGGTGTCGTGAGTCGTAGCGGATATCACGAAGACTACGACGACGAGTGGCGGGCGATCTGTTACCGCGGCGCCGTCAGCGCGGCGATCCGCGGCAAGCGCGGTCAAGCCCTTCTCCAGGCGCTTGCTGATGCGCTTGATGCGATGCCCGAGAAGAAATTGATCAGCAGCCACCTGAAGGATCCGACGGGGCAGTTCTGCG
This sequence comes from uncultured Acetobacteraceae bacterium, assembly GCA_964247735.1. Lineage (GTDB taxonomy): Bacteria > Pseudomonadota > Alphaproteobacteria > Acetobacterales > Acetobacteraceae > Lichenicola. Next base: position 59,418 of record CAXTVS010000003.1, read on the forward strand.
CGCTCGGCGCGCTCGGAGAGAGGCAGGGTCTACCGATCGATCAGCTTGATCCAGAGGATCCATATGCCGTCGCAAAGACGTTCAACATTGCGCCCGCCTTGGCTCGCGAGATCGTCTGGGAAAACGACGAAGCTGCTCCGGACTACGAGATACCTGAGCAACGCTGGAAGCGGATGCGTGCTTGGGTTGAGCGGAGCCTGAGGCGTGTGGTGTCCCCATGACCCCGCGCACCGTCACCGCCATCCTCGCCACCGCCCTCCTCTTCCCCGCCGCATCCGTGATCGCCCTGTCCCGTGCCCCATCCGCGCCCGTCGTCATCGAGGCGCCGCGTGCGAGCGTGCGGCCGGCTGCGGCGTGCGGCCGGGTGTGCCAAGCGGATCCGCTGCCGCTGGCGTCCGGGTGGACCCTGCACGACGGGGTGGCGACGGGCGGGATGGTGCTGCGCGCCCGGGTCTGGGTGCGGACGTGACGGACGCGATCTACGACTACGCGGCCATCCGCAAGGCGATGGAGGAGCGCGGCGCCGACACCTGGCTGCGCTGCGATCCAAGCGGCGACGCCGGCGCCGTATCCCCAGAGCCGACCTGCTCGCACTGCGAAGGTGGCGGCTGGGAAGCATACAGCATCGGCGTCGGCGACCCGCATTTCCGTGAGTGCCCTGAGTGCCACAACCCGGAGGATCACCCATGCCCGTAGTCGAGCGCGTGGACACCGTCACCGTCGAAGCCCTCGCGGACGAGATGGTCGCGCTTTTCGGGTCGTCCGGCCCGGTCATGCGGGAGGTCCGTCGGGCGCAGGTCGTGGAGGTGCTGGAGCGGCACATCGGCAAGCGGATCGAGGGGGTCGAGCAGCTATGAGCGCCGCCTTGAAGACCGCCGGCCCCGACATGGCCGCCATCATCGAGGCCGCGCACTCGCAGCACATCCGCCCGGCGTCCCTGCGCTGGACCGACGCGCTGCGCGAGGTCCGCGCCGACCCGACCGACCCGGACCGGGCGATCGTGGCCGCGATCCTGGCGCTCGAGGACCTCGCCTCCGCCGCGAAGGAAACGGCCGCGACGCTCCGCCGCGAGCTGGCCGCGACCATGGAGCACGACGGGACGCTCGCGTACGAAGCGCCGCATCACACGATCACGCGCAAGGCGGCCGCTCAACTGGTTCAGATCAACGACCGCAAAGCGCTGGCCGCGGCGCATCCCGAACTGATGATCCCGCAGGAAGACGAGCCCGACAAGAAAGCGATCGGCAAGCTGCTGCGAGCGAAGAAGCCCGTAGCCGGCTGCACCCTCAGCAACGGTGGTCCTTCAGTGATCACCATCAGCGCGAAAGGAAGCAAGTGATGCCGTTCCCGGCTCGCATCAACAAGTACGTGCCCGGGCCCGCGTTCGACAACGTGCACCACCTCATCCAGCACATCATGGACGGCGGCTGGATCTACGCACGCGGCAAGCTGACCTCGCCAAAGTTTGCGGTCAACTGGTCGCTGCTCAATCTGCGCTACCTCGCGCGCCACGGCAAAAGCTGTCGCGCCTACATCAACCCCGCTTGGGAAGCTGCCCAGCAGCAGAGCCGCGTCAACACGCAGGTTGATCCCAACCTTGAGGAGATCGTGTTTTGAACGCTATCACCACCCAGCAGCCCGCCCGTGCCCGCGCCGTCGGCCCCGTGCTCCAGCCGCAGTCCTTCCAGGAACTCGTCCGGTTCGCCGAGATGGCGGCCGGCAGCGACCTGATGCCACGCGACTACAAGGGCAAGCCAGCCAACATCATGCTGGCTGTCCAGATGGGCAGCGAACTCGGCCTGTCGCCCATGCAGGCGGTTCAAAACATTGCCGTGGTGAACGGCCGCCCGTCCGTCTGGGGCGACGCCCTGCTGGGCTTGGTGCGCAACAGCCCGAAGTGCCAGGACGTGGCCGAGACGATCACCGGCGAGGGCGACGCCCGCACCGCCACCTGCATCGTCAAGCGGGTCGGCGCTTCCGACACCGTGCGTTCGTTCTCCGTCGCCGACGCCAAGAAGGCCAGCCTGTGGGGCAAGCAGGGTCCGTGGCAGCAGTATCCGGACCGGATGTTGGCGATGCGCGCCCGCGGGTTCGCCTGCCGCGACGCCTTCCCCGACGTGCTCAAGGGCCTCATCAGCGCCGAGGAAGCGCAGGACATACCGGCCGACACCTTCCAGGGCACCACCATCCAGACCACCGCCGAGCCGACGCCGCAGCCCACGCAGCCGGCCCGCTCCGAGAACCGCCGGCTGACGTTCATGGAGCGCGTCGACGTCTGGCTCGGCCAGTGCAAGGCGGTCGCCGACGTCGACGCTGTCGAGAACAAGCCGATGGTGCAGCAGGCGCTGTCCGAGGCGCCGCACGAGGTGGTGCACGAGCTCAACGGCAAGCTGGCGGCGAAGCGCGCGGAACTGGACGGCGCGGACGCGGGCGAGCAGGCCGACGACCTCGACACGATGCCGGAGTGAGCGACATGCAGATCCTCGCCCACCAGCTCCTCATCCCCGGCCGCGGCTTCATCGACTGCACCCCCGAGGCCGCCGCAGCCGAGCGCCAGCGCGGCGGCGTGGTGCGGGAGCTGGTGGATGCGCGGGAGGTGGAGCGGCTGCTCGCCCTGGCGGATCAGTTCGATCTCTACGGCAGCGATCAGATTGAATCTCAGAGATTGCATAAGACGAGGGCGGAGAAGCGCGACTGCCAAGTCAAAGCCGAAATATGGGCTGATGCCGCGAATGAACTACGCACCGCCCTCGCCCAGGACCTCCCGTCATGACCGATAGTGAAGCGCTAGGCCGCATCAGCGCAATCGACGCGATGTTCGACAGTGCCGCCGGCTGGAGCAGCTGGATGGTGTCCTGCGCCAACGAGCGCGAGCACGCAGTTAACCTGCTTAATGCGCGCGGCTATGACATCAAACACAAATGGCTTGCGCGCACCAGCGATGGCGGGAGGACGTCATGACGACCGAGAACGAGCGCGATGTTGTGCGTGAGGCGCTGGAACGCCTGATGCGTGCGGCCTACGAGGTCTCCCGACTGCACGTCACCAAAGAGGCTGAGTGGCAGAGCCTAGGAGGCGCGTTGATTCTTGCTGATGGCGCGCTTCGGAGCACCGCCCTCGCCGCCAGCGCAGCGCAGCCCAGCACGTCGGGTGGGGAGGCGCTGCGGGAGGCTTGGTTCCCGGATATCTGGGCAGCGCTTGGCGATATCGATGGCTTACCGCATGTGCCGGATGAGCCAGAGGTGGGCTATGTCCCGTTCGGCTCATGGCGGAAGCGGACATACGATCTGATCGTCGGCAAGCTCGCCACCTCTCCAGCCGAGACGGGCAGTGGGGCGACGCCGGTAACGCTCGCGCAGTGTCCGATCGGCCTGTTCAAGCATCCTCGTGGTGGCCTGTGCCTCAAGACCGAGTATGGCAACAACGAGGGCAGGATCGACGCCTATATCGTCTCAACCGGCGAATTCTTCTGGGGCGATCCGCCGCAGACAATCGCAAGTCAGCGGGCTCAGATGGTGACGCCGGTCCGGCACCCCGACACCACCCCGGCTGCGAGCGGGCAGGCGGTGGCGCAGGAGCATCGTTTTTATGCTCCGGATGCAAACACAAAGGATGCGCCGCTCGGAAGTGTTGTTTCTTTTGTGCATGGGCCTGACCCGTTGAACGTCTTTGCAATGCTGAAGGTTAGAGGCCATGAGCAAAGTAAGATGATAGATGCTTGGGCTGCTTATCCGCGTGAGATGCAAGCATACGCTAAGCGATGCCTGAAGCGTGCCACCCATCCCGCCCCCAGCGCGGCGTCGGTTCGGGCGGAGCTTCTGACCGATTTGATGACGGTTCGTCACGAAGTGTTCGGCACGGCCGCTGGCGATTGCCCTGATCCCTTCGCCGATTTCGACCGTGCTGTGGAACTGAAAGGTATGCTCAGCAGGGTCATAGAGGAACTGCGCGCCCTCCAGACGCCGCAGGCATCGCGGGAGGGTCGGGCGGATGGTTGAGCGCGTCCATGTCCTGAAGACCGACCCTGAGCCGTTCCAGCACATGCTAGACGGGCGCAAGACGGCCGAGGTCCGATACAACGACCGAGGCTTTGAGGTAGGCGACACGCTCGATCTTCGCGAGTTTGATCCGCTGTTCCAGACTTGGAGTGGGCGCGCCCTCTGCCGCAAGATCACGCATATCCTGACTGGCTACGGGCTGCCTGCCGGCACTGTCATGCTATCACTTGCGCACATAACGCCGCCCGACCCGCAGCGTGCGGAGGCGGCAGCGCGCGCTTTGATCGATCACCATGCACCTTCGTATGAACTGCCTTTCGATAGTATGACGCCTTCGCGCAAGCGGTTTTGGACGGACGCTGCCACAGCCGCCCTCTCCGCCGCCGACGCCGTCCAGCCGACGAGGCAGGATGCGGTGCAAGCCCGGTTGCTCGCCGTGGTCCGGTATTGCGTGGACAACCCGGACTTCGACAGCGAGACGCTAGACAAGATGGCGCGCGCCGCCCTCGCCACGACCACCGACGCAGCGGGAGGTGGATCATGAAGCGCGCAGCCGAGCCGGATCCGCGTGTTGTCGTGCGTCAGTCAGTCGAGGTCACGCTGTCGACAGAGGAGGTCAGCCACGCTCTGCGCTGCTGGCTTGCGCACCATCTCACGTCGATGCCGTCTTACGGTGTCCCGCACCCCAAGGGCTTTTCCGATATCGCCGTCCTCTATCAGATTGAGGGCGATGGCGGCTTCTATGGTGTGACGCTGAAGTATGAGCCCACGGCGGCAGAACAGCACCCCACCGACGCACCGGACGGCAGGGAGACGGGGCGATGAGTATACGCAGGATTTTGCCGCGTCGAGCGCAACGCAAGACCAAGCCGTGGCCTGTCAAGATGCACCTTCTGCTCAACCGTCCTCGGCCGCGTAGGCACCCCCCACTGGCCTATATGCTGGAGCGTCGCCGGATCGCGCGTGCGCAGAAGTCAGGGATCGCGCTGATGAGGCTTTGGTTATGACAGCGGTCTGCCTCCCACCCGCCGGAACGCCGAGCGAGACGTGGCACCCAAGCGAGTTCATCCGCGAGGAGCTTAAAGCGCGCGGCTGGACGATGGATGTCCTTGCGGTTCGCATGGGTGGAGACTTCGGCAGCAACCGGCTGTCGCTCGATCTCTACTTTGAGGTCGGTCCAAACGCGCCGAACCTGATGCTTGGTCCGGAGACGGCAGAGCAGCTCGGCAAGGCGTTCCGTACATCGGCTGATTACTGGCGCAACCTGCATATCGCGTGGCGCAGGTCCCTTGTTGCCGTCGTCACCCCGCCGCGTGCCGAGGGGCAGCCATGACGCCCGAGGATCTGGAGGTGCTGCGCGCAGACGCCGATAGGCACGACTTCGCCTACCTGACGGTCAGCAACCCGCACACGGCACGCTGGCATCTCGAACGACGCGACGCGCTCCGGGCGATCATCCGGCGGGAGACGGAGGGCGGGTGGGATGGGTGATCGCCCGTCGTTGATGCCATCCGACACGCCGGACTACATGGCGCTGGCGTCGGCACCCGCCACCCACCGACGCACCGGACGGCGGGGAGGCGGGGCGGTGAGCGCGCAGGACGACGTGCTGGACTCCGTCTTGATCGCAGCACTACGCCAGATCCAACGCCGCGGAGACTTGGTTGAGTTCGATTACCCGGACAGCCGTATCCCGGCCGTCTTCGCTGCATTGCGGGCGAAGAATCTGATCGCGCGTCGGAAGAAGTCGCAGAAGCTCGGGCTGACCGACGCTGGCTCAGAGTTCCTGAGAGGTCGGTCATGACCGCCTGCCTCCCACCCGCCGGAACGCCGAGCGAGACGTGGCATTGGCTGCGCGACGAGAACGACAGGCTGTCGGTCGCGTGCTGGCAGGAGATGCGCTGGGCCGTGGTCGGCGTTGTTGATCAGATCCATCCGACCACTATGGCTAGGTGGGGCTATCAGTATGTCGAACCCGTCACCCCGCCGCGTGCCGAGGGGCAGGATGGGGGTGGCGATGCCGATCCGTCCTGAGAACCGCACCCGCTACCCGGCCGACTGGAAGGCAATCAGCCTCGCGCGTCGCGAAGCAGCGGGCTGGCGATGCGAGTGGTGTCCTGCTGAACAGGGCCAGCCGCACCCAATCACCGGCGGCAAGGTGGTGCTAACCGTCGCGCACCTGGACCACCAGCCTGAGAACTGCGCGCCGGACAACCTCGCGGCACTCTGCCAGCGTTGCCACAACCGGTATGACGCTGAGACGCGGCGGGAGGGTATACGGGCACGGGCTGCGCAAGCGTCGCTCGCGCTCCGGGCGATCATCCGGCGGGAGACGGAGGGGCGGGCGGATGCCTAACCCCTACATCCCCGCCCTGATCGCCGAGCTCGCTCGAGCCGGCGTCACCGACTGGGCCGTCGAGCAGGGCGGCAAGCACCCGAAACTCGTCTACGTGCACCAGGGCCAGCGCCGGTTCTACGTGTTCCCCGCCAGCGGCTCCGATAGCCAGCACGGCGTCCGGAACGCGGTCGCGGACCTGCGGCGGCATCTCGGGATCGCGGCGCCGGCGGTGGCGAAGTCCACCCGGCCGAAGCGTAAGCGGATCGCGGCCGTCGAGGCGGCGCCGGACAGCTTCACGGTGCGGCCGGATCCGCTGCTGGCGCTGCTGGCGTGGAAGCCGGCGCCGGTGGTGGTGCCGTCGCGGTTCCGATGGAGCTGGGCGGGGCCCGGGCGGTCGAGGGTGGAGGTGCTGAGGGATGCCTGATCGCCCCCTGCCCGGCTGGCCGCGCGCCATGAACGAGGAATGGGCCTCCGCCTACATCAGCCTCAGCCAGTCCCTGTTCCGGGTCCAGGTCGAGGCCGGCGAGGCTCCGCAGCCGGTCTGGTTGACCCCGGGCCGCAAGGCTTGGCTGCGCGAGGACCTGGACGCCTACCTTGACCGCAAGGCCGGTCGTGCTCCAGCGTCCGATCCGGCCAACGACTGGATGAGGGCGTTCGAGCAGGATGGGTCGCGTGGATCTTCCCTACGTTGACGCCATCCCGGTCAAGGGCCGGACCTACTACTACTACCGCCGGGACGGGCTGAGACAGCGGATCACGGGCCAGCCCGGCGACAGGGACTTCCAGCAGGCATACGACCGTCTGCACCAGCAGGCCGAGGCCATCGCTGCCAAGCCGGATCCGCAGGGCATCATCCCGGGCTCCCTGCGCGCCCTGGTGGCGGCCTACCGGACGTCTGCCGAGTGGCGCGAGAAAGCTCCCGGCACCCAGCGCGACTACGAGAAGGCGCTCCGCCCCCTGGAAAGCAAGTTCGGGCAACTCCAGGTGGCAAGCCTGCCTCGCGCCTTCGTGCTGCGGCTCCGCGACGAGTACGCGTTCAAGCCCGGCGCCACACCCGATGATCCACGAATTGCGACGCCGCGGCGCGCCAACGGGATCGTGGCCGTCCTGTCGATCCTGTTCAGCTTTGCCATCGACCGTGGCTGGCGCCCGGACAACCCGGCCCTGCGACCGCGGCGCCTCAGGGGTGGCGAGGGTCACCGGGCCTGGTCCGATGCCGAGCTGGAGCAGATGCTGGCTGCCGAGACGACGCCGGCAGGGATCCGGCTCGCAGTTCTGATGGCCGTCGGCACCGGGCAGCGCGGCCAGGACCTGATCGAGATGACGTGGGCGGCGTTCGACGGCACAGCGGTCGAGGTGGTCCAGGGCAAGACCAAGGCCAAGGTGTGGGTGCCGTTGCATCCGCGCGCCAGGAAGGCGCTGCTTCGATTGGAGCGCAAGGACGGAACGATCCTCACGCGCCCCGATGGCGAGAAATGGAAGATCGACCACTTTAGGCACGCCATGGGTGCGGCGATCCGTGACGCGGGCTTGGCTGGGCTCGTCACCCATGGCCTGCGCGCGACGGCTGCCCGGTGGATGGCCGAGGCAGGCTGTTCAGAGCGCGAGATCATGTCCATCACCGGCCACACGACCTCGAACATGGTCAGCAGATATGTCCGCGAGGCCGAGCAGAAGGTGCGCGCGAAGGGCGCTGCGGCCAAGGTGGCGTTGCACCAGAAGGATGGCGCCAACAGCCTGAGTGCTAAACGCCGGAGACGACCGGTGCTAAACCACTAGAACAAATTCGATCGGTTTAGCACTGCAAGTCAATGTAAGTACTACCCAACGCGCTGGTAGCGGCGGACGGATTTGAACCGCCGACCAAGAGATTATGATTCTCCTGCTCTACCGCTGAGCTACGCCGCCATCGCGCCGGGAGCGGTGGGATACAAAGCCGCGCAGGCCAAGTCAACATCGGCCGGAACCACGTTGTCGGCCGGGTGTTGCGCCGGAACGAACCCTGGAACGCGATCGTGACGCAGACGCCGGCCCAAGACGGCAAGGTCGCCAACCTCCAGGTCAGCGACGTGAAGGAATCCACCGTCGAGATCCGCATGCTGGTCAGCGGGCGGAACGCGCCGCAGACCTGGTGCCTGCGCTGCCTCGTCCGGGAGACGATGCTGGCCTTCCTGCAGGAGGCGTGTCCGGAGGCGTTGCCGCGGACGCGGCTCCACCTCGACGAGCGGCCAGGCGAGGCGGCTGCCGGAGTGGGACCGGCCGCACCCTCCCAGGCCCGACGCGGCGCGTCAGGCGTCGGCCGACGACATCTCGGGCTGGGGACGCTGCTCCTCCGGAACCGACGGTTCCTGGGGTCCGGCCGCCGCGTCGCCCGGACGGTCCTCCTGCTCGCCGTCCGAATGATGCCGGCGCTGGTGATGGACCTGCTGACTGGCCTGGGTCTGCTGCGCCGCCTGCGCGATCGCGTTCAGGATCCGGAAATAGTGCTCGGCATGCTGGAAGTAGCCTTCCGCCATCACCCGGTCGCCGGAGCTGGTGGCATCACGGCCCAGCTGCAGGTACTTCTCGAACAGCTGCTGCGCCGTGCCGCGGATGCGCAGGTCCGGACCGTTGCTGTCGAACACGTGGTTGCGGTTGAGCGGGATCTGACCATTGTGGTGGCGGATCGGCGTGCCGCCACCGCCACCACCGCCGCCGCCACCTGGACGATGGTTCCGGCCGCGCATGCGTTTCATGTTCATCAGCTTGTCACAGCACTTTCCTGATCAACGCCCCGACCCTCCGGGTCCGCTGGAGCGTGTTGCTCCGTTTGCTGCCGATCCTGCGCTCCGGACCCATGTCAGGGTTCCGATCCGCCGTTCCCGAAGACGGGAGCCGGAAGGTCACGAACACCTTCGAGAACGCTCAAGACGGCGCATCGGCCTTGAACATCCGAGGGCGCAGGACGTGACCGGGGGCCACGTGGCAGCGCGTTTCGTCGTTCCGTCATGCCCGAACCGGGTTCGATCCATGGACGCCGGGCCGAACCCTAGCTTCGGACGGCGTTCGTGCCAAACGTTTTCTGTGCCGTGCCGGATCCGGCGTCCAGCAGCACCGCGCGCGTGATCCCGCCGAGGTCGGCACGCGTTCCCGCCGGTCTCAGCCCGACGGCCATCCCGAGCCCGGCGACCTCCTCCGCCTGGCCGGCACCCACTTCCAGCACGCACAGCCCGCCCGGAGCGAGCAGGGACGTCACCGCCGGCAGCAGGATCCGGTAGGCATCGAGGCCGTCGACGCCGCCATCGAGCGCGCCGGCCGGCTCATGGACCGCCACCTCCGGCATCAGTCCGGGCACATCCGCGGTCGGGATGTAGGGCGGGTTGCCCAGGATCACGTCGAAGCTGCCGCGGATCGGGGTCGTCCAGTCGCCGCATGCGAAGGCGCTCCGGGTGGCAAGCCCGTTGGTCCGGGCGTTCGACAAGGCCAGTTGGCAGGCCGACGTGGACCGGTCCACCCCGACGCCCCAGGCGTCCGGATATTCCGACAAGGCCGCGAGCAGCAGGCATCCGGTGCCCGTGCCGAGATCCAGCAGCCGCGTCACCGATCGCCGGTCCGGCCGCGCCTCCAGCAGCGCCTCGACCAGCGTCTCGCTGTCGGCTCGCGGGATCAGCGTGTCCGGTGAGACCGCCAGCTCCAGGGTCCAGAACCCCTGGCGTCCGACGATGAACGCCAGCGGCTCGCGCCGCACCCGCCGCTCCAGCAACCGCTCGAACCCGTCCGCCTCGACCGTCGCATCCCGTCCCAGCGCCAGCAGCCCGAGGCGCTCCACGCCCAGCGCGTGCGCCAGCAGGCGCACTGCCTCCCGCCTCGCGTCCGCAACCCCGGCCTTCCGCAAGGTCGTCTCGGCCCGTGCCAGCAACTCCCCTACCCGCGCCTGCGTCATGCTGATCTCCCTGGACCGGTCGCGCCCCGCCCGTCCGCCGCGCGCCGGCAAGGAACGCCGCATGATCCGTCTCCCCCTGCCATGAGCCTGCGGACCCGCCGGGCAATCCCGTTCGCCTGCAGCCTCCTGGTCCTCGCCTCCGCCGGCCGGGCGGCGGATTTCGTGGTGCTGGACCAGAAGGCCACCGAGGAGCTGAGCGAGACCACGCGCCTTTACGTCGACGGCACGCTGGTTGCCACCGTCCACCTGGACCAGGCCACCACCGAGGCACGCATTCCGGTCTCCGTGCCTGACGGCAGCAGGCCGGCCAACCGGGCGCACGACTATGCGCTGTGCGGGGAGATCGCCTTCCGCAACCGCGACGGGAACCGGGAGGTGCACCAGGTCAGCGGCCAGGGCGTGCTGACCGACCCGGACGGGCGGACCTTCCTGGCGCTCGGGGCGCGCGACTTCACCCAGTTCTACCTCGCCGACCCGACCGACCCGAGCGCCGTGCAGACGCGCTACGGCCGCTCGCCGTTCTGCCAGACGCCGGTCTCCTGAGGCGGTCGGGCCGGTCGCTACTCCTCCTGCGCCAGCAGTGCCGCCTGCTCCTCGGCCGTCAACGCGTCCACGAACTCGTCGAACTCGCCCGCCATCACCCGGTCGATCTTGTAGAGCGTCAGGTTGATCCGATGGTCGGAGACCCGCCCCTGCGGGAAGTTGTAGGTGCGTATCCGCTCGGAGCGGTCGCCGGTGCCGACCTGGGCCTTGCGGTCGGCGGCGCGGACGGAGTGCGCCTGCTCGCGCTGTCCCTCGTAGAGCTTGGCCCGCAGGATCTTCATCGCCTTGGCCCGGTTCTTGTGCTGGCTGCGCTCCTCCTGCATGGCCACCACGATGCCGCTGGGCAGGTGGGTGATCCGTACTGCACTTTCGGTCTTGTTGACGTGCTGGCCGCCGGCGCCCGACGCGCGGTAGACGTCGATGCGCAGGTCGCTCTCGTTGACGCTGACGTCCACCTCCTCGGCTTCCGGCAGCACCGCCACCGTCACCGTCGAGGTGTGGATCCGGCCCTGTGACTCGGTCGCCGGCACGCGCTGCACCCGGTGCACCCCGGACTCGTATTTCAGCCGCGCGAACACGCCGCGGCCGTTGACGTTGGCGATCGCGCCGCGGAGGCCGCCGAGCTCGCTCTCGTCGTATTCCAGTAGCTCGAAGCGCCAGGCGTGCAGCTCGGCGAAGCGGCGATAGGCGCCGAACAGCTCGGCTGCGAACAGCCCGGCCTCGTCGCCACCGGCCGCCGGCCGGATCTCCAGGATGGCGCTGCGGTCGTCGGCCTCGTCCTTCGGCAGCAGCGCCAGCCTGATCTCGTGGCGCAAGGCGGGAAGCTGGGCCTGCAGCCGGTCGAGCTCCGCCTGCGCCAGCTCGCGCATGTCCGGATCGGCCAGCATCGCCTCGGCGTCCCGCATCTCGCGCTCGGCCTCCCGCAGGGCGGCGATCCGCTCCACCAGCGGGCCGAGCTCGGAGAACTCGCGCGACGCCTTGTTGAACGCTTCGCCCGACAGGCCGCCGGACAGCATGGCCTGCAGCTCGTCGGAGCGCCCGACGATCCGGTCGAGCCTGTCCTCGAACCGCATCAGCCGGAGGTGGCCGAGCGGGTCGCGAGGTGGGCGGGCAGGTCGTCGAGCGCCACCTCCTCCTGCGTGCCCTGGCCGAGATGCTTCAGTTGCGCCACGCCGCGCGCCACCTCCTCCTCGCCCAGGATCACCGCGTAGCCGGCGCCGATCCGGTTCGCGCGCTCCATCCGGCGCTTGAGGTTGCCGCGATAGCCCATCTCGGCGCGGATCCCGGCGCCGCGCAGGGTTTGCAGCAGAGCCAGCGCCGATGGCACGACCGCCTCCCCGACCGGCACCACCGCCACCGGCACCGGCACCGGGGGCGCTGCCTCCAGCAGCATGGACAGCCGCTCGATCCCGGCGGCCCAGCCGACCGCCGGAGTCGGTGGCCCGCCCATGTCGGCGACCAGCCCGTCATAGCGACCACCCGCCAGCACCGTGCCCTGGGCGCCCAGCGCCGCGGTCACGAACTCGAACGCGGTGTGGCTGTAGTAGTCGAGGCCGCGCACGATCCGCGGGTTCTCCCGGAACGGCACGCCGAACCCGTCCAGCGCCGAGCGCAGGCCGTCCCAGAAGGCACGGGCGGCGGAGGTCAGATACCTCTCGATCGTCGGCGCCTCGGCCACCAGTGCCTGGTCGGCCGGTGACTTGCTGTCGAGGATGCGCAGCGGGTTGCGCTCGAGCCGGGCCTGGCTGTCCTCCGACAGCCGGTCCCGCACCTCCGAGAAGTGGCCGACCAGCGCGGTCCGCCAGGCCTGACGGCTTTCCTCGTCACCGAGCGTGTTCAGCTCCAGCACCGTCCGTCCGGCGATGCCCAGGGACCCCAGGATGTCGCGCGCCAGGGCGATGATCTCGGCATCGGCCAGCGGCTCGGCCGGCCCGATCAGCTCGGCGCCGATCTGGTGGAACTGGCGGTAGCGGCCCTTCTGCGGCCGTTCGTAGCGGAACATCGGGCCGGCATAGAACACCTTCTGCGGCAGCGACTGGGTCAAGCCGTTGCTGACCAGGGCACGGCACACGCCGGCCGTTCCTTCCGGCCGCAGCGTGACGGCGTCGCCGCCTCGGTCGGTGAAATTGTACATCTCCTTCGACACCACGTCGGAGGTTTCGCCCAGGCTCCGCTGGAACACGCGCGTGTCCTCGAAGATGGGCGTGCTCCACTCGTCGAACCCGTACAGCCCGGCGACGCGGCGCGCCGTGCCCACCACGTGGCCATGACGGCGCTGCTCCTCGCCGAGGAGGTCGCGCGTGCCGCGGACCGGCTGCAGGGCATCCACGACGAGCCGGTCCTGTTCCTATTCCGCAGCCTGCGACGCCAGAACACGCGACGCATCGGCCGCCTCCTGCGCCTTCTTCGCGTCCAGCTCCGCCTGGATCACCTCCGCCTTCGCCGTCACCAGCTCGACGATGTGCTCGACCATGGTATCCGCCGGCATGGTGTGGTCCTGCCTGCCGGCCGAGTACACCATGTGCCGTCCCGAGCCGCCGCCGGTGACGCCGATGTCGGTCATCAGCGCCTCGCCCGGCCCGTTCACCACGCAGCCGATGATCGACAGGGTCAGCGGCGTCTCGATGTGCGCCAGCCGCTCCTCCAGCGTCGCCACCGTCCGGATCACGTCGAAGCCCTGGCGCGCGCAGGACGGGCAGGAGATGATCTTCACCCCACGATGCCGGATGCCCATCGACTTGAGGATGTCCCAGCCGACATGGACCTCCTCCTCCGGCTCGGCCGACAGCGACACGCGCATGGTGTCGCCGATCCCGGCCCAGAGGAGGTTGCCCAGCCCGATCGCACTCTTCACGGTGCCGGCACGCTTGCCGCCCGCCTCGGTGATGCCGATGTGCAGCGGGTGGTCGCAGGCGTCCGCCAGCTGCTGGTAGGCGGCGACGGCGAGGAACACGTCGGACGCCTTCACGCTGATCTTGAACTCGTGGAAGTCGTGGTCCTGCAGGATCTTGGCGTGCTCCAGCGCGCTCTCGACCAGCGCGTCGGGGTTCGGCTCGCCGTACTTCTCCAGCAGGTGCCGCTCCAGCGAACCGGCGTTGACGCCGATCCGGATCGAGCAGCCATGCTCGCGCGCCGCGTTCACCACCTCGCGCACCCGCTCCGGCGAGCCGATGTTGCCGGGGTTGATGCGCAGGCAGGCGGCCCCGGCGCGGGCCGCCTCGATCGCGCGCTTGTAGTGGAAGTGGATGTCCGCGACGATCGGCACGTTCACCTCGCGCACGATCTCCGCCAGCGCCGCGGTGCTGTCCTCGTCCGGGCAGGACACCCGCACGATGTCCACGCCGGCGATCTCCGACAGCCGGATCTGCGCGATCGTCGCCTGCGCGTCGCTGGTCAGGGTGTTGGTCATGGTCTGCACGCTGATCGGCGCGTCGCCGCCCACCTTAACCCGGCCGACGCTGATCTGGCGGGACTTGCGGCGTTCGATCTGCTGGTACGGACGGTAGCTCATCGCGATCTGCTCCCTCGTGCGCGCACTCGCCTCCGCCACGTCACGGCGGTGGCCATCGCCGGATCACGGCTCGGAGCGACCGCAGCGGCGCGTGCGTGCTTCCTGCCAGGAACAGGCCTGGTTGAACAGGTCCGGAACCGCGAGGCTGCGGCACCTCGCCTTCTTGTTCCAGCCTGTCTCGGCGGCCCAGCCTGTGGCGGGGCCAGGCTAGTGGGGCGTCGCGCTCTTCAGTTGCCGCGCGTTCAGGTCGTCCGCAGAGTCGTCGGCATTCGCAGGGGCTGTGGCTGATGCCGGCGCCGTCGCATGGGCCGGTCTGGGCGGATGCGGGGATCCGGCGGGATCCGGTGCGGGCGCGGCCAGTATCGAGCCGTTATGGATCGCCTGCGCGCTCAGCGGGATCGCCCGCCTGACCCCGCCGACCCGTCCCAGTGGCGGGGTGACGATCCCGTCGGTGGACAAGGTGAGGCCGCCGGCGTTGCCGGTGGTCAGCGTCACGGGGCCGGCATCGGGCGGCACGCTCCAGCTTTCGCCCGGCTGCAGCACGTGGTCGTAGATCACCCTGCCGCCGACCTGGCGCACCTGCACCCAGCTGCTCGCCACCGCCTTCAACGTCACCTGCCCGGGAACACCGGAGGCGGAGGGCGCCGCGGCTGCAGGCGCACCGGCTGGCACGGGCGTCAAGACCGGGGGGGGCGCTGCGGCCGTCGACGCCACCGGCACGGAGGACGCCGTGCCGGCCGGAGCGGGAGCCGGTGCCGCCGGACCAGTCTGGGGGGAAGGCGTCGCGACGGGTGCGGCCGGAGGCGCCGCGGCACCTGCCTCGACCGGAGGCGACCCTGCCGGAGGCGTAGCCGACGCAACCGGAGGCAATGCCGGATGCGGTGATGCCGCGGGAACGGCCGGCGGCGGGAACGGGGTCTGGCCCGATCCGGGCATCACCGTCGCCACCTGGGGCGACGGAGCGGCCGGCCCTCCGACATATGGCAGCAGCGCCGGCGGCACCGGCGGCACCGCATGGGCCTGCCGATGCTCGTGCCCGGTGAACTCGTACCAGCCGACATAGGCGCCGACCACGACCACGACCCCCAGCAGCACGATCGCGCCGGCCGGCACGCCGCGCTCCGGCACCGGCGCCGGGAACGACAGCTCGGGCCTGCGGTTGACGTCCTTGGTTTCGCCGCGGAAGCGCCGCGACATGTCCTCCGGATCGAGGCCGAGCGCACCGGCATAGGCGCGCAGGAAGCCCAGGGCGTAGGCGCTGCCGGGCAGCTTGCCCACCTGCCCGCTTTCAAGCGCCTCAAGGTAGGGCAGCCTGATCCGGAGCCAGGCGGCGACGTCGGGCAGGGACCAGCCAAGCTGCTCGCGCTGCGCCCGCAGCGCCTGTCCGACCGGCAGCCTGCTGGTGTCGGCCTCGGCCACCCGGACCTGACCCGCCTGCTCGCTCGTGCTCATGACGCCCCAATCAGCGAGCCGAGGACGGCCGCTGTCCCGAACCGGTTGTGCATGCCCGTATCAGCCGACCGGCGCATTGCGCAGCAGCAACGCCTGCACTGCCTGATCGACCAGCTCGGCCAGGATCTCCTGCACCGGCTGGATCCCGGTCACCATGCCGACCGACTGCCCGGCCATCACGGAGCCGCCCTCGACGTCGCCGTCGACCACGGCGCGGCGCAGGGAGCCGGCCCAGAAATGCTCGATGTCGAGCTGCGCCGCTTCCCGGGTCAGCTCGCCGGACTGGAACCGGCGCAGCGTTTCCGCCTGGTGCACCAGGAAGCGCTTGGTGCCGTCGTTGACCAGCCCGCGCACCGGGATCACCGGGAACCGCTCGTCCAGCTGCACCGACGGCAGCGCGTCTCGCGCGGCGGCGCGCACGAAGGCCTGCTTGAAGCGGTCGTGCGCCACGCTCTCGGTCGACGCGGCGAAGCGGGTGCCGAGCTGTGCCCCCGCCGCCCCCATCTCCAGCAGGCCCAGGATCGCGTCGCCCCGCCCCAGGCCGCCGGCCACGAAGATCGGCACCTCGCGGATGTGCGGCAGCACCTCCTGCGCCAGCACCGTCAACGACACCGGACCGATGTGGCCGCCCGCCTCCGAGCCCTCGATCACCAGCGCGTCCGCGCCCAGCTTCACCAGCCGGCGGCCCATCACCAGTGCGGGAGCGAAGCCGACCACCTTGGCGCCGCCATCCTTGATCGCGCGCATCGCTGCCGCCGACGGCACGCCGCCGGCCAGCACCACGTGCCCCACACCGGCCACGACGCAGATGCGGATGAGGTCGTCGAGTTGCGGATGCATGGTGATCAGGTTGACGCCGAACGGTCGGCGGGTCAGCGCCTGGGTTGCCGCGATCTCGCGCTCCAGCAGCTCCGGACCCATCGCCCCGCAGGCGATCACCCCGAACCCGCCGCTGTTCGAGATGGCGGACACCAGGTTGCGCTCGCTGACCCAGCTCATCGCCCCGCCCAGGATCGCGAGCTCGCTGCCGAGAAAGGCGGTGCCCTTCTCCCACAGCCGGTCGAGTTGCCGACGCGCCGCCAGCCAAGCCGGCCCGTTCCCCGGCAGGATCGCCGCCTGCCCGTCCGCCATCAGGTCAGCCGACATCAAGGCCATACGCGCTGTGGAGGGCCCGGACCGCAAGCTCGGTATAGTCCGAGGCGATCAGCACGCTCACCTTGATCTCGCTGGTCGAGATCACCTGGATGTTGATCGACCGTCCCGACAGGGTGCGGAACATGGTGCTGGCCACGCCGGCATGGCTGCGCATGCCCACCCCCACCACGCTGATCTTCGCCACGTCCGGATCGGTCAGCATTTCGCCGTACTGGATGTCTCCACGGGCCGCCTTCAGCACATCGATCGTGCGCGGCAGGTCCGCCTTGCCGACGGTGAAGGTCATGTCGGTGGTGCCGTCGGCGCCGGTGCTCTGCACGATCATGTCGACGTTCACGTGCGCCTCTGCCAGCGGGCCGAACACGGCCGCCGCCACCCCGGGCCGGTCGGGGACCTTGCGCACCGTGACCTTGGCGTCGTCCCGGGAATAGGCGATGCCGGCGACAATTTCCTTCTCCACGATCTCGTCCTCGTCCACCACCATGGTGCCGGGCAGCACGCTGTCCGACCCGTTCTCGAACGGGACCGGACCGTCGTCGAAGCTGGACAGCACCTGCACCCGCACCCGCTCCTTCATCGCCAGCTCGACCGACCGCGTCTGCAGCACCTTGGCCCCTACCGATGCCAGCTCCAGCATCTCCTCGTAGGCGATCTTCGGAAGCCGTCGCGCCCGCGGCACGATCCGCGGGTCGGTGGTGTATACACCATCCACGTCCGTATAGATGTCGCAGCGATCGGCTTTCAGCGCCGCCGCCAGCGCCACCGCCGAGGTGTCCGAGCCGCCGCGCCCCAGCGTCGTCACCCGGTTGTCCGGGCCGATGCCCTGGAAGCCTGCCACCACCGGCACCTGGCCCGCCTGCATCCGCGCAAGGAGCCGCTCGCCCTCGATCGCCTCGATCCGCGCCCTGCCGTGTGCGCTGTCGGTCCGCAGCGCCACCTGCCAGCCGGACCAGGACCGTGCGTCCACCCCTGCGGTCTGCAACGCGATCGCCAGCAACCCGCTCGTCACCTGCTCGCCCGTGGCCACCACCGCATCGTACTCGCGCGCATCGTGCAGCGGCGACAGCGACTGGCAGTAGCCGACCAGCTGGTTGGTGACCCCCGACATCGCCGACACCACCACCGCCACCTCGTCGCCCGCCTCCACCTGCCGCTTGATCCGCGCCGCCACCGAGCGGATCCGATCGAGATCCGCCACCGAGGTGCCACCGAACTTCATCACGATGCGGGCCATGAGGCGGTCGACTCTCCCGAAGCCTGCGATGCCGGCTCGGGGCGCGGAGCGGCACGATCATGCCGCGTTGCAGCGACACGGCAGCGGGGTCACATAGCTTTCCCGTTGAAAGGCAGCAACATGCAAGCGCAGTCACCGAGCCGTGGATCGGCGCGGCAGCCGGGATCCGTCTCGCCGGACGAGATCGCCCGCTTCGGCTCCCTTGCCGGAAGCTGGTGGGATCCGGACGGGCCGATGCGGCCGCTGCACCGGATGAACCCGCTGCGGGTCCGCTGGACCCAGCGCCACCTGGTCCCGCTCCAGGCACGCGACCCGTCCCGGCCGCTGCGCCTGCTCGACCTGGGATGCGGCGCCGGGCTCGCCAGCGAGGCGCTGGCCGCACTCGGCCACGACGTGCTGGGCGTCGATGCTTCGGAGCCGGCGATCCAGGCCGCACGGGTTCACGCCGCCCTGGCGGACCATCGCTCCCTCGCCTACCGAGCCGGAAGTGCGGAAACCCTGCGGGCCGAGGGGATGCGCTTCGATGCCGTCACCGCGCTGGAGGTGATCGAGCACGTTCCCGATCCACGCACGTTCCTGCTGCTGCTGGCGGGCCTGCTGCAGCCGGGCGGCCTTCTGGTGCTGTCCACCCTGAACCGCACCTGGCGCTCGCTGGCCACGGCGAAGATCGGCGCCGAGTACGTGCTCCGGCTGCTGCCGGCAGGCACCCATGACTGGCAACGCTTCGTCACCCCGGCGGAGCTCGCACGGCACGCCGCCGGCGCCGGGCTGCGGATCGTCGACATCGCCGGCATGGTGCCGGCCCTTCCCGGCCAGCCCGAGCGTTGGCGGGTGTCACGCGATCTCGGCGTGAACTACATCGCGGCCTTGTCGGCCGCCTGAGGCGCGATCAGCGCGGCAGCCTGCAGGCCGGCCCGATGGGGCCGCCATATCGATGCCAGTCCTGCGTCTGGCCCAGGATCGGCAGCAGCAGGTAGCCGCGCAGCTTCAGCACGTCCGGCGCCGGCGACCAGATGGTGGCCTGGTAGCTGCGGCCGCTGTCGGGATCGAGGATGGATCCGTGCCAGTGGCCGGCCTCGTCGGCGGGACGGAAGTTGCTCAGCAGCAGCAGCCCGCATTGCGGCCGGCGATACACGTCGAGCGGCATCGACCCGGTGTAGCGCATGCCGACCAGCCAGCCGCACAGCAGCGCCCCGCAGCGCCCGATCTGGAACACGCCGTCCCGTCCCGGGGTCATCCAGTGCCCGAGCACGCTCGGCGCCGGATCGGCAGAGACCCGCGCCGGCACCCCCGCCAGGAGCGCGACGAGAACGACGAGCCGGCGCAAGCTCAGCCTTCCGCGGGCTTCAGCCAGGGGATCTGCATCACCTCGATGCCCTCGTCCGCCAGCGCTTCGTGATCCTCGTCGCTGGCGTTGCCGTAGATCCCCCTCCGTTCCGCCTCGCCCCTGCTCATCCGGATCGCCTCGTCGGCAAAGCCGTCTCCCATGTCCTCGCAGGTCCGTTCCACCTCGGCCCGGACCCGCTGCAGCACCGCCCGGATCTCGTCGGGCAGCGCCACTGCGGGCATCTCCCGCGCCGCCACCGGTTTCCCGGCCGGACGCGTGCGTACCGCGGGGGCCATCAGCCCGCGGGCGACCTCGGGGATGCCGCAGCGCGGACAGCTCAGCAGGCCGTTCTCGGCCTGTACGTCGAACGTGGCGCTGTCCTTGAACCAGCCCTCGAACTCGTGACCGTCCGCACAGCGCAGCTGGTAGTGGATCATCGGCCGTCCCGCGCCACGTGGCCGTCGTCCGGCTTCAGGCCGCCTGGAGCAGCGCGTCGAGCTCGCCGGTACGGTTCAACGCCATCAGGTCGTCGCAGCCGCCGACATGGCGCGCGCCGATGAAGACCTGCGGCATGGTGGTGCGGCCACCGGACCGCTCGTGCGCCTCCACCCGTTCCCGTGATCCGTGCGGCGCGTCGATCTCCCGGAACGCGACGCCCTTGCTCGACAGCAGCGACAGGGCACGCGTGCAATACGGACACCCGGGTTGCGTGTAGATCTCGATCGCAGCCATTCGCTCCATCCAGCCGATGGGCCCGACCGATCCGGGCGCCGCGGAGTAGATCGTGCATGGACGCCATGCCGACAAGAGGCCCGACCGGCGGCTCACTCTGGCTGTTCCTGCCGGTCCTCAACGGTCTCGTCCCGTGCGGTGCGTGCCGCCGCCAGCACGTCGACCGAGGTCACGCCGGCGCCCAGCAGGGCTTCCGCGCATGCTCCCAGGGTTGCCCCCGTCGTCAGCACGTCGTCGACCAGCACCACGCGCAGGCCGCGCAGCGCCGCCACCCGACCCGGCCGGACCCGGATCGCATCCGCAACCGAGCGGCGGCGCTCGCTGGGCGACTGCCCCACCAGCGGTGTGGTCTGCCGCACCCGCGCCAGCGCGTCCACCATGACCGCCCGACCCGACAAGCGTCCGACCGCCTGCGCCAGCAGCGCCGCCTGGTTGTAGCGGCGGGAGAACAGCCGCCTGCGATGCAGCGGGACCGGCACCAGCCGGTCGCAGTCTTCCAGGAGCGACCGTCCTGCCCGCGCCATGTGGCGTCCCAGCACGACAGCATTCTCCGTGCGGTCACCATACTTGAGCGGCAGCACCAGCAGCCGCGAGAACTCGTCATAGGCGAACGCCGCCCGCCCGAACCGCCAGGGTGGCGGCGAGTCGAGGCAGGGCGGACAGCTCAGGGCCGATCCCGCGGAGCCCACGCTGGCGAACCCGACACCGCAGCGCACGCAGCAGGGCGGCACGATCAGCGACGCGCGTCGGAAGCAGGCGGCGCACAGCCGGCCCGGTGCATCGACAATCGTCTCGCACGCCGGACAATGTGGCGGCAGCAGGAGGTCCAGCATGCTGCGGCCACCCTTCAGCCCGATCCGGATCGGCCGCGTCAGCACCGACATTCCCGCTCCCCGCCATCACGACCAATACAGGTCCGGAACGATGTTCCACCGTCCCGGGTGCGATCGCAAGGCTTGGCATCCACCTGTCCGCCGCTCACATGCCGTGGTGCCCGGGAAAGCGACGCCGCATGGACGACAGCCTCATCTTCGACCGCCGCGCGGTCCGCCTGCATCGCGACCGGGCCGCCGCCACCGTGGCGTCCGTGTCCGACATCCTGTCCGACGCCGCCGACCGGCTGCTCGACCGTCTGGACGACGTCACCCGCTCCTTCACGTGCGCCCTCGACGTCGGTGGCCGCGGCGTGGTCGCGCCGCGCCTGCGCGCGCGCGGGATCGACACGGTGTCGTGCGACCTGTCCGCCGCCATGGCCCGCAACGAGGCCGGACCGGCGGTCGCCGCCGACGAGGAATGGCTTCCGTTCGCGTCCGGCAGCTTCGACCTGGTGGTTGCCAACCTGTCGCTGCACTGGACCAACGACCTGCCGGGGGCGCTGATCCAGCTGCGCGCGGCGCTGCGTCCGGACGGGCTGCTGCTGGCGTCGCTGCCGATCCTGCCGAGCCTGGCGCCTCTGCGCGCCACCCTGCTCGACGCCGAGGTGGCGCTGACCGGCGGCGTCTCCCCGCGGGTGTCGCCGTTCCCGGAGCTGAGGGACTGCGCCGCGCTGCTGCAGCGCGCCGGCTACGCGCTGCCGGTAGTGGATGGCGACGAGATCGCCCTCAGCTACGGCGACCCGCTCGCCCTGTTGCGCGACCTGCGCGCTGCCGGCGAGGGCAACGCGATCCACCTGCGCGACCGCCGGCCACCGCCGCGGGCGCTGTTCGCGGCCGCCCTGGCTCGCCTTCCGGTCGAGGCGGACGGGCGTATCCTCATGACCCTCCGCCTGGCGATGATGACGGGCTGGGCGCCGTCGCCCGACCAGCCGAGGCCGCTCAAGCCGGGGCAGTTCAGCGTCAGCCTGGAGGATGCGCTCAACGCGATGCCGGATGCCGCACCGTCCTGAAGCCGCATGGCGACCGCCGATTTCGGCGGTGCGGTGCCCGTGCTAGAGGCTTCGGCTTGGTTCTCGAGGATCACGTGATGACCGACTCCAAGCCCGGCGTGTTCCGGCACCTGCTTGCTGCCGCCTGCCTCGCCGCCGGGTTGTCGGTCTGCGGCTGCAACGGCCGCACGGTAATGGCGCCCGCCTCCGCGCCGCCTCCGGACGCCAAGCCGGCGCTCGCCGCGCCGCCGGCCTCGCTGATGACCCCCCAGGGCTACTGACGGCCGAACGGCCCTCAGCCGCCCGTCGTGCTCATGTGCCGGGTGATGCCGCGGGCATCCTCCCGCCGGCCGATGACGAAGTCGTGGCCCTGCGGCTTGCGGCGGATCGCCTGCCGGATTGCCGCCATCAGTGCCGGCTGGTCCGCGCCATTCCGCAGCGGTCCGCGGAGGTCCGCGGCGTCGTCCTGTCCGAGGCACATGAACAGCGTGCCGGTGCAGCTCAACCGCACCCGGTTGCAGCTTTCGCAGAAGTTGTGGGTCATCGGGGTGATGAAGCCGATCCTTTGACCGGTCTCTTCCACCACGACGTAGCGGGCGGGACCACCGGTCCGGTGCGTGGTGTTTCGGAGGGTCCAGCGCCGCTCGAGCCTGGATCGGACCATGGACAGCGGCAGGTAGCGGTCGAGCCGGTCCTCGCCGGTGTCGCCCATCGGCATGGTCTCGATCAGGCACAGGTCGGCGCCGACCTCGCCGCACCAGGCCACCATCGAGTCGATCTCGTCCTCGTTGGTGTCGCGCATCGCCACCATGTTGACGCGCACCGCCAGCCCTTCCGTGCGCGCCGCCTCGATGCCCTCCAGGGTTCGTTCCAGCCGGCCCAACCGGGTAATGATCCGGAACCGCAGCGGATCGAGCGTGTCCAGGCTGACGTTCACCCGCCTGACCCCGGCGGTACGCAACAGCGGCGCGAACCGCGTGAGCTGGCTGCCGTTGGTGGTGATGGTCAGTTCGTCAAGACCGGGTTGTCCCGCAGGCCGGTCGAGCCAATCGCCGAGCGACCGCATGAAGTCCTCGATCCCACGCCGGACCAAGGGCTCGCCGCCGGTGACACGGATCCGGCGCGTTCCCAGGCCGATAAAGGCGCGGCAGAGGCGTTCGAGCTCCTCGAGCGTCAACACCTCCGGCCTGGGCAGGAACACCATGTCCTCCGCCATGCAGTAGAGGCAGCGCATGTCGCAGCGATCCGTGACCGAAACGCGCAAGTAGCTGACATGCCTGCCGAACGGATCGATCAGGGAAGCGTTCATCATGTCCTGCAGGCTGTTGCACCGGAAGCGGCGCCGGATGCCTGTGCCGGAGCCAGCCCCTAACGCAGAACGTCCAGTTCGACCAGGGTGGCGTTGATCAACACCTTGCCCTGATGCTCGAAGTTGACCGTGACACGCGAGCCGATTGCCGACTGAACCTGTCCGTCGCCCCATTCGGGACGGTCCGGGTGCCTGACCCACTGGCCGGGCTCGATCGTCGACGGCGAGGAACGGGAAGCAGTCACTGCCAGGCAACGTCTCCTGGCCCGGACGGTTCGCCCGTTTAGGATTTGTTCGCTTCTTCACCTGCATCATCGAGCTGACAGTTCAAAGACCGATGGAGCGCAGGTTGGACGACCTCCTGGCCGAATTCCTCACCGAGACCCTGGAAAGCCTTTCCGAGCTCGACCTGGCGGTGGTGCGCCTGGAACGGGCACCGGACGACCAGCCGACGCTGTCGCTCATCTTCCGCCTGGTGCACACCATCAAGGGCACCTGCGGCTTTCTGGGCCTGCCGCGGCTCGAGCGCGTGGCGCATGCCAGCGAGACGGTGCTCGACCGGTTGCGCACCGGCAGTCTGTCGGTGTCCGGCGACGGTATCGGCTTGATCCTGTCGGCGATCGACCGCATCCGCCTGATCGTCGACACCATCAGCCGGACGGGTGCCGAGCCGGACGGAAACGACAGCGAGCTGATCGCGGAGCTGATCGCACTCGCCGAGGGTCGCGCGCTCGCTCCAGCGGCCTCCGTGCCTGGCCCGGCGCCGATCCCGTTGCCGACGCAAACCTTGGCGCTCGATCCGGTCCCACGACCTGCGGATCCGGCTCCCTCGACGCCGGCCAGCGCGCCGGCCGTAGCCGATCACGCCGCGGATCCGGGCAACAGCCGCGGACAGACCATCCGCGTCTCGGTCGACGTGCTGGAAACCCTGATGACCCTGGTCAGCGAGCTGGTGCTGACGCGAAACCAGTTCCTGCAGCAGCTGCGTTCCAGCGGCAATTCTGAGCTGACCGGCCCCGTGCAGCGCCTGTCGCACCTGACCACCGAGCTGCAGGAAGGCGTCATGAAGACGCGCATGCAGCCGATCGGCAACGTATGGAACATGCTGCCGAGGCAGGTCCGCGACTTGGCGCATGACCTGGGCAAGCGGGTCGACCTGGTCATGCACGGTGCCGAGACCGAGCTCGACCGCCAGGTGCTGGAACTGATCAAGGACCCGCTGACCCACATGATCCGCAACAGCGCCGATCACGGGCTGGAGGGGCCGGAGGAGCGTCAGCGGGCCGGCAAGCCGCCCGTCGGCACCATCACCCTCAGCGCGCGGCACGAGGGCGGCCACGTCGTGATCGAGATCGAGGACGACGGCCGCGGCATCGACGTGCGCCGGATCGCCGACAAGGCGATCGCCCAGGGGCTCTCGACACGTACCCAGATCGACACCATGAGCGACGACGAGATCCGCCGCTTCATCTTTCAGCCGGGCTTCTCGACGGCGGCGGCCGTGACCTCCGTGTCCGGACGCGGCGTCGGCATGGACGTGGTCAAGACCAACATCGAGCAGATCGGCGGCCTGATCGAGCTGCACAGCGTGTTCGGCAAGGGAAGCCGCTTCCTCATCAAGATCCCGCTGACCCTTGCCATCGTATCGGCCCTCATCGTCGGCGTCGCCGGGGAACGCTTCGCCATTCCTCAGGCCAGCGTGATCGAGGTGGTCCTGCCGGGAACCCAGTCCGACACCCGGATGGAAACCATCGACGGGGCAGCCGTGCTGCGTCTGCGTGACCGGCTGCTGCCGCTCATCCGTCTCAGCACGCTGCTGCAGCTGCCGGACAAGCCGCCGGGCGGCGGCGCGGCCGGCAGCCGGACCGACATGGTCGCGGTGATCGGCATCGGCTCCGCGCGGCTCGGCCTGATCGTGGACGGCGTGTTCGACACCGAGGAGATCGTGGTCAAGCCGGTCGCCAACGTGCTGCGCCACATCCCGCTGTTCGGCGGCAACACCATCCTGGAGGACGGCGCCGTCATCATGATCCTGGATCCGACCGGCATCGCCCGCCACGCCGGCCTCGACGCCGCCCGGAAGGACACCGCCCAGGCCGTTTCCGAGGAGGACGGTAGCACCGACCAGCGGCTCGACATGCTTCTGGTCCGCGCCGGCATCGGCGCGCCGAAGGCGCTGCCGCTGTCGCTCATCTCGCGGCTGGAAACCTTCACCACCGACCGGCTCGAGGTATCGGGGGGCCGCGTCGTGGTGCAGTACCGCAACGACCTCATGCCGATCGTGTCGCTTGACGAGGCGGTCGACATGCCGCACCTGGCGCTGCAGGGCGACCGCAAGGCGGTTCACCCGGTGCTGGTGTTCGACAACGGCGGCAAGCCGGTCGGCCTGATGGTCGAGGAGATCCTCGACGTGGTGAACACCGCCCTGCAGGTGGAGTTCGGCACCGACCGCCAGGGCGTCCTGGGTGCCGCGGTCATAGCCGGACGGGCGACCGACATCATCGATGCGGCCTTCTGGCTCACCCGCGCCGCCGGCAACTGGTTCCGCGC
Organism: uncultured Acetobacteraceae bacterium; assembly: GCA_964247735.1. GTDB lineage: Bacteria > Pseudomonadota > Alphaproteobacteria > Acetobacterales > Acetobacteraceae > Lichenicola. Next base: position 85,353 of record CAXTVS010000003.1, read on the forward strand.
CAAGACGGCCGCCGCGGCCGCCAAGCCACGCCTGCTGGTGGTCGACGACAGCAGCTTCTTCCGCCAGCTGGTCGCGCCCAGCCTGTCGGCTGCCGGCTACGACGTCACCGTGGCCGACTCCGCGGAAAAGGCGCTGGCCATGCGGGAAGCCGGCCGCAGCTTCGATGCCATCATCTCGGACATCGAGATGCCGGGGCTCGGCGGCCTCGGTTTCGCCCGCAAAGTGCGCGAGGGCGGATCCTGGGTCGACATGCCGCTGCTGGCGCTGACCGGCAGCGACACGGTGCAGGAGGCACGATCGGCCGGCTTCACCGACACCATACGGAAGTTCGAGCGCGACACGCTCCTGTTCAGCCTCGAGCAGTGCCTGTCACAGCCTCTCGCCGCCTGAGGAAACGGTCCATGTTCTCCGACACGCACAAGATCCGTCCTGGTGACGTCCCGCATCCGCTGGACGACCGTCAGGAGCAGGGGTTCGTCACCCTCACCCTCGCCAACCAGCTTTGCGGCGTCCCGGTGCTCGCGGTCCGCGAGGTCATCACCAACAGCAAGATCGTCCGGGTACCGCTGGCTCCGTCCGAGATCGCGGGAAACATCAACCTGCGCGGCCGCATCGTCACGGCGGTCGACACGCGCTGCCGCCTCGGCCTCGAGCCGGCGCCCGACGCCGCCGATCGCGTGGCGCTGGTCGCCGAAAGCGACGGCGCGCTCTACGCCCTGCTGATCGACCAGGTCCAGGAGGTGCTGAGCCTGCGCATGGACATGATGGAGGAAACGCCGTCCAACCTGTCCGCCACGTGGCGCCAGTTCAGCGGCGGCGTGTTCCGCCTGCCGGAGCGCCTGATGGTGGTGCTCGACATCGACCGTCTGCTCGCGCTGCCCACATGAGCACATCGCGTCCAGGCCAGCTCTGCCTGATCGTCGACGACAGCCGCGTAGTCCGCCAGATCGCACGGCGCATGCTCGAGGAGGCGGGGCTGCAGGTCATGGAGGCTGCCGACGGTCTCGAGGCGCTCGACGCCTGTCGGCGCTGCCGTCCCGACTATCTCCTGCTCGACTGGAACATGCCGCGCATGAACGGGATCGACTGCCTCAAGGCGATCCGGCGGGAGTTCGGCATCGACCTGCCCCGGGTGATCCTGTGCACGACCGAGAACGAGCCCGACCGGATCACCGCCGCGATCGAGGCCGGCGCGCAGGAGTTCATCATGAAGCCGTTCGATGCCGACATCCTGATCGGCAAGATAAATGACGTGGCCGTGCCGTCGGGCAGCGGCACTTGATCCGCTCCATGGACCCTGCACCCGCGACCTCAACCCTGCCACCGGTACGGGTCATGATCTGCGACGACTCTGCCGTCATCCGCTCGCTGATCGCACGCACCCTGGATGCCGATCCGGAGATCGAGGTCGTCGCCAGCGTCGCGAACGGCGCCATCGCCGTGGAAACACTCAAGCGCACGCCGGTCGACATCGTGCTGCTCGACGTGGAGATGCCGGTGATGGACGGACTCACCGCCTTGCCGCTGCTACTCAAGGTGGATCCGCGGATCCGGATCATCGTCGCGTCGGCTTTGACCACCGCAGGTGCTGCCATCGCCATGCGCGCTATCCAGGCGGGGGCGGCCGACTGCATGCACAAGCCGAGTGCGGAAACACGCCACGGCTTTGCGCAGGACATCCGTAGCCGCGTCCTGGGCCTCGGCCGACGCCCGACCCGGCCTGCGGTGCCGGCGGCCTCACAGGCGGCACAGTCGGCGCCGACGTTCCGGTCCGGCGCGCGGCGGTCGCCGTTGCTGGTGGCGATCGGCAGTTCGACCGGCGGCCCGCAGGCCTTGTTCACCCTGTTCTCCGGCCTGACGCAGCGCTTGTCGCAGCCGATCGTCGTCACCCAGCACATGCCTCCGCTGTTCACGCGCAGCCTTGCGGAGCATCTCGGACGGATCGGCCACCGTTCCTGTGTTGAGGCAGAGGATGGAATGCCCCTGCTTCCGAACCGGGTGCATATCGCTCCAGGCGATCGGCACCTGCTGGTGGCGGCCTCGGCGGACGGGCTGGTCGCCCGGGTGGTCGATACCGCGCCCGAGAACTCCTGCCGGCCGTCGGTCGACCCGATGCTGCGGAGCGCGGTCGCTGCCTGCCAGGGACGGATCCTGACGGTGATCCTGACCGGCATGGGCAGGGATGGGGTCGCCGGCGCGAGATCCGTCGTGGACGCAGGAGGCGCGGTTCTGGCCCAGGACGAGGCAAGTAGCGTGGTCTGGGGCATGCCCGGGGCGGCTGTGCGCGAGGGCTTGTGCCAGGCGGTGCTCCCGCTGGACAGGATCGCCGGCAGGATCGCCGAACTGGCGCTCACGCCATGAACGGTTTCGAGAGCATCGCAGCCGTGCTGAAGGCGCGGTCCGGCCTGTCGCTTGGTGCCGACAAGAGCTACCTGGTGCAGGCGCGCCTGGAGCCGATCCTGCAGAAGCGCGCGCTGTCGAGCCTTGCCGTGCTGGCAGACCGCCTGCGTTCAGATCCTGTGCTGGAGCGGGAAGTGGTCGAGGCGATGACCACCAACGAGACGCTGTTCTTCCGCGACGGCCGCCCATTCGATCATTTGCGCGAGGTCATGCTGCCGCGGCTGCACCTGAGCCGGCCGAAGGGCATACCGCTGCGGATCTGGTCCGCCGCCGCCTCGACCGGACAGGAGGCTTATTCCCTGGCAATGCTGGTCAGCGAGATGGGACCCGCACTCGCCGGCCGCGCGGTGGAGATCGTGGGGACCGACATCGCGCGGGAGCCGCTGCAGCGGGGGGAGCAGGGGCTGTACACGCAGTTCGAGGTGCAGCGGGGGCTGCCGGCAAGGCTGCTGGTGAAGTACTTCACCAAGGAGGAGGGCGGCTGGCGGATCAACCGGCAGCTGCGGGACATGGTGCGGTTCCGGGAATGGAACCTGCTGTCGGACCTGTCCGGGCTCGGGCGGTTCGACGTCATCTTCTGCCGCAACGTGTTGATCTACTTCGACCAGGCGACGAAGGCGCGGACGCTGGCAGCGGCCGGCCGGCTGCTGTCGCCGGACGGGGTGATCTATCTTGGGGCGGCGGAAACGATCCTCGGGCTGGAGGTCGGGCTGTCGCCGCTGGCCGGGGGGCACGGCATCTTCCGGCCGAGCACGGTGGCGGAAACGGCTGGCACGATGCGCTAGCAGGCAGGAGATCCGGGACGGGTTTCGGGTCAGGAGACGGCGAGCAGGCGTCGCATCTCGGCGAGGTCGATCAGCAGGGCGCGGTCGTAGGGAACGCCGGTAGCGGCGGACTGGTCGGACTGCAGGCAGCGGACCTCGCGGTAGCGGTGGCCGAACAGGGTGGCGACGAACCAGAAGAAGGTGTCGGGCATGCCGGCGCCGGCAAAGACCAGGACCTCGGCAGGGTTCCGGAGGTAAGCCGAAGTGGTCAGCGCAGCGCCCATGGCGCCGGCGACGAGACGAGCGTCACGTACCGTGGCGACCTGCTGGAGGAACGAAAGGCGGTCCGGGTGCAGCACGTGGTAGCCGGCGTCGCGGGCCAGGGCGTCAACGGCGGCCGGGTCGGCGAAGTTGCGGGACCGGCCGGGGCCCCGGGCGACGAAGACCCGGGGACAGCCGATGCCGGGGATGCCGTGGGCCAGGCGAGCGTGGCAGTCGCGCACCAGAGGCGACATGTAGGTGCCATGATCGGTCAGACCCTCGACCAGCAGCAGGGTGCGGACGCGCACCGGACGGTGGTCGGAGATGCGGACCCGGTTGGGGGCGATGTCGAGACGGGACAGGCAGGTCCGGATCACCTCGCCCAGGCGCCGGTCGGTCACGTCGTGCAGCAGGACGCCGACCTTCGGGTCGGACAGGCGGGTCAGGACGAGATGCAGCATCGGCAGCATCTCCATCAGCCAATGGCCGTAGTTCATCGCGCCGCGCTTCTTGCCCAGGACCAGCGGGAGGTCGTGCGAGGGAGCGGCGTGGTCCGCCAGGGCGGCGCGGACGGCAGTGGCGGCCCACTCGATCTCGGCGGAGCCGTGCTGGGTGATGCTGGGGCGGTAGAGGCGGCCGCCGCGGTCGAACACCAGGCCTTCGCAGGCGACGTGGACGTCGTGGAGGAGCCAGACGGAGACCGGTCGGGGGGGGAAGACCGGTTGCCGCTGGGCGGCGGAGGCGGCCCAGATGTCGGGCGGGATGCGCTCCGGGTGGACGATGTCCGGGGTGACGGCCTCGAAGCCGGGCGAGGCGATCTGCATCAGCAGCGCGGAGTCGGGCGGGTCGAGGAGGTCAGGGACGGTCACGACAGGCGGAGGAGGAAAGGCCTTGCCGGTCGTGCCAGGGTCGGCGTGGTCGGCTCAGTGGCCGGCATTCTCGCCGGAGAAGTCGGGGGCCTGCAGGCCGGAGGCTTCCAGGTGGTGCACCAGGTCGGCCTTGAGGCGCTCCAGGCCGTCGGCGGTGAGGCCCTCAGCGCGGGCGACCAGGACGGCCTGGGTGTTGGAGGCGCGCAGCAGCCACCAGCCGTCGGGAGTACGGACGCGGACGCCATCGATCGCGGACACCTCGGCGCCGGACTGCTTGAGGCGGGCGGCGACCTCCTCGATCACCTTGAACTTGGCGGTGTCGTCGCAGTCGAAGCGCAGCTCGGGGGTGCTGACGGCGTGGGGAAGCGCTTCCTTGACCGACGAGAACGGGGTGTCCATGCGGGCGACAATGCCCAGCACGCGGACGGCGGCGTAAAGGGCGTCGTCGAAGCCGTACCATCTGTCGGCGAAGAACACGTGGCCGGACATCTCGCCGGCGAGCGGCGAGCCGGTCTCGGCCATCTTGGCCTTGATCAGCGAATGGCCAGTCTTCCACATCAGCGGCGCGCCGCCGGCGCGCTGCACCTCGTCGAACAGCACCTGGCTCGCCTTGACGTCGGCGATGATGGTGGCACCGGGGTTGGACTTCAGCACGTCGCGGGCGAGGACGACCAGGAGCTGGTCGCCCCACAGGATCTCGCCGTGGTTGTCGACCACGCCGATGCGGTCGGCATCGCCGTCGAACGCGATGCCGATGTCGGCGTTCTTCTCGGCGACGGCGGCGATCAGCTGTTCCAGGTTCTTGGCCACGGTGGGGTCGGGATGGTGCGCCGGGAAGTTGCCGTCGATCTCGCCGTTCAGCACCGTGTGCTCGCCGGGTAGCGAGCGGACCAGGCGGGCCAGGATCTCGCCGGCGGAGCTGTTGCCGTTGTCCCAGACCACCTTGAGGATGCGGTCGCCGCCGTCCCAGTCGGAGATCAGGCGGGCGATGTAGTCGTGGCTGACGTCGACCGTGCGATCGGAGCCGTTGGCCTCGTCCACCACGTCGCCGGCGGCGGACAGGGCGCCGAGCTGCTGGATCTGCGCGCCGAAGAACGGCTTGCGGCCCAGCATCATCTTAAAGCCGTTGTAGTTCGGCGGGTTGTGGCTGCCGGTGACCATGATGCAGCCATCGGTCCCGAGCGTGGTGGCGGCGTAGTACAGCATCGGCGTGGGGCCGAGGCCGACGCGCAGCACCTCCATGCCCGATGCCTTGAGGCCGTCGACCAGGGCGGCTTCCAGCTCGGGCGAGGACAGGCGGCCGTCATAGCCGACGGCGACGGTGCGGCCGTCGTGGCGCGACACGATGCTCCCGAAGGTGCGGCCGATGGCGAAGGCGTCCGCGGCGTGCAGGGTCTGGCCGACGATGCCGCGGATGTCGTACTCGCGCAGGCTGGTTGGCGGGAACGCGTGGGAGAAGGCCATCAGAGCGCTCCGACATAGGTCTTGAGGAACTCGCGCACGGCGGGGCCGAGGTCCGGCCGCTCCAGCGCGAAGGCGATCTGCGCTTCCAGGAAGCCGACCTTGTCGCCGCAGTCGAAGCGCCGGCCCTCGTAGCGCAAGCCGTGGAACGGATGGTGGCCGATCATCTTGGCCATGGCGTCGGTGAGCTGCACCTCGTTGCCGGCGCCGCGCTCCAGCTTGTTCAGGTGCACCATGACGTCGGGTGTCAGCACGTAGCGGCCGATGATGGACAGGTTGGAGGGCGCGTCCTTGGGGTCGGGCTTCTCGACCAGGCCTGTGACCTCGACCATGCGGCCGTCGTCGGCGCCGATCTTGAGGATGCCGTAGCGGTTAGTCTGCTCGTGCGGCACCTCGGACACCGCGACCACGCTGCCGCCGGTCTGGTGGTAGGCGTCGGCGAGCTGCTTGAGGCAGGGAGTCTTGGACAACACGATGTCGTCGGGAAGCAGGATCGCGAACGGATCGTCGCCGATGAAGGCGCGCGCGCACCAGATGGCGTGGCCGAGACCGAGCGGCTCCTGCTGTCGCACCGAGAGCATGGTGCCGGGGAGCATGCTGGACTCGCGCAGCGCCGCCATGGCTTCCGGCTTGTTGCGCTCCTTCAGCGTGGCTTCGAGCTCATAGGCGCGGTCGAAGTACTCGACGAGCGCGGTCTTGCCGCGGCCGGTGATGAGGCAGAACTGCTCGATGCCGGCGGCGCGGGCCTCGTCGATCGAGTACTGGATCAGCGGCCGGTCGACGACGGGCAGCATCTCCTTGGCCATCGCCTTGGTGGCAGGAAGGAAGCGCGTGCCCAGGCCGGCGACGGGAAGGACTGCCTTTCGTAGCGGCTTGATCACGTTGTCTGCTCCCCGTCTGGAACGTCGTGCCGGTTACCGGCTTCGTTGCGGCGGCGAAGGTGCCATGGGGCGGGCGGAGCCGCAATCGCGGAGCCAGGATGGCGGGGTTGCGGCGGGCGAGGTCCGCCAAGTGGCGCGCCGGGGTGGCGGGCCGTCAGCCCCGACGGTTGGGGCAGGACTGGTGCGGTCGAGAAGACTCGAACTTCCACGGGGTTTCCCCCACAAGCACCTCAAGCTTGCGCGTCTACCATTCCGCCACGACCGCACCGTGACATCCCCGGACCGCGCAGGCGATAACCGGAGGCGACGGGGGCCGTATAAACGATGGACGCGAGCGGGGCAATCATCCGGGAACTGGTCTGGACGCGCAGCGAGGCGCCGGTTCCGTATCCCGAGGCGATGACGCGGATGCGGGACGCGGTGGCGGGGATACGCGACCGGGGGGATGCGGAGCAGCTGTGGCTGCTGGAGCATCCGCCGTGCTTCACCGCCGGGACCTCGGCGCGGGCGGAGGACCTGTTCAACCCGCAGGGCTTCCCGACCTTCGAGGCGGGGCGCGGCGGGCAGTGGACGTATCATGGGCCGGGACAGCGGGTGGGATACGTGATGCTGGACCTGCACCGGGCGCACGGGCCGGTGCCGGCACGGGACGTGCGCGCGTTCGTGTCGGCGCTGGAGGGGTGGCTAATCGCGACGCTGGCGCGGCTGGGGGTGAAGGCGGGGCGGCGCGACGGACACGTGGGGGTCTGGGTGACGGACGCGGCGACCGGGCGGGACGCGAAGGTCGCGGCACTCGGGGTGCGGCTGACGCGCTGGGTGAGTTGGCACGGGGTGTCGCTGAACGTCGACCCGGTGCTGGAGCACTTCGACGGGATCGTGCCGTGCGGGATACGCGAGCACGGGGTGACGAGCCTGCGGGCGCTGGGGATCGGGGCGACGATGGCGGAAGTGGATGCAGCGCTGGCGGCGTGCTGGGCAGGGAGCTTCGGGGATGCGGGGCGGGTGGAACGGTCGCGGCCTGGTTCCGGTGCGCCGGAGGAGATGGCGACAGGATAGGCGTCTCCATCACCGGGCGCCCTCGTGGCGTCGCTGTCCGTTCACGCCGTGACAGTGTTTGAAGCGCCGCCCCGACCCGCAGGGGCATGGCTCGTTGCGCGCCCGCTCGGGGCGGCCTCGGATCATCCGTTCCAGGGAGGCCTGGAAGAGACGTTGCAGTTGTTGCGGGGCGATCGGGCTCGGCTGCGGCACCGCCCGGGATGCGTCCTCGGCCGCCGCCAAGTCCAGCCTTATCCTGCTGCTCCAGTGCGGGTTCAACGTCGACAGCGACCGGTCGCCGGTCCTGATGTAGGCCAGGAACATGGCGTCGGGCTCACGCTCGGTCGCATCCTCGAACCTGACGTCGTCGGCGCCATACAGGAAGGCGAGATACTGCTCCTGGTCCAGGCGGAACTGCCAGCCGTAGTCGTTCTCGATGGAGCTCTGGGAGAACCTGACGCGGTTCAGCTTCGCGATCCGTCTCCTCGACAGCTCGTAGTCCACTGAGCGGAGATGGAACAGGATGATGTTGCAGTCGATCTTGTACTTGAGGTCGCACCCGTGGAAGCCGGCGCCCCAGCGGATGGGGCGTCTCGAGATCACCGGCTTCGCGTAGTCGACATCGAAGCGCACGAAGCGTCTCTGCTCGAAGAGGGGTCGTCGGAAGTCGATGGTTTGCTCGTGCGTCCGGCGGTGGATCACCTCGAACCCGATCGGGGCGGTGCAGGCGAACTGTTTGATTGCGACGTATTGCGCCAGGCTCATGCCGGAGTCGGGATCCATGACGATGAACTCGTCCACGTCGGTGTAGATCACGAGGTCGTAGACCCCGAGCAGCGCCTCGTGGACGTGGCTGACCAGGGCCGCACGGTCGTCCTCGTCCAGCAGCGCGCGCTTCTTGGACAGGAGGTTTCTGATGAGGGGGTTGCCGGTCGAGCCGTCGGTGGACCCATCGTCGATCACGAACAGGTTCTCCAGGCCGAAACAGGCACCGTAATGGTTCAGCCACAGGGGGAGGAAGGTTTCCTCGTCGTAGACCATCGTGAGGGCGGCTATTCTCATGGGATGATCCGGTATGGGTCGGCGCGTGGCCTGGGTCTGCGTCCGCCGGCGCGGCGCTGCGGCCCGGGAGACGGATCGCGAGGCCCGTAGTCCAGTATGGCGGCGACGCGCAACCGGATATCATGCCTGCGTCGTCTTCACCGGCAGAGGGAGCCATCCGTGGATGTGAGCCAGCCTTGGCTGGAGCCTTCCGTGTGGGATACCGGCATGGATGCGACCTGCGCGTCGGGCGCCGCCGCCGGATGCCTCGGCGGCGTCGAGTGCGGCATGCCCAAACCCTGTCGTCGCGTTGACCAAGCTGGAGGCGAAATCGGAGTTCACCGCCGTGGCGGCTGATCGACGCCCTGTCAGCGACGCCGGGGGGCATGATGCCGGTCCTGCTCGCCGTGCCGCTGGCGATCCTTGCTGTGCTCCTGGTGCTGGTCACCCTGCCGGTGTCGTTTCCGCTGATGGCGGCCTTGCAGGCGCGGGATGGCCGTTTCCTGCGGGCTGCGGCGGAACAAACGCAGTGCAGCCGCTGCGGACACCGGCTCTGCGGGGAAGCGGTGGACGAGGCCGACACTGCATGGGCAGAGACGGTGGCTGACGCACGCCTACGACACCCGCACGTCCTCCTTAGGATCGTCCGGCACCTGTATGCCCGGTGCACGGTGTGTGGTGCGGACTACGACTGGGACGTGCAGCGCCTCGCGTTCCGGCTCCTGTGCGGTGCCTCGGTGGAGGCTGCAATCGCACCGGACGCGGATGGGGCGCGTGGCGAGCCTTGAGTCGACAATCTCTGGCGGCTTGGAACGGATCAAAGCACCGGAAGCCAAGCGACCGGACATCTAATATCTGGCTGCTGCGGATGCGACCTTGTTGAATTGGAATGGAGGAGAAGTCGTCAGTGGCTGCCCCGTCAGGGCCTATGACGCCAGGACAAACCCTAGCCATCAGCGGCTGTATTACGCTGTTCGGATCAATGTTGAGTTTTCTTGCGGTTCTCGCATCTGACTCGGCAAGGCGCTGGCTGTCTTGTCCGAAGCTAAAGTTCGAGATCGACAGGTCAAACCTGTGCGTCGTTGATACGGATGGAGAGCGTCTCCTTAGGATCAGGCTGACCAACAGGAGGCCGAAGACCGCCAAGGCGTGCTGTGTCTTGTCGAAGTGAGCACCGTTGCAGGAGAAGTAGTGGCCTCAGAAGGTTTGCAGATCAACTGGGCTCGTGTTGGTGCTGTTGCAATTGACGTTCCTCAGGGGACTGCACGCCACATAGATATTGCTACCCGAGAGCATAGCGGAAGACTAAGGTTGCATGGCGAGACTACCGGAGCCTTGAAGGTTGCGGCGGCGAGAGAACAGGCTTTGAACTTTAGAGTTCAGGCAGTGTTCGAGGCTGGTGTGAAGATAGGTTGCACGTTTCGCTTCCACAGAGGCGCGATCCAGACCGAGATGCAGATCACCGATTTTGCGGCGCATTAGGTTTGCCCTTCATTCGTAACCGGCCAGTAGCGCCGCCAGCTCGATCGCGCTGTCGTCCTGTCTCGGTTGCTCGACAAACGGTGCCCAGCAGTCTGGATACCTTTCTGAGCTACAGCACCACTGCCATGCTGGCACCGACAAAAGGGCGGCTAGGGTTGGTCCACTATGGTATGATTTGACGTCGAAACCTTTGTGTGGTGAACCGCTGGAATGCAGTTGCCGGCCGTCTTCATGTTTGTGGTAATCTTGCACCCCCTGTAGAAGGCTGTAGAAACGGTCGCGGGTATATGGGGCAGATTCTTTAAGTCCTCCGTTAGGCTGGTTAGAACAATTATCTGGCTTCTGAAGCTACCTTTCGTGCTGGTAGCCTGGACGGAAGGCGTTTGCAGAGGCTTGAGCGGCGCAGGCCCCTGTCCGCATAGAGAACATGCGGGCCTACATTGAAAGCTGGCGGACCAAGCTGCGTTTCATCCGGCTGCTTAAGTAGCGCTTACAGCCTAAGGAAGCTGCACTGCCTCCACAGCCGCTCGCTTCGTCTCCGCGATCGGGCCCCTGATGAGGCAACGTTACCAACTCTGGGGGATAGAACGAGAGAGGTGCGCAGCGAAACGACTTCCAGCAAAACGCTGCCATCGTTACATACTTTGACGTCCATGGACTTTGGCGGAGGGGATGGGATTCGAACCCACGGTACACCTTTACAGTGTACAACGGTTTAGCAAACCGCCGCCTTCAGCCACTCGGCCACCCCTCCGCCGAAGAGCGTGCTCATCACACGGCGTTTGCACCGCCGGTTCTAGGGTGTCCGGCCACACCCGTCAATCAGGCGCCAGGGGACAGGCGGCGCTGCAGGGCCTCGTTGACCAGGGCCGGGTTGCCCTTGCCGGCCATCGCCTTCATCACCTGGCCGACGAAGAAGCCGAACAGCTTGTCCTTGCCGGAGCGATACTCGGCGAGCTTGTCGGCGTGGGCGGCCAGCACGGCGTCGATGGCGGTGTCGATCGCGCCCACGTCCATCACCTGGCGCAGGCCGCGGCGCTCGACGATGGCAGACGCCCCCTCCCCCGTCTCGACCATGGCCTCGAACACCTCCTTGGCGATCTTGCCGTTGATGGTGCGGTCGGCCATCAGGTCGAGCAGGCCACCGAGAGCTTCGGCGGTGACGGGACTCTCGGAGATGGTGCGACCGGTGCGGTTCAGCGCGGCGAACAGCTCGCCGATCACCCAATTGGAGGCGAGGCGGGCGTCGCGGCCGGCGGCGACGGTCTCGAAGTAGTGGGCGGTGTCGCGCTCGGCGACCAGGACGGCAGCGTCGTAGGCGGGAATGCCATACTGGGACACGAAGCGGAGGCGCTTGGCGTCGGGAAGCTCGGGCAAGGCGGCCTTGAGCGAGGCGACCCAGTCCTCGTCCAGGACCAGAGGCAGCAGGTCGGGGTCGGGGAAGTAGCGGTAGTCGTGCGCGTCCTCCTTGGTGCGCAGCGACCGGGTCTCCCCGCGCTGCGGGTCGAACAGGCGGGTTTCCTGGTCGACGGTGCCGCCGGCCTCCCAGATCGCGACCTGGCGGCGGGCCTCGACCTCGACGGCCTGCGTCACGTAGCGGATCGAGTTGACGTTCTTGATCTCGCACCGGATGCGGAACGGCTCGCCGTGGCGGCGCACCGACACGTTGACGTCGGCGCGCATGGAGCCCTCCTCCATGTTGCCGTCGCAGGTGCCGAGGTAGCGCAGGATGGTGCGCAGCTTGCGCAGGTAGGCGCCGGCCTCCTCGGGGCTGCGCAGGTCGGGCTCGCTGACGATCTCCATCAGCGCGACGCCGGAGCGGTTGAGGTCGATGAAGGAGCGGGCGGGATCCTGGTCGTGCAGGGACTTGCCGGCGTCCTGCTCCAGGTGGAGGCGGGTGATGCCGATGTCGCGTCGGGAGCCGTCGGCGAGCTCGATCTCGACGCGGCCGGCGCCGATGATCGGGTGGGTGAACTGGCTGATCTGATAGCCGGCGGGAAGGTCGGCGTAGAAGTAGTTCTTGCGGTCGAAGCGGCTGAGCAGGTTGACGCGGGCGTCGAGGCCGAGGCCGGTGCGGACGGCCTGGGCGACACAATGCTCGTTCAGCACCGGGAGCATGCCGGGGAACGCGGCATCGACCAGGCTGACCTGGCTGTTGGGCTCGCCGCCGTAGGTGGCAGAGGCGCCGGAGAACAGCTTGGCCTGGCTGATCACCTGGGCGTGCACCTCAAGCCCGATCACCAGCTCCCAGGGGCCGGTGGCGCCGTCGACCGTGTAGCTCACGATGCCACTCCCGCGCGGATGGAGGGGCGATGGGAGAAGGCGGCGGCCTGCTCCAGGGCGGTGCCCAGCGCGAACAGCCCTTCCTCGTCGAACGGGCGGGCAAGAAGCTGCAGGCCGAGGGGGAGGCCGTCGCGGTCGAGGCCAGCGGGAATGGAGATGCCTGGGATGCCGGCCATGCTCGCTGGCACGGTGAAGATGTCGTTGAGGTACATGGTGACCGGGTCGGTCATCTTCTCGCCCTGGGCGAAGGCGGCGGACGGGGCTGTGGGGGTCAGGAGCGCGTCGACCTTCGTGAAGGCGTCGGTGAAGTCGCGCAGGATCAGGCTGCGGACCTTCTGCGCGCGCAGGTAGTAAGCGTCGTAGTAGCCGGCAGAAAGGACGTAGGTGCCGATCAGGATGCGTCGCTTGACCTCGGTGCCGAAGCCGGCGGCACGGGAACGCTCGTAGAGCTGGTCCAGGGCGTCCGCCTCGACGCGCTCGCCGAAGCGGATGCCGTCGTAGCGGGCGAGGTTGGAGGAGCACTCGGCCGGGGCGACGATGTAGTAGGTGGCGAGGCCGTACCTCGTGTGCGGCAGCGACACGTCGACGATCTCGCAGCCGGCGTTGCGCAGCCAGGCGATGCCCTGCTGCCAGATCGCCTCGATCTCGAGAGACATGCCGGACAGGCGATACTCGGCCGGGATGCCGATGCGCAGGCCCTTCGGGCTACGGCGGCAGGCGGCGCGGTAGTCGGGCACGGCGCGGTCGACGCTGGTGCTGTCCTTGGGGTCGTAGCCGGCCATGGAGCCGAGCAGGCGGGCGCAGTCCTCCACCGTGCGGGCCATCGGACCGGCCTGGTCGAGGGAGCTCGCGAAGGCGACCACACCCCAGCGGCTGCAGCGGCCGTAGGTGGGCTTGAGGCCGACGAGGCCGCAGAAGGCGGCGGGCTGGCGGATCGAGCCGCCGGTGTCGGTGCCGGTGGCGCCGAGCGCCAGGCGGGCGGCGACCGCGGAGGCGGAGCCGCCGGAGGAGCCGCCGGGGACCAGGAGGGCCTGCGGGTCGTCCCGCCGGGTCCAGGGGTTGAGCACCGGGCCGAAGGCAGAAGTCATGTTGGACGAGCCCATGGCGAACTCGTCGAGGTTGGTCTTGCCGAGGCACACCGCGCCGTCGCGCTTGAGCTGGGCAGTGACGGTGCTCTCGTAGGGGGGGATGAAGTTGGCGAGGATGCGGCTCGCGGCGGTGGTACGGACGCCCTCGGTGCAGAACAGGTCCTTGATCGCGATCGGGGCACCGGACAGCGGGCCGGCGGCGCCGCGGGCGCGGGCGTCGTCGGCGGCGCGGGCCTGGTCGAGGGCGCGGTCGGCGGTGACGGTGATGAAGGCGTTCAGACGCGGGTTCAGCTGGTGCACGGCGTCGAGATGCGCCTGCGTCAGCTCGACCGCGGAGAAGCGGCGGCGGTCGAGGCCGTCCAGCGCCTCGGACAGCGTCAGGTCGGTGAGCATCACTCGACCACCTTCGGCACCGCGTAGAAGGGGCCGGCGCGGTCCGGAGCGTTGGACAGCACGGCCTCGGCCTTGTCGCCGTCGGTGACGAGATCGGGGCGCAGGCGGAGGGCGGCCTGGCCGACGCCGGCGATCGGCTCGACGCCCTCGACGTCCAGCTCGGCCAGCTGCTCGATCCAGCCGAGGATGGCGTTCAGCTCGCCCTGCAGGCGCGAAATCTCGTGGTCGTCGACGCCCAGCCGCGCCAGCCTGGCAATGCGACGGACGGTCGCGGGTTCAAGCGCCATGAGCGAAGCCTTCGATCGTTGCCGGAAACGGTCGCGTTGTGCCGGACCCGTGCGGCAAATCGAGGTTCGCCCGGCATGGACCCTGGCAGCGCGGGTGCGGCCGGACCATAACCGCTCCCCATGGCGCTGTTCAACATGCCGCAGCTGCGGGCTGCCCTGCCCTCCGGATCGCGGCTGCTCGGGATCGACCTCGGCACGCGCACGATCGGGCTGGCGCTGTCCGACGTGTCGCTGATGCTGGCCTCGCCGTATGGCACGCTCAAACGGCGCAAATTGGGTGCGGCGGCGGTCGAGGTCGGGGCGATCGTCGGGCGTGAGGGCGTAGGCGGTCTGGTGGGCGGGCTGCCGCTGTCGCTCGACGGCAGCTTCGGCCCGGCGGCGCAGGCGGCGCGGGACTGGATGCGCAGCCTGTCGGAGGCGACCGGGCTGCCGGCGGCGCTGTGGGATGAGCGGCTGTCGTCGAGCGCGGTGAACCGGATGCTGATCGGGGACCTGGACATGACCCGGCAGCGGCGCGGACAGGTGGTGGACAAGGTGGCGGCGGCGTACATCCTGCAGGCGGCGCTCGATGCCAGCCGGGCGGCGTCCGCGTGACCGGGTCCGGCCTGCTGCGCGATCGGCTGCGGGACGAGACGCGGGCGGCGCACGAGGCGCTGGACGGGGCGCTGGACCTGCTCGGGGAACCGCTCGGCCTGTCCCAGTACCGGCGCCTGCTGGGCCGGTTCCATGGCTTCCACCGGGCGGTCGAGCCGACGCTGGCGGCGGTGCTCGATCCGGTGCTGCTGGAGGGGCGCGGCAAGCTTCCGGCGCTGGAGCACGACCTCCGGATCTGCGGGATGGACCCGGAAGAGATGGCGGCGCTGCCGGTGGCGGCACTCCCCTCGCTCCGCGATCGAGCCTCGGCGCTGGGGGCGTTCTACGTCGCGGAAGGCAGCACGCTGGGCGGGCGCCTGATCAGCCGGCACCTCCAGGGCAGCGCGGCGGTGCCGGCGGAGGCGCACCGGTACCTCAACGTCTACGGCGAGCGGACCGGGGAGCTCTGGCGGGCGGCGTGCGTGGCGCTCGACGCCCACGGGAGCGACGATCGCACAGTTGCTGCCGCCAACGCGGTGTTCCGGGCACTGCGGGGCTGGCTGTCGCCGGCAACGTGGAAGGAGTGCGAGGAACGGATGGTGGGCGCGACAGGGATTGAACCTGTGACCCCTACCATGTCAAGGTAGTGCTACTACCGCTGAGCTACGCGCCCATCCGTCGGGGCGTTTTCTACAAGCGCCCGGAGGGTTCCGCAAGCGGCACCGGTGCCGTTTTCCGCGGCCGATCGGGACGCGTGATGCGGTGGCGCAGATGACAGGGCGGACCGCGCGGACGGGAATGCGGCCATGACCAGGCAGGGCCAGCCGCAGGCCGCAGACGCGCGGGCGGACCCGTCGTTCCGCATCATCCGGCCGTGCGACCCGGACAGCCCGGTGCTGGTGGCCTCGCCGCATTCCGGGCGGATCTATCCGCCGGCGTTCCTCGCCGCGTCCAGGCTGGATCCGCACAGCCTGCGTCGCAGCGAGGACTGCTTCGTCGACGAGCTGTTCGCGGGCGCGCCGGCATGTGGGGCGCCGCTGCTGGCGGCGGACTTCCCGCGCGCGTACTGCGACGTGAACCGGGAACCGTGGGAGCTCGATCCGGCCATGTTTTCCGACAAGCTGCCGCCGTGGTGCAACACGCGCACGCCCCGCATCAACGCCGGGTTCGGCACCATCGCCCGCCTGGTCGGCTCGGGGCAGCCGATCTATGCCGAGAAGCTGCCCTTCGCCGAGGCGGAGGCGCGCATCCGGTCGTGCTGGCAGCCGTACCACACCGCCCTGTCGGCGCTGATCGCGGAAGCGCGAAGCAGCTTCAGCCACTGCGTCCTGCTCGACTGCCACTCCATGCCGACCGAAGAGCCGGGGCCCGGCGCGCGGCAGGATCCGGACTTCGTGCTGGGCGACGCGCACGGCACCTCCTGCGACCCGGCGCTGTCGGGCGCGGCGCACCGCTTCCTGGAGGCGGCGGGATATCGGGTCCGGCGCAACGATCCCTATGCCGGAGGCTACGTCACCCGGCACTACGGCCGCCCGCGGCACGGCGTGCACGCGCTGCAGATCGAGGTCAGCCGGAGCCTCTACCTGGACCAGACGCGCTACCTCAAGCTGCCCTGCTTCGACGGGCTGCGCGAGCTGATGTCGGAGCTGCTGCGGGCGCTGTCCGGCGAGGCGGCGCGGCTGGTCTAGCGCGGCAGGGCAAAAAAAAGGCGGTGCCGAAGCACCGCCAAGTTTAGGGAGGAAACGTCCAAGAAGCGGCGCGCCAAGGCAGCGCCGCCGTCACCTTCATAGCGTTCTCGACCGGGACGGTCAACATGTTTTTGCGTCGCACAATGCGAATCGTTCGCAACGGTGTCTTAACGATCCGGGAACCTCCTCCACCGTAGTGTCGTGGTCATGGTGTGTTCCGATGTCCTGCGGGGTCTCGTCGCGACCCTGCTTCTGGCGATCTGCATAGGGACCGCGCACGCGCAGTCCCCGCCCGGCGAGGGGATCCTGTGCCAGGAGGCGACCGCCGCGGCGGAGAACGGCACAGGGGTGCCGAACCAGCTGCTGGGGGCGATCAGCCGGGTCGAGACCGGGCGATACGATCCGGGAGCCGGTGGGGTGCGGGCCTGGCCGTGGACCATCAACGCGCAGGGCGTCGGTCACTTCTACGACACCAAGGAGGAGGCGGTCGCGGCGGCGCGGGCGTTCCAGGCGCAGGGCATCCGGTCGATCGACGTTGGCTGCATGCAGATCAACCTCATGTACCATCCGGACGGCTTCGGCAGCCTGGAGCAGGCGTTCGATCCGCACGCCAACGCCCTGTTCGCGGCGCGCTTCCTGACCGACCTGTTCCACCAGACCGGAAGCTGGCCGCACGCGGCGGCGGCATACCATTCGCAGACGCCGGACCTTGGCGTCGACTACCAGAGGAAGGTGCTCGACGCGTGGGCGGAGCCGATCGACCGGCCGGAGGATCCGGGGGAGCGGCATGCCGGCCGCGCGCACGCGGCAGTCGCGATGGCGAGCCTGAGCGGGTTCTCGGGAGGCGGAGGAGGCGCGGCAATGCCGCCGACGAGCCGGCCGCTCGGCGGGTTCGGGCACATCATACGCAGCGCGGTGCCCGCCGGGCCGGGGCTCGGCACCATGGGCATGCCGATGGGCAGCCTCGCCGCCTACCGGGCCCGGCCGGTGGCGCTGGCGTCGCTGCCGATGCGGCCGATGCACGATTGAAACGGAAGAGGAGGCGACCCAAGCGGCGGACGTGTTGAACTGGAGTGGATCTCCGCGCATATCGCCGCCACGGGCGGCACGCGCCGCGATCCATGCACCGAGGGCTTTGACCAGATGAGCGACCAGGAAACCATGCAGCAACCCGCCGCCGGCGAGGAGCGCCACGAGTTCGGCGCCGAGGTCGGACGGCTGCTCGACCTGGTGGTGCACGCGCTCTACTCCGAGCGCGAGATCTTCCTGCGCGAGCTGGTCGCCAACGCCGCCGACGCGTCCGACCGCCGGCGGTTCGAGGCGCTGACGGATCAGTCGAGGGCGCTGCCGGAGGGTGCGAAGATCCGGATCGTGCCGGACAAGGAGGCCCGTCTGCTGACGGTGTCCGACGACGGCACCGGCATGAGCCGCGAGGAGCTGGCGCAGAACCTCGGCACCATCGCCCGCTCCGGCACGCGGGCGTTCGGACAGGACATCACGAAAAGCCTGGCCGAGGCCAAGCCGGACGAGCGGCCGAGCCTGATCGGCCAGTTCGGCGTCGGTTTCTATGCTGCCTTCATGGTGGCGGAACGGGTCGAGGTGGTGTCGCGGCGGGTCGGGACGGAGGAGGCGTGGCGCTGGTCGTCGGAGGGCCAGGGCACCTACACATTGGCGCCGGCGACGCGCGCGCTGCCCGGCACCGACATCGTGCTGCACGTCAAGCCGGACGCCGACGAGTTCCTCGAGCCGTACCGGCTGGAGGCGATCGTGCGCAAGTGGGCGGACCACATCACCTGGCCGATCAGCATCCAGCGCGACGGCAACGACGTCGCCGCGAACGAGGGCACGGCGCTGTGGCGCAAGTCCCGAAGCGAGGTCACCGAGGAACAGTATACCGAGTTCTACCAGCATCTCGGCCACATGTTCGACAAGCCGTGGGCGACGCTGCACTGGCGCGCCGAGGGCACGCTGGAGTTCAACGCGCTGCTGTTCGTGCCGGGCACCAAGCCGTTCGAGCCGGTGGAGAGCACGCGGGAAAGCCGGGTGCGGCTGCACGTCAGGCGCATGTTCATCACCGACGAGGCCAACCTGCTGCCGTCCTGGCTGCGCTTCGTGCAGGGCGTGGTGGACACCGAAGACCTGCCGCTGAACGTGTCGCGCGAGATGCTGCAGGCGACGCCGGTGCTGGCCCGCATCCGCAAGGCGGTCACCAACCGGGTGATCAGCGAGCTGCGCTCCAAGGCCAAGGACACCGAGAGCTACGTGCCGTTCTGGGAGAACTTCGGCGCGGTGGTGAAGGAAGGGCTGTGGGACGACTTCGAGCACCGTACGGAGGTGGCGGGGCTATCGCGGTTCCGCTCGTCCGGTGCGGAAGGCTGGGTGTCGCTGCCCGACTACGTCGGACGGATGAAGCCGGAGCAGGAGGCGATCTATTACCTGGCCGGCGACAACCACGAGGCGCTGGCGAGCAGCCCGCAGCTGGAAGGCTTCCGCGCCCGAGGCATCGAGGTGCTGCTGCTGTCGGACCAGGTGGACGCGTTCTGGCCGGAGCGGCTGGACAAGTTCGAGGACAAGCCGCTGCGCAGCGTGACGCAGGGGCTGGCGGACCTGTCCAAGATCCCGCTGGAGGACGCGCCGCAAGCGGAGGCGGCGGACGTGGCGGCGCTGCTGACGGCGCTGAAGGAGGCGCTCGGCGCGGACATCGCGGAGGCACGGGCGACCGACCGGCTGGTCAGCAGCGCAGTGGTGCTGGCGGCGTCGCAGTCGGGGCCGGACCTGCAGATGCAGCGGCTGATGCGGCGCAGCGGCCAGAAGATGCCGAGCTCGGCACCGATCCTGGAGATCAACCCGCACCACGCGCTGATCCGGGCGCTGGCCGCAAGGCTCGGGCGCGGCGAGGCGATCGATGAGGCGGCGCGCACCCTGCTCGACCTGGCGCGGGTACAGGACGGGGAGCAGCCGGCCGAGCCCGCCGCCTTCGCCCGGCGCGTGGCCGAGGCGATGGTGGCGTCGTTCGCGCTCCCGTCCCAGGACATCTGAGCGGTGTCCGCCGGGCTGATCCTCGATCCGGCGACCGACGTGCTCGGCGTCGTCGACCTGCAGCCGACCTTCATGCCCGGCGGCGAGCTGCCGGTCGCAGGCGGCGAGGAGATCGTGCCCGGCATCAACCGGCTGCTGCGCGACCGCTTCCGCAACGCCTTCGCCACCCAGGACTGGCATCCGCCTGGCCACACCTCGTTCGCCAGCAGCCATCCCGACCGCCGGGCGTACGAGGTGGTGTCGATGCCGTACGGGCCGCAGATGCTGTGGCCGGACCATGCGGTCCAGGGCACGTCGGGGGCGGCGCTGCATCCCGGGCTGGACGTCGACCGGTTCTCGCTGATCCTGCGCAAGGGTTGGCGTCCGGAGCTGGACAGCTATTCCGCCTTTTTCGAGAACGACGGGGCCACACGCACCGGCCTGGCCGGCTGGCTCGCCGACCGCGGCGCACGCCGGCTGTTCCTGGTCGGGCTAGCGGCGGATTTCTGCGTCGCCTGGTCGGCGGAGGACGCGGTCCGGACCGGGTTCGAGACGATCGTGATCGAGGACATGACACGCGCCATCGCGCTGCCGCAGCCGGACGGCTCGACCAGCGCCACACGGGCGCGAGCGCGGCTGGAGGAGATGGGCGTGCGCTTCGTCCGCTCCGACGAGCTCGCCTGACCGGGCAGGTCATCCCGGTTGCGACCTGTCGCGCGCTGGCGGACAGTCGCGCGTCATGAGCGACGGTCCTCCTGCCGACGGTCCAGGATCGCGCGTGCCAGGACCGGCGATGCGCTGGGAACGGCTGCTGGATGACACCCGGCTCGGCGACGCACCGCGCCGCGCGTCCGGCGCCGGCCGGGACGCGGCCACCGGGCGGTCCGAGTTCCAGCGGGACCACGACCGGCTGATCTTCTCCGAGCCGTTCCGCAAGCTCGGACGCAAGACACAGGTGCACCCGCTGCCGCAGAACGACCGGGTGCACAATCGCCTCACCCACAGCCTGGAGGTGTCCTGCGTCGGGCGCTCGCTCGGCGAGCTGACCGGCAAGCGGCTGCAGGTGCAGGGAGAGCTGCCCGAAGGCGTGGTCGCGGCCGACGTTGCCGCAATCGTGCAGGCCGCGTGCCTCGCGCACGATATCGGCAACCCGCCGTTCGGGCACGCGGGGGAGTTCGCGATCCGCGGCTGGTACGCCAAGCGTCCGGCGGGGTTCTTCGAGGGGATGCGGCCGTCCTGCGTGCAGGACCTCAACACCTTCGAGGGCAACGCCCAGGGCTTCCGCCTGCTCACCAGCCTGGTGGACACGGTGGGGCTGCGGCTGACCTATGCGACGCTGGGCAGCTTCATCAAGTATCCGTGGTCGTCGCTGCACGCGCAGGCCTACCGGCCGGGCAAGTTCAGCTATTTCGCCTCCGAGCGCGATGCCTTCCTGACCATCGCCCGCTCCATGGGGCTGCTGGAGATCGAGGCCGGGGTGTTCTGCCGCCATCCCCTCGCCTACCTGGTCGAGGCGGCGGACGACATCTGCTACGCCATCATCGACATCGAGGACGGCATCGAGATGAAGCTCCTGCACACCGGCGAGGTGGAGGAGCTGCTGTTGTCGGTCATGACGGCAGACGTCCGGCAGCGCTACGACGTCTACCGGGGCGGCCGCTCGGAGCGGCAGCGGGTGCGCTGGCTGCGCGGCCAGGCGGTGGACCTGCTGATCGAGGACTGTGTCGGCAGCTTCTTCCGCAACGCGCCGGCCATCCTCCAGGGCCGTTTCGGCGGCAGCCTGGTGGAGGCCGGCAGCCCGCAGGTGGCCGCCGGCGTGGCCGGAGCCAAGGCGCTGGCGCGGGAGAAGATCTTCACCCACACCCGCAAGATGGAGATCGAGATCGGCGCCTACGCCGCAGTGGACACGCTGCTCGACTCCTGTTCCGACGCGGCGCGCGAGCTGCTGCAGACCGGTGCCGGGCCGGGGCTGTCGTATCGCGCGTCGCGGATCCTGGGGCTGATGGGCGAGTCGGCGCCGGGCGAGGCGACCGGGCTGGAGGACAGCTACCGCCTGGTCAACGACTTCCTGTCCAGCCTGACCGACAATCGCGCCACCGAGCTGGCGCAGGTGATCCGCGGTCGGAGCTGATGTCAAACGGAGCCGGACGTATCCTCAACGAAGGCGTGGAAAGCCGTTGCTATACTTGCAGCCGTTTCCAGAAGCCTCGGACCGGCGACCCTTGCCGGCACCGGGATCACGATACGGCATCGTCGACCAGGTGACGCTGCAGATCCGACGTGTCGATCCCGCAACAAAAGCAGTTCGACGCGATCGCGTGTTCGGGAACCTCACGATTGGCGGCGCACCATCGTTGCCGTCCCACAGGGGGACGGGACCGGCATGGCTATCGGTTGTCCTCCAGGAGGCTGATCGCGCAAAACCGCGGTCCCAGGACAATGGTCGACTTGCAGCGCAGGCGACGTGGTCAACTACGGCCGCCGGTCCACCCTCGACAGCCTGCACCAGGAGCAGGCGGTCAGCCGTCACCAGCCGATGAAGCCCGGCTTCCTTCCGCGACCAGCCAGGCCAGGAAGGCATGCAGCGACGGCGTCTTGTCTGCATCGAACGGCGTCAGGGCGACGTAGCCCGGACGCGGAACGACGATCGCCGGGAACGGTGCGGCCAGCCGCCCCGTGCGCAGCAGGCCGTCGAGGGTGGGGCGCGGTCCGATGCCGAAGCCGAGCCCGTCCATGACCGCCTGCACCGTGACGAAGAAGTGGTCGAACACGTGGCGTGGGCCGAACGGATGCGGCAGCTCCGCAGCGTGCAGCCAGTCGGCCCAGTCACGCGGCCGGGTTTCCGTGACGAGACGCATGGAGCCCAGGATGTCCCCGGGCGTGCGGATGGCGCCGCTCTCGAGGAAGGCCGGGCTGGCGATGAGCGTGTCGGTCTCGGCCAGGAAGAACAGTGCCGTGTGCTGTGCCGGAACCGCCTGCCCCGCCGAGGCCGACTCGCGGCGGATGGCAACGTCGAAGCCGCCGTGCAGCGCCTGGTGCAGCGTCGTGGTCGTTGACACCGCCACCTCGACCTCCGGCCGCATCCGGCGGAACCGGTGCAGGCGCGGGATCAGCCAGTGCATCGCCAGCGTGGTCGGCGCGCTGACCCGCAGCACCCGCGGTGCCGCCGGCCTGCCGCAGGCGTCCGCCGCCGCGACCAACCGGTCGAACGACAGGCTGACCTCCTCGGCGAAGGCGCGTGCCGCGGGCGTCGCCACCATGCGCCGGCCGACGCGCACGAACAGGCGCTGCCCGAGCCAGGTTTCCAGCGCAGCGACCTGCCGGCTGACGGCGCCGTGGGTAAGCCCGAGCTCGGCCGCCGCCGCCGCGTAGCTGCCGGTGCGCGCAGCGACCTCGAGGACGCGGAGTGCCGCGAAGGGTGGAAGCCGACGCATGACCTGTGAGCCCGGGTGGCGGATATCGTGAGCAGACGGCGCATGATCGCGCACGGCCCACGGGTATAGACGGCTCCATGGCACAGGGCGACGGATCGACGAGCTTGGTTCACGAACGGCGGGAAGGCAGCGCGGTCGACGTCCCGTCAGGGCGGAGGCGCAGCCTCGCCGGCGCCTGCGTCGCGCACATGCTGCACGACGGCTACACCGACCTGCTCTACGTGCTGCTGCCGGTGTGGCAGAAGGAGTTCGGCCTGTCCTTCACCGGGCTTGCCGTCATCCGGTGCCTGTACTACGGGACCATGGGAGGCCTGCAGGTTCCGGCGATCCGCGCGACGACGCGGCTCGGCTCCCGGCTGACGCTGGCGTGGGCCAGCCTGGTCGCCGCAGGCGGCTTCCTGGTGATGGCGCTTCCCGGCGGCATGGCACCGCTTGTTGCCGGCCTGGTGCTGGCAGGCCTGGGGTCCAGCGCCCAGCATCCGCATGCGTCGCTGGTGGTGTCGCAGGCCTATGGGCGGGCGGCGCGTCGGCCGCTCGGGATCTACAACTTCGCGGGCGACCTGGGGAAGGCGGCGTTCCCGCCCGTCGTCGCCCTGTTGCTCACCGTGATGGCGTGGCGGCCGACCCTGAGGCTCATGGCGCTGGTGGGCGTCGGCATGGCGCTGGCGCTCCTGCCGCTGCTGTCCAGGCAGCCTGCGTGCGCGCCGACGGACGACAGGCCGGGTGCCGGTTCCACCGATCGCTCCGGGTTCGGCCTGCTTCTCGCCGTCGGTGCGCTCGATACCGCGACCCGGATGGGCTACCTGCTGTTCCTGCCGTTCCTTCTGCACGAGAAGGGCGCAGCGGGGGCGACGGTCGGATTCGGCTTCGCGGCGCTGTTCGCAGGCGGCGCGCTGGGCAAGGCGGCGTGCGGCTGGCTCGGCGACCGTTTCGGGGTCGTGTGGAGCGTGATCGCCACGGAGGTGGCCACGACCATGCTGATCGTCGTGACGGGAAGGCTGCCGCTCGACGCGACGCTGGTGCTGCTGCCGCTGCTCGGCATCGTCCTCAACGGCACGTCGTCGCTGCTCTACGCCACGGTGCCGGAGCTGGCGCCGCGGGGTGACGCCAGCCGGGCCTTCGCGGTGTTCTATACGGCCGTCATCGGGTCGGGCGCGCTGGCTCCGATCGCCTATGGCGCCCTCGGCGACCATGTCGGCCAATGGTTCGGCATCCTGGCCTCGGGTCTGACCGCGCTGTCGACCGTGCCGCTGATCTTCGGGTTGCGGCGCGCGATCTGACCCTTCGCGGGCCGGAGCGGCCGGCGGCCGGTCGCAGCCGTTCCGCAATCCGCTCGTGCGCTGCCGGTGATGTTCGGTCTCGACGCCTCCGCCAGCAAGGACGGAACGGCTTTGCGGCAGGCTGCGTGTCACCAACACGTCATAGTGCAAGGCAGCAAACGGGTGGACGTTCAGGCCCCGGCGCGCCATGTTGCGTTGCAGCATGAACGGGAGCTGGAGGCTCGCATGACCATCACGGCAGATCCGGTCGAGACCGGCCGCCTCGACGTTTTCCGGTCGATCCTCGCCACCGTGCGATCGCACCGCGCGGCACGCCGCGAGCGCGCCCGGCTGGGCCAGGAGCTGGCGCGGTGCTCGGACCGCGAGCTGGCGGAGATGAACCTCAGTCGGGCCGAGATCCCGAACATCGTCCGGCACATCCGGATCGACTGACCCGAGCCGACGGGCAGCCGGGTCCGACAACGGCCGCTTCGTCGTCGCGGTCCGCGGCAGGACCAGGCAGGCTCCGCCGGTGACGGCGGGACCGGCGGATGCGTGGTGCAACGGGGTTGTGGATCGGACTGGTGGTGGTGGCGATCAACGGCCTGGTTTTCGGCCTCGACCTGCACGGCTTCCTGACCGCGGCACCCGGACCGAGCCGGAACTTCCCGACATGGCAGGCGATCGTGCTCGCCGGCGCCTGCGCCTACCTCCTGGCTGCCGGGATCATGTTCGATAGCGAGCGGCGGGGAAAGCGGTAGCGGATGCGATCGGGCTTGCGCCGCGGGGCTTGCCGGTGCAGAGATTTGCCCATACAAAGCGCGCCGTCGCGGCGGATGGGCGCGTAGCTCAGCGGTAGAGCATCGCCTTCACACGGCGGGGGTCACAGGTTCAATCCCTGTCGCGCCCACCATCCCCTGGGTCGCCCGGTAACGGCACTCAGAACCCGAACATGTGGTCCAGCGAGAAGGCGCCGCTGTCGTCCATGAGGCCGTGGTAGCCGAACAGGCGGCAGGTGGCGTCGCGGACCAGCACATAGCCGTGCGGACCAGCCAGGCCCAGCAGCTCCTCGCTGAACAGGCGGTGCGGCCAGAGCATCATCGAGCCGGAACAGGCGATCTCGACCGAGCGTTCGCCCAGCACCTCACCGGTGTCGTCGTGCAGCACCAGTTGGGTGCGGGAGCTGGCGTGCCAGGGGGCGGAGGCGGGATACATCATCGCCGCGAAGGAGCGCCGTCGGCGGTCGCCCAGGCGCAGGAACAGGCGGGTGGACAAGCCAGGCGGCGCCCCGGAATAGGATTGCGGCTCGTCGCGGTAGGTCATCGCGGTGTTGAAGATGTGTGCGCCGAAGCTGGTTTCCGCCACGTGGCCGCTGCCGATGTGCTCGTAGCGCACCAGGGCGTGCAGCCACCCGTCGGCCGAGCCGCCGTCGCGGAAGTCGTACACTAGTTCCGCATGGCCTTCCGGCACGCCCAGTTCCGACAGGTCGAGCGCCAGCGCGTGGTCGCGTGGCAGACGGCCGAGGAAGCGCTCGGCGACCTTCAGGCCGGCGGTGTCGAACACGTCCAGGCGCAGCGGCAGGTCCGCCTGCCGCTCGGCCATCGGGGTCGGCTGCACGATCGAGCGGAACCGGTCCGGCGGCAGCACCGGGAACGGCAGCAGGTAGCCGCGTCCCAGGGTGGACGGCAGGGTCGGGATGCCGGAATCGGGCACGAGGTCGGCGCGTTCCACGTTCAGGTGCGCGATCCGCCGGCGGTGGCCGCGCGTCACCTCGTAGCGCGGCCGCACCACGTGCCGGCCGGCGCGCAGCTCGACCTGCGCCGGCCAGTGCAGGCCCGGCAGGTGTGCCGACACGTCGACGGCGACGCTGGCATAGGGCGGCACCGCGAACGGCAGCGGCACCGGCGCGTCCGCGCCCATGCGGTCGAGGCTGACGGCGCCGGGCGGGATCGGCACCGCGTGGCTGTTCTGCAGCCACAGCACCACCGTCTCGTCGGGACGCGGCGCGGGCAGGTTGGCATAGCGGTCGGACGGCCAGGCGTTGGCGTCGTGGGTGACGGACAGGCTGTCGCCGCCGGAACCGTCGCCGTTGTCATAGGTGTCGAGCGCGTACTTGACCACGTCGTGGCCGGACACGTTGATCGCGTGGACGAAGAGCTGGCCGCGGAACGGAGGCAGGCCGAAGCGGCGGCGCACCTCGCGGCTGTCGATGGAGATGCCCCCGGGACCGCCGGGCAGCGGTTCCTCCCAGGTCGCCAGCGGATGGCCATCGGCATCGAACAGGCGCAGCCACAGCCTGACCGCGCGCGCGCCATAGGTGGCCCAGTAGTTCGCGGTCACCAGACGGGTCGACAGCCCGTCCGCCTCGCGGAAGAAGGCGTAGTTGGTGGCGAAGTTGAGCCGGTCGAGATAGGCGCGGCCGGAGGTCAGCATCGCGGCCGGCAGGCGGGCGTCGTCCAGCGTCGCCACCTGCATGCCGCGCGGCAGCAGGTGGCCGATCCGCGCCAGCACCCGGGCGGCGTCGAACGCGGTCACCAGCAGGGTCGCGGCGTCGCAGGACGGCAGCGCGGTCAGCGGCAGCGCCTGGTTGCCCAGCATCGGGCGGCCGACCAGCGACACGTCCTGCACGTAGCAGCCGGTCGCGACAGGAAGGTCGGGATGCAGCGCGAACAGCATGGCGGCGGCGCCGTCGGGATCGAACACCGCGAGCGGGCCCTGCCGGCGCAGGCGGCCGCCCAGCGCCGACAGCGCCTCGGCGGCCAGCGGATGGGCCAGCGCCTTGTAGAGCACGTTGCCGCCCTGGCGCGCGTCGTAGGTGTGGATGTCGAGCATCGGGCGGCCTCCGGGCGCTACGGGTGTGGGTCCGGCAGGCCGAGCCGGCGGCACAGCTCGGCAGCGACCGGTCCGGTGTCGTCGAGCGGGCTTGCCTGACCGTAGCGGAGCGTGCCGTTGAAGATCCGGATGCGGCCGGCGTCGACCAGTTCCTGCAGGAACAGGCCGATCCGGCGCGAGCGGCCGGGTAGCGGCACCACGGCGACGGGAACCGTGGTCGCGGCCGCTTCGGACACCATGGACACGCTGTCGGCGGTGGCGACGACGGCGTCGGCGCAGGCGAGCAGGCCGAGATAGGGGTTGTCGCCGGTCATGTCCCAGAGATAGGCGCCGGATGGCGACAGCCGCCGTTCCAGCACCGCGCGGACCGCCTCGCCGGTGCGTCGCGACGGCGTCACGGCGAGGCCGGCCCGGTCGGCGCGGACGAGGCCGGCAAGCCCGTCCGCCAGCGCCTCCGCTTCGGGCACGCCGAGCCTGAACCGTCCGTTCGAGCCGCCCACCAGCACCGCCACCAGCGGCCTGGGCAGGTGCGCGAAGCGGGGCATCCAGCGCAGGCGGGCCTCCGCCAGCACGGCGGGCGTGACCCGGTGCAGCGCGGTGCGCGACAACAGGACGTTGGGCCCGTCGATCTCGTCGTGCCGGTTGGCCACCACCAGGTCGAAGCGGTCGAGCCGCATGCGGGGGTTCTGGATCTGCACCACCCGCCGTCCGTATCGGCGCAATGCCGCCCCGACCGCGGCGCCGGTGCCGCCGACGGTCAGCACCAGCCCGTCGGGCAGGTCGGCCAGGCCGCCGACCGCGGCGAGCGGCGCCGGCCAGGAACGGGCGGGGATCCAGCGCCAGGGCGACGAGGCGGCCAGGACGCGGGGTTCGGCCGCGATGCCGGCGCGCTCGGCGAGGCCCATCGCCTGGGCCTCCAGCCCGGCATAGCCTTCGGTCAGGATCACCCCCGGCGTGGGCGCGTGCCGCGCCGCGACGGGTTCCCTGTGCCGCACCATCTCGTCCTGCATGGCCCGCTTGTGCGAGTCCGCCCCGTCGTCGTCAATCGCGCAGGCGGTCCTGTCGCGTCCCAGGTTCGGGATCACCCATCCGGAAGTCTGACCTGGCCGTCACCCCTGTCGCTGCCATGCTCAGCCACCGGCAGGACAAGGCTGACATGGCGAGCGGCCCCGGCGTGAGCGCATTCCCTCCACATCCGCAGCCGGACGATCGCTGGTGCGACATGCCGGCATCATGTTCGGCCGACGAACCTGTTTCTGGAAGGCCGATCCAGCCTCCCCAATGGGACCTCGCCATGCGCATCATCCGTCAGCAGGCGCATGTTCTGCTGGTATCGAACTGCTGTCCGGCCGGCGACCTGAATCCGGACTGAGACACGCCGCCGGTTCCGGCGCCTTGACAGGCGGACCGGCCCGCCGTCCAAACGCGGTCGCCGCGCCGAGACCACGGCTCCCTGCCCGCGGATGACCCGAGCGCCATGAGCGAGTTCTCTTCCCTCGGCCTGGCCGAGCCGCTGCTGGCCGCGCTGCGCGGCGCCGGCCACCGGGTTCCCACCCCGATCCAGGAGCAGGCGATCCCGGCGATCCTGGCCGGACAGGACGTCCAGGGCATCGCGCAGACCGGCACCGGCAAGACCGCCGCCTTCGTGCTGCCGATCCTGCACCGGCTGCTGGAGGAGGATCGCCGGCCGGATCCGAACGGCTGCCGGGCGCTGGTCCTGGTGCCGACACGCGAGCTCGCCAGCCAGGTCGGCGGCACGGTCCGCGCGCTCGGCCGGCAGACTCGCCTGCGCGCGGCGGTGCTGGTGGGCGGGGTGCCGAAGCAGAAGCAGGCCGCCGCGCTAACCGCCGGGGTCGACGTGGTGGTGGCGACGCCGGGGCGGCTGCTCGACCACCTGGCGGACGGCGCGCTGCGGCTGGACGACACGGCGATCCTGGTGCTGGACGAGGCGGACCGCATGCTCGACCTCGGCTTCGTCGAGGACGTGCGGCGGATCGCGTCGGTGCTGCCGCGGGAACGGCAGACGCTGCTGTTCTCGGCCACCATGCCGCCGGACATCGCGGTGCTGGCGCGGCTGCTGCTGCGCGATCCGGTGGCGGTCGCCGCGGGACCGGCCGCCACGCCGGCGCCGCGGATCGACCAGCGGGTGGTGTTCCTCGACGCTCGGGACAAGGTCCCGCTGCTGGTCGAGCTGCTCCGGCGCGGCCGGATGGGCCGCACCCTGGTGTTCACCCGCACCAGGCAGGGCGCCGACGCGCTGGTCGCGGCGCTGGACCGGGCGGGCATGCGGGCGGGCGTCCTCCACGGCGACAAGAGCCAGCCGCAGCGCGACCGCACCCTGGCGGCGTTCAGGGCGGGCGCGTTCCCGGTGCTGGTGGCGACCGACGTGGCGGCGCGGGGGCTCGACATCGACGGCCTGACCCACGTGGTCAACTTCGAGCTGCCGGAGGTCGCGGACGCGTACGTGCACCGGGTCGGACGCACCGCGCGGGCGGGCGGCCGCGGCATCGCCATCACCTTCTGCGCGCCAGCCGAACGGACGGCGCTGCGGGCGATCGAGAAACTGCTCGGCGCCCGGCTGAAGGTCTACGAGGGCAGGAAGGCGGCCGGCTGACGAGGTCCAGGCCGACGGACATCTCAGGGCGCCGCAGCCGCGTCCACGGGTGCCGGCTCCGCCGGCAGCCCAGGCGGTGGCGGCGGTTCGGCACGCGTCAGCACCTCCCGCTTGATCCCGTCGAGCAGCCGGGCCGCCTCGCCGGACCAGGCACCGCGAGGGTCCTCGGCCGCGTCCGGCAGCGGCGGCGGGTCGGACAGCAGGGTCTCGATCGCACGGCGGAGCGCGCGGGGATCGGGGTCGCACAGGATCGCGCCGCCCTCCCCGCGGAACTGCTCGACCAGGCCGCCGACGCGTGTCGCCACCACCCAGCGGCGGGCGGCGATCGCCGCCGCCGCGACGCCGCTCTGGCTCGCCTCCCGGTATGGCAGGATCACCGCGTCGGCCCAGGCGATCAGGGCCGCGATCTCCTCCTCCGGCACCCACCGGTTCTCCACCTGCACCCCGGGGGTCGCCGCCAGCCGCGACAGCTCCGGGCTGGAGGGGCCCTGCCCTACCACACGCACCGCGAGCCTGTGCTCCAGCCCGGCGTCGTGGAGCGCGTCGGCCAGCAGGTCGAGGCCCTTGTAGGGCAGCAGGCGACCGAAGCAGAGCAGGCGCAGCCGGCCGCCATGCGCCAGGGGCGGCAACGGCGGCGGCCCGAACACGAACGGCGGCAGGCTCGCCATCAGCAGCGCCCGTCCGGCGACGGCGCCCTGCTGCGAGAGCCGGTCGGCGACATGGCGGGTCAGCGCCACCAGCCCGTCGGAGCGGGCGATCAGCCGGCGCTGCAGCAGGGTCTGCGCCGGCGAGCCGTCGCCGGGGTGGCGGTCGGCGTCGTGCACCACCACCAGGAACGGGATCCCGAGCCGGCGCAGGGCCGCGGCCATCTCCAGGTCGAGCGGGCCGGGCATGGCGCAGATCGCCACCTCCGGGCGCAGCGCCGCCACGCGCCGGTCCAGCGCGCGACGGCGGAACGGGGTGCCGAGCAGGCGTGCCACGTAGCCGGCAAGGTTGCGGTAGGTTGGCACCAGCAGCGCCACCGGCACCTCCTGGCGGCCCAGGATCTCGGCGCCGGTGGACAGGGACAGCACCGCGTCGCAGTCCGGCAACGCGTCCAGCCCCGCGGCCATCTCGATCGCCACTCGCGGCCCGGCGCCGCGCCGGCCCCATTGCCAGACCAGCACCCTGACCACCCGGCGGGGCCTCACGCGCGTGCCGCCCCGATGCCGTCGAGGGCGGCGCGCAGCGCGGTGCCGTCGAGTCGCGACGATGCAGCCCGGAACGCCGCCTCGCCGAGGGCGGTGCGGCGTTCCGCCGAGTCGGCAAGGAGACACAGGGCTGCCGCCGCCTCGCCGACGTCGACCTCCGCCCACACCGCGCCCGGCGCCTCGAACACGCCGCGGGGATCGCGTGCCGGAACCAGCCGATAGCCGATCGGCATCCCACAGGTGTGGTCCAGGAACTCCGCGGTCGCGGACCAGTTGGTCGCCACCACCGGGCGGCACAGCAGCATCGCCTGCGCCGGCACCAGGCCGAAGCCCTCGCTCCGGTGCAGCGACAGCACGACGTCGCAGGCCCGGGTCAGGGCGTGCATGTCGGCGTCGGGTAGCATGCGGGTTTCCAGCCGCATGTTGGGCGCCTCCCCGATCGCGTCGCGGAGCAGCGCGAGGTCGGATCCGTAGTGCCCGGCATGGCCCGCCTTCAGCAGCAGCAGCCGGTCGGTCCGGTCGCCGAACGCCTGGCGGAACGCGGCAATCGCGGCCAGCGGGTTCTTGCGGGCGAAGCTCGACGCCAGGTTGAAGGAGCACAGCACCACCACCGCGCGCTCCGGCAGGCCAAAGGCCTGGCGGTCCAGGGCGGAGGGCAGCGGAGGCGCCAGCGCCACCGCGTGCGGCACCACGCGGACGCGTCCCGGCAGCAGCGGCTCGAGCGCGGCGGCGGTGAAGTGCGACGG
Organism: uncultured Acetobacteraceae bacterium; assembly: GCA_964247735.1. Classification (GTDB taxonomy): domain Bacteria; phylum Pseudomonadota; class Alphaproteobacteria; order Acetobacterales; family Acetobacteraceae; genus Lichenicola. The sequence continues at coordinate 116,953 of CAXTVS010000003.1, forward strand.
CACCCAGGCCTCGTGCACGTGGCGCAGCGCCGGCCGCCAGGTGTCCGGCACCACCGGCAGTTCCCACGCCCAGTAGCCGACCACGCGGCGGCCGCGCAGCGCGTCCCGACCGAGCCTGGGCCCGAGCCCGAGCAGGGCGGCGGGAAGCTGCGGCGCGTTGACGTGCAGCACCAGCGCGGCGTGGTCCGGCCATGGCCCGGTGGCCCGGGTCCGGATGCCTGGTCCGGCCGGCACCGCGGCGTGGGGCACGCCCATCCGCGCCAGTGCCTGGACCATGATCCGTGCCCCCTCGCCGAGCCCGGAGGAGCGATCGATCTCGCCGCCGACCACCACGCCGCCGCAACGTGACGGCGGCACCGGATCCGGCCGCGGCGCCAGCCAGGCGCTGCCACGCGCCAGCCACAGGCGGCGCGGGCGTGCCGGCAGGGCCTGCCAGGCGCGGTGCAGCGGGTGCAGACCGGGAGAAGCGTTCGGCATCGGGTTGTGCCGATCCTGGCGGCGTGCAGGGTGTCCGGCAAGGGCACAGCGCGGTCCCGTGCCCGCCGGGGCGCTCGGCAACCATTGCCGCGGCACCGGCCGCGTATAGGATGGTCCCATGCGAAGCCCGGAGCGCCTGTCCACCGTCGAGATCCTGAGAAAGCTGGTCGCGTTCGACACGACCAGCCGCAACACCAACCTGCCGCTGATCGACTGGATCCGCGACTACCTCGACGGGTTCGGCGTCGAAAGCCGCCTGAGCTTCGATGCGACCGGGACCAAGGCCAACCTTCATGCCCTGCTCGGCCCGCAACGCGGCGGCGGGCTCGCGCTGTCCGGCCATGTCGACACGGTGCCGGTGGACGGACAGGCCTGGAGCACGGACCCGTTCGCGCTGCACCTGGCAGGTGGCCGCGCCACCGCACGCGGGGCGGTCGACATGAAGGGCTTCGTCGCGTCCGCCCTCTCGGCAGTGCCGGACCTGCTGGCGCTCGACCTCCGGCGACCGGTGCACCTGTTCATCAGCTACAACGAGGAGGTCGACTGCGACGGGGCGCGGGTGCTGATGCGCGCACTGCCGCCGGAAGCGCGGCCGGCGCTGTGCGTGGTCGGCGAACCGTCGATGATGCGGCCGATCACCGCGCACAAGGGGCGGCTGTCGGTGCGGGTGTCCGCGATCGGACGGCCCGGCCATTCCAGCCAGCCGGGGTTCGGCGTGAACGCTGTTCACGCCGTCGGCGAGGCGATCGGCTGGGTCGCGGCGGAGGCGCGGCGGCTGGAAGCGGAGGGGCGGCGGGAGGAAGGGTTCGATCCCCCGACCAGCACGATCCACGTCGGGCTGGTCGAGGGCGGCTCGATCCTCAACATCATTCCCGAACGCGCCAGCTTCGAGATGGAATGGCGCACCATCCCCGGCGACGACGCGGCGGCCGAGCTGGAGCGGATGCGGGCGCACCTGCGCGACACCACCGAGCGCTGGATGAAGGGGGTCGATCCCGAGGCCGGCTTCCGCTTCGAGACGCTGGACCTGCTGCCGCCGCTGTCGCTGGACCCGGGCCACCCGCTGGTCGGGCTGGTCAAGCAGGCCAGCGGCGCCAACCGCGAGGGCAAGGTCAGCTACGGCACCGAGGCGGGCATCTTCCAGGACAACGGGATCGCCTCCATCGTCTGCGGCCCGGGCGACATCGCCCAGGCGCACAGGCCGGACGAGTGGATCGCGCTCGACCAGCTCGAGGCGTGCGACGGCTTCATCCGCCGGATCGCCCGGCACCTGACCCGCCCGTGAGCGTTCCGACGTGAGCGTTCCGGCTGCGGACGACCCGCCGAGCGCCCGCGGGCCGCGGCAGCCGGGCGCGGAGCCGGTTCCTGCCGCCGCGGAGGTGCCCGGCCTGCCCAACACCGTGCGCCTGCCGCGCTTCGAGGTGCACCTGCGGCCGCCGGACCTGTCGGCCTGGCGCGACGGCAACACCGGCCTGCACGGGGTGATGCAGTTCGCCTCCGGCCGGCCGGGTCCGCACGTCGCCATCACCGCGCTGATGCACGGCAACGAGATCGCCGGAGCCATCGTGCTGGACGAGCTGCTGCGCGGAGGCTTCAGGCCGCTGTGCGGGGTGCTGTCGGTCGGCTTCCTGAACCTCGCCGCCTTCGACCGCTTCGATGCCGGCCAGCCGACCGCGTCGCGCTTCGTCGACGAGGACATGAACCGGGTGTGGGACGAGACCATCCTGGGCTCCAGCCGCAACTCGGTCGAGCTGTCGCGGGCGCGGGAGCTGAGGCCGCTGTTCGACGGGGTGGACGTCCTGGTCGACCTCCACTCGATGCTGTGGCCGTCCGAGCCGCTGATCCTGAGCGGGCCGACCGACAAGGGGCGCCGCTTCGCGCTCACCCTCGGCACGCCGGCGATGGTGGTCGCCGATCACGGCCACAGCAGCGGCCTGCGCCTGATCGACTACCGGCCGTTCGTCGATCCCGACGACCGCCGCGTCGCCTGCCTGGTCGAGGCAGGTCCGCACTGGGAGCCGGAAACGGTGGACACGGCGCGGATCGCGGTGCGGGCGGTGCTGCGCGAGACCGGGATGATGGAGTCCGTGCCGCTGCCGGGACCGTCGCCGCGGCCGCGCTGCGCCGCGGTCACCAGCGTGGTCACCGCCAGCACCGGCAGCTTCTCCTTCACCCGGTCGTTCCGCGGCGGCGAGGTGGTCCGCGACGGCGGCACGCTGATCGCCCGCGACGGCGGCGTGGAGATACGCACCCCGCACGACGACTGCCTGCTGGTGATGCCGAGCCTGCGGCCCAGCCGCGGCCATACCGCGGTCCGGCTGGCGCGGCTGTCCGAATGCGACTGATCACAGTGGCACGACACGTGCAGGCCTCGACTCAGGGTCGCGTGCTCCGGAACCACCGGTGACGCGACCGCACCCTCCGGCAGGAGTTCCCCACGCCATGTCCCAGTCCGCCGCGACGGTGCAGCCGCCTTCCCTGTGGCGGCGCAAGCCGATCGAGCAGTTCGCCGAGACCGGCGAGGGCGGTGCGTCGCTGAAGCGGGTGCTGGGGCCGGGGGCGCTGGTGGCGCTCGGCATCGGCTGCACCATCGGCGCGGGGCTGTTCTCGCTCACCGGCATCGCCGCCTCGGAGAACGCGGGGCCGGCGGTGGTGCTGTCCTACCTGGTGGCGGCGATCGGCTGCGGCTTCGCCGGGCTGTGCTACAGCGAGCTGTCCAGCATGATCCCGATCGCCGGCAGCGCCTACACCTATGCCTACGCGACGCTGGGCGAGTTCGTGGCCTGGATCATCGGCTGGGACCTGGTGCTGGAATACGCGGTCGCGGCGGCCGCGGTCGCGGTGAGCTGGTCGCGCTACGCGGTGAAGCTGCTCGGCATCTTCGGCGTGTCGCTGCCGCCGCGGCTGTGCGCGTCGCCGTATGAGACGGTGCACCTCCCGGACGGCAGCAGCGCGGTGGGGCTGGTCAACCTGCCGGCGGTGTTCGTGATCGTCTGCGTGTCGCTGCTGCTGATGCGCGGGGTGTCGGAGTCGGCGCGGGTCAACAACGTCATCGTGGCGATCAAGATCGCGGTGATCCTGGCGGTGATCGGGTTCGGCATCCCGTACATCCGGACCGCGAACTACGTGCCGTTCATCCCGCCCAACACCGGCAGCTTCGGCCAGTTCGGCATCTCCGGGGTGATGCGGGCGGCGGGGACCATCTTCTTCGCCTATGTCGGCTTCGATGCGGTCTCGACCTGCGCGCAGGAGGCGAGGAACCCCAGGCGCGACATGCCGATCGGCATCCTGGGCAGCCTGGCGATCTGCACGGTGGCGTACATCGCGTTCTCCCTCGTGCTCACGGGCATGCTGAACTACCACCGGATGCTGAACGACCCGGCGCCGGTCGCCACCGCGATCGACCAGACGCCATATGGCTGGCTCAAGCTCGCGGTGAACTTCGGCATCCTGTGCGGCTTCACCTCCGTGCTGCTGGTGCTGCTGCTGGGGCAGAGCCGGGTGTTCT
>CAXTVS010000004.1:0-115902 GCA_964247735.1 uncultured Acetobacteraceae bacterium
TGTTCGGCACCGTCTGGGGCATCTACCACGCGCTGACCGCGATCGGCATCGCCGGCCAGGCCTCGATCGACAAGGTCGCCGGCCCGGTCGGCGAGGCGCTGATCATGACCGCGATCGGCCTCGCCACGGCGGTGCCCGCGGTGCTCGGCTACAACTGGCTGGTCCGCCGCAACAAGGGTGCGGTGGAGCGGGTACGCAACTTCTCCTCCGACCTGCATTCGATCCTGCTGGGCGGCGTGCGTGTCGGCACCCAGACCCTGCCCGCCACTGCCAACGCGCCGATGACCTCGACCGCCGGCGTGACCAGGGTCGCCTGACCCATGAGCATGAACGTCGGATCCGAGGGCGACGAGGACGAGGTCGTCTCGACCATCAACACCACGCCGCTGGTCGACGTGATGCTGGTGCTGCTGATTATCTTCCTGATCACCATTCCGGTGGTGACCCACACGGTGAAGGTCAACCTGCCCAAGGACGCCAACCAGCCGTTCCAGACCAAGCCGCAGAACATCACCATCGCGGTGAACGAGGCCGGGCAGATCTTCTGGGACACGGTGCCGGTCAAGGACACGCACGACCTGCTGGCCCGGCTCGAGGCGGTGGCGGTGAAGCAGCCGCAGCCCGAGGTGCAGATCCGCGGCGACGCCCTGTCGCGCTACGAGAGCGTCGGCAAGGTGGTGTTCGCCTGCCAGCAGGCCGGCATCTCCAAGGTCGGCTTCATCACCCAGCCGCCGCCGCACGGCGGCTGATCCGAGGCCGACATGGCGGGCCGGGGATCATCTCCCGGCCCGCACTCCTTCTCCGCCATGCTGCCGCACCGCCCGTCCGGGCCGGTGGCGGCGCAACCAGGAACCCGCCACCATGTCCATGAACGTCGGCTCCGAAAGCTCTTCCGGCGGCGATCCCGAGGTGATGGTCGACGTCAACACCACGCCGCTGATCGACGTGATGCTGGTGCTGCTGATCATGCTGATCATCACCATCCCGATCCAGACCCATGCGGTGAAGCTCGACCTCCCGCAGGGCAACCCGCCGCCGCCGCCGGTACCGCCCACGGTGGTGACGATCGACGTCGACTTCGACGGCACCATCTCCTGGAACGGCGAGCAGATCCCCGACGAGAACTCGCTGCTGTCGCACTTCGCCACCGCCGCCGCGTTGCCGGACCAGCCGGAAATCCACCTGCGGCCGAACAAGCTCGCGAACTACAAGTACGTCGCGCACGTCCTGGCCGACGCGCAACGCCTGGGCATGACCAAGCTCGGCATAGTCGGCAACGAACAGTTCATGGGCCAATAGCAGATCGAAATGACACAAACATGAAGCCTCGCCTCCTCCCTGCCCTGTGCGGCTCCGTTCTCGCAGGCATGGTCCTGGCGCCCGACCTGGTCCTGGCCGATCCGCTGCGGCCGCAGGTCGGCAAGCCGCTGCAGGCCGCCCAGGTCGCGCTGCGCAAGCGCGACTTCGCCGGCGCCATGCGCGACGTGAACGCCGCCGACGCGGTGCGCGACAAGACCCCGGACGAGACCTACGTGATCGACCAGATGCGCGCCGCGGTGGCGCAGTCCTCCGGCGACGTCGCGGCCTCCATCAGCGCCGACGACGTGCTGATCGCCTCGCCGCGCACCGCCGGGGCGGAAAGGACCAGGCTGCTGATGGCGGAAGCGGGCCTGGCCTACACCGCGCACGATTACGCTCGCACCGTCACCGCCCTGGAGCGCTACTTCAAGGCGGGCGGCAACGACCCGCAGATGCACACGCTGCTGATCCAGTCCTACTACCTGCTGAAGGACTACCCCCACGCAGCGCAGGCGCAGGCGCGCCAGATCGCGATGGAGGAGCGGGCGGGCCAGAAGCCGACCGAGAACCAGCTGCAGCTGCTGGCCGCGGTGCAGCAGCAGTCGCGCGACCTGAACGGCTTCAACGCCACTATGGTCAAGCTGGTGCAGTACTACCCGAAGCCGGACTACTGGGCGAACTTAATGCAGGGCCTGCGCACCAATCCCAACGTTCCGGAGCGGCTGCAGTACGACGTCGATCGCATCCGCCTCGCGGTGGGCCTGCTGACCTCCACCTCCGACTTCATGGACATGGCCGAGCTCGCCGTGCAGCAGGGCGTGCCGATGCAGGCGCAGAAGGTGATGGCGGCCGGCTATGTCAGCGGCGCTCTGGGACGCGATGCCGGGGCGCCGCGCGAGGCAAGGCTCAAGACGCTGATTGACCAGACCGCGGCGGCGAAGAAGGCAAGCCTCTCCTCCGATGAGGCCGCAGCCCAGGCGGCGCCGGACGGCAACGCGCTGCTTCTGGTCGGCGCCAACGCGGTCGATGCCGGCCAGGCGCCGCAGGGGCTGGCGCTGATGCAGGCCGGCATCGCCAAGGGCGGCCTGGTGTCGGTCGACGACGCAAGGCTGCATCTCGGGCTGGCGCAGATGGATGCCGGCCTGAAGGCGGACGCGATCCGCACCCTGCAGACCGTCGGGGGCACCGACGGCGCCGCCGACATGGCGCATCTCTGGATCCTGCAGATCGGCCGGCACTAGGTCTGCCCGGCGATCTTGCGGACGACCCGCTGCGCTGAGGCGCGGCGGGTCGAGGTGGACGCCGGAGGAACTGCAGGGGCGTCCTGTCGGCCCGTTGGGGCCAAGCCATGCCTCCCGCTCCGGGCGTTCGGAAGCGATGAAATCCGCGCCAGATCCGGGTTTGCCTGCATTCTTTGCAAGCAGAGCCCGATGATTGTAACAACAGCGTGTTGTATCGGCTACAGTTCGGCGGGGAATGAGTTCCCCGGCAGAGTTTCGGTCACAATCTGTCCACAATCCATCAAGTTTCCCGTAGGACGGTTCTAGCAGATCGTTCTCGGGAGACTTGGCCTTGCGGACCTCCAACCTGTTCAATCGAAAGCACGCGCTCCTGGGTGCGACCGCCATTGTTCTGACTCTGTCGAATGTTGCCGCCCGTGCGCAGGTGCCGGCTCAAGGTGCACCGTCCGGGATCCCGGCCAACACCGCCAACCAGGCGCCGCCGACGCAGAATGGCAACACGCCGGGCAACAGCGAGAACGTCACCGTGCGGGCGCAGAAGCGCCTGCTGCGCGAGAAGGATGCGCCGAGTGCCGTCACCGAGCTCGGCACCGCAGCGATCTCACAGGTCGGCGTGCAGGGCAGCGTCGCAACACTGCTGCGTCAGGCTCCGTCGATCTACGTCTACCAGCAGGGCATCGGCGACAACGAACCGGTGTTGTCCATCCGCGGCATCCGTGGTCTCGAGGTCGCCACCACCTATGATGGCGTGCCGACCCAGGACCTGCTGAGCGGCGGCGCCGGCGGCTATTTGGCCAACATTGTCGGCTCGCATTTCAACCTGGACCAGATCAGCGGCGTGTCGATCTATCCGGGGGTTGCCTTCCCGGACAAGAGCACCTTTGGAACCATCGGCGGCACTGTCGCCTACACCAGTCTGCGCCCCGACAACAAGGCAGGTGTGGACCTGTTCGGATCCGTCGGCTCTTTCGGCACCTACAACGAGGGCTTCGACGTCAACTCCGGCCGGATCGACGGCCCGCTCGGCACCGGCGTCGACGCACCGAAGATGATGGTCAAGTACTCCAACCTGCAGACGTCGGGCTTCGTCGACTACACGCCGGCGCGCTACAACAACATGGAGTTCGCCTTCGACAAGCCCTACAACCAGGGCCAGTCGCTGTTCCAGCTGACCACGATCTACAACACTGGCAACGCGCTGATCACGCCTGAGCCGGTGCCGCTGCCGTACCTGCAGCAGAACGGCTACTTCAGCAACTACAATCCCAGCCAAGAGTTCTTCCGGCAGGACAACGACTACTTCACCCTGATCCTGAAGAACGATACCTACATCAACGACTACGTCAGCGCCGGCCTCACCGCGTTCTACCTGTACTCCGACAGCTACACCCAAGACTACGCCAACCCAACCTTGTTCGCGCCGAACGGGGGGCCGGGCTCGGCGGCCGTCGGCGGTGCAAATCCATTCTCCCAGACACCAGCCGGCTTCGGCGAGCAGCAATACTTCGGCTACGGCGCTCCCTTCTACGAGCCGACCGCCTATCCGTACCAGCCGAACCTGACCGCAAATTGTCCTGCCAGCGTGACCGCCGAGTTCGCCGCTGCCGGACAGGTCAGCCCGTGCGGCACCAACTCGCAGTATATTCGGCAGCACAATGACATCTATGGCCTGCAGCCGCGCGTGAGCATCACGCCGCCGCAGATCTACGGCATCGACAACACCATCCATGTCGGTGCGATCATCGCCAAGGAGACCCAGAACAACCCGCAGGCGTTCCTCGGCAGCACGCCGGAGTTCGCGCATACCCAGCAGAACCTGAGCGGAGCACCGGGCTCCGGCTATGATGGCGGCGGACAGCGCACGATCTACGAGCCTTATCTCCAGGACAAGATCGACCTGATACAGAACACCCTGCACTTCACCCCGGGCGTCACGCTGCAGACGGCGGATACTAGCGAGGACGGCAGCTACATCTTCGGCGGCCAGCCGAGCGCCGCGACGTTGAACAGTGCCTACTACCAGCAGTTCGGCGACGCGTTCGGACAGTACAAGGTGCACAAGTGGGATCGCACCTGGCTGCCGTTCGCCAACGTCGACTACGACCTGGACAAGATCTTACCCGCGGCACGCGGCGTTTCCCTCTACGGGAGCTTCGGCGAGTCCGCGATCTTCGCACCGGTCGCCGACTACGTGCCGCAGAGTGTCCCGGGAGAAGGTCCGCCGCAGCCCTCCATCGTGCACATGTACGAGTTCGGGGTGAAGTACAACCGCAACAACCTCAGCCTCAACCTGGACTACTTCTACCAGCATGTCACCCGCGACTTCGGGTTCTTCGAATACCAGTCGGGGCCGCAGACCGGCCAGTCGTTCTACACTAACGACGGGCAGCGCGAGTTCAAAGGTTTCGAGGCGTCCGCGATCTATCAGCTGACGCCACGCTGGCAGTTGTTCGGCAATGTGTCCTACACACTGGCCAAGTATCTGGCGACGTCCACCGCCAGCGTTACGATCCAGGAGGACCAGTTCGGCTTGGCGATCCGCGGCACCCCGATCTCGGGCATCCCGGATTGGCTGTCAACCTTCGGCGTCGACTACGACCACCACAACCTGCTGTTGCCCAACGACGAGTTGAACGTCCGCTTCGAGGGCCAATATACCGGCCACCAGTACACGACCACCGACGGCAACGGCTTCGTCAACCTCGGAACCATCCCCCGGATCGGCTCGTACGGCAGCTATGCCTACTACGCGGGCACCGCCGGCGAGACGTTCACAAACACCAACGGCGGAGGCATCTCGCCGTTCGCAGTGTTCAACCTCGACCTGAACTACAAGATGCCGATCCGCAGTGCCTATGCCGGCCCGCTCAAGTCGCTCGACTTCGACCTGAACGTGCTCAACATCTTCAACCAGGGCTATTTCCAATACTTCTACAACCAGATCTCACCCTCCTCGTGCGGCACCTTCAAGAGTGGACCGTTCAAGGGAGAGGCGATCAGCAACTACGGCTGCAGCCCGAACTTCAACGACGCCCTCCCGGGTGAGCCTGCTTCGATCACCTTCACGGTACGTGCCCACTTCTGAGACACCGATCCCGGGGATCTGCCACAGTGCAGATTCCCATTTCGTTTGGCCTGGCGAGGAAGATCGTCGGGGCTACGGCCGCCGCGATCCTGCTTCTGCTGGTCGCGGCGTTCGCGTTTCCGCCACGACGCGACCTTCTCACGACCATCGATATTGCGTCGCCACCCTCACGCGTGTGGGCGGTGCTGGCCGACACCGCAGCCTATCCGCAGTGGAATCCGCATATGCGGCTGGTCGGCAGGCTGGTGCAGGGCGACGTGATCGAGCACGTCGAGATTGACGACAACGACCGCATCGTGTTCCGACCTCGGCTGCTGGTGGTGCGGCCGGATCGCGAACTGCGCTGGTTTGGGCGGATCATTCTGCCCGGCCTGCTCGACGCCGAGCACTATTTCCTGCTTCGACCGGTCGGAGGCAGCACCCTGATGACGCAGGGCGAGCACCTAAGCGGCGTCGCCTTATGGATCTTCGACACCGGCCGCCTGCGTTCGCACTTCGACGAGATGAACGCGGCTTTGAAGACGCGGGCGGAACAACCGCCTGCCGAAGCCGCCGGCACGCCTCGGTGACGCTGCCCCGGCTGCGCTCGGTCCGACGGTCGACCCGACGGACGCGGCCGCTTCACCGCATGCTGAGCTGGCGCGGCGCCTGCGTCGTGTTGAGCCAGATCCCGTGCGGGCTGCGCCCCGTCGGCAGGTAGGTGACTGCCGCCGTCGCCGGGTCGATGATCGCGACCTTCTGTCGCCAACGCAGCGTTGCCCACAGCTTGCCGTCCGGGGCGATGACGATGTCGTCCGGGCCGCCGGGGACGTGGAAGCTCTTGAGGATCGCCAGGCTGTCCCAGTCCAGCTGCTGGATGGTCCCCGACACGCGGCAGGTCACGTAGAGCAGGCGGCGGCTGGGCGAGACGAACAGGTTGTGCGGGCCGGGCGCCATCTCGATCCTGCGGTCGACCTGCCCGTCCGCCGGATCGACCTCCGCCACGTAGGTGGCGCCCATCAGCCCGACCAGCAGCTTGTTGTTGTGCCACAGCACGCCGGCCGGGGTCTTGCCGACAGGAGTGTCCCACAGCACGCGGCCGCTGGCGGTGTCGATCGCGAGGAGGTGCCCGGTATCCTGCAGGCTCACGTACACCGTCGCCGAGTCCGGTGAGTAGTTGATGTGGCTCGGCATGGACCGCGCCGGGACGCGGTGCAGCAGCGCCAGCGTAGCGGCGTCGTAGATGTCGACCTGGTCGCGCGCCAGCCCGGCCACCGTGAGCAGCCGCCCGTTCGGGCTGTACTGCAGCTGGTACGGGTCGCTCATCGGCACCCGTCGCTGCATCAGCCCGGTCTGCGCGTCGAGGAAGAAGGCGGCGTTGCCGGCGGTGTCGCCGACCACCAGCGACTTGCCGTCCGGCGTGGTCGCCATGTGGTGCGGCTCGCGCAGCACCGGCAGGCGCCGGATCTCGCGCAGGGTGGTGGTATCGAACTCGCTGATCGATGCGTCGGCGGAGTTGAGCACGAAGGCGATCCCGTCCGCACGCGCCGGCGCCCCGGACGCCGCCGCGACCGGCAGGCACAGCAGCGCCAGCACGGCGCGAAGGGAGTTCCTGCTCATATGCCGCACCAGCCTGTCCGTCCAAACCCTTGCCGCAGGCCGGGATTTCACGTCCGCCCGCCTGCGATGGATGGCCAGACCCAGGCCCCGCCTGTCAATCGGAAACTCGGCACCTCCGCCGGTCCGGGCGTCGCCCCTTGCCTCGCGCGGCGGTCTTGCCACATGTGACGGGCCACGGACCCGGCCGGCCTTGCCTTCTGCAGGCGACCAGACCGTCCACGTTCGCACCAGAACCAGGATCGCCGCCATGTTCATCGAGACCGAGGACACCCCGAACCCCGCGACGCTGAAGTTCCTGCCCGGCCGGACGGTGATGGCCGCCGGCACCGCCGACTTCACCTCGATCGAGACCGCCGGCCGCTCGCCGCTGGCCGCAGCCTTGTTCGCCCAGGACGGGGTGTCGCGCGTGTTCCTCGGCGGCGACTTCATCGCCGTAACCAAGTCCGACGACGTGTCCTGGAGCGCCCTCAAGCCGCTGGTGCTGTCGGTGGTGGTCGACCAGTTCGTGTCGGGATGCCCGGTGATCGAGGGCGAGGCCCACGAGGCGGACGAGGACGTGCTGCCCGAGGACCAGGAGATCGTCGACCAGATCAAGGAGCTGCTCGACACCCGGGTCCGCCCGGCGGTGGCCGGCGACGGCGGCGACATCGTGTTCCGCGGCTACCGCGACGGCGTGGTGCGGCTGCACATGCAGGGTGCCTGCTCGGGCTGCCCATCCTCGCGTGCGACGCTGAAGCACGGCGTGGAGAACATGCTGCGCCACTACGTGCCCGAGGTGCAGTCGGTGGAGCAGGTCGAGGCGTAGCGGCAGGGAACTGGGAGCGGAGAGGCCCGCGCCACCATGCCGCTCGACGATCCGGCGCTCGACGCGCTGTTCCGCACCGCCCGCACCCCCGCCGCCTGGACCGCGGCGCCGGTGCCGGAGGAGACGCTGCACGCGCTCTACGACCTGGTGAAGCTCGCCCCTACCTCCGGCAACTGTTCGCCCGGCCGCTTCGTGTTCCTGACCACGCGCGACAGCCGCGAGCGCCTGCGCCCGGCGCTGTCCGCCGGCAACGTCGAGGCCACGATGGAGGCGGCGGTCACGGTGATCGTGGCGCAGGACCCGCTGTTCTTCGAGCAGCTGCCGCGTCTCTACCCGTCGCAGGACGCGCGCTCCTGGTTCGCCGCCGATCTCGCCCTGTCGGAGGAGACCGCGTTCCGCAACGCTTCCCTCCAGGGCGGCTACCTGATCCTGGCCGCACGCGCGCTGGGCCTCGACGTATGGCCGATGTCCGGCTTCGACAACCAGCTGGTGGACGACATCTTCCTGGCTGGCAGCGGCTGGCGCTCCAACTTCCTGGTCAACCTCGGCTACGCGTCGGACGCGCCCGAGCAGCCGCGCGCGCCCCGCCTGACTTTCGATGAAGCCTGCATGCTGCTGTGATGCGGATCCTGGCGCTGAACGGGGCGTCCGCTGTTGCCGGGATCGGGTTCGGGCTGCTCGCCTGGGAGCACGGGTCGCTGGAAACCCTGGTCGACGACGCCCTGCCGGGCCGCGACGGCGCTGGCCTGCCGACGCTGTTGCGGGAACGGCTCGACGTGCTGTGCTGGACGGCCGGGAGCCTCGACCTCCTCGCGGTCACAGTCGGTCCCGGCAGCTTCACCGGGCTGCGGGCGGCACTGGCATTGGCGCACGGGCTGGCACTGGGCAGCCGTGCCGAGGTGGTCGGCGTCACGGTCGGCGAGGCGCTGGCGCCGGGGCTGCGGACGATCGCCGGCGACGGGCCGTTCTGGTGCGTCAGCCAGGCACGGCGGGGCCGCGTGTTCATTGAGCGTCCCGACCAGGCCGTGCCGGTGCAGGCCGCCATGCTCGACGCGCTGCCGGTGCCGGAACGACCGGTGCTGCTCGGTGGCGACGCCTCGCATCTGGTAGGGGAGGTTCTGGGCGACGGTGTCGCGTTCCTGTCCGGCCTGTCCACCCCGTCCGCTGCCACGATCGCCCATGCCGCGCTGTCGCGATGGAAGGGCACGCTGCCGCCGCTCCCGCCGCAGCCGCTCTACGTCGATCCGCCCGAAGCCAGGCTGCCGGAGGACAAGGCGGACGTCGCCGGGTATCGCTAGGCGCAGGCCTTACGCAACGCCGGTGGGCTGTCAGGCCGGCCCGCTTCCGTCACCCGCAGACCGTGCTGTGCGCCTAACGCCGGACGTGCACTAAGACCCGGTCTCGTCACGCCATGGCGTGGCGCAGTGCGTTGGACCCGTCCCTGCGCCCGCGCCCGGCGATCCATACAAGCCAAAGAGCCGGGCCGTCCGACGCGTGCTGCAGATGAAGGAGGCGGTCGAGCACGCGGCGACCCCTGACTCCTGACCACCCTGGTCAACCGCGACCAGTTCCGGCGCCGGCTGGACAATCTCCCCCGGAGCGGGAGCCACTTCGCCGTGCTCTACATCGATCTCGACCGGTTCGAGCTGGTCAACGACACGATGGGGCACAACGCCGGCGACCAGCTGCTGCGCATTTTCAGCACGCGTATGCTGGCGGTGGTCGGTCGCGACGTGACCGTCGCACGCTTCGGCGGCGACGAGTTCGCGTGCTGGCGCCGGGCCGTCGGGACCGCCTCGACGTCGCGGAGGTCTGCCGCGTCGTTCTGGAAGCGGCGCGAACTCCGTTCCTGTTGTCGATCGGCCCGCCCACGTCAGCGCCAGCATCGGCCTGGCCATCGGACCGAGCGGCACGTTCGATCCGAGCGAGCTCATGCGACGCGCCGACCTGGCACGTTATGCCGCCAAGGCGGGAGGACGCGATGAATATTGCGTCTTCTGCGACGAGCTCAGCCAGGCCTTCCGTGACCGCGTGCAGCTCAAGACCGACCTCGAGACCGCACTCGGAAGCAGGAATCAGCTGAGGCTCGTCTATCAGGTCAAGGTCGGGACCGATGACGTGGTGAAGGGTGTCGAAACCCTGCTGCGCTGGCAGCATCCCACGCGAGGCCTGATGTCGACCCAGGACACCATCGTGCTCGCCGAGGAAACCGGGTTGATCATCCCGTTGGGCACGTGGGTCCTGCGCGAGGCGCTCGGCTTCGCGGCACGCTGGCCGATGCTCACCGTGGCGATCAACGTGTCGCCCGTGCAGCTCCGTCATGCGGGCTACGTCGACGGGGTGCTGGAGCTTCTCCAGGCCTCACTCGTCGGTCCTGGCAGGATCGAGCTCGAGATCAGCGAAACCGCAGTCATGGACGACGTCGACGGCATCGCCGGCAAGTTGGCCACCTTGCGGGCAGCCGGTCTGCGCATCGCCCTCGACGATTTCGGCACCGGCTTCTCCTCGCTCCGTCACCTGCATTGCTGCGTGGTGGACCGCGTCAAGATCGACAGCTCCTTCGTCAAGGCGCTCCGCCAGAGCGAGAAGGCGGTCGCGATCGTCAAGGCCGTCATCCAGCTGGAACACGCCATGGGATTGCAGGTGGCTGCTGAAGCGTCGAGACCGACCCGCAGCGCCTGTTCCTGATCGCGGCCGGCATCGACGAGCTGCAGGGCCACCTGTTCGCGCAGCCGGTCAGCGAGGCCCTCCTCATCGCGGACGGCGGCAGATGGTGCCCGCGATCCCGCGAGGATGACCCGATCCTCCGGAAGTCGATGGCGCTCTCCCGGTGAGGGGATGCAGGCGAGCCTGTGGCGGCTTCCTTTGCTGGACATCCGGCCGAGCAGGTCGTGGATGTGCTGGATGGAGCGGATGTCGTTGGTTGACGGTCCGGCCTGACGTGTGTCGCGACCGTCGTGTCGGGGCCTGGTCCTGGAATGGCCGGCAGCCTGATCGAGCCGTTGATCGGGTGCTGCTGTTGTGGTCCGTTGTGCTGGTTGAGGAGGCGGGCACGAGCGGGTTGGACTGGCCGGGCAACGAGGCCGAAGTGTATCTCAGCCGCGGTTGCCGAAGAACCAGCCGGCTGCGCCCGGTGGAAATGATCCACCTGTCACCAGCGGCATCCTGCATCTGCCCCGCTCCGGCTGCCCGTGGAGGAATCGGTCACCGGAGTCTCGTCCAGTCACGACGGTTTGTCACGGGGGGAGCGCGCAGGGCCCCTGGCGCAGGTTGCCTGCCCAGCTGGCTTGCCGATACGCGCCCTCCGCGTCCCGGTACAGACAGGCCGCCTCGATGTGTCCAGTCCCTGGACAGGAGCCCGGCGAAGCCGGGGACCTGCGGGTGCAGGGTCCACAGGCACCCGGTCATGGCTTTCCCTTGATCCTGACCGGCCCCGCTGCGGCGGGCCTGCTGGCGGCACTGCACGCCGGCTGCTTCCGTGAGGGAGCGCGCTGGGACGAGGCGGCGATGGCCGCCCTGCTGGGGATGCCGGGCTGCTTCGCGGTGGCGGACCTGGACGGGCTCGCCCTCGCCCGTGTGGCGGCGGACGAGGCCGAGCTGCTGACGCTCGGCGTGCTGCCGCAGGCGCGGCGTCGCGGCGCAGGCTCCGCGCTGCTGCGGGCGGCGAGCGGGGAGGCTGTTCGCCTCGGTGCGACGCGGCTGTTCCTGGAGGTGGCCGAGGGCAATGCGCCGGCACGGGCGCTCTATGCGCAGGCCGGCTTGGTCGAGGTCGGCCGCCGCCGCCGCTACTACCCTGACGGCGACGACGCGCTGGTGCTCGCCATGCCACTCAGCGCCGCCTGATCTCCAGCACGACGCTGCCGTCCTCCAGCGGCCGGGTCGCAAGCAGCGCATGGCCGAGCGAGACCACGTTGCCCGACACGTTGCGCAGCGGCTCGTCGCCGCGCAGCCGGACGTCGAGCCGCTGTCCGGGCGACAGCCGGTCCAGCGCCAGCCGGGTGCGCACGAAGGTCATCGGGCAGAGCTCCTTCGTGATGTCGAGGTGCTCGATTGTCGACTGGTCGTTCATGGTGATCCCTCGAAGCCCGGACTGCGCCCGTTGCAGGAACCCGTCCGCCTTTTCTATAGATGACATAATGATGTGCCGGGATCACAACATGGCCGACCACGCGGACGAACCGGACATGCTGGAGCTCACGGCGCAGATCGTCTCGGCGCACGTGTCCAACAATCCGGTGGAGCCCGACGCGCTGCCGGTGCTGATCCAGGAGGTGTTCCGCGCCCTGTCCGATCTGGCCCAGGGCACCGCGGCAGCGGTGCCGGCCGACAAGCCGCTTCCGGCGGTGGCAATCCGGAGGTCGGTGTTCCCGGACTACATCGTCTGCCTGGAGGACGGGAAGAAGCTGAAGATGCTGAAGCGGCACCTGAAGACCGCTTACGATATGACGCCGGACGCCTACCGGCAGCGCTGGGGTCTGCCGCCGGACTACCCGATGGTGGCGCCGAACTACGCCAGCCACCGGTCGGACCTGGCCAAGAGGATCGGTCTGGGGCGCAAGCCGCAGGACGAGGCCTGAGCGCCGTGTCCGCCCTGCAACAGCGGTGCGGCGGCGATTGGACAATTCTCCCTCGTATCGGCTACGCCGCCTGAGATGGCCACGGTTGGTGGAGCGATGGAATCGCGCATAGAGCGCCTGTGCATCGACCGTGGACTCAAGATGACGGGGCAGCGCCGTGTGATCGCCCGCGTGCTGTCCGAGGCCGACGACCATCCCGACGTCGAGGAGCTGTACCGGCGCGCCACCGGGCTGGACAGCCGGATCTCGGTCGCCACCGTCTACCGCACCGTCCGGCTGCTGGAGGAGAAGGGCATCCTCGAGCGACGCGACTTCGGCGGCGGCCGCGCCCGCTACGAGGCCACCGAGCACGGCCACCACTACCACCTGATCGACATCGACACCGGCCAGGTGATCGAGTTCGAGGATGCGGAGCACGAGCAGCTGATGCGCCAGATCGCGAACCGGCTGGGCTTCGACCTCGTGTCGCACCGGATGGAGCTGTTCGCGCGCCGGCGGTCCCAGGGAGCGACCCAGGGCATGGGCACGGCCGGAAGCGGCGCCGACGACCGGCCAGCGGGGAAGGGACGTTGACGATCAGCAAGCCGATCACGCTGCCCCTGCTGCCGGCAGGAGGCTCGGTGACCGGCTTCGGCGAGCTGCGTGCCGGCCATCTGGGGGTGCGGATCGCGGCCACCGAAGCCGAGCGCGACGCGGCGCAGGCGCTGCGCTACCGCATCTTTTACCAGGAGATGGGCGCCACCCCGGACGACCGGGTGCGCCGGCTGCAGCGCGACGTCGACATGTTCGACGACGTGGCCGACCACCTGCTGGTGATCGACCACGCGGTCGGTTCCGGCGCGAAGGGCATCATCGGCACCTACCGGCTGGTGCAGAGCGAGGCGGCGGCGCAGGTCGGCCGCTTCTACACCTCCGACGAGTACGACATCAGCACCATCACCGGCTTCCCCGGCCGCCTGCTGGAGCTCGGCCGCTCCTGCATCGACCGCACCTATCGCGGCCGGGCGGCGATGCAGCTGCTGTGGCGCGGCATCGCCGCCTACGTGTTCCTGCACCGGATCGACGTGATGTTCGGCTGCGCCAGCCTGCCCGGCACCGAGCCGGACCGCCTCGACGCCGAGCTCACCTACCTGTACCACAACCACCTGGCGCCGCCGGCGCTGCGGCTGCGCGCGGTCCCCGGCCGCTACGTCGAGATGCGCCGGATCGACCCGGCCTCGTTCGACCACCGCCGGATCCAGCAGTCGCTGCCGCCGCTGATCAAGGGCTACCTCCGGCTCGGCGGCTTCATCGGCGACGGCGCGGTGGTGGACCGGCAGTTCAACACCACCGACGTCGCGGTGGTGGTCAAGACCGACCTGATCACCGACAAGTACTACCGCCACTACGAGCGGCAGCTGCGTGAAGCCATCTACTGACGCGCTGATTGCCACCCAGGACCGGATCGGGGTGAGGGAGCGCTGGAACCGGCTGCCGCCCGACCTCCGCGCCGTGTTGCTGGGCCTGGCCTCCGCCCTGGCGCTGCCGCCGCTGCACCTCGTGCCGGTGCTGCTGCTGACGGTGCCGGCCCTGCTCCGTCTGACGGGCGACGCCCCGCGCTGGCCGCAGGCGCTGCGCCACGGCTTCGCGTTCGGCATGGGGCTGCACACCGCCGGGCTGTACTGGCTGACCGACGCCGTGCTGGTGCGCGCGGCCGAGCTGTGGTGGGCGGTGCCACTGGCCGCTCCCGGCGGAGCGATCCCGTTGTCCTGCTTCACCGCACTCGCCTGCGCGTCGGCGCGGCTGGCGCGTCCGGGCTGGCGGCGGGTGACGCTGTTCGCCGCCCTGTGGACCCTGTCCGACCTCGCCCGCGAGTTCGTGTTCTCGGGCTTCCCGTGGAACCTGTGGGGCAGCGTGTGGGAGTTCCCCGGCCGCGCCGGCGACGTGATGATCCAGCCCGCGGCCTGGATCTCGGTGCACGGTCTGACCCTGCTCACGCTGCTTCTGGCCGGCCTGCCGCTGCTGGGGCGTCGCGGCCTGGGCGTCGGCGCCGCTCTGCTCGCCGCCTGGATCTGTGCCGGCGTGGCGCGTCTGGTCCTGCTGCCGCACCCGGGGCCGGACGGGCCGCTGGTGGTGCTGGTGCAGGGCAACGTGTCGGAGGAGGAGAAGCAGGGCCGCGGCGGCGGGAACGAGCCCGCGGCAATCTTCCGCAACTACCTTGAGCTGACCCGTCGCGGCGTGGCCGAGGCGGCGGCAGAACGGGCGCGAAGCGGCGACGGGCAGCGGCCGATCGTGTTCGCCTGGCCGGAAAGCGCGTTCCCGGGCCTGCTGGACCGAGAGCCGGTGGCACGCGAGGTGCTGATGGCCGCCGTGCCCGACGCGGCGGCGGGCCTGGTCGGCAGCGTGCGCTTCGACGACCACGGCCACCCGCGCAACAGCCTGGTTGCAGTGCTGCCGGACGCGCGGATCGCCGGATATTACGACAAGGCGCACCTGGTGCCGTTCGGCGAATACCAGCCGCCGTTCCTGCCGCTCCAGGTGGTGCCGGGCGGAGGCTTCGCCGCCGGGCCGGGCCGGCGCACCCTGCACCTTCCCGGCCTGGCCCCCTTCGGGCCGCTGATCTGCTACGAGGTGATCTTCCCCGGCGCCGTGGTGCGCCGCGGCGACCGGCCGGACTGGCTGCTGAACATCACCAACGATGCCTGGTATGGCAACACGGCCGGACCCCGCCAGCACCTCGCCACCGCCCGGATGCGTGCGGTCGAGGAAGGCCTGCCGCTGGCCCGCGCTGCCAACACCGGCATCTCGGCCGCCTTCGATGCGTCGGGGCGCGCGCTCGGGCGACTCGACTGGGGGATTGCGGGAACGCTTGTGGTGGCCCTTCCCGGCCCATTCCCGCCGACGCTCTTCGCCCGCGGCGGCCTCCTGATCCCGATCCTGCTTTGCATCATGCTTGCCACGATTGCGCTGATTTCATGGCAAAATCGCGCATAAATTTTGAGACGCGACCAGATAAGCTGGTGTTTTTCAACTGTGCAGGGCAGAAAAGACCGTGCGACCGGCGGTTGACAATTGAGGGTTGTGCTCCTAGCTGTTTTACATCGAAAAAGAGAACGTGTTGATGGTGAAGCAGACCTCCGCCAAAAGGTTGGACGTGAACGACGAGATGAAGATGTCTGCCGATGTCGGGCCGGTTGAACGCGAGTCCCGGCCGAGCCCGATTGACGTCCACGTCGGCGGCCGGATCCGGCTCCGTCGCACGTTGCTGCAGATGTCGCAGGAGCGCCTCGGCGATGCGCTCGGCCTGACGTTCCAGCAGGTGCAGAAGTACGAGCGGGGCGCCAATCGCGTCGGTGCGTCGCGCCTGTTCGACTTGTCCCGCGTGCTCGACGTGCCGGTGAGCTTCTTCTTCGACGACATGCCGACCTCCTACGGCACCGGCGGCGGCACGCGGATGCCGATGCCACAGGCGGGCGGCTTCGCGGAAGCGCAGGAAGGGTTCGGCGCGCCGGAGGATCTGTTCAGCCGGCGCGAGACCGTCGAGCTGGTGCGTGCGTACTACAAGATCAGCGAGCAGCCGGTGCGCAAGCGCGTGCTCGACCTGATCAAGTCCATGGGGCCGGAACGGATCGCCGGATAGCCTGGCGCCTGCCCGCAGACTCACTCCCGCCGCAACACCCGGTCGGTCACGAAGCTGGACAGCCGACCGGCAACGAAGTCACGCCTGAGGGCGGCTTCGTCGTACTCGTCACGGACCCAGTCCAGGAACGGCAGCCGCCCTTCCGCATCGTTGCGATAGCGCAGGAAGAACGCGTCAAGGATGCCGGTGCGCGACCGGCGGAAGTGCCCGTAGCGCCAGGACAGCTGACGTAGCGCCTCGGTCGCGGTGCCACCCTCGAACAGCACAACCAGCCCGGAAGCCAGTCCGGCCCGGTCCGCGCCCGACTTGCAATGCATCAGCGCCGGAAACGCCAACCCGCAGTAGAGCCCGGCGAAGCGCAGGATCCGCTCGCGGTGGGGCGCACCACGGCTTTCGAATGCCATGTCCACATGCAGGAGCCCGAGCCGCGACGCCGCCTCGCGCGACAACGCGTCGGACCCGCATTGCCGATGGCCGCGCAGGTTCACCAGCGTGCGCGCGCCGAACCGCCGGGCCAGCCGGGCCAGGCGGAACGGGACAGGGTGGTTGGCGCGGTACACCTTGCCCGGAACCACCGTCGCCGCGTTGGTCCAGAGGAGGCGGAACACCCCGTGGTCGACGAACAGGCTGTCGCGCCACGCCGCTAGGCGAGCCGATCCGGTGGTGAGGGGCTGGTCGAACACGACGCGCCGGAAGGTGCCGGAGCGGTGCGGCCTAGCCCTTCCGCTCCAGCTGCAGCTGCTTGATCTTGCCGATCGCTTCCGCGGGATTCAGCCCCTTGGGGCAGGTCTGGGTGCAGTTCATGATGGTCCGGCAGGCATACAGCTTGAGCGGGTCCTCCAGCGCGTCCAGCCGCTCGCCGGTGTACTCGTCGCGCGAGTCGGCAATCCAGCGATACGCCGCCAGCAGCGTCGCCGGGCCGAGGTACTTGTCGCCGTTCCACCAGTAGCTCGGGCAGGAGGTGGTGCAGCAGAAGCACAGGATGCACTCCCACATGCCGTCCAGCTTGGACCGCTCCTCCATGCTCTGCCGGCGCTCGCCGTCCGGCGGCGGGTTGGTGTCGGCCTTGAGCCAGGGCTCGATCGAGCGCAGCTGCGCGTACGCCATGCTCAGGTCCGGCACCAGGTCCTTGACCACCGGCATGTGCGGCAGCGGGTAGATGTTGACCGCCTTCTTCACCTCCTCGATCGGCTTGAGGCAGGCCAGCGTGTTGGTGCCGTCGATGTTCATGGCGCACGAGCCGCAGATGCCCTCGCGGCAGGAGCGGCGGAAGGTGAGGGTCTGGTCAACCTCGTTCTTGATGTAGATCAGCGCGTCCAGCACCATCGGGCCCATGCGGTCGAGGTCGAGCTCATAGGTGTCCAGCACCGGGTTCTGCCCGTCATCCGGGCTCCAGCGATAGACCTTGAACTCCTTGACCCGCTTCGAGCCGGCCGGCGCCGCGAAGGTGCGGCCGCGGCCGACCTTGCTGTTCTTGGGAAGCGTGAACTCGACCATGGGAAATCCCTTGCATCAAGGCCAGGGCGCTGCCCTGGACCCGCCAAGGGCGCAGCCCTTGGAACCCACTACTCAGATCAGGTGTCCAGAGGACGACCGTCCTCTGGTGGGGTCAGGAGCAAAGCCCCTGGAAAGCTCAGTAGACGCGTTTCTTCGGCGGGAACACGGACACCTCGTTGGTCAGCGTCTGCATCCGCACCGGGCGGTAGGACAGGTCCACGGCTCCCTGATCCCCAAGATACGACACCGTGTGCTTCATCCACTCTGCGTCGTCGCGGTCGGGATAGTCGTCATGCGCCTGGGCGCCGCGGCTTTCCTTGCGCGCTTCCGCGCTGACCATGGTGACGGTGCCGTTGGCCATAAGGTTCTCGTATTCGAGCGCCTCCATCAGGTCGCTGTTCCAGATCAGCGACCGGTCCGCGACCGACACGTCGACCAGGCCTGACCACAGCCGGTCGATCTTCTCGACGCCCTCGGTCAGGCTGGTGGAGGAGCGGAACACTGCCGCGTGCGCCTGCATGGTCCGCTGCAGCTCCTCGCGCATGGTGGCGACGCGGGTGTTGCCGTTGGCGTGGCGCATCCGGTCCAGCCGGTCCAACGAGAACTCGCCGGCGCGGTCGGGCAGGGGCCGGCTCGTCTCGCCCGGCCTGACGATTTCAGCGGCGCGCAACGCGGCAGCTCGACCGAAAACCACCAGGTCGAGCAGCGAGTTGGTGCCGAGCCGGTTGGCGCCATGCACCGACACGCAGGCCGCCTCGCCGACCGCCATCAGCCCGCGCACCACCGCGTCCGGATCGGCCTGCGTCGGCCGCAGTACCTCGCCGTGGTAGTTCGTTGGGATGCCACCCATGTTGTAGTGCACGGTCGGCAAAACCGGCACCGGCTCCTTGGTGACGTCGATGCCGGCGAACACCCGTGCCGTCTCCGAGATGCCTGGCAGGCGCTCGTGCAGCAGGTCGGCACCGATGTGCTCCAGGTGCATCATGATGTGGTCCTTGTTCGGACCACACCCGCGCCCCTCGTTGATCTCGATGGTCATCGAGCGCGATACCACGTCGCGCGACGCCAAGTCCTTCGCGGTCGGCGCGTAGCGCTCCATGAAGCGCTCGCCCTCGGAGTTCGTCAGGTATCCGCCCTCGCCGCGGCAGCCCTCGGTCAGCAGGCAGCCAGCCGGGAAGATCCCCGTGGGGTGGAACTGCACGAACTCCATGTCCTGGGTCGGGATGCCGGCGCGCATGGCCATGCCGCCGCCATCGCCGGTGCAGGTGTGGGCCGAGGTGCAGCTCATGTAGGCGCGGCCGTAGCCGCCTGTCGCCAGCACCACCATGTTGGCGCGGAACCGGTGCATGGTGCCGTCCTCCAGGCACCAGGCCATGACGCCGCGGCAGGCGCCATCCTCATCCATGATCAGGTCGAGGGCGAAGTACTCGACGAAGAACTCGGCGTTGTGCTTCAGGCTCTGCTGGTAGAGCGTGTGCAGGATGGCGTGGCCGGTGCGGTCGGCGGCGGCGCAGGCGCGCGGCACCGGCGCCTTGCCGTAGTCCGACATGTGGCCGCCGAACGGGCGCTGGTAGATCCGGCCGTCCTCGGTGCGCGAGAACGGCACGCCGAAATGCTCCAGCTCCTGGATCGCCGGCACCGCCTCGCGGCACATGTACTCGATCGCGTCCTGGTCGCCGAGCCAGTCCGACCCCTTCACGGTGTCGTACATGTGCCAGCGCCAGTTGTCCTCGGCCATGTTGCCGAGCGAGGCGCCGATGCCGCCCTGTGCCGCCACCGTGTGCGAGCGGGTCGGGAACACCTTGGTGATGCAGGCGGTCTTGAGCCCGGCCGCGACCATGCCGAGGGTGGCACGAAGGCCGGAACCGCCGGCGCCCACCACCACCACGTCGTAGGCGTGGTCTACGATCGTGTAGGCGCGTGAGGAAGGCAGCGTGATCGCGTTCATGTCAAAACTCTCGTTCCAGCCTGGAAACCGCTTAGGACGCGTGGATCCAGAACGCCATCTTCAGGATCGCCACTACCGCGAACAGCCCCAGCAACAGGGACGCGCCCTTGTTCAGCAGCGAGATCACCAGATGCGAGCGGGTATCGTGCACGTAGTCGTCGATCACGACCTGCAGCCCGAGCTGCATGTGATGAAAGGTGAGCATCACCAGCGCCAGCAACAAGACCGTGTTGACCGGGTGCGCAGCCCAGTGCACCACCGCGAGTTGCGGCTGGCCCAGGTGCAGCAGCACCGCCACCACGAACCAGACAGTCAGCGGCACCAGCGCGATGGCGGTGAGGCGCTCGACCCACCAGTGCTCGACGCCCGACTTGGCAGATCCCAGCCCGCGCACCCGTCCCAGCTGGGAACGCATGATCTGGACCTGCGTGTTCCTGTCGGCCATGTTCAGCGTCCCGTTCCGGCAGCCCCGGCCCCGTGCTGCCAGAGCACGAAGCCTGCCACCCAGATCAGCAGCGTCAGAAGCACCGACACCACGATCACCAGCGGTCCGGTGCGGTTGTACACGTTCTTGGCGAAGCCGTAGCCCGCGTCCCAGGCCAGGTGGCGCAGGCCGCCCACGGTGTGGAACACGACTGCCAGGGTCCAACCGAATAGCACCAGAAGGCCGAGCGGATTTGCCGCCACTCGCTGCACCACCGCGAACGGCTTCGGCCCGGTCGCCGCCGCCACCAGCCACCACACCAGCAGCAGCGTGGCGATCGAGCTCACGATCCCGGAGATCCGGTAGAGCCCGGACAGCACCATCGACATCTGCAACTTGTAGACGCCGAGGTGGGGAGACATCGGGCGGCGCACCAGCTTGCCGTCGGTTGCATGCGCCACAAACAGCGCGTCACGGACATCCTTCATGGGCGCGCTGGCTACTTCCTTGAATGGCGAGCCCGGAAGATCGGGGGCTGGCGTGGCATCCAACGGTCCTACGCCCGGCGCGGAACCCGGTCAACGCCACCACTGTGCAGTGCAACATGACCGTCAGGACAGGTGATAGAGCCGGTCCGCGGGATCAAGCCGGACCCGGCCTTCGCCCTCAGCGCGGAGCAGCCAGGCCTCCGCCTGCGGCCGCGTCAGGTCCATCGCCTCGGCGATCCGCACCGCTCCAAGCGGCCCGCTCCTCAGCAGCAGCGCGATGCGGCGCCCGAACAGCTCGTAGAAACTGGGCTCGGCAACGACCGGTCCAGGGTCTGGTGGGAGCGCGGGTTCCCGCAACGCCGGGCGCGGTCCGGCCTGGACCAGACGCAGGTGCCCGCCGTGCTCGGCCGGCGGCGGCGCGGGAAACGGCGTCGCCGCCTCCGCGAAGCCGGCATGCACCGGCTGCGGCGTGGGTGCCGGAACGGCGCCCGGGATCCTGCGGATGGCGGACCGGGCCGGACGCGGCGGCGACAGCAGGTCGCGCGGCGCCACGTCCTCGTCGGCGACCGGATGGGCGCCGAGGCGGATCAGGGTGCCCGCCTCCGGATCGCTGGTCCGCACCCAGTGCGGCACCCATTCCTTCTCGATGGCGCCGACCGTGTCCGCCCAGCGGTCGCCGCCTCGCTCCACGCCGACCAGCAGGACAGCATCCGACACGCCGTAGACGCAGCGCGTCGGCCCGCCGCGGTCGCGCTCGGGCTCGGTCTCCGACACCAGCACGAGGCGGTCCATGGACCCGCGCAGCCGCGCGTCGGCGGCCTGCCCGTGCAGGTCGCCCGGCAGCACCCCGACCGCAAACCCCTGTCGCGACAGGCTGCCCAGCACCGCCGCCTCCTCGACCGGGTTGCCGAGGCCGGAGATGATCGACAGCCCGGCCGCGGCGGCACGCACGGCGAACTGCTCGGCACGGCCCGCCGCGTCCGCATCGCTCCCGTCGCCGCCGACCACGGCGATCCCGCCGCGGTTCAGCAGCAGCCGGTCGCCCCGCCCGAACAGCAGCGCCGGTGCCGCGTCGCGCAGGCGCCGCTTCATCCGTCGCGGGTAGCCGGCGTCGTCGCGGCCGACCACCCACAGCCCAGACCGTTCCCACCGGTCCAGCACCGCATCCAGCGCCGTCGCACGGCCCAGCAGCGACGCCAGCCGTTCAAACGGGACCGGAGCTCCGGGCACCCAGCACAGCCGCTCCAGCAGCTCGGGCTCCAGCAGGTCGACCGGCTGCAGCCGGGTCCGCTTCAGCCATGCCGACACCCGGTCCAGCTCGTGCCCATGGAGCGGCGGGACGGCTCCCTCGGCCTGTCCGAGCCGCGCCGTCAGAAGCAGGAGCACTCGTGTCCGGGTTGTCGTCGTCATCTGGGCTCAACCGGAAGGAGTGGTGGTGGTTCCGGAATGGTCGAGCTCCGGCATCGGCAGCGGCACCGGTGGCGGCGACATCATCACCGGCGCCGGCAGGGGCGGCACCTTCCCCGGGGCTGGTTTCCCGGCGACGATGTCGGCCGAAACCATCGCCGGCCACGGCATCAATCCATGGGTTGCCAGACGATGATGCGCCCAGGACGGCCAGCTGGCGACCGCCACGTGGCGCAGGCCGAGATAGAGCGCGCCCTGCGCCATGATCGCCAGCGCCGCGCCCGCCGCGCGTGGCCAGGCCGCGCGCGGCGGACGCGCCGGCGGCGCTCCGGGGCGCCAAATGTAGTGCGGCTCCGGCGCCCGGACGGCGCGGCCAGGCAGGAACCGGCTCAGGCGGCCTTCTTCCGCAGCAGGTCGAGCGCCACCAGCGCTTCCGCGATCTGAACGGCGTTCAAGGCAGCGCCCTTGCGCAGGTTGTCCGACACGCACCAGAACGCCAGCCCGTTGGGCACGGTGGGATCAATCCGCAGCCGGCTGACATAGGTCGCGTCCTCGCCGGCGCATTCCAGCGGGGTTACGTAGCCGCCGTCCTCGCGCTCGTCGTGCAGGATTACGCCCGGTGCCTCCCGCAGCGCGTCCCGCGCCCGCCCGAGCTCCACCTTGTCCTCGAACTCCGCCACCACCGCCAGCGAATGGCCGATGAACACCGGCACCCGCACGCAGGTGGCCATCACCGCGATGTCGCCGCCCATGATCTTGCGGGTTTCCACCGCCATCTTCCATTCCTCCTTGGTCGAGCCATCGTCGAGGAAGCGGTCGATGTGCGGGATCACGTTGAAGGCGATCTGCTTGGTGAACTGCTCCGTGGTCGGCGTGTCGTTGACGAAGGTGCCCTTGGTCTGGGTGAACAGCTCGTCCATGCCTTCCTTGCCGGCGCCGGACACCGCCTGATAGGTCGCCACCACCACCCTTTTCACCGTGAACAGGTCGTGCAGCGGCTTCAGCGCCAGCACCATCTGGATGGTGGAGCAGTTCGGGTTGGCGATGATGCGGCGCCGGGTGTGCCGGGACAGCGCCTCCGGGTTCACCTCCGGCACCACCAGCGGCACGTCGTGGTCCATGCGGAACTGCGAGGTGTTGTCAATCACCACGCAGCCGGCGGCGGCGGCGCGGGGCGCGTGCGCCGCCGAGGCCGCCGCACCCGGGCTGAACAGGGCCAAGTCCCAGCCCGAGAAGTCGAACGTGTCGAGGTTGCGCACCGCCAGCACGCGCTTGGGCCCGAACGAGATCTCCTGCCCGACCGAGCGGGCGGAAGCGAGGGCTGCGATCTCGTCCACCGGGAACCGGCGTTCGGCCAGCGTCTTGATGATCTCGCGCCCGACCGCTCCGGTGGCTCCTGCGACGGCGACGCGATAACCCATGACGATCGTCCTCGATGCATCCGGCCGAGGCGCCAGCCCCGGAAAGCCGGACGACGCTTGATCTGCTAGCCCGGAGCACGGGCCCGACGCAACAGAGCCGCTGCACGAGGCGGCACGCCGCCCCGTCCACGGAACGAGACGTTCCGTCCGGGCGTTCCCGCTGGCGGAAGCGGCGGTGCCGTCCAAAGGGGAGCTGTGGCCGATGGTGGACGCGCCTGGAGAGCCGGGACAGCCGCCGCGCTGGATGCCCACCGGCAAGAGCGGCGTCGGCCGGTCGCTGCGCGACGACAGCCGGGTCTGGTTCACCCTCGGCAACGGCATCCTGAACGAGATAGCCTATCCGCGCATCGAGCAGACCGCGGTGCGCGACTTCGGCCTAATCGTCACCGACGGCGAGACCCTGTTCGCCGAGGAGCGGCGCGACTGCGCCTCCGTCACCGTGCCGCTGGCGCCCGGGGTGCCGGCCTACCGCATCCTGAGCACCCATGACGGCGGCCGCTTCCGGCTGCACAAGCGGATCATCGCCGATCCGGTCCGCCCGGCGATCCTGCAGCACGTGCGGCTGGAGGACCTGGCGGGATCGGAGGCCGGACCGGACGGCGCGGCGCGCCCGCTCCGGCTGCACGCCCTCCTGGCGCCGCACCTGGTCAACGTCACCGGCATGGGGACGGCGTGGATCGGCGAGTACAAGGGCGTGCAGATGCTGTTCGCCGAGGCGCAGGGCACGGCGGTGGCGCTGGCGGCGAGCTGCGGCTGGCGGGCCCGCTCGGCCGGCTATGCCGGGATCAGCGACGGCTGGCAGGACCTGTCCCGGCACCGCCACATGGCCTGGCAGTACGAGCGCGCGATCAACGGCAACGTCGCCCTGACCGGCGAGCTGGTTCCGGAAGCCTGTGCGGACGGGGTGGTGGTGGCGCTGGCGTTCGGCCGGATCTGGACCGAGGCGGCGATGCGGGCGCGGGCCGCCCTGCTCGAGCCGTTCGAGACCCTGGAGGCAGACTATGCGGCCGGCTGGCAGCGCTGGCTCGCCGGCATGAAGCCGCTCGAGGAGGCCACCGGCGGCGAGAACACCGAAACCGGCGGGTTGTATCGCAGCAGCCTGATGGCGATCCGCACCCACGAGTGCCCGTCGGTGCCGGGTGCCCGGATCGCCAGCCTCGGCGTGCCCTGGGCGGCGCTGCAGAACGACGTCTACCCCGCCGCGTGCCACCTGGTGCGCGGGCGCGACGTGGCCGCCGCCGCCGGCGCGCTGCTGGCCGCGGGCGATCCCGGGGCGGTGCGCGAGGCGCTCGCCTACCTCCACACGGTGCAGGAAGCCGACGGCCACTGGCCGCAGAACTTCTGGCTCGACGGCATGGCCGCCTGGCAGGGGCTGCAGCTGGACGAGATCGCCCAGCCGGTGCTGCTGGCCGACCTGGCGCTGCGGACCGGGGTGCTGGAGCAGGAGGAGGTCGGGCGCTACTGGCCGATGGTGCGAGGCGCGGCCCTGTGCCTGGCGCGTCACGACCCGCTGGACGGCCAGGACCGCTGGGGCCGCACCGACAGCCCCAAGCTGCACACGCTGGGCACCGAGATTGCCGCCCTGCTCGCGGCCGCCGCCTGGGCGGAGCGGGCCAGCGACGAGGTCCTGTGCGGCTTCCTCCGGGACACTGCCGACAGCGTCCACGAGCTGCTGGACGCGCTGCTGGACGAGCCGGGCCCATCAGGTGCGGCAGACGCGCCGGAGGCCGACCCGGACATCGTCTCGCTTCCCCGCCTCGGCGTGCTGGCGCCCGACGATCCCCGGCTGCTGCGTGCCCTCCGTAAGATTGACGCCGAGCTCCGGGTGGAGCTTCCCGGCGGCCCGGCCTGGTGCCGGCGCGGCCACGCCGGACGGCCGCCGCGACCGGTGCTGACGGCGGAGCGCGCCATGCTCGCGGTGCTGTCCGGACAGCCCGACGAGGCCCGCACCCTGCTGCGAAGCTTCCAGGCCTGCGCCGGGGAGGGGGGCATGCTGCCGGAGCGGGTCGACGGTCCGGACGGGCGTGGCGGGATGGTGATGCCGCATCTTTGGACCCACGCCGAACACGTCCGGCTGCTCCGCTCGATCGCCGACGGCGACGCCTTCGACCGGCCCCCGCATGCGACCGCACGCTACGGATCCGGCTGTCCGGTCCGGATCGCCCGCTGGCGTCACGAGCACGAGCTGCGGCAGATGCCGCAGGGGCGCGTGCTGCGGGTCGAGCTGCCGGTCGCGGCCGACCTGCACTGGAGCGACGACGGCTGGGTGCGGATCCAGGACACTCCGGTGGTGCCGGTGGGGCCGGGCGTGTTCGTGGCCGAGCTGCCCACCGCGTCCCTGCCGGACGGCAGCAGCGTGGTGTTCACCTGGCGCGAGCGCGGCAGCGGCGCCTGGCTCGGCATCGACCATCACGTCGCGGTGGTGGCGACCGGACGGGCGTTCGAGCGTTCCTGACTCCCGAAGCTCTGCCTCCCGTTCCCAGCCACCCTGCCCCTTCCCAGCCACAAGGACGCTGAACCCATGGATCCAGTCGGTGAAGTCTCGTCGGACGCCAAGGCGTCGCACAAGCTGGCGGCCCCCGCCGGCACCAAGGCCCCGCCCTGCACCCTGGTCATCTTCGGCGCCCATGGCGACCTGACCAAGCGGCTGCTGACGCCGGCCCTCTACAACCTGCTGGGCGCCGGCCTGCTCGACGACAGCTTCAAGGTGATCGGCGTCGACCGGGTGGATGGCTCCGACGACAGCTGGCGCGCCGAGCTCGGCCAGACCATGCAGGAGTTCACCAGGGACCCGGACGCCGAGTTCTACACCCCGCAGATCAACGCCGGCTGGTGGGGCAGCCTGTCCGGGCGGATGAGCTACTACAAGGCCGACTTCACCGACATCGGGCAGCTCGAAGGGCTGAAGGCCCACTTGGCCGGCAACGTGGTATTTTATTGCGCCGTCGCCGCGCGCTTCTTCGCACCCGTCGTGGAGAACCTCGGCAAGGCCGGGCTGACGCAGGAGGCGGAAGGCGCCTACCGGCGTGTGGTGGTGGAGAAGCCGTTCGGCTCCGACCTCGACAGCGCCCGCGAGCTGAACGGGCGGCTGCTCAAGGTGCTGGACGAGACACAGATCTACCGGATCGACCATTTCCTGGGCAAGGAGACGGTGCAGAACATCCTGGCCATGCGGTTCGGCAACGGGGTGTTCGAGCCGCTGTGGCGCCGCGAGTTCGTGGACCACGTGCAGATCACCGCCGCCGAGACGGTGGGCGTCGAGGGGCGCGGCGCGTTCTACGAACCGACCGGGGCGCTGCGCGACATGATTCCGAACCACCTGTTCCAGCTGCTCGGCATGGTGGCGATGGAGCCGCCGAACTCGTTCTCCGCCGAGACCGTGCGCAACGCCAAGGAGGCGCTGTTCGAGGCGATCCGCCCGGTCGCGCCGCAGAACGCGATCCGTGGCCAGTACACCGCGGGTAAGGTGCAGGGCCGCGACGTCGCCGCCTATCGCGACAGCCCGGGCGTGGCCAAGGACAGCGTCACCGAGACCTACGTCGCGCTGAAGCTGGAGATCGACAACTGGCGCTGGTCCGGGGTGCCGTTCTACATGCGCACCGGCAAGTCCATGACCGGCCGCCTCACCGAGGTGGTGGTGCACTTCAAGCAGGCGCCGTACGCGATGTTCGCCGACACGCCCGTCGACAGGCTGAGCCCGAACAACCTGACGCTGAACATCCAGCCGACCCAGGGCGTGACGCTCGGCATCAGCGCCAAGATCCCGGGCCCGAAGATGGACCTGGGCGGCGTGGAGATGAAGTTCCGCTACGAGGACGCGTTCAACCTGACCCCGAACGTCGGCTACGAGACCCTGCTCTACGACTGCTTCATCGGCGACGCGACGCTGTTCCAGCGCGCCGACAACATCGAGGCGGCGTGGCGGGTGGTCGACCCGGCGCTCAAGGCCTGGGAAGCGGACCCGTCGGGGCCGGAGATGTACGAGGCGGGCACCGCCGGACCCAAGGGCGCCGAGGACCTGCTCGGGCGCGACGGGCGTGCCTGGATGCCCCTGCGCCAGGACGGCGACGAGAGCTGACGCCGGGCGGCCCTGCCGGGGAAGGGCCGGAAGCCAGTCCTTCCCGCAGCCTCAGGCCGGCAGCAGGCGCTTGGCCAGCGCCGACAGCCGGTGGCGGCGCAGCTCGTGGCGGGCCTTGGCGTCGTCGGCCATGTAGTTGAGCTGGATCGCGTAGCGCCGGCCGACAAAGGTCTTGTGGCCGTGGAAGGTGGTCGGCCCGTTGGGGAACACCAGCAGGGTGCCGTCCACCGGGGGCACCTCGACCGCGTAGTCCTCCAGGTCGTCGGGACCGCGGAGCAGGCGCAGGCAGCCGTCCTGGCGCGACCACTCGGCACCGGCCGGGTTCAGGTAGAGCAGAACCGTGACCAGCTTGGCAGTGGAATCCGTGTGGATCCGACCATCCTTTTCCCGGGTGCGGCCGCGGACGGTGAGCATGGTTTGGCTGCTGCCGAGGTCGAGCCCGAACCGGTCCGCCACCGCCCCGCGCAGCCGGTGGTCCTCCAGCTCGCGCATCAGCGCTGCCGCCGCGCCGCCGAGCCGGAGCGCCGACGGCGGATAGGATCCGCCGCCAGCGATGTCGGGCAGTGCGGCGATGACCGCGGCCAGCGCTGCTGGCGGCACGAAGTAGCGGACCAGCAGGTGAGGGAACGGATCGGCCGAGACCGGGGCGCGGGCGAACGCGTCAAAATCGAGGAGGCTCTGGCCGGGCGGAAGGCTATCTGGCATGGCACCATACACCGTGGCGGGAGCCGGATACCTAGGTCCGGGCCGGGACGCGATGCAAGGCGGGCCTCAGCTCCGGGTGGGATGGTCCGCGTGCAATATGGTATTGGTGGACAGGAACTGGGCGCAGCCGATCTGCCCGTCGCAGCAGGGGAGCGGCGCGTCGTCGACCGCCTTGCGCTGGTACTCGCCCGGCACGTAGGCGACGTGCGACAGCAACTGTCCGCGGCCCTCGCAGGTGAAGTGGGGCTTTTCCACCGTCATGCGCAGTTCCGACGCCTTCACGCTGCCCTGGGCCATCCCGATGACGGCCATCGTCAGCAGCATCGGGAGGATCAGGGTCTTGTTCATGCACTCGCTCCGGCGATCGGATAGACTGTTGCAGGACCAACGGCCAAGTCTCTGGAATGGTTACATCGCTCTCGTTTCGTTGAAGCCGTTCCGCAATGAGTTCCGCTTCCGGATGATCTTGCACCAGACGATCCCGCCGCGTCGCAGCACAAGGCGTTGATCGGTTGCGAGACTCCTTCTATGCGCAGCCCATGCCGGATCCTTCCCCTCCTGCCCGGGCCTTGACCGCCACCCAGGGGCCGCTGGCGGCATACTCGGACCGGGTGGCGCGCGGGCTGCTCGCCGAGGACCCGGAGCAGCTGCGGGCGGCGGTCCGCCTGGACGAGCTGTGGCTGGCGCTGGCGCAGCGGGTGGACACCCCCGGATCGCGGCTCGCGCGCCTGCTGGGGCGACGGCCGCGGCATCCTCTGCCACGCGGCGTCTACCTGGTCGGCGCGGTCGGCCGCGGCAAGTCGATGCTGATGGACCTGTTCTTCGCCCAGGCGGCGATGCTGCCCAAGCGGCGGATCCACTTCCACCGGTTCATGCAGGACGTCCATGCCCGCGTGCACCGGTTGAAGCGGGCGCAGCCGGACCTGGCCGACCCGATTCCGCCCCTGGCCGACGCGCTGGCGGCCGAGGCCGCGCTGCTCTGCTTCGACGAGTTCCAGGTGAACGACATCGCCGACGCCATGATCCTGGGCCGGCTGTTCGACGCCCTGTTCGCGCGCGGAGTGGTGATCGTGGCGACCTCCAACATCCTGCCCGAGCAGCTGTTTCAGAACCGCCCCGGCGCCGACGCCTTCAAGCCGTTCATCGCCCGGATCAGGCAGGAGCTCGACACCGTGCTGCTCGACAGCCCGCGCGACTACCGGCGCGGCCAGTTGCGCGGCCTGCCCACCTGGCACGTTCCGGCCGACGACCGCGCGGAATGGGCCCTCGACCAGGCCTTCGAGCGCCTGGCCTGCGGCGAGCCGCCGCATGCGGAGGAGCTGGAGGTGATGGGCCGCCGTCTCGCGGTGCCGGTCGCCTGTGCGGAAGCGGCGCGGTTCGACTTCGACGCTCTATGCGCGCGGGCGCTGGGAGCCGGCGACTACCTGGCGCTCGCGACCCGGTTCCCGTCCCTCCTGCTCGACGGCATTCCGCGCCTGGGGCCGGAGAACTTCGACCTGGCGCGCCGCTTCATCGTGCTGGTGGACGCGCTCTACGAGGCCAGGGTCAAGCTGGTCGCCTCCGCCGCCGACCAGCCGGACCGGATCTACCGGCACGGCGAGGGGGCGGACGCATTTGAGCGCACCGCCTCGCGGCTGGAGGAGATGCAGACGGAGGCTTACCTGGCGCTGCCGCATCTGGGCTGATGGAGGACCGTTTCGCGCCGACTGCACTTGTAGGATTCGAGCTGAAGGACTAGCACGAGCCGCCTTCCGGCTGGTTCCGGTTCTCCTGGCAAGTGCTCCATCCTCCAACCCGTATCCCCGGGGACAACACATGGCACGCAACAAGATCGCGCTCATCGGCGCCGGCAACATCGGCGGCACGCTCGCCCACCTGATCGGCCTCAAGGAGCTGGGCGACGTGGTGATGTTCGACGTGTTCGGGGGCGTGGCCGCCGGCAAGGCGCTCGACATCGCGCAGTCCTCGCCGGTCGACGGCTTCGACTGCGCGCTGCAGGGCGGCTCCGACTACGCGGCGATCGCCGGGTCCGACGTGGTGATCGTCACCGCCGGCTTCCCGCGCCTGCCGGGCATGTCGCGCGACGACCTGCTGTCCAAGAACGCCGAGGTGATCACCACCGTCGCCGAAGGCATCGGGACGCATGCGCCCGGCGCGTTCGTGATCGTCATCACCAACCCGCTCGACGTGATGGTGGCGGTGATGCAGGAGAAGTCCGGCCTGCCGGCCAACATGGTGGTGGGCATGGCTGGCGTGCTCGACAGCGCGCGCTTCCGCCTGTTCCTGGCCCAGGAGTTCAACGTGTCGGTGGAGGACGTGACCGCCTTCGTGCTGGGTGGGCACGGCGACACCATGGTGCCGCTGACTCGATACTCGACGGTGGCCGGCGTGCCGGTGCCCGATCTGATCCGGATGGGCTGGACCACAAGCGAACGGATCGACGCCATCGTGTCCCGCACCGCCAACGGCGGCGGCGAGATCGTCAAGCTGCTGGAGAAGGGGTCGGCCTTCTATGCCCCGGCCGCGTCCGCGGTGGCGATGGCGGAAAGCTTCCTCAAGGACAAGAAGCGCGTCCTGCCCTGCGCGGTGAAGCTGAACGGCCAGTATGGCCAGACCGACTTTTATGTCGGCGTGCCGGTGGTGATCGGCGCCGGCGGCGCGGAGCGGGTGCTGGAGGTCGAATTCACGCCCGAGGAGAAGGCCGCCTTCGACAAATCCTGCGACGCGGTGAAGAAGCTGCTCGCCGATTTCCGCGCAATCGGACGCTGAGTGGCCTTTTCGTGGGTCAGATGGATGGCCGGCAGGATCGCACGATCCCGGCGGACGGTGTGGCCTTTACGTTGTCTTGACGATGCTGGACGATGACGCGTGCCGGCTGCCGGCGCCTGAGACGCTTCCGGGTTCGCCCTGTCGGCCATCGGTTTGCCACGACTCCATGCGTTTAAGACAATCCTGCGACGCCGAATGGATGAGCTGAGCAGGCGCGCAAATTGTTATCTGAGATGGTGTGATGATCGGGCCCGCCGGCGATGCGTTGGGTCCACAGGGGGACCTTCATGGCGGGCGTTGACGTACTGGCGACGGCCTTCAGCGGCGGCAACGCCACCTATCTGGCTGATCTGTATGCACGTTGGGCGGCCGATCCGGACGCCGTCGACCCGAGCTTTGCGGCCCTGTTCGGTGCCATGGACGAGGAAGCGCTGGCGGTGCTGCACGACGCGGCCGGCGCCTCCTGGGCGCCGCGCCAGGCGGAGTTCGAGGCGCCTGCCGCACCCGTCGCGACGGCAGCCCCGGCGGCGGCCGCTGGTCGGGAGCCGGCATCCCTGACGGCCGAGCAGGTCCGCGCCAGTGCCGACGACAGCCTGCGCGCGATGCAGCTGATCCGGGCCTACCGCGTGCGCGGCCACCTCGAAGCGCGGCTCGATCCGCTCGGCCTGCAAGTGCCGAAGTCGCATGTCGACCTCGATCCGGCCACCTACGGCTTCGCTCCGCAGGACCTCGATCGTCCCGTCTACCTCGGCCGGGCGGTATTGACCCTGCTGGGTGCCGAGATCGCGCCGATGCACGCCATCCTGGACGCGGTGCGCCAGGCCTATTGCGGCCCGATCGGCGCCGAGTTCATGCACGTGCAGGACCCGGCGCAGCGCGAATGGATCCAGTCCCGCATCGAGGGCAGAAGCTGGCGCGAGGCCGTCACCGCCGAAGGCAAGAAGGCGCTGTTGCGCCATCTCGACGAGGCCGAGGGGTTCGAGGCGTTCTGCCAGAAGCGTTACGTCGGCACCAAGCGGTTCGGGCTTGAGGGCGGCGAAGTGGCGATCCCGGCGCTGCACACGATGATCGACCAGGCGGCGCACGACGGGGTTCGCTCGGTCGCCATCGGCATGCCGCATCGCGGACGCCTGAACACGCTCGTGAACGTCGTTCGCAAACCCTACACCGCCGTGTTCAGCGAGTTCGCTGGGGCCAGCTTCAAGCCTGACGACGTGCAGGGCTCGGGCGACGTCAAGTACCATCTCGGCACCTCGACCGACGTCGAGATCGCCGGCCACCCGGTGCACATCTCGCTGCAGCCGAACCCGTCGCACTTGGAGGCGGTGGACCCGGTGGTGGTAGGCAAAGTGCGCGCCGCCCAGGACATGGCCGGCGACACCAGAGACCGCCATGGCGCGCTCGGCATCCTGGTGCACGGCGACGCCGCCTTTGCCGGGCAGGGCCTCGTGTACGAGACCATGGCGATGAGCCAGCTGATCGGCTACCGCACCGGCGGCACCATCCACCTGATCGTCAACAACCAGATCGGCTTCACCACCGTCTCGGCGCACGCCTATTCCGGCCTGTACTGCACCGACATCGCCAAGGCGGTGCAGTCGCCGATCCTGCACGTGAACGGCGACGAGCCGGAAGCGGTGGTGTTCTGCGCCAGGCTCTGCGCCGAGTTCCGGCAGCGCTTCGCCGCCGACATCGTGCTCGACATCGTGTGCTACCGCCGGCACGGCCACAACGAGAGCGACGAGCCGGCCTTCACCCAGCCCACCATGTACAAGGCGATCCGCGCCCGGCCGACCACGCGCACCCTGTATGCCGAGCGCCTGGTGCGCGAGGGCGTCCTCGACGCGGCCGGTGCCCAGGCCGGCTGGGACGCGTTCCAGGCCCAGCTGGAGGAGGCCTACAAGGCGTCGCAGTCCTATCGCCCGAACAAGGCCGACTGGCTGGAAGGGATCTGGTCCGGCATGAAGCAGCCGGTCGCCGGGGGCGGGTCCAACCGGGCGACCGGGCTGCCGCTCGACACGCTGCGTCTGGTCGGACGTGCGCTCGGCACCGTGCCGAAGGACTTCAACGCCAACCCCAAGATCACCCGCCAGCTCGACGCCAAGCTCGCCATGTTCGACACCGGCGAGGGCATCGACTGGGCGACCGGCGAGGCGTTGGCGTTCGGCACCCTGCTGCTGGACGGGCACCGGGTCCGCCTGTCGGGCGAGGACTGCCAGCGCGGCACCTTCTCCCAGCGCCACGCCGTGCTGATCGACCAGGTCAACCAGAACGAGTACGTGCCGCTGAACAACATCCGCGGCGCAGACACCGGTGGGCAGGCGGCGATCGAGGTGTACAACTCGCTCCTGTCCGAGTTCGGCGTGCTCGGCTTCGAGTACGGCTACAGCCTGGCCGACCCCAAGACCCTGGTGCTGTGGGAAGCGCAGTTCGGCGACTTCGCCAACGGCGCGCAGGTCATCATCGACCAGTTCATCGCGTCGGGCGAGACCAAGTGGCTGCGCATGTCCGGCCTGGTGATGCTGCTGCCGCACGGCTACGAGGGGCAGGGGCCGGAGCATTCCTCCGCCCGCATGGAGCGCTACCTGCAGCTCTGCGCCGAGAACAACATGCAGGTGTGCAACATCACCACCCCGGCGAACTACTTTCACGCACTGCGCCGGCAGCTCTGCCGCGACTACCGCAAGCCGCTGGTGGTGATGACGCCGAAGTCGCTGCTGCGGCACAAGCTGGCCACCAGCCCGCTGGCGGAGATGGCCGAGGGCACCCGGTTCCAGCCGGTGATCGCCGAGGTCGATGCCTCGGTCGAGCCGGCGGCGGTGCGCCGGGTCGTGCTATGCTCCGGCAAGGTGTATTACGACCTGCTGGCGGAGCGGCGCGAGCGCGCCCTGGCCGACGTGGCGATCCTCCGACTGGAGCAGGTGTATCCGTTCCCGGACGAGGAGCTGGTCCAGGCCCTGTCGCCATATGGCGACACCGAGGTGGTGTGGTGCCAGGAGGAGCCGGAGAACGCCGGTGCGTGGAGCTTCGTCGACCGCCGGATCGAGGCGGTGCTGGCGCGGATCGGGGCGCAGGCGAGGCGTCCGGTCTATGCCGGACGGGCGGCGTCGGCAAGCCCGGCGACCGGGCTTGCACGTACCCACGCGACGCAGCAGGCGGCCCTGGTGCGTGACGCGCTTGGCATCCGGGACACGGCGGGCGAAAAGGCGGCCTGAGCGGCTTCCGCCGCCACCCGTGATGACACATGTTCGTCCGGCGAGGCCGGGCGGCGGTCGGCTCGGCTTGCCGGCCGGACCGAGGAAAGATCGAGGATAACTGATGCCTGCCGAGATCAAGGTCCCCGTGCTGGGCGAAAGCGTCACCAGCGCCACCATTGCCCGTTGGTTGAAGCAGCCGGGCGAGCAGGTAGCCGCCGACGAGCCGGTGATCGAGCTCGAGACCGACAAGGTCAGCGTCGAGGTGGCCGCTCCCACTGCCGGCGTGCTCGGCCCGCACGAGGTGTCGGAAGGCGACGAGGTGGAGGTCGGGGCGCTGCTCACCGTGGTGGGGGAGGGCGGCGCAGCGGCCGCAACACCGAGGGCGCAGCCGGCGGTCCCGGCTCCAGCCGCTCCTGCTTCGGCACCCGCTGCCGCTCCGGCGCTTCCGTCTGCGTCCACCGGCCCGACCGGCGGCGTCCAGCCGCCGCGCCCGACCAGCGGCCCGGTGGCGCGACCCGCGACGCCGCCTGCGGACGTGCAGCGCGAGGGACATGCGCCGCTGCCGGCGGCGCAGAAGATGATGACGGAGAGGAACGTCGCCGCACCGGATGTCGGCGGCGGCACCGGCAAGGGCGGCCGCATCACCAAGGGCGACGTGCTCGCCTTCCTGGAGCGTCCGGCTCCCGCCGCCGCTCCGGCCGCGCCCGCGGCAAAGGCGTCGGCGCCGGCGCCGCGCGCCGACGACCCGCGCGAGGAGCGGGTCAGGATGACGCGCCTGCGCAAGACCATCGCCGCCCGGCTGAAGGACGCGCAGAACACCGCCGCGATCCTGACCACCTTCAACGAGGTGGACATGTCGGCGGCGATGAAGATGCGCGCCGACTATAAGGACGCGTTCGAGAAGAAGCACGACGGCGCTCGGCTGGGCTTCATGTCGATCTTCGTGCGCGCCTGCGTGGCAGCACTCAAGGAGTTCCCGGCGGTCAACGCCCAGATCGACGGCGACGACATCGTCTACCGCTCGTTCGTGGACATGGGCATTGCCGTGGGCGGCCCGAGCGGACTGGTGGTGCCGGTGCTGCGCGACGCCGACCGCATGGGCTTCGCCGAGATCGAGCGCGCCATCGCCGGCTACGGCAGGCGGGCGCGCGACGGCGCGCTCAAGCTCGACGAGCTGACCGGCGGCACCTTCTCCATCACCAACGGCGGCATCTACGGCTCGCTGATGTCGACGCCGATCCTGAACCCGCCGCAGTCGGCGATCCTGGGCATGCACAAGATCCAGGAGCGCCCGGTCGCGGTGGCCGGCCAGGTGGTGATCCGGCCGATGATGTACGTGGCGCTGTCCTACGACCACCGGGTGATCGACGGGAAGGAGGCGGTGAGCTTCCTGGTCCGGGTGAAGGAAGGCGTGGAGGATCCGCGCCGCCTGTTGCTCGGGCTGTGAGCCCTCCCTTCTTCTGACGCCCGAGCGAGGACCGCGACCATGGCGACCGAGATCAAGGTGCCCACCCTGGGCGAAAGCGTGACCACTGCGACCGTGGCGCGCTGGCTGAAGCAGCCGGGCGAGGCGGTGGCCGCGGACGAGGCGGTGGTCGAGCTGGAAACCGACAAGGTCAGTGTCGAGGTGGCGGCACCGGAGGCTGGCGTGCTCGGCCTCCATGCGGTGGCGGAGGGGGCGGATGTCGAGGTGGGCGCGGTGCTCACGACGGTGGATCCGTCCGGTAGCGCTGCGGCCGTGCCAAAGCCGGAGGTCCAGGACGCCGGGTCGGGTGCCGCCGAGCCGCCAGCACTTGGCAAGACCGGAAGCTACCTGCCGCAGCCGGAGAACGCGGCTCCCGGCGACGTCGCGACGCCTGCCGTGCCGGCCTCGTCCGGCGAGGTTGCCAAGCCCGCGCCGCCGGCGCCGACCAATGCCCCGGCCGCGCCAGCCGCGGAGGTCGGCGACACCGACTACGACGTGATCGTGATCGGCGCCGGGCCCGGCGGCTACGTGTGTGCGCTGCGTGCGGCCCAGCTCGGCATGAAGGTCGCCTGCGTGGAGAAGCGCGCGACGCTCGGCGGCACCTGCCTCAACATCGGCTGCATCCCGTCCAAGGCGCTGCTGCAAAGCTCGGAAAGCTTCCACGAGCTGTCGCACGGTTTCGCCGATCACGGCATCGTCGTCGGCGAGATCAGGCTCGACCTGGCCCGCATGCACGCGCGCAAGAACGAGGTGGTCGCTGCCAACACCAAGGGTGTGGAGTTCCTGTTCAAGAAGAACGGCGTGGCCTGGCTCAAGGGCGCCGGCCGTCTTGCCGCGCCGGGCACGGTGGAGGTGGACGGCAAGGCGTTCCGCGCCAGGCACGTCGTGATCGCCACCGGCAGCGACAGCGTGTCCCTGCCCGGCATCACCATCGACGAGCACCGTGTGGTCAGCTCGACCGGCGCGCTGGAGCTGGCGGAGGTGCCGCGCCACTTGGTGGTGATCGGCGGCGGGGTGATCGGGCTGGAGCTCGGCAGCGTGTGGCGCCGCCTCGGCGCCGAGGTCACGGTGATCGAGTACCTCGACCGGCTGGTGCCGGGCATCGACGGCGAGGTGGCC
This sequence comes from uncultured Acetobacteraceae bacterium, assembly GCA_964247735.1. GTDB lineage: Bacteria > Pseudomonadota > Alphaproteobacteria > Acetobacterales > Acetobacteraceae > Lichenicola. The sequence goes on from CAXTVS010000004.1 coordinate 36,744, forward strand.
AAGACGTTCGAGCGCGTGCTGTCCAAGCAGGGGATGAAGTTCAGGCTCGGCCACAAGGTGATCGGCGTGGAGACCACCGAGGCCGGTGCGATCCTGACCGTCGAGAAGAACAAGGGGGGTACGGTTGAGACGATCGAGGCCGACATCGTGCTGGTGGCGGTCGGCCGACGCGCTGTCACCGAGGCGCTCGGCCTGAAGGAGGTCGGGGTCGAGCTGGACGAGCGCGGCCGTGTCCGCACCGACGCGCACTTCGCAACCAATGTTCCCGGCATCTACGCCATCGGCGACGTGATCGCCGGGCCGATGCTGGCGCACAAGGCCGAGGACGAGGGGGTGGCGCTGGCGGAGATGCTGGCGGGCCAGGCCGGGCACGTGAACTACGGCGTGATCCCGGGCGTGGTGTACACCTGGCCGGAGGTGGCAGGGGTCGGCAAGATCGAGGAGGAGCTGAAGGCGGAAGGCGTCGACTACGTGGTCGGCAAGTTCCCGTTCAGCGCCAACGGCCGGGCGCGGGCGATGAACAGCACCGACGGCTTCGTCAAGATCCTGGCCGACCGCAAGACTGACCGGCTGCTGGGCGCGCACATCATCGGCCCGGACGCCGGCACGCTGATCGCCGAGCTGGCGACGGCGATGGAATTTGGCGCCAGCGCCGAGGACGTGGCGCGGATCTGCCACGCCCATCCGACCCTGAACGAGGCGGTCAAGGAGGCCGCCCTGGCCAGCGCCGGCCGCGCTCTCCACGTCTGATCCCCGGCCGCCGATGGTGGCGCCGAGCAGGGAGCGGCGGCGATGCTGGCCTTGACCATGGGCGACCCGGCCGGGATCGGGCCGGAGATCGCGCAGGCCGCGTGGCGCGCGCTGCGCGGCTCAGGCCCCGCCTTCGTGCTGCTCGCCGATCCCGTGCTGGGCGGCACGCCGGTCGCCTCCGTGGAGGAGGCGCGCCGAGTATTCAATCAGGCCCTGCCGGTGCTGCCTACGGCGGCGCTGTCGGTCCAGCCGGTCCTGGGCCGTCCCGATCCGCTCAACGCACCGGCCATCACCGGCAGCATTGCCGAGGCGGTCCGTCTGGCGATGATGGGCATGGTGGACGGCATCGTCACCAGCCCGATCGCGAAGGCGGTGCTGAAGCAGGCCGGCTTTGCCCACCCCGGCCACACCGAGTATCTCGCAGCGCTGACGGGTCGCTCCGGGCAGGAGGTAATGATGCTGGCCAGCCCCTCGCTGCGGGTGGTTCCAGTCACGATCCACGTGTCGCTGCGCCGGGCGCTCGACCTGCTCGATGCGGACGGGATCGTACGGGTGGCGCGAACCACCGCCAGGGCGCTTGAACGCGACTTCGGCATCCGGCACCCGCGCTTGGGCGTCGCCGGGCTCAACCCGCATGCGGGCGAAGACGGGCTCATGGGCGACGAGGAGGACACAGTGATCCGGCCGGCGATGCGGCGGCTGGAGGCGGAAGGGATGGCGCTGATCGGGCCGATGCCGCCGGACACCATGTTCACGCCCGCCGCCCGCGCGCGCTACGACGCAGCGATCTGCATGTACCACGACCAGGCGCTGATCCCGCTCAAGACGCTGGACATGGCGCAGGGGGTGAACGTCACCCTGGGGCTCGACCTGGTGCGCACCTCGCCCGACCACGGCACCGCGTTTGACATCGCGGGCCAGGGGTTGGCCGACCCGTCCAGCCTGATCGCGGCGCTGCACATGGCGAACGCCATCGCACGAAACAGGAGGGCGGCATGAGCGGGACGAGGCCCGGCGGGATCAGGCTGGGGGTGAACATCGACCACGTCGCCACGATCCGCAACGCGCGCGGCGGCACGCATCCCGACCCGCTCGAGGCGGCGCAGGCGGCGATCCTGGCCGGCGCCGACGGCATCACCCTGCACCTGCGCGAGGACCGCCGGCACATCCGCGACGATGACGTGGCGCGGTTCTGCGCCTCGCTTGACAGGCCGATCAACCTGGAGATGGCGGCCACCGACGAGATGCTCCGGATCGCGCTCGATCGCCGGCCGAACGCCGCGTGCATCGTTCCCGAGCGCCGGGCCGAGGTGACCACGGAGGGCGGCCTTGACGCCGCCGGCCAGGCCGAGGCGCTTCGTTCCAAGGTCGCCGCCCTGCGTGCCGCCGGCATCCGGGTGTCGCTGTTCATCGATCCGGACCCGGCGCAGATCCGGGCGGCGGCCGATCTCGGCGCGCCGGTGGTCGAGCTGCACACTGGCGCCTATGCCGAAGGGCGTGCCGACGAGTTGGAGCGGCTGCGGGACGGTGCCGCGCTGGCCGCCTCGCTCGGGCTGGAGGTGCATGCCGGGCACGGCCTCACCTACGACAACGTTGCCGCGATCGCGGCCATTCCCGCCGTCGCAGAGCTGAACATCGGCCACTTCCTGATCGGGCAGGCGATCCTGGACGGGCTTCCGGGCGTTGTGTCGCGGATGAAGGCGCTGATCGGCGCCGCACGCTGAAGGGAACGCGATCATGGACTACGTCCGTCTCGGCCGGACCGGCCTCAAGGTGTCCCGCCTGTGCCTCGGCTGCATGACCTATGGCGAGCCGAACCGCGGCAACCACGAGTGGACCCTGGGCGAGGAGCAGAGCCGCCCGTTCATCCGCCAGGCGCTGGAGGCGGGGATCAACTTCTTCGACACCGCGAACGTGTACTCCGCCGGCTCCAGCGAGGAGATCGTCGGCCGCGCGCTCAAGGAGTTCGGCCGCCGCGACGAGATCGTGCTGGCGACCAAGGTGCACGGGCCGATGGGCGAGAGCCCGAACGGGCGCGGCCTGTCGCGCAAGGCGATCCTGAGCGAGATCGACCACAGCCTGCGCCGGCTCGGCACCGACTACGTCGACCTGTACCAGATCCACCGCTTCGACGCCGAGACGCCGATCGAGGAAACGCTGGAAGCGCTGCACGACGTGGTGAAGGCGGGCAAGGCGCGCTACATCGGCGCCTCGTCCATGTACGCCTGGCAGTTCTGCAAGGCGCTGCAACTGGCGGAGCGGCACGGCTGGACCCGGTTCGTGTCCATGCAGAACCACGTGAACCTGCTCTACCGCGAGGAGGAGCGCGAGATGCTCGGCCTGTGCCTGGAGGAGGGCATCGGCGTGATCCCGTGGAGCCCGCTCGCCCGCGGCAAGCTCGCCCGGCCCAGCGGCAGCGGCGACACCGCACGGGCGCAGACCGACCAGTATTCGCGCAAGCTGTACGACGCGACGCAGGAGGCGGACGCGCGGGTGGTCGACGCGGTGGGCGAGGTGGCGGAAGCCGTCGGGGCGTCGCGGGCGGCGGTGGCGCTGGCCTGGCTGCTTGGCAAGCCCGGCATCACCGCGCCGATCATCGGCGCCTCCAAGCCGCACCACCTTTCCGACGCCCTGGCGGCGCTGGAGGTGCGGCTGAGCCCGGAGCAGGTCGCACGGCTCGAAGCCGACTACGTGCCGCACGCAGTCGCCGGCTTCTGAGGCGACGCCGGCTTGGCGGTGTTCTTCACCGCCGACACCCATTTCGGCCATGGCGGCGCGCGGGGCCTCTACCGCAGGCCGTTCGCCTCGGTGGCAGCCATGGACGAGGCGATGCAGCGCAACTGGAACGCGGCGGTCGGGGCCGGGGACGAGGTGTGGCATCTCGGGGACTTCGCGGTCGGACCGAAGCCGGACCGGGTCGAGGCGCTGCTGTCCGGGCTGGCCGGGATCAAGCACCTGGTCACCGGCAACAACGATGCTGCCAGCACGCGCGGCCTTCCCGGGTGGCGGAGCGTGCAGCCCTACGCCGAGCTGGTGGTGGACGGAGTCGGGCTGGTGCTGTGCCACTACGCCTTCCGCTCCTGGCACAACATGCACCGCGGCTGGCTCAACCTGCACGGCCATTCCCACGGCAGGCTGGCGCCGATAACCCGGCAGCACGACGTGGGCGTGGATTGCCGCGGCTTCCGGCCCGTCACTCTGGACAGCCTGCGCGTCCGGCGGCGGAACGCAGCGACCGCTCCTGGTGCCGACACTCGGAATTGAACCGAGGACCTACTGATTACGAATCAGTTGCTCTACCCCTGAGCTATGTCGGCATCCACAAGGCCTATACAAAACCCCGGACCGCACCGCAACATGGGTGGCCGGCCTGATCGCGCCAGCGGCCCGGCCTCAGGTGCTGCATCGTCCTTTGAGGTTCTCCTGCGCATGAGTGCTGCCGGCTCCGTTTCCGCGCCTTCCAGGCGGTTCCGGCCCAAGGTGAGGCTGAAGGGCTTCCGGATCCGCCGGCGCAGCGGCGGCAAGGAGTCGCTCAAGCTGCACGTGCTGGACGGGCTCGTGGAGTGCGCCTCCTGCGGCTACTTCCAGCGCATGCCCGAGCTGGAGCCAGGCCGGGTCGCGGAGTGCAGCCGCTGCCACGGTCGCCTGGGACGCCGGCGCACCAACCCGCCGGTGTCCACCCCGCTCGCCTTCTGCATCGCCTCCGCGGTGCTGTACCTGGTCGCCGCAACCTTGCCGCTGATGACGCTCGACCTGTACGGGCGGGTCCACCAGGTGACGCTGCTGACTGGTCCGATCGAGCTCTGGCGCGAAGGCTGGACCCTGGTCGCCATCCTGGTGGCGCTGGCAACCGCCATTATGCCGCCGATCGTGATCGCGCTGATGCTGGCGGTGCTGGCAGGCGCGTCGCGGCAGAAGCTGCCCGACTGGGCGCCGCGGCTGATGCGCCGCTACGAGCAGCTGCGGCCCTGGTCGATGGTCGAGGTCTACATGCTCGGCATCTTCGTCGCCTACACCAAGCTGATCGACCTCGCCTACGTCACCCTGGGTCCGGCGGTCTATGCGCTGGCGGGGCTGATGCTGACCATGGCGGCGACCGACTCCACCGTCGACATCGACCTGATCTGGCACAAGCGCCAGGTGTCGCGCTTCGTGCGCCGGGCGGATGGCAAGCGCATGGTCCTGTCCACGGTGGACGCGTCCGAGATCGAGCTGCCGCCGGCCTGCCAGATGGTCGGCTGCCCGACCTGCGGGCTGGTGATGACCGGCCGGCGCGACCTGCCGCAGGAGGACCTGCTCGGGCACTGCCCGCGCTGCAGCGCCGCCGTGCGCCGGCGCAAGCCGCAGGCGGTGCTGCGCTGCATGCTTCTGGTCGGCTGCGCGGTGATCCTCTACATCCCGGCGAACGTGTTCCCGGTCATGACCATCATCAAGCTCAACCGCGGCGGCGGCCACACCATCCTGAACGGCGTCATCGAGCTCTACCAGGCGCACATGCTGCCGCTGGCGCTGCTGGTGTTCTTCGCCAGCATCACCGTGCCGGTGCTCAAGATCACGGGCCTGTCGCTGATGGCGTTCGGCGCCTGGCGCGGCTCGGAGGTGCGGCTGATCGACCGGTCGCGGCTGTTCCGGCTGATCGACTTCATCGGCCGCTGGTCCATGATCGACGTGTTCATGATCTCGATCCTGTCGGCCCTGGTGCATTTCGGCGGCCTGGCCAACATCAACGCCGAGCCGGGCGTGTTCGCCTTCGCATCCGTCGTGGTGCTGACCATCTTCGCCGCCGACAGCTTCGACCCGCGCGTGATGTGGGACGCGGCCGGCCTGAACGGGCCGATCCGCCTGCCGGGGGCGGCGCACGCGTCGCCGGTGCGGACACGGCAGGGCCGGCCTGCCCCCCTCCCGAACAAGGACACGGAGTCGGTGCGCGCGTGAGTGGACACGAGGAACATCCGGACCGCCCGCACGCGAACCAGGACCAGCCCGACGACCAGACCGCGCAGGCCGTGGTTCGTCCGGCGCGGTTCTCCGTGATCTGGATCATCCCCATCGTGGTTGTGGTGATCGCCGCCTGGCTCGGCTGGACCACGCTGTCGCGCCGGGGTCCGGAGATCACGCTGCAGTTCGAGACCGCGGACGGCATCACCGCCGGCCAGACCCAAGTCAAGCACAAGGCGGTGGCGCTCGGCACGGTGGAGTCGGTCGGGCTGTCGCGGGACCTCAAGCAGGTCGACATCCAGGTGCGCATGAGTGCCGCCGCGAAGCCGTTCCTCACCTCCAGCGCCCAGTTCTGGGTGGTGCGGCCGCGCCTGAGCGGCGCCAGCATCTCCGGCCTCGACACCCTGCTGTCCGGCGCCTACATCGCGGTCGACCCGGGCGCCCCGGGCGGCACGCCGCAGGACGTGTTCAAGGGCCTGGAAGCGCCGCCCGGCGTCCGCTCCGACGAGCCGGGCCGCACCTACACCCTGATGAGCGACGACGTCGGCTCGCTGAGCGAGGGCTCCTCGGTGTTCTTCCGCGACGTGCCGGTGGGCGAGGTGCTGGGCTACACCATGCCGCCGGGCGGACGCGGCCCGATCCCGATCCAGGTGTTCGTGCGCGAGCCGTACGACCACTACCTGCGCGCCGACACGCGGTTCTGGGACGTGTCCGGCGTGCGCGTCGACTTCGCCGGCGGCGGGCTCCGCCTCAAGGTCGAGTCGCTGCAGGCGGTGCTGTCGGGCGGCGTCGCCTTCGGCCTGCCGGAGCAGCGGCGCGACAAGGCGGCGCCGGAAGCGCCGGACAACGCCGTGTTCAAGCTTTATGCCAGCGAGGACGACGCCGACACCGCGAGCTACCGCAACCGGCTGTCGATGGTCACCTACTTCAAGAACTCGGTGAAGGGCCTGGCCGCAGGCAGTCCGGTGGACATGTTCGGGCTGCAGGTCGGCAACGTGACCGACGTCAAGCTGCAGGTCGATCCGAGGACCGGCAACGCCCAGGTGCGCGTGGCGATGGAGGTCCAGCCGGAGCGGGTGTTCTCCGAGGAGGAGATCAGCAGCGGCGCCATCGGCAACGTGATGCAGGCGCTGGTCGACAACGGGCTGCGCGCCGAGACCGATACCGGCAACCTGCTGACCGGCTCGTCGATCATCTCGTTCGCCTTCGTGCCGAACGCGCCGCCGGAGAAGCTCGGCCGCGAGGGCAGCGCGATCGTGCTGCCGAGCAAGTCCGGCGGCATCAGCGGCATCATGGACAGCCTGTCCACGGTGGCCGACAAGATCGCGGCGATGCCGCTGCAGCAGATCGGCGACAACCTGGACAACCTGCTCGCCCACACCGACAGCACGGTGAACGGGGCGCAGTTGAAGCAGGCGATCGCGGCGCTGACCGACACGCTCCGGAGCGCGCAGCACCTCACCGCGCACGCCGACAAGGGGCTGACGCCGCTGCTGCAGCGCCTGCCACAGATCGCCGACCAGCTGCAGCAGACAGTCAGCCATGCCAACGCGACGCTCGCGTCCTACGGCGGTGATTCGGACTTCCACCACAGCCTGCAGCAGACGCTCGACCAGCTAAACGAGACCGCGCGCTCGATCCGGCTGCTGTCCGACTTCATCAGTCGCCATCCGTCCTCGCTGCTGCTCGGCCGAGGCAAGCCATGAGGTCGTCCATGAGGCTCGTGCGGAAGGGCGGCGTTCCGGCGTTGGTTCCGGTCCTGGCGCTGCTGGGCCTGCTCCCGCTGGCCGGGTGCGGATCGTCCGATCCCGACTATTACACGCTGAAGCCGTGGCCGGGGGTGGCGCAGGGTGGCGGGCCGCTGACCCTGAAGCTGCGCACGCCCGGCGTGGCGAGCAGCCTGGACCGCGACTACATCGTCCGCAGCGACGGGGGCTACAAGCTGACCCTGGCGCACGACGCGGCGTGGAGCGAGCCGCTTGCCGACATGATCGGCCAGACCCTGGCGCAGGACCTTCAGCAGCGCCTGCCCGGCACCACCGTGTTTACGCAGGCCGGCGCGATCTCGACCGAGGCGCAGGCGGTGTTGGAGCTTGACGTCACCCAGTTCGCACAGGATCCGACTGGCAACGTCGGGATCACCGGCACGCTGTCGGTGACCCGTCCGGACGGCGGACCCGCCGCGAGCCACGCGCTGCACCTGGTCATGACGCCGAACGGGTCCGACGTGGACGCGCTGATCGCTGCCCTCAGCCGTCTGCTGGGCGAGGTAGCCGACGAGGCGGCTGGGCAAGCGCGCCTGATCGGCCCGATGCCGACCGTGATGCTGGCGCCGGAACCGTCCAGGACCTGAAGCGACCGGCGGCGGGTGCGCTCCCCACCGCGCCCGGCCGCGTCAGACCTTCTCGACCTGGCTGTACTCGAGGTCCACCGGGGTGGAGCGGCCGAAGATCGAGACGCTGACCTTCAGGCGGCCCTTCTCCTCGTCCACGTCCTCGACCGTGCCGTTGAACGAGGTGAACGGGCCGTCGGCCACGCGCACCTGCTCGCCGATCTCGAACAGGACGGCAGGACGCGGACGCTCCACGCCTTCCTGGGTCTGCTTCATGATCCGCTCGGCCTCGGAGTTCGAGATCGGCGACGGTTTGGTCTTGGAGCCGAGGAAGCCGGTGACCTTGGGCGTGTCCTTGACCAGGTGCCAGGCGTCGTCGGTCAGCTCCATCTTCACCAGCACGTAGCCGGGGAAGAACTTGCGCTCGGAGTTCACCTTCTGCCCCCGCCGCACCTCGGTGACGTCCTCGGACGGCACCAGCACCTCGTCGATGTGGTCGGCCAAGCCCTTCTGCTGCGCCTGCTCCTTGATCTGCTGCGCGATCTTCTTCTCGAAGCCCGAATAAACGTGCACCACGTACCAGCGCTTCGCCATGACCTCTTCCTCAGACCTCAAGCTTCGGTCGGGTCACCGTCAGGTGCCGAGCCCGAACCCCCGGCACCATCAGGTGCCGAGCCCGAACAACGCGCGGACGCCCAGCCCGATGATCTGGTCGACGGCGAAGAAGAAGATCGCCGTCAGGGACGCCATGGCGGCAACCAGGCCGGTGGTGATCAGGGTGGTGCGGCGCGTCGGCCAGGTGACCTTGGTCACCTCGGCACGCACGTCGCGCACGAACTTCACAGGACTGGCCGCCACGGTTCACCTTCACACCTATCGATTGGACGAGCTTCGCTGATCCCGGGGCCGGATCGGCGGGCGGCTGGCAGGGGCGGAGGGTCTCGAACCCGCAACCTCCGGTTTTGGAGACCGGCGCTCTAGCCAATTGAGCTACACCCCTGCAGCGCCGCTGCCTCGCGACCGGATGGGGAGCGATGAATCTCCCCGCATCGGCCGCGCGGCAAACCCGGCGCAGGTCGCGTAAAGAAGGCGTGCGGCCTGTCCTGTCAAGAGCGGGATGGCGGGCAGGAGCGACGGCCCGCTCTTGCCCAACCGGGCACGGCCGCGGTAACAGCAGCCTTATAAGCGGGCGTAGCATAGTGGTAATGCAGTAGCCTTCCAAGCTACCGAGGAGGGTTCGATTCCCTCCGCCCGCTCCAGCTCCGGACGACCAGGACCAGCGTCAGGCGACGTGGTGCAGCAGCGTGGCCAGGCTGGCGACCTCCTGGCTGACCTGCGGATGCACGAACGCCGCCGAGCCGCCGCCCGTCGCCGGTTGCAGCTCGCCGATGACCGTTGCGAGGACGCTGCCGAGCTTGGCCGGGCTCGCGAAATCTGCCGCCAGGGCAGGCGAGTCCGCTGCCAACGTGGACAGCGCGGTGTCGAAGCTGGCGGCGTGCATCATCGAGGTGATCTCCGACGCCAGATCCGGAAACGCCGACTGAAAGCTCGAGAAGGCAACGCCGAGGCTGGGCGACCGGAGCAGGGCCGGCAGGTCGGCGAGCAGCCTCGGCATGTCCTGCGACAGGGACGTCGCCATGGTCGACATGCTGGTGTTCTGCAGCCCGTAGGCGGTGGCCGGCACGACCGCCGAGGCCGCATCCGCGTCATAGGTGTTCAGGCCGTGGTGCTCGTCGAACAGGGTGAGGAACTCGTTCGTCAGCGTGCTCACCTCCGCCGGTGTTGCCGGGGTGGCGCCCGTTTCCAGCGCCTGCAGCGAGTAGCCGCTGATGGCCGAGGCGAACGGCGCCAGCTCTGCGGCGTCGGCGGCGGTGCCGAGCTGCACCACGGTGCCGTAGTGATCCATGTGGGCCATCGTGGCCGAGGCGCTGCCCTTCTCGGCGGTGTCGGTGCCGTAGTTGGCGAACGGGTCGCCCTTGCCGACATAGCTGATGAAATTGGCGGCGGGCACCGCCGGAGCCAGATAGCCCGGAACCCCGGAGGAGGCGAACGACATGCCGGCAAGGCCGGTCCGCGAAGCGATAAGCGAGGCCAGCGTCCCGCCTAGCGAGTAGCCGGCAACATAGACGCTGGACGGCAGGATGCCCTCGGACCTGGCCGCCTGCTGCACCGTCGAGGCGAAGGCGAGGGCATCGGTGAAGCCCTGCACCTTTGACGGGTTCGTGCCGCTCAGGATCTGCAGGTCCAGCGCAGTCTGTGCGGCCGTCGTGGTGCCCTGGTAGGTGATGATGACGTTGCCGGACCGGTCGAGGAACGCCGACGCGTTCACGCCGCTGGCGGTCGAGATCGTCAACGGGCGACCGGACTGGTCCCGCATCAGCGTGAGGCCGTAAGCGGATGCCGTGGACGAGTCGACCGAGGCCTGGGCCGCATCCTCGAAGGTCAGCAGGCCGGGCGCCGGCGCGAACAGGACCGGCACCGGCAGCGGCAGGGGAAGCAGGTTGCTGTCGATGGAGGAGTCGTCGCCGCCATCGTTGATCTCCGCACTCATCGTCGTCCCACAAGAACATCTCGGTGGCTGCTCTTATGGATGGGAGAACTTAATGCCGTTCTAAGGCGGGCCGGCCAGGATGGCCTGCATCTCCACCCGTGCAGGAGGTGGACCGCTTGGCTAGGATCGTTGCCGGTCCGGCCGTTCGGCTAGCCGAACCGAACGGATCTCACCGGATCGGCCCATACATGGGCCTATTCCATCCTCGGGGAGTGCGAACGATGGGAACGATCACCACGGCGGACGGCACGGAGATCTTCTACAAGGACTGGGGCGGAGGACAGCCGATTGTGTTCCATCACGGCTGGCCGCTCAGCGCCGACGACTGGGACGGGCAGATGATGTTCTTCCTCGACCACGGCTACCGGGTGATCGCGCATGACCGGCGCGGTCACGGCCGCTCCACCCAGACCGCCACCGGGAACGAGATGGACACCTATGCCGCCGACGTCGCGGAACTCGTCGCGGCGCTGGACCTGCGCGACGCGGTGCATGTCGGCCACTCGACCGGCGGCGGCGAGGTGGCGCGCTACCTGGCGCGGCACGGGGCGGGACGCGTCGCCAAGGCGGTGCTGGTCAGCGCCGTGACGCCGATCATGGTCAAGAGCGACGCGAACCCCCACGGCACGCCGCTCGCGGTGTTCGACGACATCCGTCACGGCACTGCGTTCAACCGGGCGCAGTTCTACGTCGACATCACCCTGCCGTTCTACGGCTACAACCGGTCAGGAGTGCAGGCCGACGAGGGAGTCCGGCGGAACTGGTGGCGCCAGGGAATGGCGGGCGGCGTCAAGGCGCAGTACGACTGCATCAAGGCGTTCTCCGAGACCGACTTCACCGCTGACCTGAAAGCGATCGACGTCCCGACCCTGGTCATGCACGGCGAGGACGACCAGATCGTGCCGTTCGCCGCATCCGGGCCGCTGTCGCATGCCCTGGTCCGCGGCTCGACCTTCAAGGCCTATCCCGGCCTGCCCCACGGCATGCCGACCACGCACGCGGAGCAGATCAACGCCGACCTGCTCGCCTTCATCCAGGCTTGACCAGCCGACCCGGTTGGCCGCAGGGGTGTCGGGCATCGTCATGAGCCGGTCCGCTCCCCTGCCGAGGCCTGTCCCGGTGGCAGGCACGGACCGGCATAGCGGTAGCCCTTGGCCGCGAGGTCGTGCGGATAAAGCTCGCACGGGTCGGCGACGGCGAACCAGACCGGGTCGCACCATTCCATCACGCACAGGCGTCCGCTCGGATGGTGCTCGAGCCAGTGCAGCGAGCGGTTGGCGCTTCCGTCGGGCGGCAGGCAGGCAGGATCCACGGCGGCATTTCCTTCGGCTTCATCCCGGACGCCTGGTCAGCTCGTGGTCGGGATGCCGGTATCGGCTGGAGGAGCGGATCGTTGGACCATCAGGAGTCCCTGGTCGCGCCCTTGACGCGTCACGAGCTCGTGACGTCCAGTCCGTGGATCAACGGTAGCAGACGAGCGTCGAACCGATAACCTCGTTAATCTGTCATGGAGATCGAATGGTGCCGGATGACGAGAAGGAGCTCCTCAGGCTCGCCGTCGAGAATTCCCTCGCCGCCAAGGCGGCCTGGCAGGCAATGGCGGCCATGGCGGCGCGGAAGGGTCCCGTGACCAAACGGCTGATTCTCGATGCGCTGTTCGCGGCGCAGACGGAGCTGGATTTCGAGGCGCTGGTGGATGCCGACTCGCAGGCCGGCGACATCTCGGCCCGCGCCCGCGACCAGATCCGGCAGTTCCGCGACAGCCTGGCCGACATCGCCCCGTCACCGCCGTTGTTCCAGAAGAAGCCCGTCCCGGGAGCGTCACCGACCTCACGGCCGACCCGGGAACCGGCACGCGGACAGGATCCTTCCTGAACGGGTCGCCAGGGTCAGGCGCCTGGCCCAAGGCCGCTGGTGGAAGGGGTTGGATTCGAACCAACGTAGGCGTACGCCAGCGGATTTACAGTCCGCCCCCTTTAGCCACTCGGGCACCCTTCCGGCCGGGGAGCCACCTAGGGCCGAACCGGTTGCGTGTCAACGGAAAGGCTGGCGAGCTGGGCCACTCGGCCGCGGTGACGACGAACGGGCCAGCGGCTAGTATCTGGCCATGCCGCCCAGACCGCCCGACCGTCCCGTTCCTCCCGGCCCCAAGCGTCCCACGCGGGCGCCTGGCGTGCCGCCGCATCATCCGGGGGGCCAGGGCCGGAACCAGCACGGCCGCGACGGAAAGGGCCGGAGCGGAGCCGAGCGCGGGCAGGGTCCTGCGGCGCCGCGCGGCACCGGTGCCGCGCAACAGGGCGGCCCCGCCGGCGCCGCCAACTGGCTCTACGGCACCCATCCGGTGGTGGCGGCGCTGCAGAACCCGCATCGCCGCCTGCGCCGCCTGTTGCTCACCGAGGAGGCCGAGGCAGGCTTGTTGGGCCGCCTGAACGGCCCGCTGCCGCTGGCGGCCGAGCGCACCGACCGCGCGCGCCTCGACGCCCTGCTCGGCCGCGACGCGGTGCATGGCGGGCTGGCGCTGCTGGCCGACCCGCTGGCGACGCCACCGCTCGACCAGGTGCTGCAGCGGCCGGGACCGGTGCTGGTGCTCGACCAGGTGACCGACCCGCGCAACGTCGGCGCCATCCTGCGCTCGGCCGCGGCCTTCGGCGTGGCAGCGGTGATCGTGCAGGACCGCAATGCCCCGGAGGAGACCGGCGTGCTGGCCAAGGCGGCGTCCGGCGCGCTGGAAACGGTGCCGCTGCTGCGCGCGGTCAACCTGTCGCGCACCCTGGCCGCGCTGAAGGCGTCCGGGCTCTGGACCGTGGGTCTCGACTCGAGCGGCGGCCGGTTCGACGGCGGCGCGTTCCGGGCGCGTCGCGTGGCGCTGGTGCTCGGTGCCGAAGGCGAAGGGCTGCGTCGCCTGACCCGGGAAACCTGCGACGAGATCGCCGGCCTGGCGATGCCCGGCACGATGGAAAGCCTCAACGTGTCCAACGCCGCTGCCGTGGCGCTCTACGAGCTCGTCCGCGGCGCCTGACCGGCCGCGTTCGCAGCGCCCTTGCGCCGGCAGGCCTCGGAGCAGTAGCGCACCGCGGCCCAGTCGCGCGCCCACTTCCTGCGCCAGCTGAACGGTCGTTCGCAACAGGCGCAGGTCTTGACCGGCAGGTCACGCTTGGCGATCCCGCGCGGCATCAGCCGGCCCTACCGATCGCCGAGGCGAGGGCGACGCCGGATCGCCAGGCATCCTCCACATGCGTCCCGAGCAGCCAGTCGCCGCACATGCCCAGGCGATCGGCAGGCTCCCATAAGGGGCCGCAGCCGGCATTGCCCGACCTGGCATAGCGCCAGCGATGCGCCGACACCCAGACCGGCTCCGGCAGGTCCACGCCGAGAGCCGCACCGAGCAGCGCCGGCAGCGTGCGGCAGACCGATCCCGCGTCGTCCTCCAGGTGCTCGCGCGACCAGCCAGGTGCTGCCTGCACCACCCAGGCTTCCGGACCGGTGCGGCTCGGCTTGGCCGAGTTGCGGGCTGCCCAGCCGATGGCACCGAGATCCTCCACCACGTCGGCCTCCGTCGGCAGCCGGTCGGCGAAGCTCGCCATTACCGTCCAGCACGGCACGCTGCGGGTCGCGGCGGCATGCTCCGACAACCGCCGCGAGACCGGCCGGAGCAGCGTCGAGGCCTGCTCCGCCGGCAGCGCGACGATCGTTGCGTCGTGGGATCCCGCCGGACCGGTCTCTCCTTCCAGCTGCCAGCCTCCCGGTATCCTGTGGAGCGCTGCGATCCGCTGCGAACGGCGTACGTCCAGCCCTTCGGCCAGGTGCCGGACCGGTGCGGTCATGGTGGGCGTGCCGACCCAGGCCTCCGCCCCTGCCGCCGGCCAGGGCGCGGCCAGCCCCGCCGCCTGCCAGCGCGCGACCAGGGCGCGGAAGCCGGGATCGCCGGCGGCGAAATACTGCGCCCCGTGGTCGAACGTCGTCCCGCCCAGCACCGTGTCCACCCGGCGCGTCGACATGCGGCCGCCGACCCCGGCCGACTTCTCGAACACCACCACCCGGTGCCCCGCCTCCTGCAGCGCCGTGGCGCAGGCGAGGCCGGACAGGCCGGCACCGATCACCGCGATCCGCATGGATATACCCCTGATTGCGGCATCGGTCCGGTGACGCCATCTGCACCATCATGGCTCAACTTCTGGTCTGGTTCGATGGCGGCTGTCCCCTGTGCCGGCGCGAGATCGCGCTGATGCGCCGGCTCGACCGCCGGGACGCGATCCGCTTCGTCGACGTGGCGGTCGAGGAGGAAGAATGCCCGATCGACCGTGCGGCGCTGCTGGCCCGCTTCCACGCCAGCGAGGATGGCCGGATGCTGTCCGGTGCCGCAGCGTTTGCGGCGATGTGGCGCGCGATCCCGCTGCTCCGGCCGCTCGGCCTGCTGGCGCGCAACCGCACCGTGCTGGCGGGGCTGGAGCGGGCGTATCTGCGGTTCCTGAGGGTGAGGCCGTACCTGGGAAAGGTCTGGGGCGCTGCCCCAGGCCCCGCCAAAGGCGCGCCTTTGGAAACCGGTTCTAGATGATGTAGTCCAGGGCGGGCAGGGTCTGGTCCATGGTGAGGGCTGGCATGTTCGAGTGGCGGGTGCCGACCAGGCGGGCGGGGTTGCCGACCACGGTGGTGTAGGGGCGGACCGCTTCCAGCACGATGGAGCCGGCGCCGACCTTGGCGCCCTCGCCGACCTCGATGTTGCCCAGGATCTTGGCCCCGGCGCCGATCAATACCCCACGTCGGATCTTCGGATGCCGGTCGCCGACGTTCTTGCCGGTTCCGCCCAGCGTCACCCCCTGCAGCAGCGACACGTCGTCCTCCAGTACCGCGGTCTCACCGATCACGATCCCGGTGCCGTGGTCGATCAGCACCCGACGCCCGATGGTGGCGGCCGGGTGGATGTCGAGCCCGAACAGCTCCGAGCAGCGGCTCTGCAGGTGCTGTGCCAGGTGCCGCCGCCCGTCCCGCCACAGGTGGTGCGCGATGCGGTAGATCTGCAGCGCCTGGAAGCCTTTGAAGTACAGGAACGGGGTCACCAGGTCCGGGCAGGCCGGGTCGCGCTCCCTGATTGCCACCAGGTCCGATGCCCCGGCCGCCACCAGGTCCGGGTCGGCCGCGTGCACCGTTGCCGCCAGCTCCGTCAGCGCCTCGGCCGGAACCGCAAGGTCGGCCAGCTTGCGCCCGACCAGGGCGGCAAGGGCCGTGGTGAAGTCGGCATGGGCGTGGATGCTGCCGCACATCAGCCGGCCCATGATTGGATCGCCGCAGCACGCCGCCTTCCCGACCATCTGCCGCCACAGGGCGTCGAGGTCGACGGCACCCAGGGTGAAGCCCGGAAACGGCGGCGTCGCGTCCAGCGGGGCGCGTGCGAGATCGATCATGTCGTCCATCATCGTCTGTCCGGCTTCAGCTCCTGAGCGATGGCAGATAGGACGCTTCCGCGGTTTCTGCGAGTCCGGCCGCGACCGGACCCGGAGTCGCGGACGGTACCCGTCCACCCATTGCCGCGCGCATGAACGCGCGACGCAGCGGCGGGATCCGGTTCACGCCGGCGATGCCCAGGTCGCGTGCCAGCCGCAGGGTCGGATTGTCGTTGGAGAACAGCCGGTCGAGCAGGTCGGTGGCGGCCAGCATGGCGAGGTTGGCCGGCCGTCGCGCCGCCTGGTAGCGGCGAAGCAGTGCAGCGTTCCCCAGGTCCTCGCCCCGGCCGTGCGCCGCGACCAGCAGCTCGCCCAGCGCCGCCACGTCACGGAAGCCGATGTTGAGGCCCTGGCCCGCGATCGGATGGATGCCATGCGCCGCGTCGCCGACCAGGACGAGGCGGGTGGACACGTAGCTGTGCGCGTGCAGCGCGTTCAGCCGGTACATCCAGCGCCGGCCGACCGGGCGCACCGTGCCGAGATGGCGCCCGAGCCGCCGCTGGATCTCGCGCCCGAACGCGTCCTCCGGCAGCAGCAGCAGCCGGTCCGCCAGCGCGTCCCGTTCGGTCCACACGATCGCCGACAGGTCCGGCGCGCCGTCGGTGCCGGCCATCGGCAGCTGCGCGAACGGGCCGCCGGGGAGGAAGTGCTCCAGCGCCTGGTTGCGGTGCGGCAGCGTGTGCGCCACCGCGCAGACCAGCCCGGTCTGGCCGTAGCGCAGCCGGGTCACCGCGATGCCGGCTTCCGTCCGCAGCGGGCTGTCGCGTCCCTCGGCCGCGACCAGCAGCCGGGCGCGCACGGTGCGGCCGTCGTCCGTCCGGACCACCGCGCCTGCGTCGTCGCGTTGGATGACCGCCGCCCGCGACGGCGCTGCGACCACGATCGCCGGGTCGGCATGGAGGGCCGCGTTCAGCGCCACACGCAGGCTGCGCGCTTCCGTCATCCAGCCGAACGGCTCCCCGATCTCGCGATGGTCGAAGTGCAGGAACAGCGGCGAGGCCGGCCGGCCGAGCCGTCCGTCCGACACGCGGATGTCCTCGATCGGCCCGGACGGCAGCGGCAGGTGCGCCCACACCCCGGCCCGCTCCAGCAGCCGGCGGCTACCGGACGCGATCGCGTAGGCGCGGCCGTCGAAGTCCGGATGCTCCATCGGTGGCAGGGACGCGCGGTCCACCACGGCAACGGGGATCCCGGCGCTGCCCAGCAGGCAGGCCAGGGTGGCGCCGACTGGGCCCGCTCCCACTACGCAGACGGCAACGTCGACGATGTCCTGCGCGGAATTGCTCATGAATACGCCTTCAGCTGGGCCGGATCGGTCGATTGCTTGTTTGCTGGGCGGGGTTCCGCGGCAGACCGTGGCATTCGGGACGCAAAAAGAGACGTTCTTGTGCGGACGGGAGCGATGGCATGGATCTTGGAACGATGCCGTGTCAAATCGAACGAACTCCGGCGTGGCATGCCGACAGGATCCTGCCGATCGGCAGCCGGAGACCATGTTGGACAAAGGAAGGTGCGATGAAGCTCGTCACGGCAATCATCAAGCCCTTCAAGCTCGATGACGTACGGGAAGCGCTGACGCCGTTGGGTGTTCAGGGTCTGACGGTCTCCGAGGTGAAGGGGTTCGGCCGGCAGAAGGGCCAGACCGAGATCTACCGGGGTGCGGAATATCACGTCAGCTTCCTGCCGAAGGTGAAGATCGAGGTCGCGGTGTCCGACGACATGGTGGACCAGGTGGTGGAAGCCATCCTGCAATCCGCCCACACCGGCAAGATCGGCGACGGCAAGATCTTCGTGAGCGAGATCCTGCGCACGGTGCGCATCCGCACCAGGGAAACCGGAGAGGACGCGCTGTGAGGACCACCTTCCCTATGCCTGCCTCTCCGCGCATCCGCGCCGCTGTCCTTGCGGCTCCCCTGCTGGCCGCCTCGCTGCTGACGATGGCGCATCCGGCCCTGGCCGCGGCACCGCCCCCGCCCCCGCCGCCGCCGAAGATCGACACCGGCGACACCGCCTGGATGCTGACCAGCACCGCCCTGGTGCTGCTGATGACGGTGCCGGGCCTGGCGCTGTTCTATGCCGGCATGGTGCGGAAGAAGAACGTGCTGGCCACCCTGATGCAGGCCTTCGCGGTCTGCTGCCTGGTCAGCATCACCTGGACCGTGATCAGCTACAGCCTGACCTTCACCACCGGCTCGCCCTATATCGGCGACCTGTCGCGCTTCATGCTGAACGGCATCGGCGCCAACATCTCCAAGGGCAGCGACATCGCCTTCACGCTGGGCGCCGGCTCGTCCAACCCCACGGTCACGACCATCCCCGAGACCGTGTACATGATGTTCCAGATGACCTTCGCGATCATCACCCCGGCGCTGATCGCTGGCGCGTTCGCGGACCGCATGAAGTTCTCCGCCATGTGCATCTTCATGGTGCTGTGGGCGATCGTGGTCTATGCACCGATCGCGCACTGGGTGTGGAGCCCGATCGGCTGGGTCGCCGCGTTCGGCGCGATCGACTTCGCCGGCGGCACCGTGGTGCACATCAACGCCGGCATCGCCGGGCTGATGTGCGCGATCGTGCTCGGCCCCCGCAAGGGCCTCGGCCACGACGACATGTCGCCGTACAACCTGACCTACGCCGTGATCGGCGCCTCGCTGCTCTGGGTCGGCTGGTTTGGCTTCAACGCCGGCTCCGCGGTCGGCGCCAACGGCCGCGCCGGCATGGCCATGGCCGCGACCCAGATCGCCACCGCCGCAGCAGCGCTCGGCTGGATGTTCGTGGAGTGGATCGTCAAGGGCAAGCCGACCGTGCTCGGCATCATCTCCGGCGCGGTGGCGGGCCTGGTGGCCATCACCCCGGCTTCCGGCTTCGTACTGCCGGGTCCGTCGATCATCATCGGGCTCGCCGCCGGCATCGGCTGCTACTTCGCCGCCACCAGCCTCAAGCACGCCCTGGGCTACGATGACAGCCTGGACTGCTTCGGCGTGCACGGCATCGGCGGCATCATCGGCGCGCTGCTGACCGGCGTGTTCGCCTACGGGCCGCTGTCCGCGACCGACGCGGCGCCGGGCGGCACGGTGGGCTCGTTCGCCCAGTTCATCATCCAGGGCAAGGCGGTCTGCGTCACCCTGATCTGGAGTGGCGCGCTGTCCTTCATCCTGCTCAAGATCATCGACCTGACCATCGGCCTGCGCGTCAGCGGCGACTACGAGGTCGAAGGCCTCGACATGACCCTGCACGGCGAGCGCATCAACTAGGATCCTGGGCGGGGGCGACCTTCGGGCCGCCCCCGCCTCAGAGCAGGTCCTCGATCCGGATCGGCAGGTTTCGGATCCGCCGGCCGGTGGCGTGATAGACCGCGTTGGCAATCGCGGCGTTCATGCCCACCACGCCGATCTCGCCGATCCCCTTCATCCCCAGCGGGTTCACGCCCTCGTCTTGCTCGGGAACGATGATCACGTCGATCGTGCGCACGTCGGCGTTCACCGGGATCAGGTACTCGGCGATGTTGTCGTTGACGTAGCGCGCGGCCCGGGTGTCGAGCTCGGTCGCCTCGTGCAGTGCCGAGCTGATGCCCCAGATCATGCCGCCCATCAGCTGGCTGTGCGCGGTCCGCGGGTTGATGATCCGTCCCGCCGCGAACGCGCCCACCGCCCGCGACACCCGGGTCTCGCCGGTCCGGGCGTGCACCCGCACCTCCACGAACTGCGCGCCGAAGGCGTAGGTGGTCAGGTCCTCGCGCTGGGTGCCGCGCGAGATCGCCATCTGGCCGGAGTACAGCTTGCCGACGGAATCCGGCGGCAGCCCCTTCGGGATGTTCTCGGCATAGGCTTCCAGCGCGCCGCCGGTCACCCGCGCCAGCGCGTCCTGCAGCGGCTCCGTCGTGCCGTCCTCGCCCCGGAGTTGGCCCTGCGCCAGGATCAGGGTGGCAGGGTCGCGCCCGGCAAACGGGCCGGCGTTGCTGACGGTCGCGGCTGCGGCGATGCGGCTTTGCACGTCCTCGCAGGCATGGGCGACCGCATGGCAGATCCCGGACGCATGGCTGGATCCGGCAGCCAGGCCGGCCGGCGGCAGGTCGCTGTCGCCGAGCTGCACCGTGACCGCTTCCAGACGCAGGCCGAGCCGTTCCGCCGCGGTCTGGGCGATGATGGTGTGCGAGCCGTTGCCGATGTCGTGCGCGGCGATCTGTATGGTGGCCTGTCCGCCCGGCCCGAGCAGCACCCGCGCGGCCCCGGCGCCGATGTTGGCGGGGTAGGCGGCGGCGGCACAGCCCCAGCCGACGAGCCAGTCCCCGTCGCGCATCGAGCGCGGCTGCGGCGTCCGACCGGCCCAGCCGAACCGGTCTGCCGCCTGGTCGAAGCACCGCATCAGCGAGCGGCTGGAGAAGGCCTGGCCGGTGGCGGGATCGGTGGGCGTGTCGTTGACCCGGCGCAGCTCGACCGGGTCCATTTCCAGCGCTTCCGCCAGCTCGTCCATCGCCACCTCGAGCGGGAACATGTACGGCACGTCCGGTGGGGCGCGCATGAAGCCTGGCGTGTTGCGGTCGGTGTGAACGATGTTCACCTTGGTCAGGATGTTCGGGCACCGGTACATCCGCGCCGTCGTCTCGGTGCCGGACACGTTGTAGTTCGACGGGCGGGAGGTCACCTCCCAGCCTTCGTGCCGCAACGCCAGCAGGCGGCCGTCGCGTGCGGCACCCAACCGAATATGGTGGCGGGTCTCGGCGCGATAGGTGGCGATGGTGTAGCCCTGGCCGCGGGTGGCGACCAGCTTGACCGGCCGGTTCAGGCGGCGTGCCGCGATCGCGATCCAGGCGGTGCGGGCCGACGGGATGCCCTTGGAGCCGAATGCGCCTCCGACATGGCGCGCCACCACCCGGATCCGCTTCGGGTCCAGGTGCAGCTGCTTGGCCAGCGAGCCGCGCAGGCCGTGCACGAACTGGCTCGGCTCGTACACGGTCAGGCTGCCGTCGTGCCAGGTGCAGGTGGTGGTGAACAGCTCGATCGGGTTGTGATGCTGGGTCGGCGTGCCGAAATGCCTGTCGATCCGGACCTCGGCGCCGGCGAAGGCGCCATCGGCGTCGCCGACGGCGAAGTCCTTGTGCTCGCCGGGCTCGCGCACCTCCTCCTCGACGCCGGGGCTGTCGAAGGTGGCGGACGGCGTCTCGGTGTCATACTCGACGCCGACCGCGTAGGCGGCCTCGCGCGCCGCCTCGTAGGTTTCCGCCACCACCACGCCGATGATCTGGCCGTCGTGCCAGATCCGGCTGGTCTGCATCGTCGTGGTCTCGTCGCCAGCGCCGTGCGGCGCCGGCGGGTCGGCCTCGTGGCCCACGTTCTCGTAGGTCAGGATGTCGAGTACCCCGGCCACCGCCTGCGCGGCCCGGAGGTCGAACGACCGGATCCGGCCGCGGGCGGCCGTGCTGAGGACCAGGAACGCGAACGCAGGGTTGGCCACCGGCTCGTCGGACGCATACAGCGCCTGGCCTGTGACCTTGGCGCGGCCCTCGATCCGCGGCACCGCGGCGCCGATGGTGGTCCAGGTGGCGTCGTCGGGCATGGCTCAGACCTCCAGGGCGACGGCGTCGAGCAGGGCGCGCACCAGGGTGCGGCGGCCGAGTTCGGGCTTGAAGCCGGTTTCCTCATGGACCACGGCATCACGAAATGCTTCCGCCGCCGCCGCCTCGGCGGCCGCCTCGTCGAAACGCCGTCCGGTCAGCGCAGCCTCGGCAGCATGGGAGCGCCACGGCTTGGCGGCGACTCCACCCAGCCCGATCCGCACCTGCGTTACGATCCCGTCCTGCAGGTCGAGCGCCACTGCGGCCGAGGCCAGTGCGAAGGCGTAGGACTCGCGGTCGCGCACCTTCAGGTAGAGCGAGCGGCGCATCCACGGTGCCGCCGGCACGTGGAAGGCGGTGATCAGCTCACCCTCCCGGAGGGTGGTCTCGACCTGCGGCGTGTCGCCCGGCAGCCGGTGCAGCTCTTCCAGCGCAAGGCTGCGGACGCCGGCTTCGCCCTGGAGATCCACGGTGGCGCCGAGGGCGACAAGCGCGGTGGCGAAGTCGCCCGGATAGTGGGCGATGCAATGTCCGCTCACGCCGAGCACGGCCAGGTGGCGGTTCACCCCGCCGATCGCAGCACAGCCGCTGCCGGGGGAGCGCTTGTTGCAGGCGTTCCAGCGCGTGTCGCGGAAGTAGGAACAGCGGGTCCGCTGCAGCACCGTGCCGGCGAGGCTCGCCATGTTGCGCAGTTGCGGGCTGGCGGCCGAGTGCAGCGCCTGCGCCAGCACCGGATAGTTCTGCGCCACCTCCGGATGGTCGGCGACCTCCGCCATCCGCGCCAGCGCGCCCAGGTGCAGGCCGTCCCCGTCCAGCGTCACGCTGCCCAGCTCGCCGCGCAGGTCGTCGATGTTGACCAGTGCACCCGGCTGCATCACGTCCAGCTTCATCAGGTCGAGCAGGACGGTGCCGCCGGCGAGGTACTGCGCTCCCGGATCAGCTCCGGCCCTGAGCGCGTCCGGAACCCCATGCACGTGGTCGTAGCCGAAGGACCGCATCTCAGGCGTGCTCCATCGCACGCTTCGCCTGAGTCACCGCCGCGACGATCTTCGGATAAGCGGCGCAGCGGCACAGGTTGCCGCTCATGAACTCGCGGATCTCGTCCTCCGACCGTGCATGTCCCTCGGTGACGCAGGCGATCGCGGACATGATCTGGCCCGGCGTGCAGTAGCCGCACTGGTAGGCATCGTGGTCGAGGAAGGCCTGCTGCATCGGGTGCAGCGGAGCGTCCTCTCCGGCCAGCCCCTCGATCGTGGTGATCTCCGCGCCCTGTGCCGCCGCCGCCAGGGTGAAACAGGCGAGCACGCGGTGGCCGTCCATCAGCACGGTGCAAGCGCCGCACTGGCCCTGGTCGCACCCCTTCTTGGAGCCGGTCAGGCCGAGGCGTTCCCGCAACGCGTCGAGCAAGGTGGTGCGCACGTCCACCCCGAGCCGGTGTTCGCGGCCGTTGACCTTGAGAACGATGTCCATGAAGCCTCCCCCGCGACGCCAGTCGCGGCCGCGACGTGACGGGCTCCGGCACAACACGGGCGGCGGGTTTCTGTTCAATCAAAAACCCACGACGTGGTCGATCCCGGGCGCCCGCGTCACGCTTCGTCACCCGTTGCAACCGCCGACCGGCTTCAACCCCGGTCCGGCCGCGTCGTACACCTGCCCAGCGTCGGCGCGGAGACCCTGTTCGTCGTGCAGTGCGAGGCGTCCGGGAGACAGGAAGCGCATGCCGGATCCGGGCCGCGGGTTGTTCTTCTTCCACAACCCGAAGGCCGGCGGCTCGTCCATCAACCGCGTGCTCGGGTCGCTGTTTCCGCCTGCCGCCCACAGCCCGCTGATCGAGAACACCGAGCGCGACCACCAGCGGCGCGCCGGAAACTACAGCGGGTTCCGCGGCTATCGCTACTACGCCGGCCACTACGGCAACGACATCTTCCAGGCGGTGGCGGACCGGCACGACCCGGTCAGCAACTTCCGCGACCCGGCCGCGCGCCTGCTGTCGCTCTACAACTTCTACCGGATCCAGGTCGCGCTTCCGGAGGATGCGGGCCCGCTGGACGACCTTTATCCGGTGGCGTTCGCCAAGCAGGTCGACTTCCACCGCTTCGTCTCGAGCGGGGATCCGCGGATCGAGATCCACACCCGCAACCACCATGTCCGGCAATTGACCAGCTCGGCCTGGGATCCCGGCAGCCGGGGCGACCTTGCGGAAGCGACGGCCATGCTGGAGCGGATGCCGTGGTTCTTCGTCTGCGAGCACGCGCAGCGGTCGGAGCGCTGGGGAATGGCGGTGTTCGGCGACCGCTTCCCGGCCATCCCGCGCGAGCGGGTGACCGGCGCGTCCGGTGGCGGGTTCGTTGCGGTCGACACGATCGCGCCGGAGACCCTGCGGGTGATCCGCGACAAGAACACGCTCGATACCGCGTTGCACGCCCGCGCGGTGCGGCGCCTGCTGCGGCAGATGCGCGAGCGTCCGCGCTGGTGGCCGAGGCGCGTGCGCCGCTGGGCGAACCGCGCCTGAGGGGGAACCGGTCCCGGGGGTGGCTGTTACACGGTCCAGGCGGCAGCGGCGCATGGCCGTTTTGCTGGACCCGTCAGGAGCAGGCCATGGAAGAACGCACGCAGCGGTTCATCGACGCCCTCGGGCAGCTCGAGGCGTCGAAGGATGCCGGTCCGATCGCGTCCCTGTTCGCAGAGGGCGCGGACGTGTCCAACCCGATGGTCAAGCACGAGTCCGAGGGGAAGGGCGGCGCCCACGAGTTCTGGAGCCGCTACCGCGCGAGCTTCGAGACGATCTCCTCGTCGTTCAAGAACATCGTCGACGGCCAGGACGTAGCCCTGCTGGAATGGGTCAGCGAGGGACGGATGAAGGGCGAGCCGATGCGCTACGGCGGCGTCAGCGTGCTGGAGTTCGGCGAAGGCGGCATCACCGCGTTCCGCACCTACTTCGACCCGACGCCGCTGACCGCAGTGCTGAGCGCGACCCCCTAGCGGGAGCTCAGCGGGCGGTGGAGTCGACGGCCGCGTCCGCCCGCCCGCTCCGTTCTGGACGCCCGGCCCGGCGGACGTCGAGGCCGACACGGGCCAGGGTGCGCAGGATGTGCGATCCAGCGCGCAGGGTTCCCCTGAGGTTGCCGGCCACCTTGGACTGGCCGCTGATCCGGCGCCTGTAGGGTACCGAAACCTCCTGGATGCGCAGGCCCGCCGCCGCGGCGCGGATCTGCATCTCCAGGTTCCAGCCATAGGTCATCTCGCGCATGCCGAGGCGCTCGAGCACGTCGATCCGGATCGCGCGGAAGGCGCACATGTCGCGATAGCGGGTCCCGGTCATCAGCCCGACCGCGGCCCCGATGAGGTGCCCGGCCAGCACCTGGTGCAGGCCCATGCTGCCGGGCTCGCGTCCGGCGCGGCCGCGCAGGGCGAGCACGAAGTCGGCGCCGCCGTCCGCCACCGGACAGACGATCCGGGCTGCGAGCTCGCCGGCGTCGCTGCCGTCGCCGTCCAGGAACAGCACGATGTCCGCCCCCAGTGCCCGGGCCCGCTCGGCGCCGCTGAGGCAGGCCCGGCCGTAGCCGCGGCGGCGCTCGTGCAGCACCAAGGCTCCCGCCGCCTCGGCTTCCGCGACCGTGCCGTCGCGGCTGCCGCCGTCGACCACGATCACGTGCCCGATCAGGTCGCGGGGCAGGCGCTGGACGGTCGGGCCGATCGCGCCGCCCTCGTTCCACGCCGGGATGACGGCGGCGACGCGGACGGCGTCGTCGGTCGGCACCGTCACAGGCTCCAGCGCAGGCCGCAGCCCTGGCAGGGCTTCGGCGGCACGTCGCCGAGCAGGCCGGTGCGGAAGTCGCGGTAGGCGTCGCCGTTCCAGATCTCGCGCAGCGTCTGCTGGGTGGCGTCGCCCAGGGTGTAGTTCGCGTAGCCGCGGGCGGAGAACGGCGCGATGCAGCAGGGCAGGGCGCGGCCGTGCGCGGTGAAGTACATCAGCGACCAAGGGCGCCGGCACGTCGACCAGGGCTGGTCGCCGTCGGTATTGCGCAGGCTCATCCCGGGCTCGGTGGCCCCGGACGCGTCGAGGGTGACGCCGAGCTCCTGCCCGATCGCCTCGGCCGACGCGATCGCCGCCTGCTCTTCCGCCTGCGTCCGCTCGAATAGCGAGTTGTCCGCGCGCGCCATGCCGAAGCCGTCCTCGTCGAACACCAGGCGCTGCAGGTGCACCTCGCCCACCCCCATCTCGGCGGCCAGGCGCACGAAATCGGGCAACTGCAGCACCGTCTCCTTCAACCCCGTCAGCCACAGCGAGACCCGTGGCGTGGCGGCGCCGGCGGAGCGCTGGAAGTCGGTGAACAGCCGCACGTCGCGGACGATGCGGTCGAAGAAGTCCTTGCCGCGCACCTGCTCGTAGGTGCGGGCGTCGGCGGCATCCAGCGACACCCGCATCTCGTCCAGCCCGGTGGCGACATACTCGGCGAACCGCGACGGCCTGAGCAGGGTGCCGTTGGTGTTGAACAGCACGTAGACGCCGCGCTCCTTGAGATAGCGCACCATGCGCGGCAGCTCGCGCACCAGCATCGGCTCGCCGACGCCGTGCAGCACCGCGCGCCTGAGGTCCGGCACTTGGTCGACGATGCGCGTGAACAGTTCCCAGCTCATGTCGGCCGGCGGTTCCAGCGTCTCGAAGGTGCGCGGACAGGTTTCGCACAGCAGGTTGCAGCGGTTGGTGACCTCCAGGTAAAGGCACACCGGCGGCGACAGGGCGTCCGACGCGCGCCCGGGCGCCACCTGCTCGAAGTAGCGCCGCGGGTCGATGGCGGCGGCCGGAACGGCGACGGTCATGGGAGGTTCCTTGCGGACGGGGCGGCGGATGGGGCAACGAGCAGGGGAAACGGGCGAGCAGCCCGCCGTCGCAGGTCCAGCACCGCCAGCACGAGAGCCGGCGCGTAGACCAGGGACGGCCAAAGAAAGAACTCGTGCCAGGGGCTGAGGTAGAGCACGAGCGGTGCGACCGACATCCAGATGACACAAGCGTAGGGCGCGATCACGCCGAACACACCGAGAAAGGGGAAGTACCAGGGGTAGTGCGGGCTCAGCAGCAGCATGACGGCCGCGGCCATCAGCCCGGCGGCGCCCGACGTGCGGACGATGTCGCGCCCCTGCCGGTCGCATGACCGGCGAGGCAGGGCGATCAGCAGCGCCCAGGTGCCGAGCCCGGCCGCGATCAGGACGACGTAGGCGCCGACCGACCAGGGCGGCAGCGTCGCGAGCCGGCCGAGGCCGGCCAGGATCCAGATGCCGCTGCCCCGGCTCAAGCCTTCCTCCGTCCCGTAGGCGGACAGGAAGCCGAACACCTTCGTCCCGACGTCGAGGTAGCAGCCGTAGAGCGCCACCATCGTCGCCGCCGCCGCGATCGGCATCCGCCACCGCCATGGCCGCCAGATCGCCGCTGCGATCACCACCGGCAGGAACTTGACCAGGATCGCCGCCCCGAACACCGCGCCCGCCAATCCGTCGCGCCGCTTGCCGCGGCACAGCAGGGTCAGGGCGACCAGCCCGACCGCCAGGGCGTCCACGTGGCCGTTGCCGGCGAAGCACCACACCGCGAGCGGGTTCCAGGCGTAGACCAGCACACGCGCCGGCGGCAGGGCGGCCAGGCGCAGCAGGCGCCACAGGCACAGCACCGCCAGCGCCTCGCAGCCGACCATCGCCAGCCTGATTGACAGCGGGGTCTGCCCGATCCTTGCCATCAGGCGGAACAGCAGCTGGGCGGTGGGAGGATAGATGGTCGGGGCATAGTCGCGCCGGTTGACGTGCGGGTAGATGGCGTCGTCGCGCAGGAACCTCAGCGCCGGGTCGGCCGGGATGTAGCGGTACGGGTTGATCCCGGCCTCCTGCACCCGCCCGTCCCAGACGTAGCGGTAGAGGTCGCTGGACAGGAACGGTGGTGCTGCCAGCACCGGCACGCGCAGCAGCAGCGCCACGGCGAGCACCAGCCAGAGCGTCCGGCGGTCGCCGCCGTCCCGGACCACGATCGCGCACGCCGCCAGGTAGCAGGCGGCGGCGGCGGCCAGCACGGCCACGAACAGGTTGACGCGCCCGATCGAGCCGACGCTGACGCTGCCGGGGACGTGCAGCGCGAGGCCGCCCAGCACCTGCAGCAGCAGCAGGAAACCCAGCGCCGGCAGGCCTAGCCGGGTGGCCATCCGGCTCATGCCGAGGCGAGGAGGGCGCGGACGCCGAGCCGGTCAATCGCCGCCCGGGTCGCAGGGGCCGGATAGCCGCCGTCGTCGCAGTCGAGCGCGTCCAGCAGGCGGCGCAGCGAGGCGCGGTCGTCGACGTCGAACCAGGGCGGCAGCTCGACCAGCTCCAGGCCGGCCGCAAGCGCCCGGTTCCGCGTCTGCGCCGCCACGGCTGCCGTGCTCCAGTCGATGTCGGCGAACATGAAGGCGTGCGCCCGCTTCAGGCCAAGCAGGTAGTAGCCGCCATCCTCGGACGGTCCCAGCACCGCCCGGTCCCCCGGCCGCGCTAGCAGGACTGCCGCCTCGATCAGGAAGGCGGTGGGCAGGGTCGGGCCGTCGGAGTTGAGCACGCAGGCGGCGCCGTAGCCGTCGTCCAGCAGCGCCCTGGTTGCATGCAGCAGGCAGCGGCCGAAGCCACGGACCTCGCCTGGCATCCCGCCGCTGCCGTCCGCCAGCAGCAGCCGGGCTCCCGCCGCGAGGTGGCCGTCGAACAGGCCCTCCAGCCCGGCCGGTGCGTAGGCGACGTGCCCGTCGAGCGGCGCGTCGCGCGACGCCAGGGCGATGTTCTCGGTGGTGTCGCGCAGGAAGGCGGCGCCCAGGGCCGCAGCCGCGTCGGCCGGCACCGTCGGCACCAGCCGGGTCTTCGACCGGCCTGCCTGCGGCGCCTTCGCCATCACCGCGATGGCGCAGCGGGCGGACCGGTCCATGGTCAGCGTCCGCCGCATTGGTCGACGATGCCCATGCGCCGCCTGTTCCGGCTTGCCGCCGCGGCGATACGGAATGCCGATCGCGGCAGCCGGCGAGGTGACGCGAGCGGGCAGCGGGCAGGGCCGGCACGCCCGCCTGACGAGGAACGATGCACGGCAATCCCGCAGCAGTTGAATGGACAGGCTGGACGCATCCGGTTGCCTTCGTCCCCAGGGCCGCAAGGGTTACACTCGATCCGGGACCCTTGCGGTCGCCGCGTCGACATCCTGCCCAGTAGCACATCCATTCGGCGGACCACCCGGGTTATCCGCCGCCCGTGCGCGACCGGTTCGGCCGATGGCCGGATGCGGGCACCTGGGCCAGTATCCCGGGACGCCGGCGTTCGGCTCCGGCGGGACGATCCGGCATGGCGACCGGTGGAAGGCAGCGCATGAGCATCGACCAGGCCCACCCGATCGCCTTGCTCCTGGCGGCGACGGCGCTGCTGCTGGTCGTCCTGGTGGTGCCGCGCCTGATCCGGCGCTGGCCGCTCTGGGCGCGGCTGCTGACGCGGATCGGCGCCTTCGTCGCCCTGACGGTGGCGGTGCAGGCGATCTTGGGCTCGCCGCTGCAGCCGCGCTTCGCGCTGCTCCCGACCAGCGAGCGCTTCTGGGCGCAACTGGTGGAGGCGAGCTGGTGGATCGCCGGCGCCGGGGCCGCGATCGGCCTGCTGCGGCTGTTCGTGGTGCTGGAGAACCGGCCGCGCGAGACTCGCATCATGTCCGACCTGCTGGCCGGGGCCGTGGTGGTCGCAACCGGCCTCGCGATCGTCAACTTCGCCTTTGCCGTGCCGATACGCGGCCTGCTCGCAACCTCCGGCGTGATCGCGATCGTGCTCGGCCTGGCGCTGCAGAGCACCCTGTCCGACGTGTTCTCCGGAATCGCGGTGGGGCTGGAGCGCCCCTACAAGGCGGGCGACCTCATCTGGGTGGAGGGCGGGATCGAGGGCCACGTCATCCAGGTCAACTGGCGCTCGACGCAGATCGCCACCGGCGACGACAACGTCGCGGTGGTGCCCAACAGCGTGATCGCCAAGGCCCGGCTGGTGAACCGCAGCACGCCGACGGCGGTGCGCAGCGTCACCGTGTCGGTCAACCTGGACGCCGCCGTGCCGCCGGCGCGCTGCCTCGCCGTCCTGACCGCCGCGACTTGGTCCTGCAGCGTGATGCGCCTTGCGCCGGCGCCCGGCATCACCTGCACCGCCCTCGCCGGCGACGGCGGCCACTATGAGATCGAGTTCTTCATCGAGTCGAGCGCCGTTCTGGGAGCGGCGCGGACCGAACTGCTCGCGCAGGTGCACAGGCACCTGCGCCACGCCGGGATTGCGCTGGCGGTTCCCGGGATCGCGGTTCCGCCGGCCTTGCCGATACCAAGCCTGAGCGCGCTGCTGGAAGGCTCCGACCTGTTCGGCGTCATCGACACCGACGACCGCGAGCGCCTGGCCTCCTACTTCTCGCCCTGCTGGCTGCAGCCGAACGAGACGCTGATCCGGCAGGGCGACATGCCGGAGGCGATGTTCCTCCTCGCGTCCGGATCGGCCGCGATCACGGTGCAGCGCTCGAACGGCATCGAGGTGGTCCACCGCATGGGGCCAGGCGAAAGCATCGGGGCGATCGGCCTGATCACCGGACAGCCCTACGCCGCCACCGCGACTGCGACCACGCCGCTGCAGGCGTACCGGATCGGCAGGAGCGACATCGCCATGGCGATCAAGGAGAAGCCGGACATGGCGACCGCGCTGGAAGCGCTGGCGAAGCGGGGGCAGGATGCGCTGCGACGCGACGTCGCGCACGACGACAGCGAGCCGGTGCGCCCGGACATGTTCCTGGGCCGGCTGCGCAACTTCCTGCACGTGCTTGCCAGCTGACCGACGCCCCGGCGGCGGCTGCCTACCTGCCGATCCCTTGCCGGAACCCATTGACAACTCTGGTTCCTGCGACCGATAGAACGGCTCGCGACGACGGTTCCGGCAGGCCCCCGGAACCGCCCAACGG
The DNA here is from genome assembly GCA_964247735.1 of uncultured Acetobacteraceae bacterium. Classification (GTDB taxonomy): domain Bacteria; phylum Pseudomonadota; class Alphaproteobacteria; order Acetobacterales; family Acetobacteraceae; genus Lichenicola. The sequence continues at coordinate 67,275 of CAXTVS010000004.1, forward strand.
CACGGGAACGCTTCATCGTCATGCGCAGCCTCCTCGGCACCGGGACGCCCGGCCTGCATCCGCCGCTGACCATCGCCTGGCGTCACGCCTATGGCTACGCGTCCCCGGGCTACGGCTATCACCACGGCTTCGGCGGGGGCGGCAGCTGGATCGGCCACATGGTGGTGTCGTCGATCGTCCACGGCCTGATCTACGGCGTCATCTTCCGACTGCTGAGCCATCTCAGCCTCGGCGAGATGGTGCTGCTGGCGGTTCTCGTGATCGGCGGCCTCGTCATGTGGAACCGGAACAGGAGCTATCGCGGCTGGTAGAGGCGGTCGCGGCTGGACAGCAACGGGACGCTCCATTAGGCAACCGCCTCGGATCCGGCGGCGTCGCGCGCGCCCGATCCATTCGGAGACACATCATGCGGCTCGTTCGACTCGGGCTTATCGCGTCGCCGCTGCTGGCGGCGGGATGCGGCCATTCCGACCCCGGTACGCCGACCCTGACGGTGACCTGCAACGGCAGCCTGAGCCTGGCGGGTGCCGCAACCGTCACCGTGATGTCGGCACCCGGCGGCAACGGCGCGACGCTGAGCTTTCCCGACCCGGTCAACGTCGGGCAGACCGGCAGCCTGCCGGTTCCGGCCGGCCAGGCCTGCACGATCGCGCCCACCCTGTCGCCGCCGCCGAAGTCGGGCACCTGAGCGGCAGGCAGGGAACGCCGCCCGGTGCCGTTCGACAGCCTGCGCGTTCCGCCGGAACCCGACCCGCCGCGCCGGCAACAGGAGCCGGAGCGCGTGCTGACGGCGCGTGATCGGATCGTGTTCGCCGCGGTCGTGGTGCTGCTGGGCCTGATCACGCTGGCCAACTGCCGCATGCTGCTGGGCTACTGGCATGAAAGCTCATGGCATGGCTGAACCGCCCGGCGAGGAGGAGCGGTTCTCGGTCCGGGACAAGATGGTGGCCGGAGCGATCGCGCTCGTCCTGGTGCTGATCATCCTGGGGATCTTCAGGCTCGGGCTGGCGGCGCTCTACGGCTGAACCCGTCGCAGCCCTGCCTGGCTGGGTGCAGGTCCCGAACCGGACCCGTCGCCGTTCGTTGGCTGGCACCGTCCAGGAGAGATGTCGTGTCGCCACCTGCCCTCCGCCGCCTCGTGCCCCTCCTGTCCGTCGGCCTCTGCCTGTCGGGCTGCGCCGGCCTTGGCGAGCCGGCGCCCCCCGCCAGCCCCGGCTCGCTGGCCCGTGCGCCGCTGGCCGCGTCGGAACCGACGGCGACCACCGTCGGCCCCGCCGACACCGGGCCGGCCGGCTCCGCTTCTGCGGTAGGGGACGGCACCGCCGCGTTCGGTCACCCGTAAGGCGACGGCCTGCAACATGGCTTGCATGAATGCGATGACCATTTCCGTGGTCCGCGTCCTGCTGTAGAAGACCAGCAACAGGAACGGCTGGAACACGTGATGGCAGAAGAAGACGGTCAGGCAATACTGGCGCTCACGGCGCAGATCGTTTCTGCCCACGTGTCCAATAATACGGTGGCGTCGGAGAATCTGTCGGCGTTGATCCGCCAGGTGCATCAGGCCCTGGCCAGTGCAGGGCAGGCGGCGCCGGAGCCGGAGAAGCTGCAGCCGGCGGTCCCGGTCAAGCGCTCGGTCTTTCCCGACTACATCGTGTGCCTGGAGGACGGCAAGAAGCTGAAGATGCTGAAGCGGCATTTGCAGAGCGCCTACAACATGACGCCTGACGCCTATCGCGAACGCTGGGGCCTGCCGCCGGACTACCCGATGGTGGCGCCGAACTATGCCGAGCGACGGTCGGCGCTCGCACGCCAAATCGGCCTCGGACGCAAGGACGGCGGTCGTCCCGCCGCCGAGGAGGAGGCCCCCCCCGAGCCGGTCCGTCCCGGCCGCCGCCGTAGGGCCGCCGCCGACAAGGGCTAGGACGGCACCAGATCAGGTCGAACCGCTTGGCAAGGCGGTCCCTTTCAGGGTGAAGCAGGGCATGATCAGACGATCATGCGTCAAGCTGGCGGCCGCCCGGACCGGCGACCGAGCATCAGCGGCAGCAGCCGGGCGGCCATGCGGCCGTGCGGGGGCGCCAGGGTGGTGAAGCCGCTGATCCGTCCGGGACGGTAGACCCCGCGCGCGTGCGAGAAGCGCAGGAAGCCCGTCTCGCCGTGGTAGGCTCCGGTGCCGCTGGGCCCGACGCCGCCGAACGGCAGGTCGGGCTGGGCGCAGTGCAGTATGGTGCCGTTGACCGTCACGCCTCCGGACAGGGTGCGCCGCAGGACATGGCTCTCGGTGTCGCGGTCGTCGGTGTAGCAGTAGAGCGCCAGCGGGCGAGGGCGCCTGTTGACGACCGCGATCGCCTCGTCGAGCGTGCGGTAGCCCAGCACCGGCAGCACCGGGCCGAAGATCTCGTCCCGCATCGCTTCGCAATCATCCGGCGCGCCCAGCAGCAGGGTCGGCACCATGCGCCCGGAGCGGGCCGGCCGGTCGGCCTCCGCCTGGTGCGACGGGTCGCGCAGCACTGCCGCCCCGCGTTGCGCCGCCTCGTCCACCAGGTGCCGGAGCCGGTCGAGGTGTCGCTCCGAGATGATGCGGGTGTAGTCGGGATTGTCCGTGATCCGCGGATACAGCCGTGCCGCCTCGGCCAGCAGCGCGTCGGCGAAGGCGGGAAGCCGGTCCTGCGGCACCAGCGCGTAGTCGGGAGCGATGCAGGTCTGCCCGGCGTTGAACAGCTTGCCGATCATCAGGCTGCGCGCGGTGCGCGCCGGATCAGCGTCCGGAGCGACGATCACCGGGCTCTTTCCGCCGAGTTCCAGCGTGACCGGGGTGAGGTTCTCGGCCGCCGCCCGCATCACTGCGCGGCCGATCGCGGTCGAGCCGGTGAACAGCAGGTGGTCGAACGGCAGGGCGCAGAACGCCTGCGCCACGTCCGGGCCCCCCGTTACCACCGCGACCTCGTCCGGCGTGAAGCGCTGGGCAAGCAGATCGGCCAGCAGGGCGGAACAGCGCGGCGTCAGCTCGGACGGCTTCAGCATCACCCGGTTGCCGGCGGCGAGCGCGTCGATCAGCGGCCCGATCGACAGGAACAGCGGGTAGTTCCAGGGTGACACGATGCCGACGCAGCCGAGCGGCTGGTGCACCACCCAGGCGGTGCCGGGCTGGAACGACAGCGCGACGCGGCGGCGGCGCGGGCGCATCCAGTGGCCGAGCTGGCGGAGCGCAAAGCGGATCGCGGCGCGCAGCGGCACCAGCTCGGCCAGAACGGTTTCCGGATAGGCGCGATGGCCGAAATCGGCCGACACCGCCGCGTGCAGCCGGTCGCCTTCCTCGTGCAGCAGCGCGTCCAGCCGGCGCAGCGACGCCCGGCGCTGCGCGGCGTCGGGCGGCGGGGCGGCCAGACAGGCGGCGCGTTGCCGGTCGAGCAGGTGTCGCAGGGCGCGGTCCGGAGCGGCGGAAACGTTGTCCGGTAGGTCTGCGGCACCATGATCGGGCATGACGGGCTCCCTGCCTCGCGTCGACAGGACCAGGATTCAGCGCCGACGCCAAGTCACGGCGCCGCCGGGATCTCGTCCGGCTCCCCGGACCAGCGTCGGCCGGCACGCAAGCTCCAGCCGACCAGCAGCACCGGCGCCACCACCCAGACCAGCTGCGTCGCCGCGACCAGCGCCGGGATCGGCCAGATCGCCGCGACCGCCACCCGGACCAGCGCCTCGCCAAGAAGGAAGCCGGCCCAGACCAGGGTCAGGCGGCGCATGGAGCGGCGGAACCGCGGCGACCGCCAGTTCTGCGCGAACGCTTCCGCCTCCGCCTTCGTGCCGGTGACGGTGTCGCGGGCGAGGAAGAACAGCGCCGGGCGTTCCAGCGCCAGCGAAAGGAGGAACAGGACGCCGATCCCGAACGTCACGAACGAGGCCCGCACCAGGACGAAGAAGGTCGATCCGGAGGCCAGGGTCACCGCCAGGCTGAGCAGCGTGACGGCAATCACCAGCAGGCCGATGCTGTCCGGGCTGCCGCGACGGCGGAACCCGTTCAAGGCCGCCGCGATCGGCACCAAGGTGCTCCAGAGCAGGGACGTGGTCTGGTCCAGCCCGACCCGGCGCAGAACGGCATAGGCCAGCCACGGCAGCCCGACCCCGAGCGCGATCTCGCCCAGGATCAGCCGGCCCCGGCTGCGGCCTTGCAGGCCCGCCGCGCCGCTCATGCGCCGGCTCCCATGAAGGCGCCGTGGAACCCGTCCGGCACCCGGCAGGGCAGCGTGGCGGTGGCCAACGGGCCGTCTCCGACATGCTCCGCGTCCAGCACCAGGAGCTCGCTGCATGCGTCCGACGCCCGATACCGCACCGCCAGCAGCCAACCCTCGCCCTCGCCGGCGGACGCGTCGCGCGGCACGAACACCGGCTCCGACAGCCCGTCGCCCGGCTCGCCCCGGAACAGCGTTTCCGACCCGGTGGCCTCGTCGCGGTGGCAGACCGCGTCGCGACCGTTCCCGCGCGTGTCGGCTGCGAAGAAGCCGTGCCGGTGCCGGCTGCCGGCGACCCGGGCGTCGAGCTGCGGGAACTCCGCGGCGAGCCCGGACAGCCGCCACCGCTGCACCGGCGCCCCGGGACGCGACAGGTCGACCCGCCAGCGCCACAGGCTGGCAGCGTTCCCGGACAGCGCCGCGCCGGACGGGTCGGTGAACAGCGCCGGCACGTCGCTCTGCATCAGGTCGACCAGCAGGCTGTCCGCCTCCTCCCAGGCGTTGAGCAGGTGGAACGCAAAGCAGCTGTCCACCGGCAGCCAGCGCAGGCTCGGCCCCGGATCGTCGCGCCGCATCACGCCCAGGAAGCTGCCGCGCCCTGGTTCCCAGGCCAGCGCCGGCCCGCCCGCCATCGCCCGCTCCCGGTCGCCCACCAGCGGGAACAGCGGCAGCACCACGTGGCGCGCCGTCACCGCAAAGTCGTGCAGGAGGGCATAGTACGGCGCCTCGATCCGCGCCTCCACCTGCATCCGCCCGTCCGGGCCGAGCGCGCCGATCCGGATCGCCGTTGAGAACGGGCCGTCCGCTCCGGCGCCGAAGAACCACAGCGCCCCGGTGCCGGGATCGCGCTTCGGATGGGCGGTGAAGGGCTGTTCGCCGACCGGCCAGACCGGGCCGGGCAGGGTGTCCAGCGTTTCCGGGTCGATCCCGACCGGGGCATGGCCCTCCTCCAGCGCCGCCAGCCGGCCGGCATGATGCAGCACCGCCGTGTTGGCCAGGCCGTCCGGTGCGCCGTGCGGCACGGCCTCGCCGCCCTGGTCCTCCCGGTGCCACTGCGCGGTGCGCACCCAGCGGTTGCGGTAGGCGACGCCGTCCTCCGACAGGGTGAAGGCGTGCACCATGCCGTCGCCGCCGAACCAGTGCTGGCCGGGCGCCGGACGGCGCGGGTTTGGGCCGTTGCGGAACAGGGTGCCGCGCAGCCCCGACGGGATCGTCCCGGCGACCGGAAGCCGTTCCAGCCGTTGTTCCTGCCCGACAGGTCGCCTGTTCTGGTATGCCATCCCACCCTCCATCCTTACATTGTATAGATAAAGCGGTAGCGCATCGGCCCCCCGGTCGTCCAGCAAAACTTACACTGGAAAGATGAAGCGGGCGGTGGCACATCCGGGGCATGACGAGCGTGACCACGAAGCGGTCGCGGCGGGACGGCACCCGCCCGTACCACCACGGCGACCTGCCGGCGTCGCTGCTGCAGGCGGCATTGGAGATCCTCGAGCAGGACGGCATCGCCGGCTTGACCCTGCGCGCGGTGGCGCGGCGCGCCGGGGTTTCGCACATGGCGCCGGCGCACCATTTCGGCGACCTGGGTGGCCTGCTGAGCGAGCTGGCGGCGCTCGGCTTCCGGCGCTTCGGCGCCGCCCTGGGCGAGGCCGCCGGACAGGACAGGCTGAACGCGATGGGCGAGGCCTATGTCGCCTTCGCCCGCGCCAACCCGGCCCTGTTCCAGCTCATGTTCCGCTCCGAACGGCTCGATCCCGCCCGGCCGGCGCTGGCGGAGGCGCTTGCCCAGGCCAGCGACCTGCTGACGCAGACCGCCGGGGGCTTCGTCGCCGGGCGGGAACAGCCGACCCTGGCCCAGGTCGCAGACGCCGTCCGGGCGTGGTCGATGGTGCACGGCTACGCGATGCTGCTGCTCGACGGCAGGCTCGACGTGACGCTGCGGACGTTGTCGCAGCATGGCGGCCACCGGACCGAGGCGCTGCTGCGTGCGGTGCTCGGCATGGCGCCGGCGCAGCCGGCCGACCCATGACGATGGAGGCTTCTCCCGGCTTCGGTCTCGCCATACCCTTGCTGCCGTTGCTGACCGGTTGGAGCCGCAGATGAGCCTCGAAGCCGACCTGGTCGTGGACCGGCTGCGCTTGAAGCGGCGCCTGACCCTGTGGCGGGCGCTGGCGGTGCTGGGCTTCGTGCTGGCGCTGCTGGCGGTCATGGGCCTGCGCCGGCACCAGGCCGGGTTCCTGGCCGGCCCGCATCTGGCCCGCCTGCGGGTCGAGGGCGTCATCACCGACGACCGCGACCGGCTGGACCTGATCGACGCGGCGGCCAGGGACAACAGCGTCAAGGGCATGATCCTGGCCATCGACAGCCCGGGCGGCTCGGTGGCGGGCGGCGAGTCGCTGCACGACGCGATCGCGCGGTTCGCGGCTCGGAAGCCGGTGGTGGTGACCATGGGCGGCGTGGCGGCCTCGGCCGGCTACATGATCGCGGTGCCGGCGGCGCGCATCTTCGCCTCCAACGCCACCCTGACCGGCTCCATCGGCGTGATCCTGCAGAGCCCGGACCTGTCCGGCCTGCTCGGCCACCTGGGGATCGGCGTGGACGAGCTGGTGTCCGGGCCGCTGAAGGGCCAGCCCAGCATCGTCAAGCCGCTCAGCCCGGAAGGACGCGAGATGCTGCAGGGCGTGGTGGCCGACCTGTTCGGCCAGTTCGTCGACATCGTCGCCACCGGCCGGCACATGGACCCGGCCCGGGTGCGGGCGCTGGCCGACGGGCGGCCGTATACCGGGCACCAGGCGGTCGGCCTCGGCCTGATCGACCAGATCGGCACCGAGCGGGACGCGCGGGACTGGCTGGCGCGGACCAGGCACATCTCCGTCGACCTGCCGATCGAGCCGCTGCGCCGCCCCCGGTCCGCCGGCTGGAACGGGCTGCATCCGCTCGGCCTGACCTACGACCTGGGCCGCGCTGCCATGGCCGGCGCGCTTGCGACCCTGCCAGGCGGACTGGCAAAAACCGTTGTAGCCCAAGGGCTTGCGCTTGACGGTGCGGTGTCGCTCTGGCAGCCTTGACGGCTCCGGTCCGGAGAAGCGGGATGACCAAGTCGGAACTGATCGCCGAGCTTGCGAGCGCCAATTCGCATCTGACCAGCCGCGACGTCGAGCTGATCGTGTCCACCATCTTCGATGAGGTGACGGCAGCACTCGCCCGCGGCGAGCGCGTCGAGCTGCGCGGCTTCGGCGCCTTCACCATCAAGCAGCGCGACGCCCGCACCGGACGCAACCCGCGCACCGGCGAGCCGGTCGCGGTGGATGAGAAGGTCGTGCCGTTCTTCAAGGCCGGCAAGGAGCTGCGCGAGCGGGTAAACCAGCGGGCGACGCGCTCGCGCTGAGCCTGCTGCCGTAGGAACCGTTACCAGAGGTTATGTTCTTGCTTTGTTCTTAACCCGGCGTTACCGGTGGCCTCGTGACCAGGATGGCCCGAGGCATGGATTCGCGATCGCTCGCCACACCGTCTGCGCTGCTTGCCGCCGTGCTGTCGACGGGCCTGGGCAGCGGCATGGTGCAATGCCTGCCCGCGCGCCAGCCGGCCCATGCCGCCTCGGTCGCGGGCGGGACCGGCCTGCCGGTGGACCGCGCGGGAGCGTTCGCGCCCACCCGGCAGGCAGTGTTCTTTTCCCGCAGCGGCGACCGCTGCGCCTGGCACGGCGGACCTGCCAGGGGCTGACCACGCCGCCGTCGAGGGACTTGCCCGGGGCTGCCTCCGGGAGGAAAACGTTCTTCTCCACAGCGTGCGAGACAGGGTGTCCGATGTTCGGCAGGAAGAACAAGGCCGAGGCCGGAGCGCCGGCGCCGGTGCAGAAGGCGGCGGTCGTGCTGCCCGCCAAGGCGGCAAGGCCCGGATCCGCCGGTAAGCAAGCCTACGAGGCGCGTCGCGCCGAGAAGGCGGGCATGTCCGTGGAAAAGTGGCTGGCCCAGAAGGAGCGGCGCGCGCAGGCGGACCGCGAGGCCGAGCGGGCGGCGGGGCAGGCGCGGCGCAGGGCCGAGCCGGGCAAGGCCGGCCTGCTGCGCCGGCTGATCGACCGCGCGCACCGGCCGATCTGACCGGCAGCCCCGGCCGTCCCCGGCTTCTGCCGGGGCTGCCACGCATCCTCCCATCCCATCCGTACCCGGAGTAGCCCGATGTCCGACATCCAAGCCGCTTCCGTCCGAACGGCGGTCGAGGCCGTCCCGGTGGTGCCGGTGATCCTGTCCGGCGGGTCGGGCAGCCGGCTGTGGCCGGTATCGCGGGCGAGCTTCCCGAAGCAGCTCTGGCCGCTGATCTCCGACAAGACGATGCTGCAGGAAACCGCGTTGCGCGGCACCGGCGCCGGCTTCGCGCCCCCGGTGATCGTATGCAACCAGGAGCACCGGTTCCTGATCGCCGAGCAACTGCGCGAGGCCGGCATCGTCGGCGCCCGGATCGTGCTGGAGCCGGTCGGACGCAATTCCGCTCCGGCCCTTGCCGCCGCCGCCCTGCTGGTCGCCGAGGAGTCGCCGAACGCGGTGCTGTGGATGATGGCGGCCGACTCCGCCATCACCAGGCCAGACCGGCTCGCGGCCGCCGTCGCCACCGCGGTCGAGGCCGCGCGGGGCGGGCGGATCGTCACCTTCGGCATGAAGCCGACTCGTGCCGAGACCGGCTACGGCTACATTGAGGTGGGCCAGCCCCTGGACGGGCTGCCCGGCGTCCACGCGCTCGCCGCCTTCGTCGAGAAGCCGGATGCCGGGCGCGCCGCCGAGCTGGTCGCGTCAGGGCGCTACCTATGGAACTCGGGCATGTTCGTGTTCACCGCCGAAACGTTCCTGGAGGAGATGCACCTCTATGCCCCGGACGTTCTGTCGGCGGTGCGGCGCGCCACCGAGGGGCGCGACACCGATCTCGACTTCATCCGGCTCGACCCCGAGGCGTTCGCCTCCGCGCCCGACATCAGCATCGACTACGCGGTGGCCGAGCGCACGCAGCGCGCCGCGGTGGTGCCGGCCGAGCTGGGCTGGTCCGACGTCGGCTCCTGGGACGCGCTGTGGGACATCAGCCCCAAGGACGGGTTCGGCAACGTGTCGGTCGGCGACGTGTTCCTGGAGCACACCTCCAACTGCTACGTGCGCTCCGACGGCATCGTCACCGCGGTGACGGGCCTGGCCGACGCGGTGGTGGTGGTCACCGAGGACGCGGTGCTGGTCACCCATCGCGACCGGGCGCAGGACGTCAAGAAGGTGGTGGATAGGCTGCGCGGCGCCGGGCGGCACGAGGCGGTGGCGCACAACCGCTGCTACCGGCCCTGGGGCTTCTACGAGAGCCTGATCCACGGCGACCGGTTCCAGGTCAAGCGGATCGTGGTGATGCAGGGCCAGAAGCTGTCGCTGCAGCGGCACTACCACCGGGCCGAGCACTGGGTGGTGGTGGCGGGCGTGGCGCTGGTCACGCGCGACGCCGAGCAGGTGATGGTGCGCGAGAACGAGAGCATCTACCTGCCGCTCGGCTGCACCCACCGGCTGGAGAACCCCGGCCGCATCCCGCTGACCCTGATCGAGGTGCAGTCCGGCGCGTATCTGGGCGAGGACGACATCGTCCGCATCGAGGACGTGTACAAGCGGAGCTGAGCCGGCAGGCCCTGACATCCGGTTCGAAGGATACCTTCACGGAACGGCACGGAACGGTGCGGAACGAGCCGGCGTTGCTGCGACGACGCAGACCGCCACCCGCGCCGGAGCCCCGTCCATGAGCAAGAACGTCAGCGAGTTCGTCGTCGAACGCATGCAGGAGTGGGGCGTGCGACGTGTCTTCGGCTATCCCGGCGACGGCATCGCCGGCCTGGACGTCGCCGTGGACGACGCCGACAAGGCGGGCACCCTCAAGTTCGTGCAGGTCCGCCACGAGGAGATGGCGGCGTTCATGGCCTCCGCCCACGCCAAGTTCACCGGCGAGGTCGGCGTGTGCATGGCGACGTCCGGACCAGGGGCGGTGCACCTGCTGAACGGGCTGTACGACGCCAGGCTCGACCACCAGCCGGTGGTGGCGCTGGTCGGCCAGCACGGCACCCCGGTGATCGGCGGCTCGGACCAGCAGGAGCTGGACCTGAAGTCGCTGTTCAAGGACGTGGCCGGTGCATATTGCGAGATGGCGTCCGACCCGACCCAGGTGCGCCACCTGATCGACCGCGCCTTCCGCATCGCCATCGCCGAGCGCCGCGTCACCTGCGTGGTGTTCCCGGCCAACATTCAGATCATGGCCGCGATCGAGAAGCCGCCGCACCTGCACGGCTACGAGCATTCCTCGATCGGCTACAGCAGGCCCAGGGTGGTGCCGTACGAGGCCGACCTGCAGCGCGCCGCGGACATCCTCAACGAGGGCAAGAAGGTGTCGATCCTGATCGGCGCCGGCGCTAAGGGGGCGACCGACGAGTTGATCGAGGTCGCAGACCTGCTCGGCTGTGGCATCGCCAAGGCGCTGCTCGGCAAGCAGGTGGTGCCGGACGACCTGCCCTTCGTGACCGGCTCGATCGGCCTGCTCGGCACCGAGCCGTCGTCGGACATGATGCTGGGCTGCGATACCCTGCTGATGGTCGGCTCCGGCTTCCCCTGGACCGAGTTCCTGCCCAAGGAGGGCCAGGCACGGGCGGTGCAGATCGACATCGACCCGGAGATGCTGGGGCTGCGCTACCCGATGGATGTGCACCTCCACGGCGACTCCAGGCTCACCCTGCGGGCGCTGATCCCGCTGCTGAAGCGCAAGCAGGACCGGTCCTGGCGCGAGGGGATCGAGAAGAACATCGTCAAGTGGTGGGACCTGCTCGAAGCCCGCGCCATGCACGCGGCCGAGCCGATCAACCCGCAGCGCGTGTTCTGGGAACTGAACAAGCGCCTGCCGGAGCGTGCGATCGTCACCGCGGATTCAGGATCCACCGCCAACTGGTATGCGCGCGACCTGAAGTTCCGGCGCGGCATGATGGGCTCGCTGTCCGGCGGCCTGGCCTCGCTCGGCGCCGGCACGCCGTACGCGGTGGCGGCGAAGTTCGCCTTTCCCGACCGCCCGGTGATCACCTGCATGGGCGATGGCGCCATGCAGATGAACGGCATCAACGTGCTGATCACCGTGTCCAAGTACTGGAAGGAATGGGCGACGCCGCACTGGATCTGCCTGGTGCTGAACAACCGCGACCTCAACCAGGTCACCTGGGAGGAGCGGATCCAGTCCGGCGACCCGAAGACCATGTCCACCCAGTCGATCCCGGACATGCCGTATCACAAGTATGCCGAGCTGCTGGGCCTGAAGGGCATCTTCGTCGACGATCCCGAGAAGCTGGGCGCCGCCTGGGACGAGGCGCTGGCATCGGACCGGCCGGTGGTGCTGGAAGCCTACACCGATCCCAACGTGCCGCCGCTGCCGCCGCACATCACTCTGGACCAGGCGAAGAAGTTTGCCATGTCGGTGCCACGCGACCCCGAGCGCGGCAGCATCCTCAGGAACGTGGCACGCGAGGTCATGGCATCCGTGCTGCCGTCGAAGCACTGACGCGGGTGTCCTGATATCCGGGCCGTCACGCGGCGGTTCAGACCGGATTTGATTGACGATTGACGCGCAGGCAGCCGGGAACCAGCAAGTGGCCCGGTATCGCTTGACCCGGCGGAGGCCGGCGTGCATGGCAACCCCACAAGCAAGAGAACAGGCGCCAAGTCCTGCCATTCCGATCCGATGGAGAGGCTGGGAGGCCGTGCCGGTGTCGATCGCCTTCAACCAACCCCCAGACGTCCGCACGATGCGGTCCAAGACACCGCTGCCGTCGGTGCGGACCGACATCCCGGCGCGGCTCGACCGGCTGCCCTGGTGCCGGTTCCACGTGCTGCTGGTGGCGGCGCTGGGCATCACCTGGATCCTGGACGGGCTGGAGGTCACCATTGTCGGATCGGTGGGACCGATCCTGCAGGATCCACGCACCCTGCGCCTGACTGCCGAGCAGATCGGCGGCGCCGCCTCGGTCTATGTGGTGGGGGCGGTGATCGGGGCGCTGCTGTTCGGCTGGCTGACCGACCGGTACGGGCGCAAGAGCATCTTCAACGTCACGCTTGGCGTCTACATCGTCGGCGTGCTGCTGTCGGCGTTCTCCTGGGACGTGCGCTCCTTCATGCTGTTCCGCCTCGTCACCGGCATCGGCATCGGCGGCGAGTACTCCGCGATCAACTCGGCGATCGACGAGCTGATCCCGGCGCGGCTGCGCGGCCGGGTCGACCTGATCGTCAACGGGTCGTTCTGGGTGGGTGCCGGGGCAGGTGCCGGCGCATCGCTGTTCCTGCTCAGCGGCCATGCGGTCGGCATCGATCTCGGCTGGCGGCTCGGGTTCGGGATCGGCGGCGTGCTCGGCCTGGTCATCCTGCTGCTGCGCCGCTGGGTGCCGGAAAGCCCGCGCTGGCTGGTGACGCACGGGCGGCAGGGCGAGGGCGACGCCGCGATCGACGGGATCGAGCGCCAGGTGGCGCGGTGCACCGGCCGCGCGCTCTGCGCCGTGCACGAGTCGCTGCTGATCCACCCCCGCCGCGTGTTCGGCTACAAGGTGGTGCTGGTCGCGATGTTCGGCCGCTACCGGATGCGCTCGGTGCTGGTGCTGGTCATGATGGTGGCCCAGGCCTGCCTGTACAACGCGGTGTTCTTCACCTACGGCATGGTGCTGACCCGCTACGAGCAGGTGTCCGCGGCAAGGGTCGGCCTGTTCATCCTGCCGATCGCCGCCAGCAACTTCCTGGGGCCGCTGCTGCTCGGCACCCTGTTCGACACGATCGGGCGCCGGCGCATGATCTTCACCACCTACGCGGTGTCGGGCGTGCTGATGGTGCTGGTGGCGGCGCTGTTCGCGGATGGGCGGATGACGGCGTTGACGCAGACAATCGGCTGGGCGGCGATCTTCTTCTTCGCCTCCGCCGCCGCTTCGGCCGCCTACCTGACCGCGAGCGAGGTGTTCCCGCTGGAGGTGCGCGCCACCGCGATCGCGCTGTTCTACGCGTTCGGCATGGTGTTCGCCGCCGGCACGCCTTGGCTGTTCGGCAGGCTCATCGGCACCGGCGGCCCGGTGCCGCTGGCGACGGGCTACGGCGTCGCCGGGCTGCTGATGGTCGGGGCCGGCGTCGTGGCGCTCCGGCTGGGAGTCGACTGCGAGGGCCGCTCGCTGGAAAGCATCTCGCCGCCGCTCTCGGCGGATCTCGTCGCCGCAGGGAACGGCGTCGCCTGACGCGCCATGGCCGATCCTGTGGCTCGGGCTGACCTCCACACACCGTTTCGCTGAAGGAAAACGGGCGGCAGATCGCGGTGGCGGCAGGGCGGCGAGACCAGCTAGCCTGCCCATCGCGGCGCGGGACGGGACATGGCGGAACGGGCAGAGCAATTCTGGACGGCAACGGACTTCCTCGCGACGGACCAGGGCGAGCTCGGTTCCGCTTGGCGCTACGAGCTCATCGACGGCCGTGTCGTGGGACAGGCGGCCCCGACACCGGAGCATGGCGCCATCATCTCCGGGCTGACGGCTCGTGAGCCGCCTCCGCGGCAATCCCGAGGGATGCCGACCGGAAGCCGGCAGTGGTGCGGCTCCAAGACAGCAGCAGCAGCGAAGCACCGCCCGCATCCCGGACGTCACCATCCGGTGCGGCGAGCTGCCCCGGGTCGTGTTCGAGATCGTGTCGTCGTCCGAGCTCCGTGCCTGGCGTGTCCGGGACCGGAAGCAGCCGGGACCTCCAGGACGTCGAGGGCGTCCAGGAGATCGTCGAGATCTACCAGGACGAGATGGCGGCGCACATCTACCGCAGGGAAGGCGACGGGACATGGTCCTTTGCCGCCGTCGATGGCATGACCTCCGTCCTGCGCCTACGAAGCATGGGCCTCGAGATACCGATGGTCGAGGTCTACGAGTTCGCGCCACCAGGCGCCTCCGAGGAGGACGCACCCTGAGCGGCCCCGGCGGTCCGATGCGGCTGGCTGCGAGGACCGGCGGCCTGCCGGGCCGGAACGCCTTCCGCCGGCGGCCTCGACCGCTCCCGCCGCCATCGGGACCGATGCGACCCGATGCGCTGCGCGTCATCGTGCCTCCTGATGCGCTGCACGCCATCGCCCCTGTCGAACTCCGTGCCGGCGCGGCGGCAGCCTTGCTCCGGACCGCTGGTCAGGCGACCGTCGAGCTGCGGCACGGCGAGGCTTGGGTACGCGCACCGCGATCCCCATCTCGTGTCGACGCGGCAGGTTGGAGGCGGCGATGGCGAGCGGTTGGGCTCCTGACGGTGCGGTACAGGACCAGATCCATGACACGGTCCTGGACGGGGTGATGCGGGCGCGGGCGCACATGCCGGTCGGTGCGGGTGAAACCCACTGCCTCGACTGCGGGGACGAGATCCCGGAGGCGCGACGCTTGGCCTTGCATGGCGCGCGGTTCTGCGTTGCCTGCCAGTCGGCGCGCGACCCTCGCGCGGCGAGCAGCGGGTTCAACCGCAGGGGCAACAAGGACAGCCAGCTCCGGTAGTCCCGACACCCGAGGGGTTCGGTCACTGGCGGCTGCAGGCGCTTCCGACACCCTCCGGATGGCAGTACAGCCGCGCGTCGGTGTTGTCGGCCGGGGGCGACGAGGTCACCGTGGCGGGGCCGACATAGGGCTTTCCGTTGGGCTGGAGGTCGGTGTCGACGCCCGGTGCCGCCTTGGCGCCCGGCAGGGCGCCGGAGCAGGAGGCCAGCAGCGGCAGCAGGACGGCCAGCGCCGCCAGGCGAGGGATCGGCATGTCGCGCCTCGTCAGTGCCGGGACGGCATCTCGGCCAGCAGGAAGTCCCGGAACACCGCCACCCGCTTCGACGTGCGCAGTTCCTCCGGATACACGAAGTAGGCCTCGATGGTCGGCGGCTTGATGTCGGTCATGATCCGCTGCAGACCCGGCCGGTCGGTCAGCATGTAGTGCGGCACGGAGCCGATCCCAAGCCCGGCCTCGATCGCGTCCGCCAGGGCAGTGAGGCTGTTCACCTCGAACACCGGCTGCCGTTTCTGCCCGTTGGGCCGCCCGAGCCCGGCCAGCCAGTTCACGTCCGGCACTGGCGGCCGGTACGAGCCGAACAGCAGCAGCTTGTGCCCGTCCAGGTCCTCGGCCGTGGCAGGGGTGCCGTTGCGCTGGAGGTAGTCGGGCGAGGCCACGACCGGCATCTGGATGTCGGTCAGGTGCCGCTGCACCAGGTCGGGCTGGCGCGGCGGGTGCATGCGGATGGCGACGTCGGCCTCGCGCATGCCGAGGTCGAGGTCGCTGTCCTCCAGGATCAGGGTGATGGAGATGTCGGGATGCATCGCGAGGAAGCGTGGCAGCCGCGGCGCCAGCCAGGCGGTGCCGAAGCCGGCGGTGGTGGTCACCTTGAGCCGGCCGGCCGCCTTCTCCTTGCTTTCGCTGAGCAGCGCCTCGGTCATGGCGAGCTTGGCGAACACTTCCCGCACCGTGCGGTTCATCTGCTCGCCCTGCTCGGTCAGGATCAGGCCACGCGCGTGGCGGTGGAACAGCGGCACCTGTAGCGCCTCCTCCAGCGCCGAGATCTGCCGGCTGACCGCGGACTGGCTCAGGTTGAGCACGTCGCCGGCATGGGTGAAGCTGCCCGCCTCGGCGACGGCATGGAAGATCCTGAGCTTGTCCCAGTCCATGCTCATTTGGCCATGCTCATCGCGTGCCGCTCATCGGTTCGGGGTTGGCAGGCGCTCGACCCCGCGCCTCATGCAGCCTCGGCTTCGGCCGGGAGCGGGACCACCTGCTCGGTCAGGTAGCGTTCCGCTTCCAGGGCGGCCATGCAGCCTGTGCCGGCCGCCGTGACCGCCTGGCGGAACACCTTGTCCTGCACGTCGCCGGCGGCGAACACGCCTGGCACCGAGGTGCGCGTGCTGCCGGGCTCGGTGACGACGTAGCCCTCGGAGTCGAGCTCGACCTGGCCCCGGAACACCGCCGTGTTGGGCAGGTGGCCGATCGCCACGAACACCCCGTCGACGCCGAGCCGGCTGGTCCGGCCGGTGACGGTGTCCCGCAGCACCACCCCGTCCACCACCGGCGGCGTTCCGCGGTCGGTGATGTCCTCGACCACGCTGTTCCACAGCACCGACACCTTGGGATGGGCGAACAGCCGGTCCTGCAGGATGCGCTCGGCGCGCAGCCGGTCCCGCCTGTGGATCAGCGTCACGTGCTCGGCGTGGTGGGTGAGGTAGAGCGCCTCCTCGACCGCGGTGTTGCCACCGCCGACCACCACCACCCGCTTGCCACGGTAGAAGAAGCCGTCGCAGGTGGCGCAGGCCGACACCCCGGAGCCGTGCAGCCGGCTCTCCGACGGCAGGCCGAGCCAGCGCGCCTGCGCGCCGGTCGCGATCACCACCGTGCGCGTCAGGAACACGTCGCCCCCGTCGCCAACCAGCCGGAACGGCTCGCCCGCCCGCCTGGGCTGGAGGTCGCACTCCACGATCAGGTCGGAGACCACCCGGGTGCCGACGTGCTCGGCCTGGGCCGCCATCTGCTCCATCAGCCACGGGCCCTGCACCGCCTCGGCGAAGCCCGGATAGTTCTCGACGTCGGTGGTGATGGTCAGCTGGCCGCCCGGCTGCAGCCCCGACACCAGGATCGGCTTCATGTTGGCCCGCGCAGCGTAGATCGCGGCGGTGTAGCCGGCGGGGCCGGCGCCGATGACGAGCAGGTCGGTGGTGAAGGTCTGGATCATGGGGTGATCGATTCCCGGAGCTGGGCCAGGATATGAGCCTGGTTTGCTGCGGCGCAAGCAAGATGGACGCCAGCGCGGCCTGGCGAGCGCCTGCTGCGGCCTTTGCGTGCGGCCGTGGCTGCAATACACCATGCCGCCATGCAGACCGCAGACCAGTCCGATGTCCAGCTCGGCATCCAGCTCGGGGTCGACCTCGACGCCATCGACCGGCGCATCGTCGCCGAGCTGCAGCAGGACGGGCGGATGACCAACGTCGAGCTGGCGCGCCGTGCCGGCATCTCCGCCCCGCCCTGCCTGCGCCGGGTGCGCCGGCTGGAGGAGCTGGGGGTGATACGCGGCTACCACGGCGACAGCGACCCGCTGCTGCTCGGCTGGACCGTGGTGTTCTTCGCCCTGGTCGGCCTGGACAGCCAGAAGGACAGCGTGCTGACCGGCTTTGAGGCGCTGGTCGCCGAGTGGCCGGAGGTGCGCGAGTGCCACATGATCCGCGGCGGCGGCGACTTCCTGCTGCGCCTGGTCGCCCGCGACACGGCGCACGAGAACCAGCTCACCCGTCGCCTGACCGAGACCGCGCATGTGAGCCGCCTGCAGACCCTGCAGACCATACGCACCAGCCGCGACCTGTCCGGCGTACCGATCTGACCGGCCGCCTCGTCAGCCCGATGATCAGCGTCGTGGTGCCCTGCTACCGGGAGCGCCCCAACGTGCGTCCGCTGGTGGCGGCCCTTGACGCCGCCCTGGCCGGACGGGCGTGGGAAGCGATCTTCGTCGATGACGACAGCCCAGACGGCACCATCGAGGAGATACGCGCCGTCGCCGCCATCGACCCGCGCGTGCGCGGCGTGCGCCGGATCGGCCGGCGCGGCCTGTCGTCCGCGGTGATCGAGGGGGTGCTGGCCTCCTCGGCAACCCTGGTCGCGGTGATGGACGGCGACCTGCAGCACGACGAGTGCTGCCTGCCGCAGATGCTGGACGCGGTGGTGGACGGGCGCTGCGACATCGCGGTCGGCTCCCGCCACGTCCTCGGCGGCGACTCCGCCGGCCTGTCCTCGGCCTGGCGGCACCGGCTGTCGCAGGGCGGGATCCGCCTGGGGCAGCTGTTCCTGCCGGTGCGCCCGGGCTTCGCCCGCCTCCGCGACCCGATGAGCGGGTTCTTCGCCTGCGAGCGGCAGTTCTTCGAGCGGGTGGCGCCGCACCTGAGCGGTCAGGGGTTCAAGATCCTGCTCGACCTGATCCTGTCCGCCCCGGCGGCGACCGGCGAGGTGCCGCGCGTGCTCGAGATCCCGGCCCGGTTCCGGCCGCGCCTGGCCGGGGAAAGCAAGCTCGACGCCCTGGTGCTGGCGCAGTTCGGGAGCATGATCCTCGACAAGGCGTTCCGCGGCCTGCTGCCGACCCGGTTCATCAGCTTCGCCGCCGTGGGGCTCGCCGGCGTGCTGGTGAACCTCCTGGTGCTGGACGCGGCCCGTCGCACCGGCGCGCCGTTCGCGGAGTCGCAGACGGCGGGCACGATCGTGGCCATGGTCGCCAACTTCTGGCTCGACAACGTCGTCACCTACCGCGACCGCCGCCTGCGCGGCGTCCGGCTGTGGCGCGGCCTGCTGCTGTTCATGCTGGTCTGCGGCGTCGGCGCGGTCGCCAACGTCGGCATCGCCCGCACGCTGCACGACACCCATCACGGCTGGCAGCCGGCCGGCGCCGCGGGGGCGGCGATCGGGGTGGTGTGGAACTATGCGGTGTCGTCGACCCTGATCTGGCGGCTTCGTTGAGGCGGTCGGGGTGGCTCGCCGCCCTGGCGCTGCTGACCCTGCTCCGGCTCCTGGTGTGCGGTCTGGCCCCGTTGTCGCCGGACGAGTCCTATTACTGGGTGTGGTCGCGTGCCCTGGCGCCGGGCTACCTCGACCATCCGCCGATGGTGGCGCTTTGGATCAGGGCCGGCACGATGCTGTGCGGCAGCGGCCCGCTCGGCGTGCGTCTGCTGGCGCCGGTCTCGGCCACCCTCGGCACCCTGCTTCTGGCCTCCGCCGCCGCTGACCTGGGCGGCCCGGAGAACCGCGCGCGCCGTGCCCTGGTGGCGGCGGTGCTGCTGAACGCCACCCTCCTGTCCGGAGTCGGCAGCGTCACCATGACCCCGGACACGCCGCTGCTGTTCTTCTGGGCGCTGGCGCTGGCAGCGCTCGGACGGGTGCTGGCGACCGGGCGCGGGATCTGGTGGCTTCCGGCCGGACTCGCGATCGGCCTGGCGCTCGACAGCAAGTACACCGCCGTCCTGACCGCGGCCGGTCTGGCGGGATGGCTGCTGGCGACCGGGACCGGGCGGCGCTGGCTGCGCACCCCTTGGCCTTGGCTGGCCGCCCTGCTGACGCTGGCGGTGTTCGCGCCGGTGCTGTCCTGGAACGCGGTGCATGGCTGGGCCAGCTTCGCCAAGCAGGGCGGGCGGACCGGGAACTGGCATCCGGCGCGGGCGGGACGCTATCTCGCCGAGCTGGTCGGCGGGCAGCTCGGGCTGGCGACGCCGCTGGTCTTCGTCCTGCTCCTGCTCGGGATGGTGAACGCCGTTCATGAAGGGCGGTGCGGCCTGGCTGGTCCGGCGCTGCTCGCCTGGGTGACGCTGCTGCCCTTGGCGGTGTTCGTGCAGCACGCGCTCGGCGACCGGGTGCAGGCGAACTGGCCGGGGCTGCTCTACCCGTCCGCGGTGATCGCCGCGGCGGCCGTGGCGCCGGGATGGTGGCGGCAGGCGGCAGTGCTCGGCTTCGCCATGACCGCGCCGCTCTACCTGCAGGCGACGGCATCACCATTCCCGCTGCCGCGCGGGGTTGACGTGACGCTGCAGCGGCTGGCCGGATGGCAGGCGTTGGCCGCCGCCGCCGCCGCTGCCGCTGGCCCGGGATTCGTCGCCGCCGACGAGTACGGCCTCGCCGCCGAGCTGGCGCGCGGCCTGCCGGACCGCACGGTGCTGGGCGTGCAGCCGCGCTGGGCGTTGTTCGCGCTGCCGCACGGCGCGGCCGGTGCGAGCGCGGGCGTGCTGGTGCGGAGCGAGCGGCGGCACGACGCGCCGGACGGGCGCTACTGGTCGGCGTTGGTGCCGGCGGGCGAGCTGGTCCGCGGCCGGAACGGGCAGGTCGCGGAACGCTACCGGCTCTACCGCGTGCGCCTGCGCAGCCGCCTGCCGACCGGGCTTGGTGACGACGTGGCCCGTCTGCCCACGCGTTAGTGAACACCCTGCATTAGCCAATGGTTAAGGCGCCTTCCCGCATGGTGGCCTCCGCACGGGTGGCGTGGGAGCAGGAAGCCGGATGGCCAAGCGGCGTGGCAAGACCGAGACCGGGACCAGGATCGTCATCCGCCGGATCGAGGAAGGCGTCAGCCACCACCACGGCGGCGCGTGGAAGGTCGCGTACGCCGACTTCGTGACCGCGATGATGGCCTTCTTCCTGCTGATGTGGCTGATCAACGCCACCAGCGAGCAGCAGCGTCGCGGCATTGCCGCCTATTTCAGCCCGCTCGCCAACGTCGAGAACGGGTTCTCCGGGGCTGGCCTGGTGCCGGGCGGGATGAGCCCGCTGGACAAGGGCACCAACCTGGTGGTGAAGGGCAGCGGCGCGCCCCCGACGTCGGATGCGCCGCAGCCGATGGCGATGCAGACCGCGCCGGGGCAGGTCGCCAGCGACGGCGAGGCCTCGTCCGGCGCCTCGGACAGCGACAACGACGACGAGTCTGCCGGTCCGGGTTCCGGAGCTGCCCTCACCCAGGGTGCCGCGGTCCAGCAGGCCGCGGCTCTGCAGGGCGCTACCGTGCAGGGTGTGGGACAAGGCGTCACGCAGGCTCAGGCGGCAGGCGGAACGGGTGCGGCCGCGTCGGGAGCCGGGCCGAAGCTGGACAAGGCTGCGGAGGCGGCAGCGGCGGCAGCCGAGGACAGGTCGCTGAAGGCGGCGGTCGGGGCGGTGAAACGCCTGGTCGCGGCCGATCCCTCGCTGGCCGCGTTTGCCGACCAGATGGCGGTCGACATCACCGCGGACGGGCTCCGGATCCAGATCATGGACAGCCAGAGCAAGCCCATGTTCGACCGCGGCGCTGCCACGTTGAACGCGCGTGCCCAGGCGCTGCTGCGCAAGGTGGCGCCGTTCCTGGCGACGCTGCCGGAACCGGTCTCGGTCGAGGGCTACAGCGATGCGGCACCCTTGTCGGCCGGGGCGGTGTCGAACTGGACCCTGTCGTCCGGACGGGCCAACGCCGCGCGCGACCTGCTGGTCGATGCCGGGCTGCCGGACGGCCGGATCGCCGGGGTGACCGGCTTTGCCGATCGGCACCTGCTGCTGCCCGCTGATCCGCTCGCCAGCGCCAACCGGCGGGTCGTGCTGACGCTGCGCCGGCAGCACGTGTCGCCACCCGGCGCGGCGGGGGGCTGAGCCCGTGTTCACTATCGGCGGGCTGGTGTTCCTGCTGCTCTGCGTGTTCGGCAGCTTCATTGCGTCCGGGGGTGCGATCGGGCCGCTGGTAGCGTCGATGCCGTTCGAGCTGCTGAGCATCCTTGGTGCCGCGGTCGGCACCTTCCTGATGGCCAACTCTATGCACGACATCAAGCACACCATCGCCGGCTTCAAGAAGGTCCTGAAGGGACCGGCGTTCAAGAAGGCCGACTACGTCGAGATGCTGAGCCTGCTGTATTTCTTCGTAAAGCTCGCGAGCAGCAAGGGTGCGACCGCGATCGAGCCGCATATCGAGCGTCCCGAGGCCAGCAGCGCGTTCGCAGCCTTCCCGAAGGTGCTGGCGAACCACCATGCCGGCGCCATGATCTGCGACTACCTGCGCATGGTCGGCATGACCGTCGACGATCCGCACCAGCTCGACGACATCATGGCACGCGAGCTCAAGAAGACGCTGGCCGAGGAGCTGCATCCCTGCCACGCGCTGCAGAGCATGTCGGACGCGCTGCCGGCGCTCGGGATCGTGGCCGCCGTGCTCGGCGTGATCAAAACCATGTCCAAGATCAGCGAGCCGCCGGCGGTGCTGGGCGAGATGATCGGCGGCGCGCTGGTCGGCACCTTCCTGGGCGTCCTGCTGGCCTATGGCATGGTGGCGCCGATCGCGGCGCGGATGAGTGCCGTGGTCATGGAGGAGGCCAAGTACTACGAGCTGATCCGTGCGGTGCTGGTGGCGCACCTGCACGGCAACCCGCCGCAGATCAGCATCGAGAGCGGGCGCAAGATGGTCCCGAACGAGCACATGCCGAGCTTCCAGGAGCTGGAAACGGCAGTGCAGAGCATGCAGATCGCCTGACCGGAAGGCGGGCCGATGCCCGTGCCCGTGCGGTCGCTAAGCTAGGGCGGTGTAGGCGAGGCGGGCGACGTTCCGGCTGAACCGATTGTCGTCCCCGAGCGCATCCCGGTTGAACCACCGTGCCTCCAGCGCGTCGTCCGCGGCGTGCACGGCACCAGAGCCTGGCGTGCACAGCACCGCGAGCAGGATGAAGTGGTGCCGCAGCGTGCCGTCCGGCGCGCAGTCGAGCAGGTCGAGCGCGTCCAGCAGGCGGATCGCGGTCCCGGCAAGACCGGTCTCCTCGGCGAGCTCGCGCTCCGCGGCCGCGAACACGGTCTCGCCGCGCTCGATCCGTCCGCCCGGGAACCCCCACAAGCCCTGGTCCGGCGGGTTGGCGCGCCGCACCAGCAGCACCTGCCGGCCGCGCACCACGACCGCGAGTGCTGCCGGGACCGGCGCCTGCGTCACGCGGGCGGCAGGCTGCGGACCAGCAGGGCCGCCGCCGCCTCGCACAGCGCGGTGTCATCGGCGGAGAAGCGGTCGGGGACCGGGCTGTCGATGTCGAGCACGCCGAGCAGTACGTCGTCCTGGATCAGCGGCACCACGATCTCGCTGCGCGACGCCGCGTCGCAGGCGATGTGGCCGGGAAACAGGTGGACGTCCGGCACCACGATCGTTTCGCGCCGCACGGCGGCGGTGCCGCAGACACCGTGGCCGAGCGGGATGCGCACGCAGGCGATCCGGCCCTGGAACGGCCCCAGCACCAGCTCGGCGCCCTGCAGGAAGTAGAAGCCGGCCCAGTTCACCCGGCCGAGCGTGTGGAACAGCAGCGCCGCGGTGTTGGCGGCGTTGGCGATCAGGTCGTGCTCGCCGGCCAGCAGCGCGTCCAGGGTCTCAAGGAGGTCGCCGGTGTCGGACGCGGTCGTGGTCTGCATCTTGTGTCCACCTGTCAGGGAACCAAGCGGGCCTAGCGGATGCTGGCGCTCTTCAGGTTCAGGTAGTCATCGGCAAGCTGTCCGGTCTGGCTCCGGCAGTCCTTGAGGGGGTTGCCGGTGTTGACGTGACAGGCCTGTGCCGCCGTGTCCCATTCGGTCGAGCAGGCATCCAGCAGCCGCCGCTTCGAGACGCCGTGGTCGTTCGCCTTGTCGCGGCCGGGCTGGAAATTCCTGTCGAAGCAGGCGTCGAGGTTCCCGGTCGCCACCTGGGACGCGTTGAGGGTGGCGAGCGTGTCGCCATGGGCGACGGTCGGCACGCCCGCGGCAAGAACCGCCGCAGCGAGGATCAGCTGTCGCATGTCCCGTCTTTCACAGCAGGAGAAGAACGATATCTGATCGATCGGAGCGCTGCGAAGTTGCGTCAGGCACCCTGTGCCGGTGCAGCGTCAAAGTGGGGATGGCGCACCCGGAAAGACTCGAACTTCCAACCCCCAGATTCGTAGTCTGGTGCTCTATCCAATTGAGCTACGGGTGCCTGCCAGTGGGGGCGGGGTGTAGCGGAAGGTTTGGGGGTCCGCAACCCCGGCGGGTCAGTGGCCCAGCAGGCGCTGCAGCGGGTGGTTCTCGGGCCGCAGCAGGGCGACGTGGGCGCGGCAGGACGGGGTGCCGTAGGTGCCGTCGATGCGGCTGCCGTCCGAGGCCAGCATGCCCTCGAACACCATCGGCAGCGGGTGGCGGTTCATGTCGCTGAGCAGCAGCTGGGCGTGCAGGCGGCGACCGGGTCGCCGGTGGCCGTGCAGGACCAGGACGCCACCGGCCGGCACGAACGAGATGTCGGTGCCGCTCACCAGCAGCCGGGACGGGGCGCGGTCCGGGCAGGTGCCCTGCGTCGCGACCAGGGTGCCCGCCCATTCGCCGACCGGATCGCCCGGCTCCGCCGCGGCCGCAAGCGGGACCAGGGCGAGCAGCGCGACAAGCGGAGACAGGATCGCAGCCGAGTAGATCCGGTCGTCATGGCGGCGGCGCATGGTCATGGCTGTCCTCCACCCTGGCTCCTGCCGGGAGGCGCCGGTATAGCAACCGCGATCGCCTCCCGCGATCCCGCGCAGCGCGTCTCGCTGTCGCAGGGGCGTCCGTCCCGAAGGGTGTATCACCATGAGCGAGCTCGACGCCGTCCTGCACGACGACCGGGTCCTGATCCTGGACTTCGGCAGCCAGGTGACCCAGCTCATCGCCCGCCGCGTGCGGGAGAGCGGGGTCTACTGCGAGATCTGGCCGTTCAGCGTCGAGCCGTCGCGGATTGAGGGCTTCGGCGCGCGCGGCGTCATCCTGTCCGGCGGCCCGGCCAGCGTTCTGGATGACGGCGCCCCGCGGGTGCCGGACGCGGTGTTCGCGCTCGGCGTGCCGGTGCTGGGCATCTGCTACGGACAGCAGGCGATGTGCGCGCAGCTCGGCGGCGCGGTCGACACCCACGAGCTGCGCGAGTTCGGTCGGGCGCATGTCGAGGTGGTGGAGGACAGCGCCCTGTTGCGCGGCGTCTGGCAGCGCGGCGCCCGCGAGCAGGTCTGGATGAGCCACGGCGACCGCGTCACCCGACTGCCGCCCGGCTTCCAGGCGGTCGCGGTCAGCGAGGGCGCGCCCTACGCCATCATCGCCGACGAGGGGCGCCGGCTATACGGCGTGCAGTTCCATCCCGAGGTGGTGCACACGCCGCACGGCACCGCTTTGCTGCGCAACTTCACCCACGACGTGGCCGGCTGCCGCGGGAACTGGACCATGGCCGGGTTCCGCGAGCTGGAGATCGAGCGCATCCGCACCCAGGTGGGCAGGGGCCAGGTGATCTGCGGCCTGTCCGGCGGCGTCGACAGCTCGGTGGCGGCGGTGCTGATCCACGAGGCGATCGGCGACCAGCTCACCTGCATCTTCGTCGACCACGGCATGCTGCGCGCCGGCGAGTCGGAGGAGGTCCTGCGCACCTTCCGCGGCCGGTTCAACATCCGGCTGATCCACCGCGACGCCAGCGACCTGTTCATCGACGCCCTGGCCGGCATCACCGACCCGGAAACCAAGCGCAAGACCATCGGCCGGCTGTTCGTCGAGGTGTTCGACGAGGAGGCGGGCCGCCTGGGCGGCGCCGACTTCCTGGCCCAGGGCACGCTGTACCCGGACGTGATCGAGAGCGTGAGCTTCACTGGCGGCCCGTCGGTGACGATCAAGAGCCACCACAACGTCGGCGGGCTGCCGGAGCGGATGCGCATGCAGCTGGTCGAGCCGCTGCGCGAGCTGTTCAAGGACGAGGTGCGGGCGCTGGGGCGCGAGCTCGACATCCCCGAGCACATCGTCGGCCGCCACCCGTTCCCCGGGCCGGGCCTCGCGATCCGGATCCCCGGTGACATCACCCGCGAGCGGCTCGACCTGCTGCGCAAGGCGGATACCATCTTCCTGGAGGAGATCCGCGCCGCCGGGCTGTACGACGCGATCTGGCAGGCCTTCGCAGTGCTGTTGCCGGTGCGCACCGTGGGGGTGATGGGGGACGGCCGCACCTACGACCAGGCCTGCGCCTTGCGCGCCGTGACCAGCACCGACGGCATGACGGCGGAAGTGTATCCGTTTGACATGGGCTTCCTGAACCGGGTGGCAGGCCGGATCGTCAACGAGGTCCGCGGGATCAACCGCGTGACCTATGACATCACCTCCAAGCCGCCAGGAACGATCGAGTGGGAATGACTCGCTGACGTACACCGTCGGCCGGCTCGTGCCGTCTGCCCTGTGAAGACGAACCGTGGAACCGCCGCTACCATCAAGGACAACCGCGGGCGGTGCTGACGACCGGCGGATCAAGTGCGCCAGCGGCTTGCGTGTTCCGGGCGCCAGGCTGAACGCCCGACCGACCATTCGTGGAGATTGAAGATGGCTATCATGAGAGCTGTGCGCTTCGACCGCTATGGAGACGTCGAGGTGCTTGAGGTGCGCGATGTCCCTCGTCCCGTTGCTGGAGCTGGACGGGTGCTCGTGAAGGTGAAGGCGGCCGGGATAAACCCGGGCGAGGCATCGATCCGCAAGGGACTCCTGCACGATCGCTGGCCGGCCACCTTCCCGTCGGGAGAAGGCAGCGACCTGGCGGGCATCGTGGAGGAGGTTGGGGAGGGAGTCGCGACGGTCAGGTCCAGGGACGAGGTCTTCGGCTTCACCCACGAGCGGGCCAGCCACGCCGAGTACGTGGCCGTTCCCGCCGAGCAGCTGACAGCCAAACCGCCAGGCGTGTCATGGGAGGTTGCCGGCAGCCTGTTTGTCGCCGGCACGACGTCGTACGCCGCGGTCGAGGCGGTCGATCTGCAGCCGGGCGAGACGGTTGCCGTTGCGGGCGCGGCCGGAGGTGTCGGCGTCATCGCCGTCCAGCTCGCGCGGCGCAGGGGCGCGACCGTGCTTGGCATCGCGGGTGCTGCCAACGACGCGTGGCTGTCGGCGCATGGTGCGATCCCCGTGAACTACGGCGACGACCTCGCCCGACGCTGCAAGGCTGCGGCCCCATCCGGACGCATCGACGCGTTCCTCGACTTCTTCGGCGGAGGCTACGTCGAACTTGCCGTCGGAACGCTCGGGCTGGACCCCGGACGGGTAAACACCATCATCGACTTTGCGGCCGCCGAAACGTTCAGGACGAGGTCGGCCGGCGGCATGGATGCGGCCAACGTCCGGGTCCTGGCCGAGCTGGCCGGCCTCGTCGAAGCGGGAGAGCTGGAAGCGCCCATCGCCGGGATCTACGGACTTGAGGACGTAGGGGACGCCTTTCGCGACCTGGAACGGCGACACACGCGAGGGAAGATCGTGCTTCGTCCCTGACATCCGCCCTGGTCATCCGGCGTGCGACGGTCCGACCGTCTAACGCGGCCGGCGCCGCAGCAGGGCGCGCACGCCACGCGCCCCTTCCGGCACCGCGAGCGCGGCGGAGGCCAGCGACAGCGCCGAGGCGGTCTGGCAGTAGGCGCACAGGGCGCCGTTCTCCTGCCATTCCTCCCGCGCCAGCTTGAGGTTGGTCCCGACGTCGAACAGCGTCTTGGCCGCGAGCGCCACCGGCAGCCAGGGCGTGCGCTCCGCACGGTCCTTGCCGCCCGCCGCAGCCAGGGCCGCCGTGGCGGCGTAGGTGCCGATCATCAGCACCGCGTCCGGCATCTGCAGGCGCTTGTAGGCATAGGTCGAGGCGTTGACGCGGTTGGAGTCGAACGGCCCGACCGGCGGGTCGGGCAGGTGCTTGACGATGCCGACCTGATACAGGGCGACGACCTGGCCGATCGCGCTGCCGAGCAGGGACAGCCCCACCAGCCAGCGGCGGCGTCGCATGTCCGGGCTGGTGGCGGACCGGAGCTCGGCGCTGAGCTGGGCAGGCGATGTCATGGCGCTAGTACTCCTTCCCATCGAACACCGCCGGTCAGGACGGCGTTCGCCGCACATCCTCGTGTCCAGGCTGCGGCGCCCAGGCGTTGCGCTGGCGGGTGAACGGCAACCGGAGCGAGCCGCGCAGCCCGGTCTCGTCCCGTTCGCGGTAGCCGGGCACGCCGATCGCAAGGCGATCCTGCGGAACGTCGAGCCGGAAGGTGCGGTGCAGGTGGTCCCACAGGCTGAGACCGCTGGACCAGTTCGAGTCCGTCTCGTCCCGGACCGTGGAATGGTGGATGCCGTGCATGCGGGGCGTGGTCAGCAGGAGGGCAAGCAGGCGCTCGAGACGCGTTGGCAGCCGCCAGTTGGAGTGGTGGAACAGCACGGAGCCGAAGAAGAACGACTGCCACAGGCGCAACGCCCGCGGCGAGACGCCGAGCAGCGACACCTGGAGGGCGCGCCACGGCACCGAGACCAGCATGTCGACAGCGTGGAAGCGGAGCGCCGTCGAGGCGTCCAGGTCGAGATCGACGTGGTGCACCAGATGCAGCCGCCACAGCATCGGCACCTTGTGCGTCAGCACGTGCCAGACGTACATGGTGTAGTCCATGAGCAGGAACGCCCCGAGGTCGCGTGCCCAGTCCGGCATGCCGAGGCGCTGCGCCAGGCCGCGCCGGCGGCGGACTGCGCGCGCCGCCAGCGGGCGCACCGCGGGGCCTTCGGCCAGGGCGATGGTGGCCATGCTGAGGCCGCCGAGCACGAGGTTGCGCAGGATCCGTCGCGGCTCCTGCTGGGTCCGCGCGCGCAGCGGGACCACCCGTTCCCCGACCAGCGTCGCGGCCGTGACGCCGGCCACCAGCAGCGCCGGCATCACCGCCATCAGCCTGCGCCCGGACGAAGGGGATCCCTGCATGCCACTGCAGATGCGGCTAGGCAGGCGAGCCCGCAAGGGCCGGCTCCGGATGCGACCGGGATGGGATTGATGCCGGCCTCGCCGCGGCTCATCCTGTTCACCCGCCATCCCACCGCCGGTCTGGCCAAGACCCGGTTGATCCCGGCGCTGGGTGCGGACGGAGCAGCTGCGCTGCACCGCCGGCTGACGGAGCGGGCGTTCGACACGATGCGGGCGTCCGGCTTGCCGATGGAGGTCCGCACCACCGGCGGAACGGCGGACGCGTTCACGGCCTGGCTCGGCCCCGACGTCGCGCTGGTGGACCAGGGCGACGGCGACCTGGGCGCGCGGATGGCGCGGGCGGCGGCGCGTCCCCCGGTCGTGCTGCTGGGGGCGGACGTGCCGGACCTGTCGGTGCGGCAGATCCGAGCGGCAGGGGCCGCGCTGGCCGGAGGTGCCGAAGTGGTGATCGGGCCAGCGGAGGATGGCGGCTACTACCTGCTCGGCCTGGGTGCCCCGCTGCCCTGGCTGTTCGAGGACATGCCGTGGGGCACGGAGGCCGTGCTGGCGATCACCCTGCGTCGCCTGGCCGTGCTGGGGATCGCCCCGGTGCTGCTGGAGACGCTGGCCGACCTCGACCGGCCGGAGGACCTCCGGCGCTGGCCGGAGCTGGCGACGTGAGCAGGGTGGCGATCGTGATCCCGATGCTGGACGAGGCGGCGGTGCTGCCGCGCCTGCTTCGCTCGCTGGCCGCGCTCCTGCCGGCGCCGGACGAGGTGCTGGCGGTGGATGGCGGCAGCACGGACGAGAGCGTCGCCATCGTCCGCGCCGCCGGGGTGCGCGTGGTCGGATGCACGCGCGGCCGGGCGGTGCAGATCAACCGTGGCGTGGCGGAGGTGCAGGCGGAGATCGTCTGCGTGCTGCATGCCGACACGCTGCTGCCGGACGACGCGGTGGCGGTGATCCGGCGCGTCATGGCGGACCGGGGGGTGGCGCTGGCCGGGTTCACCCCGCTGCTGTGCGGTGCGGACACGGTGCGCTGGGGCACCAGCGCCCACAACTGGATCAAGACCTGGTACGTGCCGCTGCTGTTCCGGCCGCATTTGTTCCTGCGCGGGGCAAGGCTGCTGTTCGGCGACCACGCCATGTTCTTCCGGCGCCGCGACTTCCTTCGCGTGGGCGGCTGTGATGCGGGGCTGTTCGTGCTGGAGGAGGCCGACCTATGCGCCAAGATGTGCCGGCTCGGCCGGACGCGGCTGGTGAACCGGATCGTGCTGACCTCCGACCGGCGGATCGCCGCCTGGGGCGGGCTCAAGGCGAACTGGATCTACTTCAGCGTCGGCGCGCGCTGGGGGCTCGGGCTGCGCCGGCGGCTGGAACGGCATTATCCCGACATACGATGATGCTGCTTCGCGGCGGGGACACTGATGCCGCTCAGCAGCAGGAGGAGGATGCGCCGCCGCCATCGGCCGGGACGGTGAAGGGCAGGGTGGTGCCGCAGCCGGCGAAGATGCCGAGATGACGCTCGAAGTTGCCGAGGAACTCGAAATGCGGCCGGAACCGGGTGTCGGCCAGCATGCGCCAGGTGTTGCCGCACACGGGGAAGATCCGGCCGGTCTCGATCGCGTGATGCTTGTCGAGCCGGAATAGGTCGGGGGCGCCCGGGATGGTGCCGCGGTAGCGTACCGCCTGGCCGTAGTCCTCGCAGGCAGGCTCCAGGCCGTTGAGCCGGAACAGCCGCCAGGTGGCGGAGAAGAAGCGCAGGGATCCAGTCTTCGCGGCCACCGCTTCGTCGTTGATGGCGAGGGAACGGTCCGACACCAGGCGCGGGTCGGCGAAGCCGGCCTGGCGGGCCAGGTGGAGGAAGTCGTTCCAGTAGAGCGCGCCGGCCAGGCATTCGCCGTGCAGCACCGGGTCCTGTCGCAGCGCCGCCGGCACGCGTCGGTCGCAGTAGACGTCCGAGAAGTACAGCTCGCCGCCCGGCCGCAGCAGCTGGCGCGCGGCGGCAAGCACGGCGCCCTTGTCGGCAACCAGGTTGATCACGCAGTTGGACACGACGAGGTCGAACGACTCCGGTTCGAGCGGGAGTTGGCCCAGCCGCTCGATGTCGCCGTGCAGGAACGACACGGTGGAGCGGGCGTAGCCGAACCGCGTGCGGTGCCAGTCGAGGTGCCGCTCGGCCACCGCCAGCTGCTGCGGCGTGGCGTCGACGCCGACCACCGCGCCCTCCTCGCCGGCCAGCTGGGCCAACACGTAGGCGTCCTGCCCGCTGCCGCAGCCGAGGTCGAGGATGCGCAGGCCCCGGATCGCGTCCGGCGCCACCAGGCCGCATCCGTAGTAGCGGCTGCGCACCTCCTCGTGCACGTGGGCCAGCGCCTGCCGCACCGCTGGCGGCGCCGCCTCGGCGGTGCAGCAGGCGTCGGTGCGCAGGTCGCCGGAGCCTGCGAGCACGCGGCCGTAGTAGTTGCGGCTGTTCTCGATGTTCATCGATGCCCGGCTCCGATGCGGGGAGGGTGCTGGCAATCGGCCGGGCCGACCCCAGGTGGAGGATGGAAGGGCAAGGATCGCAGCATGGTTTCCACCGGGATCCTGGTCTCGCCGTTTCTCCGTCCGGACCGGACCCCGCTCGACACCGCCAAGTTCCGCGACCCGCTGCGCACCGCAAGCGGCGAGGTGCGGGCGTCGGTGCCGCTCGGGTCGCTGCGCACGTTGTGGTTCAACACCGGCACCCTGTGCAACCTGGCCTGCGCCAACTGCTACATCGAAAGCTCGCCGCGCAACGACTCGCTGGTCTACCTGGATGCCGCCGAGGTGGCGGGCTTCCTGGACGAGGTCGAGGCGGATGGCTGGCCGGTGGAGGAGATCGGCTTCACCGGCGGCGAGCCGTTTCTCAACCGTGCCCTGACGGCGATGCTGGACGACGTTCTCGGGCGCGGCCGGCGGGTGCTGGTGCTGACCAACGCCATGCAGCCGATGCGCCACCACGAGGCGGCGCTGCTGGCGCTGCGTGACCGGCATGGCGGTGACCGGCTGGGGCTGCGGGTCAGCCTCGACCACCATACGGAGACGGTGCACGAGGCGGAGCGCGGACATGGCAGCTGGGACAAGGCATTGGCCGGGCTCCGCTGGCTGGCATCGCACGGCTTCCGGGTCTCGGTGGCCGGGCGGCGGCTGGCCGCGGAGCCGGAAGCCGAGGCGCGTGCCGGATACGCCCGGTTGTTCGCGTTCCTCCGGCTCGCGGTGGACGCGTCGGATCCGGCCTCGCTGGTGCTGTTCCCGGAGATGGACCGTCAGGCCGACGTGCCGGAGATCACCACCGCCTGCTGGGGCCTGCTGGACAAGCGGCCGGAGCAGATGATGTGTGCCAGCAGCCGCATGGTGGTGAAGCGGCGCGGCGAGGAGCGGCCGGCGGTCGCGGCCTGCACGCTGCTGCCCGACCTGCTGCTCGGCCGCACGCTGCGCGAGGCGGCCGGCACGGTGGCGCTCAACCATCCGCATTGTGCCCGCTTCTGCGTGCTGGGCGGAGCGAGCTGCAGCGCCTGAGCCAGGGGTTGCTGCAACGCCTGCCCTGCCAGGCGTTGCACACGCACACCTTCAGGAGGATCGCATGTCGGAGATCAACTGGCCGGAGGCCTACCGGCCGGACGCCACGGCGGTGCATGTCCGCAACGAGCTGCTGATCCAGGCTGCACCCGAGCGGGTGTGGGCTTGGCTGGTGCGGGCGCGGTCCTGGCCGGACTGGTACGAGAATGCCCGGGACGTGGAGATCGAGGGCGGCGCCACCGAGCTGTCGCCGGGGGCACGGTTCCGCTGGACCACCTTCGGCCTGTCGATCGAGTCGGTGGTCCAGGAGTTCGTGCCGTTGCAGCGGATCGGCTGGACCGGGGTCGGGCTCGGCATGGACGTTTATCACGGCTGGCTGATCCAGCCGCGCGACGGGGGCAGCCATGTCGTGACTGCCGAGAACCAGAACGGCCTCGGGGCCCGGGCGCAGAGCGTGCTGGCGCCGGACCGGATGCACAAGTACCACCAGATCTGGCTGCAGGGTCTCAAGGCCCGGGCCGAGGAATCGATGCCCTCGCAGGTTGTGCCCTGATGACGCGGGCGGGTGGAAGCGAGTCGGCGACGTCGGGCTCGATTCACGAACATTCGATCCCTCCAGCAACAGGTGCGCTGTCCCGCCTAGGCGCTTGACGGATAAGGCTATGCCGCCTGCCAGGTATGGCTGCTGCGCCACGCCTGGAACCGAATGTGGTGGCCAGGCTAGGAAATGGACGCCACATGTAGCGTAGTGAGGCTGTCGAGGCCGCCCGGAGACGAGGCGCCTCGGGCGGCCGGCACGCCCCGGCGGGACCATCCAGGAGAACACGGCATGACCTTCGACGAGGCCGCCAACACGGTGTCCGACGCGCTCGAGCACGATCCGCGCGGCCACGAGAGCAACGGCCAGGGCACGCTGGTGGACGTGGTGCAGATGGAGAACCGGCATCCTGTGCGTGTGGACCGGTCGCGCGATTCGCTGCTGACCGACTTCGGCAAGGCGACCCTGGACAACCGCTATTTGCTGCCCGGCGAAAGCTACCAGGACCTGTTCGCCCGGGTGGCCAGCTACTACGGCGACGACGCGTCGCACGCGCAGCGGATCTACGACTACATCTCGCGCCACTGGTTCATGCCGGCGACGCCGGTGCTGAGCAACGGCGGCACCGCGCGCGGCCTGCCGATCTCGTGCTTCCTGAACGAGGCCTCCGACAGCCTGGAGGGCATCGTCGGCCTGTGGAACGAGAACGTGTGGCTGGCCTCCAAGGGCGGCGGCATCGGCTCGTACTGGGGCAACCTCCGGTCGATCGGCGAGAACGTGGGCGCCAACGGCAAGACCTCCGGGGTGATCCCGTTCATCCGGGTGATGGACAGCCTGACGCTGGCGATCAGCCAAGGCTCGCTGCGCCGCGGCTCGGCGGCTGTGTACCTGCCGATCTGGCATCCGGAGGTCGAGGAGTTCATCGAGATGCGCCG
The DNA here is from genome assembly GCA_964247735.1 of uncultured Acetobacteraceae bacterium. GTDB lineage: Bacteria > Pseudomonadota > Alphaproteobacteria > Acetobacterales > Acetobacteraceae > Lichenicola. Next base: position 100,721 of record CAXTVS010000004.1, read on the forward strand.
CCCGACCGGCGGCGACCCGAACCGCAAGGCGCTCAACCTGCATCACGGCATCCTGGTGTCGGACGCGTTCATGCGCGCGGTCGAGGCGGACGAGGAATGGGCGCTGGTCAGCCCCAAGGACGGCGCCCACATACGCAAGGTGTCGGCGCGCTCGCTGTGGATCCGGTTGCTGACGGCGCGGATGGAGCAGGGCGAGCCGTACATCATCTACTCCGACCACGTGAACAACGCCCGTCCCGAGCACCACAAGCTGGCTGGGCTCGAGGTCAAGACCTCCAACCTGTGCGCCGAGATCACCCTGCCGACGGGCATCGACCAGTATGGCCAGCAGCGCACCGCGGTGTGCTGCCTGTCGTCGCTGAACCTCGAGACTTGGTTCGAGTGGAAGGACCACCCGCTGTTCATCGAGGACGTGATGCGCTTCCTCGACAACGTGCTGCAGGACTTCATCGACCGGGCGCCAAGCGACATGGCGCGCGCCAAGTACGCGGCGATGCGCGAGCGCTCGGTGGGCCTGGGCGTGATGGGGTTCCATTCGTTCCTGCAGGCCAACAACGTGCCGTTCGAGAGCGTGATCGCCAAGGTGTGGAACAAGCGCATGTTCGCGCACATCCGCGCCCAGGCGGACACGGCGTCGCGTGTGCTGGCGGAGGAGAAGGGCGCGTGTCCGGACGCCGCAGACTACGGCGTGATGGAGCGGTTCTCGCACAAGCTGGCGATCGCGCCGACCGCGTCGATCTCCATCATCACCGGCGCCACCAGCCCAGGCATCGAGCCGATCGCCGCCAACGTGTTCCTGCAGAAGACGCTGTCCGGCTCGTTCACGGTGCGCAATCGCCACCTGCAGAAGCTGCTGTCGCAGAAGGGGCGGGACAACGACGAGGTGTGGTCGTCGATCACGCTCACCAAGGGTAGCGTGCAGCACCTCGACTTCCTGACCCAGGACGAGAAGGACGTGTTCAAGACCGCGTTCGAGCTCGACCAGCGCTGGGTGGTGGAGCACGCCGCCGACCGCACGCCGTTCATCTGCCAGAGCCAGTCGGTGAACCTGTTCCTGCCGGCCGACATCCACAAGCGCGACCTGCACCAGATCCACCTGCTGGCGTGGAAGCGCGGCCTGAAGAGCCTGTATTACTGCCGCTCGCTGTCGATCCAGCGCGCCGACACGGTGAGCAACATGCTCAACAAGGCGGACGTGATGGAGGGCATCGTCATGCCCGCACCGGTGGCGCCCGCCGTGCGGACGGAAGCCACCAGCTACGAGGAATGCCTCGCCTGCCAGTGAACGGGAAGCGTTCGGATAGGGGAGGGGCGGAAGCCTGGCCCCCCCACGGTCTCGGATCCTGCCACCTTAACCTGGCTTGATAAGCATCGCGTTCGGCGTGATCTCCGCGATCTTCCTTCCAAAGTGAAGAGTCGATGGCTCGTGCAGCACCGTCCGCAGGATATCCAAGACGACATCCGACTTCGGTCGATCTCGTGGTCCAGAACGAGCACGACCTCGCGCGCGCCATCGCCATAGAGGCCGGGGGCGAAGGATAAGCGGCCACGACTGCCGTCGGATGGACGCTTCGCAGCCGGATGATCCGCGATGGATCTCCCACCGTGCGAGGTGCCTGGCGAGGCTACCAGCATGGTCACGCCGCGTCGTCGATGGCCTTGGCCATTCACAGGGTATCATGACCGGCACCATCGCTGATCCGACTGCTGGAGCCACGCACTTCTACACGCCACGCATCATGCCGAAGAAGGGCGAGGATACCGACGGCATCGACGTGGGGGCGGACTCGAAACCGTCCGATGGCACCGACAACGGAAAGCTGGTGCAGAACTATCGCCCGAACTGGGCCTTGTCGTTCGATCGGCAGATCGTCGCGAACCTGCCGGAAGCATCGTTCAATTTCTATCGTCAACCGGGCAGTGGTCGTGTTCGTTGATTTGCGCCTCGTTGCCTCGGCATTCCTCGCAGGCGCGGTCACGGCGGGTACCTCGCGAGCGGCCGGCATCGATCCGGCGGCAGTGGCGCCGATGGTCGACGCAATCCATGAAGCGGCGGAACGGTATGCGGCGGACCGTTGCACAAGCGGCGTCTGCCAAGGAATGCGGACGATCGACAACGTGTTGGACATCCTGCTGGAGGCGCAAGCGACCACCAACGGGGTGACGCGCCTAATCCCGCCCGATCGTGACCACCGGACCAGCCTACAGCTGAACCATGTGCTGCTCGATCATCCTGAGCTTCTCGACGACCTGTGCCATGTTTCAGATGACCTTGCATCTCGATACGGACAGGAGAATGTGCCTGGTGACCTGTTCGTGGCCGTGGGACTGATCGAAACGGCGGCGAGAATGGACGCGCGTGGCCATGGCGGCTGTCTTCCGCGCATCATGTCCGCGTTTCCGCGAAATTCGAAAGCAGATCAAGCGATCGTCAGCGCAGGCATCCTGTGCAGGAACGGAGTTTTCGGTCGGGCTGCCACATGCGACGCGATCTGCCGGTAGGAGGCGGTTTTCCATCGCCTCGGTCCTGCGTAAGCTGATCTCCTGAGCCTGTGCATCCGATTGTCGAACATGTCGCGACGTCTGGAGGGTGGAGCGCTTCAGCTACGCCTGATGTCCGCTCACCTCCCGTCCGAGCGTCCGCGGCATCCACACGACGCCAAGGGTGCCGATCAGGCACAGCGCCGCAGCGGTCCAGAACGCCGCATGGAGCTCGGGCAGCGTCACCATCGCGTCGTGGAACATGCCCTGGAACAGCGACAGGCTGAACGCCGCGGCCGCCACGCCCGCGGCAGAGAAGGCCTGCTGCAGCATCGACATCAGGTTGGAGGCGGCACTCCGCTCCGGACCGGGAATGTCGGCAAAGGCGAGCGTGGTGATCGCGGTCAGCTGCATGGAGCGCGCAGCACCTGCGAACAGCAGCAGCGCCGCCAGCAGCGGCTTCGGCGTGTGCGGCGTGACGACCGCGAGCGCCGCCAGGGACAGGGTCACCAGGATCCCATCCGCCAGCATGGTGTTGCGGAAGCCGTAACGGCGCAGGATCGGCGCGGTCGCCGGCTTGATGCCGATGTTGCCGCAGAAATACACCAGCACCCAGCCACCGGCGGCGGCCGGCGACAGGCCGAAGCCGAGCTGGAACAGCAGCGGCAGCAGCAGCGGCGCGCTGGAGAACACCGCACGGAACAGCCCGCCCGGGTAGAGCGAGGCGTAACCCATGCTGGGTCGCGACAAGGGCCCAAGAGACAACAACGGGAACGGGTGCCGGCGCAGGTGGCGCAGCGCCGCCCAGCCGCCGATCAGCCCGACCGCGATCAGCCCGAGCGCCACGGTCCGCTCCGTGCCGCCGGCCGCGGAACGCTGGAACCCGGCCAGCAGGCAGGTGAGCCCGAGTGCGCACAGCACGAGGCCGCCCAGGTCGAGCGGATGCCGCTCGGGATCGCGTTCCTGCGGGATCACGCGCAGCATCGCCGCGGCGCCGAGCAGCCCGACCGGCAGGTTGAGCCAGAAGTTCCAGCGCCAGCCGACCGTGTCCGTGATCAGGCCGCCCAGCACCGGGCCGATCACCGGGGCCAGCAGCGCCGGCCACACCATGTAGGCGGTGATACGCAGCATCTCCGAGGGCGGGGTGTGCCGCATCACCACCGCAAGCCCGACCGGCACCATCAGCGCGCCGCCGATCCCCTGCGCCACGCGGGCGAGCACGAACGAGGGCAGGCCGCGTGCCAGCCCGCAGCCCACCGACGCGGCGGTGAACAGCAGCACCGCGGCCACCAGCACCGTGCGCGTACCGAACCGGCGCGACAGCCAGTGCGCCAGCGGCGACGCCGCGGCCGCGGCCAGCATGTAGGCGGTGATGCCGAGCGACAGGGCGACGCTGGACACCCCGAACGAGCGCGCCATCGGCGGCAGCGACGTGTTGATGATCGCGCCGTCCAGGTTCTGCATGAACGAGGCCACGGCGACGATCAGGGCGACCGTGGCACGTCCGCGCGCGGCGGCTGGTCGGGCGGGATCTGGCGGCATGACCACCGTGTAGACAAGGAACACCGGGAGGGTAACCACGGCTCCGCTCGCATCGGTGCCGCGCGCGCCCTACATTCCGGGCCGTGACATTTCCTTCCGACGTTGCCTCCTCCCCGGCTGATGCCGCCATCGCGGCGACCGGCCTCCTCGTGCAGCCCAGCGAGCACGACCGGCTCCGCCGCCTGGTGGCGCGCCGGCTTCCGGCCGATGCCGGGGCGGTCCGCGAGGCGCTGTGCGAGATCCGGCGCAAGGGCTGGACCGGACGGCTGGTGGACTGGTCGCAGCGCGCCGGCGCGGTGTGGGTGCGTCGCGAGGACGCGGCAGCGGCGGCCGGGGAGGTGACCGATCCCGATGCCGACGACGCGGCGCTGCACGCGGCTCTGGACCGGGCGGTGGCAGCGCGCCTGCGCAGCTTCGGCGACGAACCGGAGGCGGCGCTGGAGGCGATGCTGTCCGAGCTGTTCGATGCCGGCGGCCGGGTGCTGTCGGCCGGGCAGCACGAGATGCTGGTGCGGACGGTGGCGTTGGCGTGGCACCTGCCGCCCGATGCGCCGTTCGCGCGCGCCGCCTTGAACCGCGAGGAGTCGCGCCGACGCGAGCGCAGGCAGGCGGACACGGTCGCGCGCGGCCGCCGTCGCGAGGAGGTGGCGCGGCTGCGCGACTGGGAGCGCTCCCTGGTCGAGTTCCGCGAGGTGCCGGCGCTGCTCGGCTGCTCGACCCGGGAAGCGCTGCGCTGGGTGGCGGCGAACCGGCTGCCGGTGGCCAGGCGGGTGCCGCAGAAGGGACGGGCGGATGGCGAGCGCTGGGAGTTCGACCCGGCCGAGCTGCTCCGGCTGCGGCCGCTGGTGGCGCGCTGGCGCGCGGAGGAGCCGGACCCGTCCGGACGGCCGCAGGTGCTGGGCGGACGGGCCGCCAACGCGGCGGTGGCGCGGGTGGCGGCGCTGGACCGATACGCCGCGCACTTCTCCACCGCGCGCGCCCTGAACCGGCGGATCACCCTGGTGACCGGGCCGACCAACAGCGGCAAGTCGTTTGCGGCGCTGGAACGGTTGTCGCAGTCCCCTAGCGGGCTGGCGCTGGCGCCGCTGCGCCTGCTGGCGCACGAGTTCCGCGAGGCGCTGGAAGGGCGCGGCGTGGCGGCCTCGCTCGCCACCGGCGAGGAGCGCATCACCGTGCCGGGCAGCCGGCACCTCGCCGCCACGGTGGAGATGTGCCCGCTGCACAACCCGGTGGCGGTGGCGATGGTGGACGAGGCGCAGATGCTGCACGACCCGGAGCGGGGCGCGGCCTGGACCGCGGCGATCATGGGCGCGCCGGCGCGGGAGCTGTTCGTGTTGGGCTCGCCTGACTGCGTGCCGATGGTGCGGCGGATCGCCGAGCTGTGCGGCGACCCGCTCGACGAGATCAGCCTTGAGCGCAAGGGGCCTCTGGTGGCGGCGAACGAGGCGGTGCCGCTCGGCGAGCTCGGCCGCGGCGACGCGCTGATCGCGTTCTCGCGCCGCGAGGTGCTGGACCTGCGCGCGGCCCTGCAGGCGCGCGGGCGTCGGGTGGCGGTGGTGTACGGCGCGTTGAGCCCGGAGGTGCGGCGGGCGGAGGCGGCGCGGTTCAACGACGGCGACGCGGACATCCTGATCGCCACCGACGCGATCGGCATGGGGCTCAACCTGAACATCCGGCGCGTGGTTTTCGCCGCCCTGCGCAAGTTTGACGGCACCGAAAGCCGCGACCTGCTTGCGGGTGAGATCAAGCAGATCGGCGGGCGGGCCGGACGCTACGGCCTGCACGAGGCGGGCGTGGTGGCGGTGCTGGCCGGGGCCGGCAGCCCCTCCTTTGTCCGGGCGATGCTGGCGGCACCGCCGACGCCGCAGTCTGAGCTGCGTCCGCTGGTGCAGCCGGATTCGGACATCGTGCAGGCGGTGGCGGCGGAGATCGGCTCCGACAGCCTGTTCGGCGTGCTGGCGCGGATCCGCCGCGCGGTGCTCCGACGCGACGACCCGCACTACCGGCTGGCCGACATGAGCCAGGCCTTCGAGGTGGCGACGGCGCTGGAAGGCATCGAGGGCCTCGACCTGCCCACGCGCTGGGCTTACGCGATGTGCCCGGTGGACGAGCGCGACAACGGCGTGCCGCGGCTGGCCGCCTGGGCCACCGAGCACGGCGCCGGACGGGCGGTGCCGGTGCCGTCCGGCAGCCGCCTGCCACCGCCGGACCGTGCCTCGCGCGACGAGCTGGAGCGGGCGGAGAAGCGGCACAAGCGGCTGGTGGCGTGGCGCTGGCTGGCGCTGCGGTTTCCGGAGGCCTATCCGGCGCGCGACGAGGCGGAAGCGCTGACGGTGGCGTTGAACGGCTGGATCGAGGCGGTGCTCCGGCAGCAGGCCAGGGTTGCCGTCCCGGCGACGAAGCGCAGGCGCGCCGCGTCCTGAGTCGGCGTGCCGGACCGGCTCATCCGGCCGCCAGCACCTTTTCCGCCATGGCGATCGCCCCGGCCTGGCTGCGTGCGGCGCCCACGAAGCGGCGCAGGTGCACGAACACCGCGTCCGGCACGCCGCTGGCGGCGGCCAGCTCGGCTTCCGGCAGCCCGGCCCAGGCCTCGGGCAGCGGCAGCTTCTGCGCGAACGAACCCGGCTCCGGCGGCACCGTATCCAGCATCCAGTTGCCGTTGGAGGCGGGCGATACGGCGAGCAGCACCGGCAGCGCATGACCGTGCACCACGCCCTTCCACGGCATGCCGCGCTCCAGCACCAGCAGGCGCGGGTCGGCGCCGCTGCGGTGTGCAGCCAGGACGGCAGCCTCCGCCGCATGGCGCGCCCGCATCGCCTCGACCCTGCGGCGGAGCACCCCGAGGGCGAAGGCGGCCGCCTCGAGGAACGCGGCGTCGCCAGCCTCGGGTCCGCTGGCGGCGGGATCGTTCCAGGCCGGGTTGAACTCGCCGATCAGGCTGGCGAGGCCGAGCGGATCACGCAGGGAGCCGTCCGACGCGACGCCGTTGTCGATCTCGTCGATGCGACGCACCAGCGCTTCGTCGAGCTCGTCCGCAATGGCAGCCGCGAGGCTGGCCGTTCCCTCGAGCAGCAGGGCGGCGACCGCGTCCGGCCCGTGCACCTGCCAGATCAGCCCGGCGGAGGAGAAGGGCGTGCCGTCCGGACGCAGCGCAGCACCGTGCTGGTGGTGGTCGAAGCGGCCGGCCGCTGCGTCGTACCGGCCGCCGACGTCCCACACGATGTCGGCTGCCTCGATCCCCTCCGGCCTGCGGGTGCGGAGCAGCGTGTGGTCGTGGCCGGGCGCATCCAGCCCGAGCGCCAGGCGCAGCACCGCGTAGGCGAACACCTCGTCGCAGTGGAACTTGCCGCTATGGGTCACGAGCAGGGGCCGGAGAAGGAAGGTCATGATGTCGGTCCGATCAGAAACTGTCCGGCAGGACCGGTACCGGGGGCAGCGCTATACAGCATGCGGTCCAACGTTTGATACTGTGGTTCCGCATGTCTGCGCGGCGGGTGATGGCAGCTTGATTTGCCGGGACGATGGTTTTCGCTCTATAACGCGGGACACGGACCGTAAAACGGCATTCCCCCACGACGGCGGGCAACGTGACCATGCGGCGCACTGCGCCGCGCGAGATCCCAGCCGATACGGATCTGCAGCATGCCTGCCACAGGATGATCCTTTTGAACCAGAAGCTTAGCTTGACCAGTGCACCCGCCGAGGACGAGGGCCTGACTCCGTCCGACGACGCGGTGAGACAGGCGCTGCTGCGCATGGGCGGCGGCTCCAACGGCGGCAGCCCGCGACGCGGCGGCGAGCAGGCCGCGCCGGGACCCGTCACGCCGGACAGCCGGCGCCGCCGCTTCAGCCAGAACGAGAACGTGCCGGTCGAGTACGTGTCGCGCGATCGCCAGGGCGGCCAGACCTCCCGCCACGAGCCGGGGGAAGGCACCGATCCCTCGGCGGCGCTGGGCCGGGCGCTGGAGCGCGAGCGGCAGCTGCGGGAAGCGGCGGAACGGACGCTGGGCGAGGTCCGGGCCGCGCTGCAGGTGGCACAGACCCGGCTGGCGCACCTGGAGATCGAGGTCGAGGAGGCGCGGGCGCAGCGTGTCGCGGCGGTGCCGGTGCCGGCTGCCCCGGTGCCGACGGTTCCCGAACCGCCACCCGAACCCGAACCATCCCGGGCGGTGCGCGGACGTGGCCGGCCGAAGGCGGCGCGTGCCGAGGTCGAGCCCGAGGACGAGCCCGAGCCGGTCAAGTGGTGGATCAGGGACTGAGGGCTGCGGTCCTGATGCGGGGCGGGATCACGGTTGCGGTGCCGACGGTCCCCGTCGCGGGACTGGACACGCCGTTCCCGGTCCGGCGGATCTGGTGCGTGGGGCAGAACTACGCCGAGCACACGCGCGAGATGGGCGGCGACCCGGAGCGGACGCCGCCGTTCTTCTTCTCCAAGCCGGCGGATGCGGTGGTGCCGGGTGGCGGCGTGCTCCCGTATCCGACGCAGACCGGATCCCTGCATCACGAGGTCGAGCTGGTGGTGGCGATCGGCGTCGGCGGCGAGGAGATCGCGCCGGAGCGGGCGCTGCAGCACGTGTTCGGCTATGCGGTCGGCCTCGACATGACCCGGCGCGACCTGCAGGCGGAAGCCAAGCGTGCCGGGCGCCCCTGGGCCTTCGCCAAGGGCTTCGACCAGTCCTGCCCGATCAGCCCCATCGTGCCGGTGGCGGAAGCCGGACATCCCGGGCGGGGCGCCATCACGCTGACGGTGGACGGCGCGCTGCGCCAGTCCGGCGACCTGTCGCAGATGGTTTGGAGCGTGGGGGAGGCGATCGCGTTCCTGTCCCGCTTCGTCTCGCTGGCTCCGGGAGACCTCCTCATGACCGGCACGCCGGCCGGGGTCGGTCCCGTGCAGCCCGGCGAGGTGGTGACCGGTGCCTGTGCGGGCGTGGGCGAGGTCACCGTCAGCTATTGCGCCCGGCAGGGCGGGTCGGCATGACGCTCCACATTGTGACCGGCGCGTCGCGCGGCCTGGGTGCGGCGATCGTGCGCCAGCTGCTGCGCGAAGGGCACGAGGTGGCGGCGGTCGCGCGCGGCCCGGCACCGGCTGGGCTGGACGCGTCTCGGCTGCACTGGACGTCGCTCGATCTGGGCGACGGCGACGCGGCCAGGCGCTGGGTCGTGCGGGCGGTGGCCGCGCATCCCAACCAGGATGCGGCGGTGCTGATCCTGAACGCGGGCGTGCTGGAGCCTGTGCTGCCGGCGGCCTCGCTCGAGGCGGCGGCGCTGGATGCGCACCTGCGCCTCAACCTCGTCTCGCCGATGCTGGTCGCCGGCGGCTTCCTCCAGGCGACCGCGTCCTCGCCGTCGGCGCGGCGCGTCCTGGCGGTGTCGTCCGGCGCCGCCCGGCGCGGGGTCCCGCATTGGAGCGCCTACTGCGCCGCCAAGGCGGGGCTGGACGGTTTCGTGCGGGCGCTGAACGCCGAGTCCGGCGCCGGCGGATCGGTCCGGGCGGTGTCGCTGGCGCCGGGCGTGATCGACACGGAGATGCAGGCGGTGATCCGCGGCATCGAGGCGCCGACCCGCGAGCGGTTCCTCAGGCTGCACGCGGAGGGGCAGCTGACGGCGCCGGAAGACGCGGCGGCGAGCCTGCTGGCGTATCTGCGGCGCAACGACTTCGGCAGTCACGAGATCGACGACATACGCAGCGCAGTCGACCGTCCCGACCAGGGATAGAGGCAGATGTCATCCGCAACACAAGATGTTGTGGATGACATTCTCGTTGCTGGAAGCCGTTGGACGGCTGGGCCATACTCCGACTGCGACTCCGCAGGTCGGACCCCGGGTCCGGGCTGTCAGGTCGAGCCCCTTCCAGCCGCGCGTCCGGTCGATCCGGATCGGCCTGCGCTGCATCGTCGGAGAACACATTCCCATGGATCAACACCCGGCCGGCACACGGCTCGACCTGCTGACCTCCAATCCGGTCTACAAGCCGTTCCGCTACCCGTGGGCCTACGACGCCTGGCTGACGCAGCAGCGCGTGCACTGGCTGCCCGAGGAGGTGCCGCTCGCCGACGACGTGAAGGACTGGCACAAGAACCTGTCCGCGTCGGAACAGAACCTGGTCACGCAGATCTTCCGCTTCTTCACGCAGTCGGACGTGGAAGTGAACAACTGCTACATGAAGCACTACAGCCAGGTGTTCAAACCCACCGAGGTGCTGATGATGCTGTCGGCGTTCTCGAACATCGAGACCATCCACATCGCCGCCTACAGCCACCTGCTCGACACCATCGGCATGCCCGAAGCGGAATACTCGGCCTTCCTCGGCTACAAGGAGATGAAGGACAAGTACGACTACATGCAGGGCTTCCGGGTCGACTCCAAGCACGAGATCGCCAAGACCCTGGCCGCGTTCGGCGCCTTCACCGAGGGGCTGCAGCTGTTCGCCTCGTTCGCGATCCTGCTGAACTTCCCGCGCTTCAACAAGCTCAAGGGCATGGGACAGATCGTCACCTGGTCGGTGCGCGACGAGACGCTGCACTGCCTGTCGGTGATCCGGCTGTTCCGGGTGTTCGTGCAGGAGAACCCGGAGATCTGGACCGACCAGCTTCGCGCCGAGCTGACCGAGGTGTGCCGGACCATCGTGCACCACGAGGACGCGTTCATCGACCTGGCCTTCGAGCTCGGCCCGGTGGAGGGCCTCGATGCGGCGCAGGTCAAGCGCTACATCCGCTTCATCGCCGACCGCCGGCTGCTGCAGCTCGGGCTGGAGCCGCTCTACCACGTCGACAGCAACCCGCTGCCCTGGCTCGACGACCTGCTGAACGCGGTGGAGCACGCCAACTTCTTCGAGAACCGGTCCACCGAGTACAGCCGCGCCTCGACCAGCGGCACCTGGGAGGAAGCGTTCACCTCCTCCATCGGCAGCGACTGGCACAAGGAGACCGCGGTCCCGGCCTGACTCCCGGGCGCTCCTCGGGCTCGCAACCCCCCTCCGGCCGGTCCGTTCACAGCAGAAGCCCGCCGCACGGGCGGGCCGCCGGAGGGGAGAGCACCATGGATCGTCCGCTGGAGATCGCGTTCCACAACCTGCAGGCCTCAGAGTCGCTCGAAGCGGAGATCAGGAAGCAGATGGAGCGGCTGGAGGCCCGCTACGGCCACCTGACCGGTGGCCGGGTGTCGGTGGAAGCCCTGCACCAGCAGCACCAGACCGGCAACCTGTACGAGGTGCACGTCACCCTGTCGCGTCCCGGCCAGGAGATCGCCGTGTCGCACGAGCCGCACCACGCGCGGGAGCGGCGTGCCCATCCCGACATCCGCAGCGCCGTGCGAGACGCGTTCCGTGCGGTGGAAAAGCAGCTGGAAACGGCGAAAGCGTCACCGGGAGGCCGCAGCCCACGCGGCAAAGGCGAATCGCGTCAATAAATCGTTTGTATCGGATGGATAACGAGATAGGCTGCCTTCGGGATCGGGACGGAACCACGTGTCGCAGGCGTTCCTGCTCCGGAGGCGATAGAACAGTGCAGGACATGCCGTTTCTTGAAGCGGTGCAGGAACCGGATATCGGTGACCGCCACGGCTACGAACTCGACTACGAGGCGCTGTCGCGGGCTGAGCCCCGCTCTGGTCCGGTCGGCTTCAGCCTAGAGCCGGTCCGCCAGGTCCGTCGCCTGCCGGAACGCCTGCTGGTCGCGGCGCACCAGGCCTGCGACCTCGGCGCGCTGGACGTCGCGGCCAGCCTGCTGTCGATCACCGAGGCGGTGCTGCTGCAGCCGCAGCTCGGCTCGCCGGGCGCGTACCGCCGTGCCGTGGAGGGGCTCGTCGCGGCCCACGAGCGACTGTGGCACCTCAGGCGCGCCGGCCACGTCGATCCCGATCCGTTCGGCGGGTCGCCTTGATCAGTCGAACGGCAGCGGTTCCGCGTTGCGCAGGATCAGCTCTGTCGGTTCGGTGAAGCCGCCGCCGGGGTGATGCAGCACCAGCCCGGGCAGCACGGCATCGTCCCCGTGCCCGCCGAGGGTGCCGCGCATCAGCACGATCCGTGCCGGACGGCCGACCGCCGGCCAGAGCGGCAGCACCCGGATTGCGCCGAACCCGTTCGTCGCCAGCGCTGCCGCCGCCTCGGCCTGCCGGGCTGCGGGCAGGGCCAGGGTGAGCACCCCGCCGGGCCGGAGCAGGCGCGCCAGGCACCGGCTCCAGATGGCCAGCGTGCCTGGCGGCGCTCGCCGGGCGAGGTCGCGGCGGGGCAATGGCGAGGCGCTGGACCCGCTGTCGTGCCATGGCGGGTTGGCGATCGCGTGGTCGTGGTCGCCGGCCGCGAGCTGAACGGTCTCGTGCTCCAGCGGGCCGACCAGGACCGGCCAGTCGGGCCGTCCGTTGGCGTCCAGGTTGTGCCGGGCCAGAGCGGCGGTGGCGGGATCCTGCTCGATCCCGGTCCCGTGCATGCCGTCCGCCCGTGCCGACAGGCACAGCAGGCCGGCACCGGCGCCGCAGCCCGCCTCCAGCACGCGCAGGCCGGGACTGACCGGCACCGCCGCCGCGAGCAGCACCGGCTCGATTCCGCTCCGGTAGCCGTCGCGGAACTGGCGATAGGACACCCGGCCGCCGAGCAGCGTGCCGTCGGTGGTCGCCGCCGGCGCTGCGGTCAGCATCCGGCAGGCCGGTCCCGCTCCGGCGGGGACCGATCCCGGCCAGGCCGCCGATGCTTGACCACCCTATCCCCGCCGCTCATATGTGCCTCGCCGAAATCCTGGAGCGTGGAGGACACCGCTTGGGCCTTGCCGCCAGTCTGCCGGAAACCGGCGCGACCACAAGTCGCGACGAACGGCATGACGTGCAGGAGGCTCCGGCGGGCGAGGCGGCGCTGAACGCGCTGGCGTCGCTGCTGCACGACGACATGCAGAGCTGCAACCGCGCCATCCTTGCCCGGATGGACAGCCCGGTCACGCTGATCCCGCAGCTGGCCGCCCACCTCATCGCCGCCGGGGGCAAGCGGCTGCGCCCGCTCCTGACCCTGGCCTCGGCGCGGCTGTGCGGCTATCCGGGCGAGGCCGGCGGCGCGCGCGGCGGGATGCGCCACGTCAACCTCGCCGCCTGCGTCGAGTTCATCCACACCGCCACCCTGCTGCACGACGACGTGGTGGACGAGAGCCGGCTGCGCCGCGGGCTCGCCAGCGCCAACGCGGTGTTCGGCAACAAGGCCTCGGTGCTGGTCGGCGACTTCCTGTTCGCGCGCTCGTTCCAGCTGATGACCGAGGACGGCTCGCTGGAGGTGATGGCGATCCTGTCCAAGGCGTCCGCCACCATCGCCGAGGGCGAGGTGCTGCAGATGGCGACCCAGAACGACCTGTCGACCTCCATGGAGCGCTACCTGGAGGTGATCCACGGCAAGACCGCGGCCCTGTTCGCGGCCGCCTGCCGGGTGGGCGCGGTGGTGGCGGGGCGTCCGGAGCGGGACGCGCTGGCGCTCGACTGCTACGGCACCAACCTCGGCATGGCGTTCCAGCTGGTCGACGACGCGCTGGACTACGCCGCTGACCAGCGCCTACTCGGCAAGACGGTGGGCGACGACTTCCGCGAGGGCAAGATCACCCTGCCGGTGCTGGCCGCCTTCGGCGCCGGCAACGAGCAGGACCGCCAGTTCTGGCGCCGGGTGATCGAGGACAGCGCGCAGGAGCCGGACGACCTCGACCACGCGCTCGGCCTGATTGCCGCCACCGACGCCATCGGCGCCACGCTGCGCCGGGCCACGGACTATGCCGAGCGCGCCTGCGAGGCGCTGGCGACGTTTCCGGACAGCCGGATCCGGCAGCTGCTGGGCGAGGTCGCCGCCTACACCGTCAGCCGCGGACGGTAGCCGGGCGGGTCCGGCGCCGGTCCGAAGCTGAAACCGTCGACCATCGGAACGGAACCCTGCATTCCCGGAGAGGCCGGACTCATGCCGCAGCGGCAGCTCATCACTGCCTTCGTCCGGGAAGACGAGGTCCACGCCGATGCCGAGGCGATGGTGCCATGGTGGAGCTGCGCGAAGGCTGTGCTGGCGGCCGCCGCGTTGACGCTTGCGGCCGAGGGCCGGTTGCCGCTCGACGAGCCCGTCCGTGGCAGGTCGTTCACGCTCCGCCAGCTTCTGCAGCATCGTGCCGGGCTCCGCTGCTACGGCACGTCCCGATCCTATCATGCCGCCGTGGCCGCGGGCGGACCTCCCTGGCCCGTCGGGGAGATGCTTCGGCGGGTCGACGCGGAAACCCTGTCCTGCCAGCCCGGGCAGGGCTGGGCCTACTCGAACGTCGGCTACCTCCTGGTGCGTCGGATCATCGAGGAGGAAACCGGCCTGCCGCTCGATGCGGCCCTGCAGCGCCTGGTGTTCGGACCGCTCGACATCCGCGGCGTCACCGTCGCCCGGGAACCGGCCGACCTCGACGCGACCGCATGGGGCAACGCGCGGCGCTATCATCCGGGATGGGTGTATCACGGGCTGCTGGTCGGTCCGCCGGGTGCGGCCGCGCTGTTCCTGCACCGTCTGCTGGGCGGCGATCTCCTGCCGCCCGGCCTGCTCGGCAGCATGCGCGACGGCCATCCGGTCGGCGGCGCGTTTCCAGGCCGTCCGTGGCGGACTGCCAGCTACGGGCTCGGGCTGATGATCGGGCAAGGCGAGCCGCCCGGCGAGTATGTCGGCCATACCGGAGGCGGCCCCGGCAGCACCTCGGCCGTCTACCGGGTGGCTGGACGGAGTGCGGGCACAGGTGCCGCGTTCGCGCCCGTTGATGATCCCGGGACGGTGGAAGCCCGGGCCCTGGAACTGGCTGCCTTTGCAGCAGCCCGCGACCTTCGTTGACGGTCGACGACGCCGGCCGCGGCAGTCGGTCGGGACGGCCTGGGCGGTCCGGAAGCGGCGGCGGCCCCTTGACGCCGTGTTGATCCGCCGGCCCTTCATCGCCTGATGATCGGCATGACGAGGCTGCGGAGCAGGCTGGGTGCACTCGGCCAGCGGGACTTCGCGCTGTTCCTGGCCGGCATCTCCCTGTCCTGCGTCGGCAGCGCCACGGTTCCGGTGGCCCTGTCCTTCGCGCTGTTTGCGCGCGGTGCCGGCGCCGGCCGCGTCAGCGCGGTGCTGGCGGCGGAAGCGCTGCCGATGGTGCTGCTGATCCTGCTGGGCGGGGTGCTGGCGGACCGGTTCG